>NZ_MWVI01000015.1 GCF_002087295.1 Vreelandella lionensis | reverse complement strand
TTATTTTTATTGGCAGGATTTCGGTGTCAACGCGCTAGATTATATTTCATTTCAAGATGTTGTGTTTGCACCTCTTGAATTTCTTATAGGCTATGTGGCTTTGATGGTTTTTGTTATATTTGTAAATCGAGCTTTTACATTCTTTAGAAATAGAAGAATTTCACAATTTGACAATCTTTATTGCTTTATACTTTACTTTTTTGGGGGCGTAATTTCATTTGTTCTTTCACGGCTGGATTTTTTGGTGCCTAGCTATGAAGTCTTTAATTTTATATTTGTAATCTGTATGGTTTTTATTCCCGAGTTTTTCCCCTATACCCCATGGGGTGAAAAGTATTTCAAAAGTCCAGCAGAAGCACATGCTTATTCGGCGACTTTCTTTATTGGTTTAGCTCTCATTTCCTTTTCTCCTAGCTGGGCATCTGGCATAAAAATTAATGAGCTTAATCGTTTAGACAATCAAATGCCGATTGTTAAGCTGATTAACTGTCAAACATGCAGTTACAGTGTTCTTGGTAAATTAGGAAGCTTTGTAATTGCTTATGACAGGAAGGCGGGATCTGTTGTTTCTATAAGTGATAGAAACGTTGAGTATATCCAGCATCATCCATTTTATACGCCTGATGGCAGTTGATTTTACTGTAAAAGGCGCTGGGGAGTGATGCGGTGCATCGTTAGTTTTGAAATGAACGCAAGATGAGAGCATGAGCGTAAATTATTTGGGGTTTTTTTATGTTGCTATATAAATATTTAACTGCCGAAAGAATCGATGTTTTAGAGAACTTGAAAATTAGGTTTACGCAGGCTGGCTCTCTTAATGATCCGTTTGAGTTGAAGCCTTATTTTCCCTACTTGCTGTCAGAGAACTCAAAAAGAGAATCAATAGAAGACGGGGTTCGACAGGCTTATAAAGACTCAGGCTTTGATAAGCAGATGTCCTTTAGTAAATTTTATGCACTGGCAAAACATCGACTTCCCCATGTCATAAAACAGTTTAACGAGGGGGTGGGTAGGCAGAAGCTTGACGAAATTTTGTCTTATTTGCGAGAGTCTGTAGGAATATTGTCTCTTTCTGAGAATATTGACAATCTTTTGATGTGGTCGCACTACTCGGGCTCTCATTCAGGATTTGCTATTGCTTTTGACACCGAAAACACCTTTTTTTCAGAATTTAGTCCGCAAGGTGAAAGACAATATTTTGGCCTTGGTAAAGTAGAATATAGTCATAAAAGACTACACTTGACGATAGATGAGCTGGGTGATTCCAAGGCTCTTTTTTGGAAGCCTGAGTGCTGGTCTTATGAAGATGAATGGAGGTATATTAAAAATTTTAAGAAGCGGCATGATTTTTTGGTCGATGAAGATAAAGTTTTTCTTTTTGATATCCCACCTTCTTGTATTCATAGTGTTTACTGTGGGGCAAATATGAGCTCTTTTAATGTTGATAAGATTAAGGGTTTAGTGAAGTCTGAACAGCTTTCTCATGTGGCCGTTAATCAAATGAGTCTTTGTGAAAAAGAGTTTGCTTTGGAAAGTTGAGGGGTTTAATTAGCAATATTGGCAACTGCTTTTATATCTTGTGTTTTCACTGCTCACCTCGTCAGCACTACTGATATTAACCCTTAGTAAGGTTGCGCGGCCTGTGCAATAGCTGAACGCACCCATCAAAACTATAACTCTTGTTATCTACTGTCAATTTGTACAGTATTAACCCTAAGGGATGCGACAGGCAAACACTAATAGTCGTCGCTAAATGTGGAGCAAGTACAGGGCAACATCATGCGAGTTAATTACTTGGGGCCAGTGGTGGTGGGCGTGGAGCACCCAGCGGTGGCCGAAATGGATAGCCGAAAATTTCCCCCCAGCTGCTTTCTGGTGGAGATAAGCGAAGACGCGCAGCCAGGCGGGCCGTGGATGGAGGGCGATGTGCTGGTGGTGGATGAGGCGCGTTCGTTTGGCCACGCTGACCTGGTGGTCGCGGAAGTGGAAGGTGAGTACCGATTGTTTAAATCCCATCGCGTAGGCAGCCGTTGCCGCTTGTTGCCAGCCGGTGGTGGCCAGGGCTGCTTTGTCACGGCGCAGCAGTTCAAGGGTGTGGTGGTCAGGCAGGCGAGGTGTTGGGCCGTGTAGTCAATGTCTTACAAAAGTGTGGCAAATCGCTTACATCATGGGTTGATGTTATTTGCCATAGTGGTGTTGTCGCCTAATAGCACGCGTTGCCCCAGTGCTCCGCCAGAAGGATGCGGCACCCACGCCCCTGGCCATGGATTGGTTGGGGGCTTTTGTTTGGAATCATAATTAAGGTAGGGGGGAGAATGGAAAAATCGAAACCGTTAGTGCTTAAAAACGGAAGGTTGGAACGGGTGCCTTCTTTTCCGCCCGCTGAACGGGTGGCCTTATTAGTGGACGCTAATGACGACGTTCACCTGACGCCTGTTTCTACTCCCTACTTGGCCATGGGCTTTCCGATCGGTGTGTTTACCCGCGCTTATGAAGAGCTGCATTATCTGGATAGCATTTTGTACAGGGCGGCCGCTGATTATTATTCGAAGGCTTTTTTTGAAAGCCAGACGGTGAGGCACGCTGCTGAGCAAATGGCGGCTTATGAGCAAACCCTACGGCAAGCGGCATCGCTTAGTCTGATTGGTCAATCCTCAGCGGATACTTTAGCTAAGGTGGGTGAGGTATGGGCTAAGCAAGACCAGGCCGCGATGGCAGCGCTTAATAACACCCTTAGCGACTATGCCAAACAGATCTCAGAAGAACATAGCGCTCAGCAGGCTCTCATGGCGAATAGCCTACGTCATGTGACTCCAACAGCAGAAACACTCGCCAATATGCCGGTGAGCCACTTCGAGCCTGCACGCCGTGAGCTGCCCCAAGTGCCGCCTCCTAGCTCGGCCTCGATGCAGTTTCTCTTTGAGGAAAATGGCCGGGCACGTGCTGAGCAAGCCGAACGGGATGCGCTTCATAAAAGGCAGACGGAAAACAGCGATGAACAGCTGCGCATACTGACGGCGCAGGTGGAAGAGGGGAAACGCTCGCAGGCAGCTCAGAAGTGGAGTAACCGCAAAGCGCTATGGCTGGCAGCGGCGGCCTTGTTCGTTTCTATCCTGACCGGGTTTTGGGAAGCAGAGGAGCTGCGGGCGATGGTGGTGGAATTTTTTGAGGCGCCACCTGAGTGAAGATCGGTCGTCAATAGGGTTATAAACCATTACCCCCGGCTCATTGGCCGGGGGCTTGGATCACGGTGATCCGCTACTTTGCTTTAAGAGTTCTTGAACAGTTTTGAGGCACTCTGAGACGGCTTCGTTGGACCCTTTTTCTTCTGCTCCTTGGATACCGCCATAAATTTGTGCCGAGAACTTCAGGCCAGTGATCCAGAGGGTGATGCCTAAGACGGCCATGAGTGTGGTAGGCAGAAACAGAAGTAAATATATAACCCAGTTCCCTGAGGCTGCTATATCAGTATCTAGGTTTATACATGGGATCAAATTCAAGATTTCTCGCGTTTGTGGCAATGAAAAAAAGCCAACCACGAAAATTATGATAGCACCAGTAACGGATAACATGAGGAAGTTTTTAGATGCTGTTTTTGTACGCGTGATAATTTGCTCAACTTGCTGCGTACCTTGCGTATGACGAGTAACTCTATCACGATCTAAATCTTCAATATGTCGCTTTTGAAGCTCCTCGCTGTCTTGCTTTGTCTGCTCAGGGGTATTCGTCCCCGTCCAGTCTTCTTCGTTATGTTCATCAGGATTGGAGCGTTTACCTAGGCCTAGTGACTCGGTATCTCCTCCATCCGAGTCACTGGTTTTAGGTGTGTGTTTGCCTAGATATCGATGGTAACGCTCAATGAAAGACATAGAGAACTTATAGCAGGCCTAGGTTCTTGAGTCTGTAATGCATCGCTGCCGTGGATACGTCGAACAGGCTGGCCAGCTTATTGATATTAAATTCGCGCTTAACTGCTGTGCGCACGTACTCTTCGGGCATCAGAAGCTCCGCCGCAAACTGGTTAGCGTCAATTTCATCCTTATCATCCGAGCGCACCGCAAAGCTAGTATCGCGTTTTGGGCTAACTCCGTTACGGACGTGACCCAACACAACGTGCCCCAGCTCGTGAGCTTGAGTGAAGCGTTGGCGATAGCTGGGCTCATTGACGTTGTATTCGCAGTAATACCTTTTTTTCTCTTGGTCGTACCGCGCCTGGCCACTGAAAGTGATGTCTTCGCGCCCAACCATTGAGATGTTGCGCTTCTCATCACCCTTCGTGATTAGCAGGTAGCGAGCAATGTCAACCGGCTCCACTGGGAGTTCGTCGTCCCAGGTGAATCCAGTACTTGACGTACTTTCGTGGTTACATTTGCGCTTGCCATGATGACTCTCCTAGCAATTGCTCACTTACAAGCGAACAAAACCGCCACAGCGTCAGCTTGG
>NZ_MWVI01000014.1 GCF_002087295.1 Vreelandella lionensis | reverse complement strand
GGGGAGGCGACTCCCCTTCCTACTTGATGCCATTATTTATGTCTCTGCCACCTTTGTCGTACTAGCATGTTACATTACGCCTAAACGCCGCCAACGCCCAGCGTTGCTGCATTGCAACAGCAATTGACATAAAAAGAGAGTGCCTATGTCTACGACGAGTAAACGCCCCCTGTACATTCCTTACGCCGGTCCTTCGCTGCTTGAAATGCCGCTATTGAACAAAGGCAGCGCGTTTACTCAGGAGGAGCGGCTAGCGTTTAACCTGATAGGCTTGTTGCCACAAAAAGTCGAAACCATTGATGATCAGCTTGAGCGTGTTTACCGCCAGTACCAGCAGTGCCATAGCGATTTAGAGCGCCATATTCACCTTCGTGCCATTCAGGATGACAACGAAACGCTCTATTTCCGTCTCGTCTCTGAGCATCTGGAGAGATGCTGCCGATTATCTACACGCCAACGGTTGGCCAGGCGTGCCAGGAGTTCTCCAATATCTACCGCAACCACCGGGGGCTGTTTATCAGCTACCCGGACCGCGAGCATATGGACGATATCCTGCGTAGCGCCACCAAAGATAACGTGAAAGTGATCGTGGTGACCGATGGCGAGCGGATTCTCGGCCTTGGCGACCAGGGTATCGGCGGCATGGGCATTCCTATCGGTAAGCTGGCGCTCTACACCGCTTGCGGCGGGATTAGCCCAGCCTATACGCTGCCGATCATGATCGACGTAGGCACCAATAACCAGGCGCTGCTGGATGACCCGATGTACATGGGCTGGCGCCATGAACGGGTAGGCCAGGAAGAGTACGATGCCTTTATGGCGGAGTTTATTGCTGCCGTGAAGCGCCGCTGGCCGAACGTGCTGCTGCAGTTTGAAGATTTTGCCCAGGCCAACGCCGTGCCGCTGTTGGAGCGCTACCGTAACGAACTGTGCTGCTTCAACGATGACGTGCAGGGCACGGCCTCTGTGGTGGTAGGTACGCTGATGGCGGCCTGCCAGGCCCGCGAAGAAACCATTGCCCAGCAGCGCGTGGTGTTTGTTGGCGGTGGCTCTGCCGGTTGCGGTATCGCCGAGCAGGTCGTGGTCGCCATGGAGGCGGAAGGCCTGACCGAAGCGGAAGCGCGGGCGCGCATCTTTATCGTCGACCGTGACGGTTTGATGACCACGGATCAAACGTGGCAGCGGGATTTCCAGCGCCGTTTGGCCCATGACTCTTCGCTAGTGGCGGAGTGGAACGGCCAGGGCTTGGAAGAGACCATTGCCCAAATCAAACCGACGATCTTGATTGGCGTATGTGGCCAGCGCGGTATCTTCACCGAGCAGGTGGTACGTACCATGCACGCAGGCTGCGAACATCCGGTGATTATGCCGCTCTCGAACCCGACCTCCCAGGCGGAAGCGGTGCCAGAGGATGTGATTCGTTGGACCGATGGTCAAGCGCTGGTAGCCACCGGTAGCCCGTTCGCACCGGTGGTCTATAACGGCCGCACCTATCCGATTGCCCAGTGCAACAACGCTTATATCTTCCCCGGCATTGGTTTGGGTGTGATTGCCGCGAACGCTAACCGCGTTACCGATGAGATGCTGATGAGCGCCTCGCGGGCGTTGGCCCGTGAAGCACCGCTGGTCAAAGAAGGCAAAGGCGCGCTGCTGCCGCCGCTGTCGCGGATTCGTGATATCAGCAAGTCGATTGCTTTTGAGGTGGCCGCACAAGCCCAGCAGAACGGCGTTGCGTTGAAAACCAGTGGTACAGCGCTGCGCGAGCGTATCGAAAAAGCTTGCTGGTCGCCGGAGTACCGCTTCTATCGTCGTCGCGCCTTCTAAACTGGCGCGCTGGCAAAAAAAAGCCCCCACCGAGGTGGGGGCTATGCAAGCATTGGGAGGTCGTACCTCTAGGCTGCGCCGATCATCTTGCGCAGCACGTAGTGAAGGATACCACCGTGGCGGTAGTACGCCAGCTCATTGACGGTATCAATTCGGCACTTGGCATCAACGGTACGTTCCCCGTCGCTATTTTTAATCACGACTTGAACGGTGCCGCCGGGGCTTAAGTCGCTCAAACCGGCAATCGAGATCTCCTCATCCCCTGTTAATCCCAGGCTTTCACGGCTTTCGCCTTCCGGGAACTGTAGCGGCACCACGCCCATACCGATCAGGTTAGAGCGGTGGATACGCTCGAAGGATTCGGCAATAACTGCGCGCACGCCCAGCAAACGGGTGCCTTTGGCCGCCCAATCCCGCGAGGAGCCGGTGCCGTACTCCTTACCAGCAATCACCACCAGCGGCGTGCCTTCCTCTTTATATTTCATGGCGGCATCGTAAATCGCCATCTGCTCGCCGCTCGGCACGTGGCGGGTTTCGCCGCCTACCACGCCGTCGAGCATCTCGTTTTTGATGCGCACGTTGGCGAAGGTGCCGCGCATCATCACTTCATGGTTACCCCGGCGTGAGCCGTAGGAGTTGAAGTCGACCGGCTTCACGCCGTGCTCTTGCAGGTAGCGCCCGGCGGGGCTATCCGGCTTGATAGAGCCAGCAGGCGAGATATGGTCGGTGGTGACGGAGTCACCCAGCATCGCCAGTACGCGGGCGTTCTTCACGTCCTCGATGGCGTCTGGCTCCCGCTGCATCCCTTCAAAGAAGGGCGGGTGCTGAATATAGGTTGATTCCGGCCACTCGTACACTTTGCCTTCCGGCACTTTGATCGACTTCCAAGTGTCGTCACCTTCAAAGACCGCGCCGTACTCTTTGCGGAACATCTCGGTATTGACCTTCTCGACGGCGCTAGCGATATCCGCTTGTGAAGGCCAAATATCCTTCAGATAAACCGGGTTGCCGTCGCTATCCTGGCCGAGCGGGTCGGTGGTTAGGTTGCGCTGTACGTTGCCCGCCAATGCATAGGCGACCACCAGGGGCGGCGAGGCCAGCCAGTTGGTTTTCACCAGCGGATGCACGCGGCCTTCGAAGTTACGGTTGCCAGAGAGCACCGAGGCCACGGTGAGGTCGCCCGTTGTTGATGGCTTTTTCAATCTCTTCCGGCAGCGGCCCAGAGTTACCGATACAGGTAGTGCAGCCGTAGCCCACTAGGTTGAAGCCTAGGGCGTCTAGGTCATCGTTAAGATTGGCGGCGGCGAGATAGTCGGTGACGACTTTAGAGCCGGGGGCCAACGATGTTTTTACCCAAGGCTTGGTGGTCAAGCCTTTTTCGCGGGCGTTGCGGGCCAGCAGGCCTGCCGCCATCATTACGCTTGGGTTGGAGGTGTTGGTGCACGAAGTAATGGCGGCGATCACTACCGCGCCGGGGTCAAGGCTGAAGTCCTGCTCGCCCATGGTGACGGACTGGCTGTCACTGTGTTTGAAGTCGTGCTCGTAGCTACGCTCAATACCCACCGCTGTTTGGCCACCTTCCGAAGCAAGTTTGCCCTTCTCGGTGGTGGGACGTGCTTTGCCGTCCTCTTCCATGACTTTGTTAAAGGCGCTGGCCATATCTTTCAGGGCAACGCGGTCCTGCGGACGTTTGGGGCCTGCAAGGCTTGCTTCTACCTCATTCATATCCAGGCTGTGAGTGTGTCAGTGAACACAGGCTCGTCACCCGGCTCACGCCACAGGCCTTGGGCTTTGCTGTAAGCCTCAACCAACGCGATCTGGCTATCTTCGCGACCGGTTAAGCGCAGGTAGTTGAGCGTTTCGTCA
Organism: Vreelandella lionensis; assembly: GCF_002087295.1. Classification (GTDB taxonomy): domain Bacteria; phylum Pseudomonadota; class Gammaproteobacteria; order Pseudomonadales; family Halomonadaceae; genus Vreelandella; species Vreelandella lionensis. The sequence goes on along the minus strand of NZ_MWVI01000014.1, from coordinate 21,558 downwards.
TCCACCGGGAAGAAGCCGCAGGTGGCGCCGTATTCCGGGGCCATGTTGGCAATGGTGGCGCGGTCCGCCAGCGGCAGGTCTTTCAGGCCATCGCCGTAAAACTCGACGAACTTACCTACCACGCCTTTTTTGCGCAGCATTTCGGTGACGGTCAGCACGAGGTCGGTGGCGGTAATGCCTTCCTGCAGCTTGCCCGTCAGCTTGAAGCCAATCACCTCGGGAATCAGCATGGAAACCGGCTGACCCAGCATGGCGGCCTCGGCTTCGATACCGCCCACGCCCCAGCCCAGTACGCCGAGACCGTTAATCATGGTGGTGTGGGAGTCGGTGCCCACTAGCGTGTCGGGGTAGGCAAAGGTTTTGCCATCTTCCTCTTTGGTCCATACCGTGCGGCCCAGGTACTCCAGGTTCACCTGGTGGCAAATACCGGTGCCGGGCGGTACAACGCTGAAGTTATCAAAGGCTTTTTGGCCCCAGCGCAGGAACTCGTAGCGTTCGCCGTTGCGCTGCATTTCGATATCGACGTTTTCTTGGAACGCCGCCGCGTTGCCGAATTTATCGACCATCACAGAGTGGTCAATCACCAGGTCAACCGGGGAGAGCGGGTTGATACGGGCAGGGTCTTCACCGAGCTTTTCTACGGCGGCCCGCATGGAAGCAAGGTCCACTACGCCGGGTACGCCGGTAAAGTCTTGCATCAGCACGCGGGCGGGGCGGTAGCCGATTTCACGGCTGGATTTGCCCTCTTTCTGCCAATCCACCAGGGCCTGCATGTCTTCCTGGTCGACGCTCTCATCGTCAGCGAAGCGCAGCTGGTTTTCGAGCAGGATTTTGAGCGTCTTGGGTAGCCGGTCGATGTTGCCTAGCGTTTCAGCCGCCGTGGGCAAGCTGTAGTAGTGATACTCTTGGCTTCCTGCCGTTAAGGTATGAAGCGTGTTGGGTATCTTGCTCATTCCATTCTCCTCTGATTGCTTGGCGTTTACGCGACGGTCACTGCTTTTCTTGGTATGGCGAATCAATAGTATGGCTTATTAATAGCACATGGGTGTTTCACCATAGAGTTTCAAGGCATCTTTGCCTAATAGCGTAGACTAACCCTTGTAATAGCTTGTACTTGGCGCCATTTCAGGCAGACTCTCTTGCAACGTTATCTGCTCAATATTGTGACAAAGGTGGTGTCATGGAAACGCGTCATGAACGTTTGATTATTCTTGGTTCCGGCCCTGCAGGGTATACCGCAGCGGTGTATGCAGCACGGGCTAACTTAAAGCCGCTGCTGATTACCGGTATACAGGCAGGTGGCCAATTGACCACTACAACCGATGTGGATAACTGGCCCGGCGATGCCGAAGGCGTCCAAGGCCCCGAGCTGATGGAGCGCATGAAGCAGCACGCCGAGCGGTTTAATACCGAAGTGCTGTTTGATCATATCAATGAAGTCAGCTTAGGTGAAAAGCCGTACACTTTAAAAGGCGATAGCGGTACTTATACCTGCGATGCGCTGATCATTGCGACCGGTGCCAGCGCACGCTACTTGGGGCTGCCCACTGAGCAGCAGTTTATGGGGCAGGGCGTTTCTGCCTGCGCCACTTGCGATGGCTTCTTCTATCGTAACCAGGAAGTGATTGTTGTAGGCGGGGGCAACACCGCCGTGGAAGAGGCGCTTTACCTTTCCAATATCGCCTCCAAGGTGACGCTGGTACACCGCCGCGATACCCTGCGCGCCGAGAAGATTCTGCAAGACAAACTCTTCGAGAAAGCCGAGGCGGGCAAAATTGCTCTGGAATGGTTCTACGAAGGAGAGGAAGTGCTGGGCGAAAACACCGGCGTGACCGGCGTGCGGGTGAAATCTACCAAAGATGGCTCCACCAAAGAGATTCATGCGCCGGGGCTGGTTATTGCCATCGGCCATAGCCCCAACACCGGCATCTTTGAAGGCCAGCTGGAAATGAACGGCGGCTATATCAAAGTTAAATCGGGCAGTGAAGGTAACGCAACGGCGACCAGCGTGCCGGGTGTGTTTGCCTGCGGCGATGTGATGGATCATATCTATCGTCAGGCAATTACTTCAGCGGGTAGCGGCTGCATGGCAGCGCTGGATGCCGAGCGCTATCTGGATGGTATTGCTTAATTAGGTATATGTCTGTTGCTAGAAGATCTCATTAGTCGGTACAGCTAATGGGATCTTCTCCCACTCTCGCGCGTCCTAAGGTACTTACATCGAGCTCTGCCCCTGAAGATGTTGTTTGATCATTACTAGGGCAAATGGTGTAGGTACTGTTAAAGCCCCCGACGTGTCCCACTGGGTTATATTTTATTCTTGAGTGACCATTCTTAGTAACGTGAACGCCTTTAGTGGGTGCGAAGACGCGCACAATATCTTTGTCTCTAATGCTCGTCGTTTTGTCTCCTTGGACAATAATGACAGGGTTGTTCCAGTCATCTGAGCAGGCGTTTTTCCCTTCGTTAGCCGGGCAGACTGTTATATCGCTCTGCTGGGTAATCGCGGTATTGCGTGCCAGAGTAAGGATTGTCTGTAGCCGATTCACCTCGCTGGTGACTGCAGAACGCTCGCCTAGTGCCTGAAAGTTGGGCAAACCCCAGGCCGCCAGCATGCCCATTAAGGCGAGTGCCACCAGCAACTCAAGCAGTGTAAAGCCCGTGTTGTGTCGCCTAGCGATGTGGTGAGGCTGTGCCATAGTCTCTCTCAGTAGCTTGACCTGTTGAAACGCATCACTATGCTCATTCTCTTTATGCCGCCAATGCGCTGGTACTCTGTTAGCGGCTCTTTTAGCGACTCTATTAGCAATAGTGGGCAATATTTGTGAGCGATTTCTTAATTATAGGCGGTGGTGTTATTGGCATGATGACCGCGCTGCAAATGGCAGATGCAGTCAGAATATCACGCTGGTGGAGCGTGGGGTATGCGGGAAAGAGGCTTCTTGGGCAGGCGGGGGTATTGTGTCGCCGCTCTACCCATGGCGGTACGGCGAGCCAGTATCGCAACTTTCCCGCTGGTCGGAGGGTGTCTATCCGACGCTGGCGCTGCGCCTGCTGGAAGAGACCGGCATCGACCCGGAGTATCGCCAAAAGCGCTTGCTCTACTTAAACGTGGATGACGATGACGCGGCACTGCGATGGGCCCGCCAGCTAGGCAAACCATTGGAGCGGGTAGACGCCTCTTTTGTGCATCAAAAAGAGCCCGAAGCGGCTGCGCCAGAAGGCAGCGCGCTCTGGATGCCCACTCTGGGCAGCGTGCGCAACCCGCGCTTGGGCCAAGCGCTACGGGCGCGCTTAGCCGCTATGCCGAACGTCACACTCGTAGAACAGTGCAGCGTGCAGGGGTTTATTCAGCGCCAAGGCCGCGTGGCGGGGGTTGATACCAACCAAGGCGAGCAGCTGGCCGAGCAGTTGGTAGTATGCGGCGGTGCTTGGGCGGCCACTTGCTAGAGGGTTTAAACGTGCGCCTGCCGGTGCGCCCCGTCAAAGGGCAGATGATTGCTTATCAAGCGCCCTCGGGATTAGTGCAACGTGTCGTGCTAAAGGACGGTCGCTATGTGATTCCCCGTAGCGACGGACTACTGCTAGTAGGCTCGACCCTGGAAGAGGCGGGCTTCGATAAAGCCACCGCTGAAGAGGCGTTGGCCTCGCTCAAGCGGAGCGCGGAGAATATTATCCCCGCGCTGGCAGATTGTCCCGTAGCGCACCATTGGGCGGGCCTGCGCCCTGGCTCGCCGGAAGGCATTCCTTTTATTGGCGCACTGCCCGGTTTTCCGAATGTGTTTGTCAATGCAGGCCACTACTGTAACGGCTTAGTACTAGCGCCTGCATCGACACACTTGCTAGCGGATCAGCTGCTTGGGCGTAAGCCGCTGATGGATCCTACGCCTTATCAGCCAACGGCTGCGCGTTTGGCGTAAAGGCGGGGAGGCTTAGCGATTGCTGTTGTCTTCCTGCTCCTGCAAAAAACGGTCGCGGTGCGCGCTACAGCAGAACCACTGTTCTGCATCGCGCAGCGCCTCGTTTTCCGGTACGTGGACATCACACCAGCGGCAGCGCACCATTTTGCCACCTTCATGGCGAGGGGGTGTTTGCTGCTGGTGGGTCAGCTTACGCTGGCGGTAAATACCGTAAAGCTTCAAGCCTACGTAAAACAGCACGGCAAATATAATCAGCCGAATGATCAATAGATTCATCCTCAATGGCTCCCCAAGTGGGAAAGGCGGTTACAAGGCGTGACTGGCGGCAAGACTTTCGTTGCTTTCAGCCCTCTTAGTGCTGTGTGGCCTTTGCCACTTGGCATGCCTTGCGGGACAATGCATCTACTATATAGATGCCACCGTATTCCGAAGATTCTCAAGAGATTTTAACGCCCATGCAAGACTTAACGCTGGTAATGGCCCAACTCGACCCTCTGGTGGGAGATATTCCCGGCAATGCCGCGCGTGCCATTGAGGCTGTGCGAGAAGCGAGGATTGAGCATGGGGCGGATATTGTTGTCTTCCCTGAACTTTTTTTACCCGGCTACCCGCCGGAAGATTTGCTGCTACGCCCCTCCATGGAAACCCGCCTGCGGGAAGCGCGGGCTAAAATGGCCGAAAAAATCTCCCGCGATGTGCTGGTGATTATTGGTTACCCCGGCGTGCGTGAAGGCAAGTGCTACAACCTGGCGGGTGTGCTGTACAACGGCCAGTGGGAGGCAGAATACGCCAAGCAGGCGCTGCCCAACTATCAAGTGTTTGACGAGCAGCGCTACTTTACCCCTGGCACTGAGCCGCTGGTGGACGAACATAAAGGCGCCAAGCTTGGCCTGCTGATTTGTGAAGGTTTATGGGAAGGCGCGCCGGTAAAAGCGGCTCGGGAAGCCGGGGCAGAAGTGCTGATTAGCCTGAATGCCTCGCCCTACCATCAGGACAAGCCCGCCGAGCGGCTGCGCCTTTTAGAGCTGCGTGCCCAAGATGTGCAGCGGCCGATTGTTTACGTCAACACCATCGGCGGCCAGGATGAGCTGGTGTTTGACGGTGGCTCTAGCTGTGTCGATGCCAATGGCCAATTAAAGGTGCTGGCACCCTATTGGCAGGCGGGCTTGATGCCCATCCAGTTGCTGCAAACCAGCGCGGATACCTGGGAGCCCCAAGCGGGAGAGATCGAACCCGACGTCGAGCCGGAAGAGAGCCTCTACTGTGCGCTGGTGACTGGCCTGCGTGACTACGTCAATAAAAGCGGGTTCAAGGGCGTAGTGTTGGGGCTTTCTGGTGGGATAGATTCTGCTCTCTCGCTGGCCATTGCGGTGGATGCGTTGGGGCCGCAGCGGGTGCAGGCGGTAATGATGCCTTACTACTTCACGGCGGATATCTCCAAACAGGATGCCGCCGAGCAGGCGAACCTGCTGGGCGTGCACTATGACGTGATGCCCATCGAGGCGATGGTGGAAGCCTTTATGGGCACCTTGGCAGAAAGCTTTGCTGGCACCGAGCGAGATACTACCGAAGAGAACCTGCAGTCGCGCTGTCGTGGTGTGCTGTTAATGGCCATTTCCAATAAGAAAGGCCTGATGGTGCTGACCACCGGTAACAAGAGCGAAATGGCAGTGGGTTACGCTACCCTGTATGGCGATATGGTGGGCGGCTACAACGCTATTAAGGATGTGTATAAAACTTGGGTTTATCGCTTAGCCCGCTGGCGCAATACTCAGTCTCCGGCGATTCCCGAGCGGGTCATTGAGCGCCCGCCTAGCGCTGAACTCGCCCCTGATCAGCAGGATAGCGACTCGCTACCCGACTACGATGTGCTGGACGCCATTTTGGTCCGCTACATCGAAGGGGATATGAGCGCCGAGTCGATTATTGCGGCACGGTTTGAGGAAGAGGATGTCTATAAAGTCGTCAAGTTGGTGGATCGCTGCGAATACAAGCGTCGCCAGGCCCCTGTTGGAGTGCGGGTCACGCCGCGTGGTTTCGGGCTTGACCGTCGCTACCCCATAGTGAATGGCTGGCAGCCTGGGGATTAATGTAAGCGCTCACTGGCTTAAGACAGTACCGGAGGAGGGGCCAAGCAGTATTTGGCCATCTCTTCCGCTGGCAGTGGCCTGCAAAAGTAGTAACCCTGATAAGCGTGGCACTGGTGCTCGTTGAGATAGCGCCAGTGCTCCATGGTTTCCACCCCTTCGGCGATGACGTTAAGGCCCAGCGAACGCCCCATGGCAATGATCGTTTCGACGATGGCCATATCGTCCTCATCCTGGTGAAGGTCGCGTACGAAGGACTGATCGATTTTGATCTGATCCAACGGCAAGCGCTTCAGGTACTGCAGCGATGAGTACCCGGTGCCAAAGTCGTCCATCGCAAAACTGATCCCCAGCGCCTTCAGCTGATGCATGCGGGCGATGGTATCTTCCACTTTTCCAATCACGGTACTCTCGGTTAGCTCAAGCTTCAGCTTGTGGGGCGAGGCGCCGCTTAGCTCCAGCGCGTTGGCTACTTCTTCCACGAAGTTTGGCTGCTGAAACTGTTTCGCGCTGACATTCACGGCCAGCACTAGGTCTTTTGGTATGCTCCGCTGTTTGCCACATGACAAGCTGTTCACAGGCGGCATGCAGCACCCACGTACCAATAGGTACGATGAGGCCCGTTTCTTCGGCGAGCGGAATGAACGTGCCGGGGGATACAAAACCACGGGTGGGATGCTGCCAGCGAATCAGTGCTTCTGCACCAATGGCACGCCCTTGGCTATCCACCTGCATTTGGTACACCAGGACAAACGCGTCTCGTTCAATCGCTAAGCGCAAGTCGCGCTCTAGCTCTGTGCGGCACTCCAGCTGTGCTTGGACCGCAGGGTCGTAAAAGCGGATATTATTCTGACCATCGCGTTTTGCGATGTGAACGGCAGAGTTAGCGTACTGGAAAAGATCATCGACGCTTTCATCGACGCCTTTAAACAGCACTAACCCTTGGCTAACGTTGAGATACTGGTGATGACCATCCAGGCAGTAAGCCTGGGTTAATGCATGATTGACCTGATGGGCAAAGAATTCGGCTTTTTCGGCGGCCTTCAGTTTATCGCTGTCTAATCCGTCAATAATCAGCACGAACTAATCGCCACTTAAGCGCCCAATGATGCAGCCTTGTTGTTCAAGGGTTTTAAGCCGTGTTGCCATCTGCTTAAGGAGATCGTCCCCCGCTTGGTGGCCGATGCCATCGTTAATGCGTTTGAACTCATCCACATCTACATACACCAGCGCGCCATAGGTGTCGGTTTGGCTGTTAGTTTCCAGGGAGTGCTGTAAGTGCTCCTTCATTAACCGCCAGTTGGGTAGGTCGGTGAGCGTGTCGTAGTAAGCCCGTTGATGTACTTGGCGCTCCGCAGCGCGACGTTGCTGTTCGGTAACACGAAAAGAGAGCAGGGCAAGTGCAATACGCTTAAGTGGCCCGCTGTGCTTCTGGCTTAAACGCTCTATCGCCTGCATATCAGGTAGTTCCTGGCGGCTATCGGAGAGCGCCAAAATGGCATCACCTACCGTCACAAGGCGCTGGTTGATCCGCCATGCGGCCAGAAAAGCAGCACTAATCAACAGTACAAATAGCCCCACACCCATCCATAGCGTGGAGTCGCGTGAGTGGATGAGGTCTGCGTAAGACTCGCGATGGCGGTCGCTGGCACGCTGGGTAAGTGCCTCAAAAATCTGCTGGGAGAATAGGCTTAACGGATTGTAGTGGCGCTGTGCTTCTTGAAGATAAAATCCTGGGTCGCCTTGATTAAGCGTCGCCGATTCGTTTGCCATACTGGCAAAACGCTGATACTGGTGAAAAGCACGTTGCAGGGTGTCGGCACTCCCTTTGCTAAGGTCAAAAATAAGTGGCGAGGCTGCCAGTTGGTCAATGCTTTCGCCGATGGCTGTCAGCTCTTGATTGATCAGGCCGTATTCGGAGTAGCGCTGCATTGCACTTAGGCTGGTTTCTTCGGCGCGGCTAAATACTTCGGTCATGCGCTGGTGAAGATCACCCATTTGGCGGTCGAAGGTGGCCATTTGCACCAACGTATCCAAGTCATCAGATTGCAGTTGATAGTTCTGCAATGACTGCTCTTTGATAACCTGAGTAGCCAGCACCAGCAATAGCAGCACGGGCAGCACTACTATCAATACCGGTAACAAAAACACCATGAATAAGCTTTGGGAAGGTTTCATAGTAACCTCAAGGGAAGGCAGTGGGCCGCAGCGTGTCACGCCACGGCCCTCCTAAATAGTTAACGGCAGGCAAGACGTTTTATTTAGAAGCTTTCCCATTCGGGTTCAGGAGCAGTGGAAGGTTTGGCAGCCGGTAGCGCGGGTGCTTTTTGGGGTTTATGTGATTGCTGTTCGGTCGCGTGGTTGACGCGGCGGCGGTCTGCACCCGTTGACGCAGTGGCCGGAAGTTTGAAAGCCCCCATGGAATGCAGTAGCTGATGAGCGTTTTGGCGCAGGTTGTTAGCAGCTGTCGCGCTTTCATTGACAAGAGAGGCGTTCTGCTGTGTTACATGGTCCATTCCGTTACCGCCTGGCCCACTTGCTGTACACCTGCGCTCTGCTCGGCACTGGCGTTGCTGATCTCTTGCATGATTTGGGTAACGCGCTCGATGGCTGCCACAATCTCTTCGGTGGACTTGCTGGCTTCTTCAGCCCGCTCGTTACCATGATTCACACGTTCAAGATTGCTGGTAATGAGGTTGTTAATTTCACGGGCGGCATCGGCGCTACGTTGTGCCAGCTTGCGCACTTCCTCAGCAACAACTCCCCGCCCGTGCTGCTTCCACCGACGCGTTAAGCGCCAGGATATTGGTTTGGAACGCAATTGAGTCAATGGTGGAAATAATGCCCGCGATCTCTTGTGAGCTTTTGTTGAGATCATTCATGGTGGTTACTACTTGAGTCACCGCCTCTCCGCCTTGAGTGGCTATTGTAGAAGCGCTAGACGCTTCTTGGCTGGCTTGCTCGGAGTTATCCGCATTCTGCTTGACGGTGCTATTCAATTCTTCCATAGCCGAAGCCGTTTCTGCCAGGGCGCTGGCTTGCTCTTCGGTACGCGAGGCGAGGTCATTGTTGCCTTCAGCGATTTGTTCGCTATTGGAAGCTACGGCTTCTGCTGAGGCGCGCACTTGCGCCACGATATCCTGTAAGTGCTTCGCCATTTCCACCTGCGAGGCCATAATGCTGCGCTTATCGCCTTTCTTAAGCCGCCCTTTGGGTGTCAGTTCGCCCCGTCCAATGGCTTGGGCAAAGGCTTTTACCTCGTAGGGCTCTGCGCCTAACTCGCGCAGCAGCTGGCGAGACAAGAATACGGCAATCAGCCCGCCAATCAGCAGCGCAAATAGTGTTAATCCCAGCATTTGCAGCTGGAAGCCAGAGGCTGTTGCGCGGGCATCGGCGGTTATAGCGTTATTAATCTGCTCTTGGAGATCAATAAACTGATTGATGCGGTTGAGCCATTCGGTGTAAGCCGGCCCCGCTTGTTCTAATAAAAGTGCTTGTGCCTGCACGTTGCTACTTGCTTCACGAGCGGTAAGCACTTGCTCCGTGAGGTTGGTAGCGGTAGTGGCGTGTTCAGCGATGAGTGAGAGTAGGCGCTGTTCTTCAGCAGAAGCGGTGGTGTTTTGGTTAATTTGCTCCATACCGCTTGTGGCTACCTGATAGGCGTCTTCAAGTCGACGCATATCCGCTTGAAGACCACTGAGCATTCCATCACCAGCGGTGATCACGATATCGCGTAGCGTGATTGCTCGGTCGTGAACGCTGCCGCGCATATCAACGGCGTAGCCTTGCTTTTCGCCGTGTACATCGTTGATCTGCGTCAATCCTCGGTCAATTTGGTTGACCTGGAGAATGCCTGCGGCAGTTAACAGTACAAGTAGTGCTAGCAGAATAGAGAACCCGACGGCAAGGCGGGTACTTATTTTTATTCCAGAGAGTCGTTTCATCAGGGACAGCATTCAGTGAGGCTCCTTAGGCGCCGTGCAGGCGCTTTATTATGTTAGGCTGAGGTGATAATAGCGCTTGGATAATAATTTGTACAATATGTGTATGATTATTGGTATTGTCTGGCTTTTTTAAGCTTCTGTTAAATAAGGTTTTATTAGCCATAAACGAAAAAACCACGCCGAAGCGTGGTTTTATTGATGCATGGATTGTACAGCTTAAACGTGGCGGCCGCTAGTGGCCTGATTCAACGCTTAATCGCTGCTGCCATGTTTGGGTGTAAAGCGGCCGTTTTGAAGCTGCTCGTGATCCGGCGCGTTTTCGCGCAGCACGGTGAGTACCTCGCGGGCGCGGTCGTCCATGCCTAAGCCTTGATAGCCCTCCACCATCGTGGCTAGCGCATCACGAGTGGCGCTGGACTCTGGGTAATTTTCAATGACCCAGCGGCCCCGCTCAACGGCGGCCAAGAAAGCACCACGGCGCAGGTAGTAGTCAGCCACATGCAGTTCATGGCGGGCTAATAGCTCACGCAGATAAACAATGCGTTGCTGGGCATCCGGCGCGTACTGGCTCTGCGGGAAGCGCTGAATTAGCTCGCGGAAATCGTTGTAGGCATCCCGCGAGGCGCCCAGGTCACGCTTGGAAATATCAATCAGGCGCAAGCGCTCCAGACTAAAGCGGCCCGCCTGCCAGGCGGAAAGCCCGCGTAGGTAGTAGGCGTAATCGACCTGCGGGTGGTCTGGATGAAGGCGGATAAAGCGGCTGGCGGCAGCACGCGCCTCTTCCCAGTTACTGTTTTCGTAGTAAGCGTAAACCAGCTCAAGCTGGGCCTGCTCAGCATGAGGGCCAAACGGATAGCGGGTGTCCAGAGCCTCAAGGCGCTCGATAGCAATCGGATAGCGGTTGCTATCGAGCGCGGTGCGTGCCAGTTCATACAGCTCGCGCTCTTGAACGCCCGCAAACTCATCTTCCTCTTCCGGGGTCGTGTCGTTACTGGCGCAGCCCGCCAGAAGGGCAAGGCTTAAGGCTAGGGCGCCAAAGCGGTTGGCAGCGGAAAAAACGCGCATCATCATCCTCGTTGCAAACAAGCCTCAATCACCGAAAAGCGACGATGGCCATAAGTAGAAATGGTAGAATAGGTCGCAGTTAGCCCACTATAAAACACCTAGACGCAAAACGCAGGCTTAGCGACACGTTAAGCGTATTATGTGACGCAGTTGGGCGGTTAGCGTCTTAGAGAGGTTATTCATGTCTCGTATTGTTGAAGCCACGCAGCGGGTGCCCGCATCATTAGCTGGTGCACGCTTGGACCAAGCGGCGGCGGAGTTGTTCAGCGATTACTCCCGCGAGCGCTTGAAAGCGTGGATCAACGCCGGTGAGCTCACCGTCGATGGGGTCAAAGTAAAACCCAAAGCCAAGCTGCACGGCCATGAAGTGCTGGCGCTCAACGCGTCCATTGAAGAGGATACGCGTTTTGAGCCCCAGGACATTGCGTTGGATATCGTCTATGAAGACGAGGCCGTGATTGTTATTAATAAGGCGGCGGGTATGGTCGTTCATCCGGCCGCGGGTAACCCAGATGGCACTCTGTTAAACGCTCTTCTGCATCATCATCCGGCACTGGCGGAGGTGCCGCGTGCAGGGATCGTCCACCGTTTGGATAAAGACACCACCGGGCTGATGATGGTCGCCAAAACCCTGCCCGCTCAAACGACGTTGGTAGAGCAGCTTCAGGCGCGCACCGTTTCCCGCCAATACGATGCGGTGGTGATTGGCAAACCCGTGGCGGGCAGCACCATTGATGCGCCGATTGGTCGGCCCCCGAAAGACCGTAAACGCCAAGCTGTCACGGCGTCCGGAAAACCCGCCGTGACCCATTTTCGCGTGGTAGAGCGCTTTCGTGCTCACACCCACGTACGCTGCCAGCTAGAAACCGGACGCACCCACCAAATCCGCGTGCATATGGCCCACGCCCGCTATCCGCTGATTGGCGACCCGCTCTACAGTGGCCTTGCCAAACTTCCGCCGGGGGCTGCCGGGCCGTTAAAAGAGATTTTTCGCGAGTTTCCTCGCCAAGCGCTGCATGCTCGCAAGCTGAGCTTTGTGCACCCCGTCAGTGGCGAAACCCTCACTTTTCAAGCCGACTTGCCCGATGATCTACTAATGTTATTGGACTACCTGCGCGAAGATAGCGAGACCAGGCGATGAGCGATGCCATTGACCTGCGCCCGACGCTACTGCTGCCGGACTGGCCCGCGCCCGCCAACGTGCGGCCCTTTGTGACTACCCGTGAAACCGGGCCAAGCCAGAACGACTTTGCCGCTTTCAACCCGGCAACCCCCGCTGGTGATAACGCTGACCATGTGGCGCTGTGTCGGCGGCTAATGCAGAAAGAGATCGGTGATGAGCCTCCACTGCTGTGGCTAAACCAAACCCACGGTGCGCGGGTGCAGCAGGAGTATCAGAGTGACACGCCGGAAGCGGATGCCGCTCTTGCCAGCAGTAGCGAGTACGCTTGTGTCGTTCTCACCGCAGACTGTTTGCCGGTTCTGCTCTGCAACCGACAAGGCACCCAGGTGGCGGTTGCTCATGCGGGTTGGCGTGGCCTGGGAGGTGGCGTGCTGGAAGCTACGGGGGCCGCGATGAACTGCGACCCGGACGACATTCTGGTATGGCTAGGCCCGGCGATTTCTAACGCCGGTTTGAAGAGGGCCAAGCAGTATACGGCGCTTTTGTCGCGGTACATCCTGATACCGCCGATGCTTTTGATCACAGCCCTTATCGGCTTGGTCACTATATGGCTGATTTGTATCGGCTAACGCGCTTTCGCCTAGAGGCATTAGGCATTCACCACATTAGCGGCGGGCACTTCTGTACCGCCTGTGAGTCGCGCTTTTACTCCTACCGCCGTGACAACGGCAATACCGGCCGCATGGCAAGCGTGATCTGGATCAAATAAGGGCCACTTGAAATACGTGGATATGACGCCATTTAACTTGTCAAGCTAATCGACTTTAGCACGTTCAACGACAGGTTATCGGGAAGCGCCGTGGGTCCAAACGCACGGCTACCCCAGGAGGCACTCCATGCGATTTGATAAATTCACTGCTAAATTACAGGCCGCCATTGCTGAGGCGCAATCCCTCGCAGTAGGCCACGGCCATAATCAGCTTGATCCAGCGCACCTGCTGTTGGCGCTGATTGACACCAAAGACACAGGTATTAAAGCGCTGGTCGAAAAAGCCGAAGGCAGCAGCTCGCGCCTGCGCGACGGCCTGCAGCGCCAAATGGACGATCTACCTAAAGTCAGCCAGTTCGATGGTGATGTTCAGCCTTCTCGAGACTTCGTCAAACTCATTAACCTCACCGACCGCGAAGCGCAGAAGCGCGGCGATCAGTTTATTGCCTCTGAACTTGTGCTGTTGGCAGCGCTGGAAATGAACAGCGCCATCTCCAAGCTAATGAAAGAGGCGGGGCTGAGTCGCAAAAGCCTGGAAGCAGCGATTAACAGCCTGCGCGGTGGCGCCAAGGTCAATGATGCCAATGCAGAAGAGCAGCGCGAAGCGCTCAATAAGTACACCCTTGACCTGACCAGCGCGCGCTGGATGGCAAGCTCGACCCTGTGATTGGCCGCGCCGACGAGATCCGCCGCACCATCCAGGTGTTGCAGCGTCGTACCAAAAATAACCCAGTGCTGATTGCGAGCCCGGCGTGGGTAAAACCGCCATCGTCGAAGGCCTGGCCCAGCGTATCGTTAACGGCGAGGTGCCTGAAGGGTTAAAAGAGAAGCGCGTGCTTTCGTTGGATATGGGCTCGCTTCTAGCCGGGGCTAAGTTTCGCGGTGAGTTTGAGGAGCGCCTGAAAGCGGTACTGAAAGAGCTCTCTCAAGAAGAGGGGCGGGTCATTCTGTTTATTGACGAGCTGCACACCATGGTGGGCGCAGGCAAAGCTGAAGGCGCCATGGATGCGGGCAATATGCTCAAACCAGCGCTAGCGCGTGGCGAGCTGCACTGTGTGGGTGCCACCACGTTGGATGAGTACCGCAAGTACATTGAAAAGGACGCCGCGCTGGAGCGCCGCTTTCAAAAAGTGTTGGTGGATGAGCCCTCTGAAGCCGACACCGTGGCCATTCTGCGTGGCCTGAAAGAGCGCTATGAGGTCCACCACGGCGTCGATATTACCGACTCGGCGATTATTGCCGCTGCCAAGCTCTCGACGCGTTACATCACCGACCGCCAGTTGCCAGATAAAGCTATCGACTTGATCGATGAGGCGGCGTCGCGGATTCGCATGGAGCTGGACTCCAAGCCTGAAGAGATGGATCGCCTTATCGTCGTTTGATCCAGCTCAAGATGGAGCGTGAAGCGCTTAAGAAAGAGACCGACGAAGCTACCAAAAAACGCTTGGAAGCGCTGAATAACCAGATTCACGATTTAGAGCGTGAATACGCTGACTTGGATGAGATCTGGAAGGCGGAAAAGGCCAGTATCCAAGGTGCGGCGCAGTTTAAGGCGGAGCTTGAGCAGGCGCGTATTGATCTTGAGCAAGCGCGCCGCCAGGGCGATTTAGCCCGCATGTCGGAAATTCAGTACGGCAAAATTCCTGCGCTGGAGAAGAAGATCAGCGAAGCGGGCGAAGGCGAAGCGGATACCGCCAGCCACCAGCTACTGCGCTCTAACGTCACAGAAGAAGAGATCGCCGAAGTGGTTTCCCGTTGGACGGGGATTCCGGTGTCCAAAATGCTGGAAGGCGAGCGGGATAAACTGCTGCGTATGGAAGACGCCCTGCACGAGCGTGTCATTGGCCAGCATGAAGCGGTAGAGGCCGTGGCAAACGCGGTGCGTCGCTCGCGGGCTGGCCTTGCCGATCCCAACCGTCCTAACGGCTCGTTCCTGTTCCTCGGCCCGACCGGGGTGGGTAAAACCGAACTATGTAAGTCACTGGCAAACTTCCTGTTCGATACGGAAGAAGCCATGGTGCGCATCGATATGTCGGAGTTTATGGAGAAGCACTCCGTGGCTCGCCTGATCGGCGCGCCTCCCGGCTACGTCGGCTATGAAGAGGGGGGCTACTTAACCGAAGCAGTGCGCCGCAAGCCCTACTCGGTGCTGCTGCTGGATGAGGTGGAAAAAGCGCACCCGGATGTGTTCAACATTCTGCTGCAAGTGCTGGAAGATGGCCGCTTAACCGATGGCCAGGGTCGTACCGTCGACTTCCGTAACACCGTGATTGTGATGACCTCCAACATGGGCTCAGACATTATTCAGCGAATGGGCGGGGATGATAACGACTACGAGCTGATGAAAAACGCGGTGATGGAGGTAGTGGGTAATCACTTCCGCCCTGAATTAATCAACCGCATCGATGAAGTGGTGGTGTTTCATGCGCTGGGCCAAGAGCAGATTCAGGCCATTGCCGGTATTCAATTAGAGCGCTTGAAAGGGCGGCTCGCGGAACACGACCTGAGCCTGGAGATTAGT
The DNA here is from genome assembly GCF_002087295.1 of Vreelandella lionensis. GTDB lineage: Bacteria > Pseudomonadota > Gammaproteobacteria > Pseudomonadales > Halomonadaceae > Vreelandella > Vreelandella lionensis. Next base: position 6,129 of record NZ_MWVI01000014.1, on the reverse strand, counting down.
GATGATGCCATGGCGCAGCTAGCGGTGGTGGGTTTTGACCCTGTGTTTGGGGCGCGGCCACTCAAGCGGGCCATTCAAAGCCGCATTGAAAACCCGCTGGCTCAAGACCTGCTGGCAGGCAAGTATGTCCCAGGCGATACCATTCACATCAGCGCCAATGAAGGCAAACTAGTGTTTAGTTAATTGCGCAATGAAATAGGGCAAATGCCCCGTCAGCACCGCTGGCGGGGCATTTTTTTGCGCTTACTGCGACCTTTGTTGCGTTTGAAGGGATCGGAGGTTGACAGGCTAAGGGCGCTAATGGAATCTTGTGGGTTCCTGATTTGCGGGCGCGGACCAACGGGCACCCCCTGATCCCCGCGCGAAGGGTAGGCTCACCCTCTCCCCGCCGAAGGACTTCCGGGCTTAGGCTAACCGCCTGACCTGGCCAACGCCCCGACACGGCAAACCGCCGTGTAAGGGAACCGCTCTTTATGGATGCCATAAATGAGCATTCCCGATGAGAGTGCAGGCCCTAACCGGGCCATATTGCCAGGGTCTGGCATCAGGTGCCGGCATGGGCCGGCAGCGGCATACCGCCGCACTCGGCCCCTCAGGATGTCCTGCGGATCGCACTCGAGACCTCCAGGGGAGAAACACAGTGGCACTGCTTTCCGGCGCAGATATGATCGCCCGCTTCTTGCAAGATGAGGGCGTCGAGTACATTTATGGTTATCCCGGTGGTGCGGCGCTGCATATTTACGATGTGCTGTTCCGGCAAGATAAGTGAAGCACATCCTCGTGCTTCACGAACAGGCCGCCACTCACGCTGCCGACGGCTATGCCCGTGCCTCCGGCAAGCCCGGCGTGGTGCTGGTGACCTCTGGCCCGGGCGCTACCAACGCGGTGACTGGCATTGCGACCGCCTACATGGACTCCATTCCTATGGTTGTTCTGTGCGGCCAGGTCATGAGCCGCTTGATTGGTGACGACGCCTGCCAGGAAACCGATATCGTCGGCGTGACGCGTCCTATCGTGAAGCACAGCTTCTCGATTCGTCACCCGTCCGAAATCCCAGAAGTGCTGAAAAAAGCCTTCTATCTGGCATCGACCGGTCGTCCTGGCCCGGTGGTGGTTGATATCCCCAAAGATATGACTGCCCCCACCGAACGCTACGAGTACGTTTACCCGAAAAAGGTCAAGATGCGCTCGTATAACCCAGTGACCCGTGGCCATACTGGGCAGATCAAAAAAGCCGTCGAAATGATGCTGAAGGCCAAGCGCCCAGTGTTCTATACCGGTGGCGGTGTGGTAACAGGCAAGGCAAGCGAAGGCTTGACCGACTTGGTGAAGCAGCTTGGCTTCCCGATTACCACCACGCTGATGGGCATTGGCGCGTATCCGCAAAGCGACCGCCAGTGTTTGGGCTGGCTGGGTATGCATGGCTCGTATGAGTCCAATATGGCCATGCACCACGCTGACCTGATTATTGCCATTGGCGCGCGGTTTGATGACCGAGTGACCAACAATACGTCGAAGTTCTGCCCGACGGCGAAGATCATCCACGTCGATGTCGACCCAAGCTCGGTATCCAAAACCGTGCGTGCAGACGTGCCGATTGTTGGCCCGGCGTCCAGCGTCATCAACGAGATGATTAGCTTGGTGCAGGGGCACTCCATTGCGCATCCAGAAGCACTGACCGATTGGTGGCAGAAGATCGACGGTTGGCGTGCCGATCGCGAAGGAAAGCTCTACGAGCCTTCCAAACCGGCGAAGTGCTGAAACCGCAAGAAGTGATCGAAGCGCTGTGCCGAGTGACCCGTGGCGAAGCGTACGTCACCACGGACGTGGGTCAGCACCAGATGTTTGCGGCGCAGTACTACAAGTTCGATAAGCCGAATCGCCTGATCACCTCTGGCGGGCTAGGCACCATGGGCTTCGGTTTCCCGGCCGCCATGGGCATCAAACAAAACTTCCCGGAAGACGATGTGGTGTGTGTCACCGGTGAGGGCAGCTTCCAGATGATGATGCAGGAGCTCTCTACCTGTAAGCAGTACGGGGTAGGGGTCAAAATCGTCAACCTGAACAACGCATCGCTAGGCATGGTGCGCCAATGGCAGGATTTGAACTATAAATCTCGCCATGCGCACTCCTATATGGAGTCGTTGCCCGACTTCCATATGCTGATTGAAGCATACGGGTTCACCGCGATCACCGTGAAGACGCTAGACGAGTTGGAGCCGGCGCTTGAGCGTGCCTTTGCCAACAAACATGAGCTGGTCTTCCTGGATGTGAAGGTCGACCCCCATGAGCACGTCTATCCGATGCAGGTACCGCTGGGTGCTATGCGGGACATGCTGCTGTCTAAAACGGAGCGTACCTGATGCGTCATATCATCTCGATTCTGATGGAAAACGAACCGGGTGCGCTGTCACGTGTGGTCGGGCTCTTCTCCCAGCGTAACTTCAACATCGAAACGCTGAACGTGGCACCGACGGAAGACCCGTCGCTGTCCCGCTTAACGGTCACTACTGTTGGCGACGACCGGGTGATTGAACAGATCACCAAGCACCTCAACAAGCTGATTGATGTGGTCAAGCTGGTGGATCTCACCGAAGGTAACCACATTGAGCGTGAGCTGATGCTGGTGAAGGTGAAAGCGCTTGGCGCTGCCCGCGATGAAGTTAAGCGTACGGTGGATATCTTCCGTGCGCAGATCGTCGACGTGACGCCTAGCCTCTACACGGTGCAGATTACCGGCGACGCTTCAAAGCTGGATGCCTTTCTACAGGCCATGGCGCCGGTGGGTATTCTCGAAGTAGCGCGCACCGGGGTATCCGGTATTGCCCGGGGCGATAAAGTACTGTCCTTGTAAAGGTTCGCTTTACAGTAGTACTTGTATTGCTAAAAGCCGCCCATTCGCTGGGCGGTTTTTTTTGTACTGTGCTTTAGTGATAAATAGTGCGTTAACGTGGATTAACCGCCGCCCAAAACGCATCAATCATCGGGTTTTTTAACCGCCGGTTCAGCACGCAGAGGCCGACATCATAGTGGGGCAGCTCCGGTATGACGTTAAGTACCTGTACCCGTTCCGCCAGCGGGCTATTATCCAGCACGATCTTGGGGACAACGCCCACACCGAAGCCAAGCCCGACCATACTCACAATCGCTTCGTGCCCGGCTACCTGGGCGTAAATGCGCGGTGCAATACCCATGGCTTTGAACCAGGTGTTGGCGTATTCCCTGGAGAGGCCTGCTTCCGACAAAATCATCGGCACGTGCTGCCACTGCTCTGCGGTGGAGCTTTCTGGTTGAGGCGGCAGCCACGCGTGGGGCTCGGTGGGTGCAGTGAACAGCAGTGGCGAGCGGGTCAGCGACTTGAAGGCCAGCGCGCTAGGCGGAATACGCGGGCGAGGAGTAATCGCCATATCGTCTGCGCCTTCCAGCATTCGCGACATCGCATCGGCGGGGTCACCAGTATGCAGCTTTAGCTCAATGCCGGGGTGGCGTGTACGTACATCGCTGAGTAATTCATACAGAAAGCTGTAGCTCGCCGTGACCGAGCAATAAATGCTGATCTCCCCGCTGAGTTGTGCTGTGGTGGCGGCCAAGGTGCGTTTTTGGGTTTCCCACTGCTCTAGCGTCTCTTTGGCATAGTGTTGGAACGTGATGCCTTGAGGGGTTAGCGTCACGTGGCGGTTATCGCGCTCGAATAGGCGAGTGCCTAGCTCGCTCTCTACCTGTTGAATAGAGCGGCTCAGCGTCGAGGGGCTAATGTGGCAAAGCTCGCTGGCACGGCCAAAATGGAGTGTGTCGGGCAGGGTGACCACGTGTTTGAGTAGACGAAAATCCATAAAGGCCGACACCCTAAGCGTGATTTCATAATATGAAATAGTATGTTGCAAACATAGCGTTTTACGCAACGGCTGCTCTATCGTAGAGTGACCTCAACGCCGAATCCCAGTGCTGCATAAGACGGCACGGGTGGCCATCAACGCTGACCTATACGCTATAAAAATTTGATATTACCGACTTCTGGAGTCTCGCCATGCACGTTTATTACGATAAAGATTGCGACCTGTCCCTGATCCAAGCCAAAAAAGTTACCAATCGTTGGCTATGGTTCGCAGGGCCATGCGCATGCTAACAACCTGAAAGAGTCTGGCGTCGATGTCACTGTCGCACTGCGCAAAGGCTCCTCTTCTGCAGCGAAAGCAGAAGCGGCTGGTTTAAAAGTGGCGAGCGTGCCGGAAGCGTGCAAAACCGCTGACGTGGTCATGATCTTGGCGCCGGACGAAAACCAAAAAGCCATCTACGAGCAGGAAGTTGAGCCGAACCTGAAAGAGGGCGCGACGCTGGCGTTCGCCCACGGCTTCAACATTCACTACAACCAGATTGAGCCGCGCAAAGACCTCGACGTGATCATGATCGCGCCGAAAGCGCCGGGTCACACCGTTCGCTCTGAGTTTGTTAAAGGCGGCGGTATTCCTGACCTGATCGCGATTCACCAAGATGCGTCTGGCAGTGCTAAAGAGCTGGCGCTCTCCTACGCAGCCGGCGTTGGCGGTGGTCGCAGCGGTATTATCGAAACCACCTTCAAAGACGAAACCGAAACTGATCTGTTCGGTGAGCAAGCGGTACTGTGCGGTGGCGCAGTTGAGCTGGTAAAAGCAGGCGTTGAGACGCTGACTGAAGCAGGCTACGCACCGGAAATGGCTTACTTCGAGTGTCTGCATGAACTCAAGCTGATTGTCGACCTGATGTACGAAGGCGGCATCGCCAACATGAACTACTCCATCTCCAACAACGCAGAGTATGGCGAGTATGTCACCGGCCCTGAAGTCATCAATGATGAGTCGCGTGCCGCCATGCGCAATGCACTCAAGCGTATCCAAACGGGTGAGTACGCTAAGATGTTCATTCAGGAAGGCAGCACTAACTATCCGTCCATGACGGCACGTCGTCGCCTGAACGCGGAACACGAAATCGAGCAGGTAGGTGCCCAGCTGCGCGGTATGATGCCGTGGATTGCTGCCAACCAGCTGGTCGATAAGTCCAAGAACTAATCGATTAACTGATTTGCTAACGCCCCGAGGCTCTGTCTCGGGGCGTTTTTCGTTGTCTACGGCAATTGGCTGGCTGCCTCGGCGTCACCGTGTAGAATGAGAAGAGACCACTTTTCGTGTGACTTTACTTCAAATGGATGACACTTATGACCCAGGATGCTCGCGATCAAGAGCACGAAAATACGCAGCCTTCCGATACGTCGGCCAGCGGTGAATCACCCCAGCAAACATCAAGTAGTGATGATGCTGTCGGCAATGAAGACCTAGCTACCGCGTTCTTGCGGGAAACCGAGGTCGTTGAAGAGGCCGTGGAGGATGGAAAGAAGATTCGCCGTAAAGGCATCTACCTCTTGCCTAACTTATTCACTACCTCTGCGCTCTTCTCTGGCTTCTTTGCGGTTGTGGCTGGGATTAACGGTGAGTTCACATCCGCAGCGGTCGCCATTTTCATTGCTATGGTGCTAGATGGCTTAGATGGCCGAGTTGCCCGGATGACCAATACTCAAAGCGAGTTTGGCGCGGAGTATGTCAGTCTTACCGATATGATCACGTTTGGCATGGCGCCTGCACTGGTTGCCTTTACCTGGATTCTCCAAGATATCGGTAAAACCGGTTGGGTGGTCGCGTTTCTGTATGTGGCTTGTGCCGCGCTGCGCTTAGCACTCTTTAACGTACAGATTGGTAGTGTCGATAAAAAGCGGTTTATCGGTTTGCCCAGCCCGTCTGCAGCGGCGCTGGTTGCTGCCAGCGTATGGACGTTCCATAGTTTTGATGCCGATGCATTTGGTTTCAAGCTGTTGATGCTCGTCGTAGTAGGTGCGGCAGGTATTTTGATGGTCAGTAACATCCGCTACTACAGTTTTAAGGATCTGGACTTCAAAAAGCCCGTACCTTTCGTTGTGCTGTTGGCGGTAGTGCTTGGGTTCGTGATGATCTCAGTAGAGCCCTCCGTTATGCTGTTGCTGCTATTTGCAGCGTATGTGTGTTCAGGCCCTGTTCTGGCCGTTATGCGCAAGGCAAAACCCAAGCGCTGAACTTTTTTGAAACTTTTTCACATTAGCCCTTGCCAACCCGGCCGCGAATC
>NZ_MWVI01000013.1 GCF_002087295.1 Vreelandella lionensis | reverse complement strand
GCCCCGTGCAACGCCTGCTCGGGGCTTTTTGCTTTCTCTAATGTATACAGCGATATGCACAAAGCTTCCTTGAAACGACCGTTTTAAGAAATTAAATAACAAGGAGTTACTAGGCTGTGGTGGCGATAGGCGTGGCGAGCAACTAGTATGAGTGGGTACCTATTATTGAAGCACCATCTCAGGAGGAGAGGCGATATGAGTACCCCACTAATGAAGAAGCTTGCACTCGCATTACTAATGGCCATGATGATGGGCGGTTTGGCTGCTTGTGATAATCAAGGCCCAGCGGAAGAGGCTGGTGAGAATATCGATGAGAGCATGGAAGACGCTGGCGATAGCCTAGAAGAGATGGGTGAGAATATTGAAGAGTCCGCCGAGGACTAAGCGAGCCTGTCGCTTATCATGATGCTATCGAGTAGCTTGAAAGAGTATCGATACAAAAACAGCCGCTAAGAAGCGGCTGTTTTGTGTTTTAGGGCTTATTAACCTATGTAGCTAGGTTTATGCGCCTGGGTTTTGCTCAATACCCTGCAAATACCAAGGTGCTTGATCGCGCATGGCACGGGTCAAATGCCACGTTTCGTTAAACTCAGTTTGCTCACCATTCTCTTCCAAAATGCCGTGGAAAATGACGGTAGCTTCGGCGTGGCCGTCGTACTCATTAATATCGCCAAGCTCCGCAAACAGACGCACTACCTCTGTACGGTTATTGGCAGGCTGCTCGGCACGTTCTTGACGCAGCAGGTTGTAAAGCTCTGGCGTAACGTACTCTTGAATTTGGCTGAAATCGTTATTATCCCAAGCGCGCTGAAGCGTCATAAAATGCTCTTTTGCACCGCCGAGAAAACGCTCTTTATCAAACCAGTCCGGCGTGCTCTGCAAACCGCTTGCAAGGCTGCCAGGCGCTGCTGTGAAGTTACTGGTAGGTGCGTGCTGAGTCTCCTGGCGTTCACGCTGATAGCCAGCCGCGTTGGCAGATGCAGGACGTCGCTGCCGCATAAAGGCGCGGAAAGCGAAGATGGCAAGCGCTGCGATGCCAGCCATCAGCAGGAGATCCATCATGCGCAGTTCATCGAACGCGCCTCCAAAGAAAAGCGCCGCTAGCAGGCCGCCTGCCAGTAACCCACCCATCATACCGCCCATACCACCACGGCGAGCGGTGGCAGCACCTGCTCCCTGTTGCTGAGTGCCCTGCGCCTGTTGCTGTGCAGGTGTACTGGCTGGGCGGTCAGCGGAGCGCGAGACGCTGCCCATACTGCTGCCGCCGCCTAAACGGCGTGCTTCAGCGTGCTCAATTGCGGCGCTAAAGCCCATGACGCTCACCAGTAGCATGACAAAGAATTGCCTTAACATGTTGATTCTCCAATAAGGATACAGGTAATGCCCAACGCCTCTGAATGAAGCGCATAGAAAATAGTCAATCGCCAGTTTACCGTGTAACGCACCGCGTGGGTTATGGTGGAATTCACTATAAAGACAAAAGTAGGAGCAAAAAGTGCGTTTAGATCAGACCCAAAGTGTGTTTCTCATGGTTGATTTTCAGGCCGGATTGCTGCCAGTGATAGAAGGGGGCGACAACGCTATCCAAGAGGCGGCGTGGCTGGCAGGCATTGCCAACTATTTGCAGGTGCCAGTATGGCTTACCGAACAGTATCCCGAGCGTCTGGGCGGAACCGATGCCCGACTATTGAGTGGTTTAGGGGCGCACCAGACGTGGCAAAAGCTACACTTTAGTGTGACCGAGGAGCCTGCGTTTACACAGGCGCTGGCAGCCCTTGGCCGCAAACAAGTGGTGATATGCGGAACCGAAGCACACATTTGCGTGCTGCAGAGCGCGCTTGGTCTATTAGAAGCGGGATATAAAGTGTTCTGGCTCAGTGAGGCGGCCGCCAGCCGCCGCCCAGAAGAGGCGCGCCTTGCAAGAGAGCGTGCCTGTGCGAATGGCGCGACGGCGGTCTCCGCCGATATGGTGGCCTATGAGTGGCTTTACCGTTGCGACACAGCCACCTTCAAAGAGATCCATCGACACTTTCTGAAGCCGCGAGCAGCTCAAACAGTGACGTTCTATTGATCTTAACGGTCCGTTTCACGGCGAGTGAACACTAGCGTATTGCCTTCTGAAGCCGCTGTATCAAAGCGGTATCCTGCCACGTCGAAGCCCTGGAGCGCCTCCGGGCTATTGATCTGCTGCTGAATGATCCAAGCGCTCATCAATCCCCGGGCTTTTTTGGCGTAGAAACTGATGATTTTGAAGGTACCGTTCTTTTCATCCTTAAAGACTGGCGTTATTACTTGAGCATCCAGCTTTTTTACATCTATGGCTTTGAAGTACTCGTTGGAGGCTAAGTTCACCAGCACTTTCGAGCCGCTCTCAGCGATGGCGCTGTTCAGTGCACGCGTGAGCGTCGGCTTCCAATAAGCGTAGAGGTCCTTACCTGCGTCATTAGGCAGTTTGGTGCCCATCTCCAGCCGGTAGGCCTGGATGAGATCCAGAGGCCTCAGTAAGCCATACAGGCCCGATAAAATACGTAAATGCTGCTGGGCGAACTGGTTATCCGCTTCGCTGAAGGTGTCGGCTTCAAGGCCGGTGTACACGTCCCCCTGAAAAGCCTGTACGGCGGGTTTCGCATTATCGAGAGAGAAGGGGGGCTGCCAATCAGCAAAGCGAGCCGCATTCAGCCCGGCCAGCTTATCGCTAATCCCCATGAGATCGCTTAGCTGCTGTGGGGAGTAGTCGCGCAAGATGTCGATCAATGGCTGGCTATAGTCGAGGAAGTCCGGTTGGGTGACGTTCTGAGTGGTGGAGGGTGTTTCAAAGTCCAGCGTTTTGGCGGGGGAAATAACGCTCAGCATGGCGTGCTCCTTGTGCCGTGGCAAAAGAGGGTCGTTACTCGAAATGAGTAACGAAAAAAGAGTACGTCGAAAGATTATACCAAGCCTCGGCGGTGGCCGAGGCTATCGGCACGATAGGAGCCGTTAAAGGCAAGGGTTGGGCATGCGACGATGGATGTCGTCGATGGCGGTTAACACTTCCTCATCCAGCTTCAAGCTCTCGCTGGCCAAGTTGCTTTCCAACTGATCCATGGTGGTAGCACCAATAATATTGCTGGTAAGAAAGCTGCGCGAGTTAATAAACGCCAGTGCCATCTGCGCTGGGTCGAGCCCGTGCTCTTTGGCTAGGTTGACGTAAGCCTGCGTAGCGGCCTCTGCCTCGGGCGAGGTATAGCGCTTAAAGCGCTCATAGAGCGTCAAGCGGCCCTTTGGCGGTTGAGCGCCGTTAAGGTACTTGCCTGATAGCACGCCAAACCCCAGCGGTGAGTAGGCCAGCAGGCCCACATCTTCACGATGTGCAACTTCTGCTAAGCCCACTTCAAATGAACGATTCAGCAGATTGTAGGGGTTTTGGATGGAGGCAACACGAGGCAGGCCTAGTTGATCAGAGAGCTGTAACATCCGCATGACGCCCCAAGGGGTATCATTTGAGAGCCCTACAGCGCGAATTTTTCCTGCATCGACCAGCTCTTTAAGTGCGGAGAGCGTCTCTTCCAGCGGAGTGGCGTCTTCTGCTCAGCGTGGGTGTAGCCAAGTTTGCCGAAAAAGTTGGTGTTACGATCAGGCCAGTGCAACTGATACAGATCGACGTAATCCGTTTGCAGACGCTCAAGGCTGGTATCAATGGCTTGATGAAGGTGGTCCCGGCTCATTTTGGGGCCGCCGCGGATATGCTCCAAACCTGGGCCTGCCGCTTTGGTAGCGATGATGACATCGTCGCGAGCGCCCCGTGCTTTTAGCCAACTACCGATATAAGTCTCTGTTAACCCTTGTGTCTCTGCTTTTGGGGGAACTGGATACATCTCCGCCGTGTCGATAAAGTTAATACCGAACGCCACCGCGCGGTCGAGCTGTTCATGAGCCTCAGTTTCGCTGTTTTGCTCACCAAAGGTCATGGTGCCTAGACAGAGTCGGCTGACCTCAATTCCGGTTCTACCCAGTGGGCGCGTTTGCATGATTGTCTCCTCGCTAAGGCGAAAATGTGTCTGGAAAGGTGGCGATCCATATCGCCGATACCAGCCTGTGGGAGGCATGTTAGCGAGGGTCTACAAAAGCAGCAAATCAATAGGGTTGAGTCACGACGAAGGCAGGCGTATGCTTGCCAGCCCATCGACCGGCCAAGCGCCGGTTTATCGTATGGTTAGCCGTCGCGGAAGGTGAGATGGTTAGCCGAAGGTCTCAACAGATAGGCAGGGTGGTTTGCCATGCCGCAGGCATCATCATTGTTTACACGGTTAGAGTTTCGACTGGCCGAACAGTTGTTCCATACTCGTTGGTTACTACCGCGCTCACCGGCGCACGCAGCGCCTTACCATGCGACTGTTTAAACGGTGTGCAGAAGCGGGGCACCCAGATGCGCAGTCTATTTACGGGCATATGCTGTTCCATCGCAGTTTATCTCCACAAGATAAAGCTCGTGGTGCGCGCTATGTGCTAGAAGCCGCCCAGGCGGGCGATGTAAAGTCGCAGTATCAGGTTGCGCAAATTCACGAGCACGGCTGTGTACAGTACCCCCGTCGTGAGGATTATGCGGTCACCTGGTATGCCCGTGCGGCACAGGCAGGGCACTACTTAGCGGCTGAGCGCCTGGCGCGTGCTTACCGAATCGGTGAGTTAGGCTTGGCGGTAGATCACGAGCAGGCCGATTACTGGCAGCGCATGGCAGAGCAACAGCCAGCAGTGGAGATGGCTGCCGCCTAAATCGTCAGTCAGGTTGCGATACGTAAAAGAGGAAGTCAGTGTCCGAGACGCTACCCACAGTGCTAGATATTGAAGCGTCCGGATTCGGGCGCGGCAGCTACCCGATTGAAGTTGGCATTGCGCGTGCTGACGGTAGCTGCTGCGCGTTTCTTATTCAGCCATTAGATGAGTGGACCCATTGGGATCCAAAAGCTGAGCTACTGCACGGTATTTCTCGTGATCGGCTGATGAAAGAGGGCTACCCGGTGCGCCAAGTTGCCCAGTGGCTTAATGATGAACTGCGGGAGCTAGGTAAGGCTTATAGCGATAGTTGGGGCTACGATAATACCTGGCTGTCGTTACTGTTCCACCATGCTGGCATGCTGCCACGCTTTCGCCTGGAAGCGCTACGCATCCTGCTCAGCGAAGAGCAACAGGCGCTGTGGAGCGATGCCAAAGAGGCGGTAGTGGCCGAGCGTGGCATCCACCGCCACCGTGCTGGGGAAGATGCTCGCTTGCTCCAGCTCACCTATCAGCGTACGCGCACGCTGACTGCCAACGTATAAATTTCCGTTCTACTCTGCTCGTACTCAGCTTAGTTCTGCTTCTAAAGCGTCTAATAGCTGGCTGGGCGTCGGTGCATCAAGCAGCATGTCTCGTGTAGCTTGCGCCAGAAAACCGTGGCTGACCGTGCTGTCTAAAAACGCCAGCAGTGGGGCGTAAAATCCATCGGTATCTAGCAGGCCCATCGGCTTGTCGTGTAGCCCCAAATAGCCCCAGGTCCAGATCTCAAACAACTCCTCAAACGTGCCAATGCCACCGGGCAAGGCGATAAAGGCGTCAGCGTTCGCCGCCATGGTGGCTTTACGTTCATGCATATTAGGCACGCGAATCAGCTCGGTTAAGCCGAAATGTGCCTGTTCACGCTCAACGAGATGGTCGGGCATAACGCCGATGACGCTGCCGCCCGCGTTTAGTGCTGCATTGGCCAGTTCCCCCATTAGTCCGACGCGTGCCCCGCCGTATACCAAGGTGTGCCCGCGTTGCCCAAGAGCCGTGCCAAGCGTATGGGCGGCTTGGCGGAATGCTGGGCTGTTGCCCTCTCTTGAGCCGAGGTAAACACAGATGCGTGACATAGTCGGGGTGTCCTTATCGCAGAGGAGTTAAGGGTGAATCAGCGGGAGGCATTGCAGGACATCTAGCCTAGGCAGCGCTGTACGTCGGAGTGTTCGTCCATCCACTGTCCAATCACATTGTTACCGCACAGATGATGGGCGTATTGAGTATGTAGGCAGCGCACCTGCTGCCAGTTGCTGATGCCGCCTACACCGCGTTCGGTGAGGACATCGGTGTAGCCCAGGCGTGCCACTTCTTCGCGCTGAGCCTCGCTCATAAAGCGCCAGCGGGCATCAACGTAATCGCGATGGCTCTGTTGGTAAGCGGCTAAGAAGTCAGGTTCTTCCTGCAGACGCTGTTCTAGCGACTTGATCACGCCCACGGCTTCAATGCGCGAAATCTCGCTTTTAAGCAGGTCGGAACAGAGCCAGTAAAGCGTGGGGAAAGGCTTGCCATCCACAATCGGTGACATGCGCAGCACTAAAGGGGTGCCCTGTGTATCCGTGGCTGCAACGGCTTCGATACCGCGAGGCGCTCGCCCGAGCTGTTGGGTAATAATCGCCAGCTGGCGCTCGTCGGGTGCTTGGTCGGTACGAATTACCATTGCGTAGAACTCTCACTTTCGGTCGTCTTGGACAAATTTATTTGAGCGGCCAACGGCGCGGAAAAAACAGCGATTGAGCTGTTCTGGAGAAGCGACATAGCGCCATTTCTCCTCGCAATACTCAGCTGCGCGGGCCATTAGCACGTCGTAAAGTCGATTGAATGGGGCATCATAATCGTAGGGGTCTGCGCCGAACAAGCGGATATGCGGGTAATCAGCGAAGCGCTCCATGAAGTAGCGTTCAAGGTCGGCTTCCACGGCGCGGTGCTGCGCCGTGTTGTCAGGATCACTCCAGAGATTATAGCGAATAGCCATGGTGACTCCTGGAAGGCCCCACCATATATGGCAGGGGGAATTAAGAGGAGGCGGGCGCGGTATCCAAATGTGCTGTCAGCGCCTCGCGCAGCTCACCCTCAATAGGAACGGCGCGCTTCTCCTGATGGGTGGACTGCACCATTACCGTATGCCCTTAGTTGGTCAGCGTACAATGCTGCCGCGCTTCCTGGGTGACGGTAAACGAGCTGTTGCCCAAACGGGTTAGATAGGTACGGATTTCGATGTCATGGCCGTAAAACAGTTCAGCGCGGTAATCCACTTCCATGCGCGCCATGATTAATCGCCACTGTTTAGGGTTCAGGTCGGGCGTAAACAGTTTGAACAGGTCGTTGCGTGCCAGCTCAAACCAAGCGGGGAGCCGCGTGTTATTAATATGGCCAAGGGCATCCGTATCGTAAAAAGCGGGCTCAATGGTGCGAGTGAACATAGCGCTATCCTTATTATTAGAGGGAACGAGGGAGGTAAGAACCCTCCCAGAATTAACCCAAGCGAGCGCTTGGTCCAGCGTTACGGCGCTGTTGCCAAGCAGTGAACTGCATCCAGCCAAGCAGCCATAGGGTCGCGGCGAGAAATCCTGCCAGCGTTCCCCAGAAAAGCCCCAGCGTGCTGTAAGTGTATGAAACGCATAGGGTATAGCTCAGCAGCGAGCCAAGGCCCATGGGATAATGCTTAATGACTGTGGCGACGGGGGCATACCCATGCCCCACGTGCAGGATTAGCAAAAATGGCAGCATGGTGACGGGAAATGCAGCCAGCGTGCCTGCCCACTCTGGGGGGAGCCAGTGGGCGATACGGGTGATAGCAAAAATAATAACAGTGGCAAGCCCCGCGCGTGCCGCTAGCGCGAGCCAAGAAAAGGCGCTGCTCGCGGTACTCTTCACATCGGGAATGGAGCGGAACAGCCAACTGAAAACGCCAATGGCACAAAGCGTTACTAGCGTGCCGCTGAAGCGGGTGAAGCTGAATTGCGCCAGCAGGGTGCTCATGACCAGCCACGCGGCAAAGCCTCCCAGCACACCGCTAATAACGCCCTTGATGCCAGGCTGGCGGCCTGTGACCACATAACCTGCCCCCAATGCCATTGTCGCGGTAAACCCGGCTAGCGTATGCACGGCGCTCTGGGTAGCGAAGGCGGGCGAGATCTCTAGACCGATAAAAAACAGCGCTAGTGCGGTTCCTAAAGGATAACCTGAGAGTAGTCCTGCAATACGCGGGCTAGCACGGACAGCGATAGCGCTTAAGCCCAAAACCATGCTGACGGAGAGCCCCAGCTTTGCTAACTGCCAAGTGAGTGGTACTTCTACCATGCGGCGTTTTCCTTACGTTTATTATGTGGTTACTATTATTATGTCGCTGATTTTTAGCACATTAGGTGTTATTAACCGTTAAGACGCTGCTAGCGTGCGAGGCTGTTTACCGTGTCCCTTTCACCGGATTCCGGCACCCACGTGCTCTCTCCGCCGCCTAAACCCAGTGGCTGCGAACTGTGCCAGCGTGCATCGCCGCTCACCAAGCACCATCTCATTCCAAGGACGCTGCAAAACAAGCCGCGTTATCAAAAGCGCCATAGCCGTGAAGAGCGGCTAACGGCCATTGTGTGGCTGTGTCATCCCTGCCATAAGCACATTCACCGTCTCTACAGCGAGCGCGAGCTGGCCGACCGCTTGGCTAGTTTGGAAGCGTTGATGAACGATGCCGATATTCGCGCTTTTGTCGATTGGCTTGCCACCAAGCCTGCGGGCTTCAAACCGAAATCACCGGGGCGCAAACGGCGCTAAGCTATACCAGCCTCAGCCCCTGTTGGTCGCTCCAGGCAGCTGCCAGGGCCTCGTCCAGCGGTTCGGCTAAGTGGGCAGGCAGGGCGGCGCGGGCTGCGTCCAGCGAATCAAACGAGCGGTTACGCAGCCAGCAGTACGCCCAGGCGCAGGCTTCTTCATCGCTTTGTGGGGTAGGCCGGGCGGGCATCTGGTTGAGCAGAAACACCGCCGTGCGTGGCGCCCACAGCGGCATCTCGCCCTGGCTGGTCTTGGCTCCACTGCTCCAGCGTGGCGCCACTTGGCGTGGCATCGGGGGTGCCTAGTTTAGCGACCCTAGCGGTTTCTGCCAGGATGAGTGCCAGCTGGTCGGCATCTGCCTGACCCAGCGAGCGCCACTGCCGCAACAGCGCCGATAGGCCAGCGCGCATCTTGGTATAAAAGTCATCTTGCGGCATGCTCAGTGTTTACTCCCGTGGAAATAAGTGAGATTTGTTATGGCGTTCGATTTTGCCACGCCCGTCGAGCGACGCGCTCCCGAAGGAAATTACGCCTCGCAGAAATGGCACCGCTATGCGCAGGATGTGCTGCCGCTATGGGTCGCCGATATGGACTTTCATTCGCCGCCTGCGGTAATCGACGCGCTCCAACGGCGTGTGGCCCACGGCGTTTACGGCTATGGCGAAGTGCCCGCCACGCTCACCGCGGCCCTTTGCCAGTGGAGCGCTCACCACTATGCGTGGACCATTGAGCCCGAATGGCAGCAGTGGCTACCCGGTGTGGTGCCCGCGCTGCACTTTGCTGCCATGGCATTGACCCAGCCGGGAGAGGGCGTGCTGACCATTGCACCTATTTACCCGCCCTTCCTGGCCGTGGCTGAACGCACTGGGCGGCTAGCGCAACAGGCGATGTTAGCGGAGCCAGCCGCCCCTGGCGAGCCTTGGCGGCTGGATATCGAGGCGCTGGAGGCGGCCATTACCCCGCAAACCCGGCTACTGCTCTGGTGCCACCCTCATAACCCGACCGGGCGCGTGTGGACGCTGAGCGAGCTTGAGCAGTTAGCCGCCTTGGTCGAGCGCCATGATTTATGGGTAGTCTCCGATGAGCTGCACTGTGATTTGCTGCTGGATGAAGGAGCACGCCATCGCCCCCTGGCGGCGCTGTTCCCTGAACTGGCCAAACGCACGATTACTCTATGGGCGCCCTCAAAAACATTTAACGTGGCCGGGTTAACCAGTGCCTGCGCGGTCATTCCCGACGCCACGCTACGAAAGCGCTTTGCCGCAGCCACAAAAGGGTTTTTACCGGATGGTAACGTGCTGGGCTTAGTGGCCGCCGAGGCAGCGTATCAAGAGGGCGAGCCTTGGCGACAAGCACTGCTGGACGTTCTACGCAGCCATCGCGCAGCGTTAGAAGCACGTGTGGCAACGTGGCCTGGGGTGTCGCTGAGTGCGCCAGAATCGACTTATTTGGCGTGGCTAGATATGCGTGAAGCGGGCCTGGGGGCATCTCCCGCACAAACGCTGTTGGAGCAGGCGGGTGTGGCGTTGTCAGACGGCGCGGCTTTTGGCTGCCCAGGGTTTGTGAGGCTTAACTTTGGAACCACCGCTTCCCAATTGGAAGCGGCGTTATCGCGGATGGATACGCTGTTAAAAGCGTAACGTTGCCTTCGTCAGGCGCTATCAATAGAGCAGGGCGAACAGCTTGCGGCGGTAGATGACCGTTAGAGGGTGGTCGGCTCCCAGCGCGTCAAAGACCTGTAGCAGAGTTTTGCGGGCCGCGTCGTCGTTATAGGCGCGGTCCTGATTCATCAGCGCCAGCAGAGCTTCCAGGCCTGCGTCGTACTGGCCATCGGCCACTTGGCGTAGCGCCCGCTGGTACTGCGCTTCGCTGTCAGCGCGATCACCCAGCGCGGCGATCTCTTCTGTTGAGAGTGCCTGCTCGCTGAACTCGATGCTGGCGCGAACGCCACGGGCGGGTGCTGCATCGCGCTCCTCTGGCGGCAGGTTATCCAGCACGCTACGGGCTTCGTCACCACGCCCTTCCGCCACCAGCGCTTTGGCAAGGCCAAATTTGGTAGGCGTAATGTTCCGGGTATTGGCCAATCAGCGTTTGGTAAATCTCCCGCGCGCCTGCGGCATCGCCAGTGCTCAAGGCTTCCTCTGCCTGCTCTTCAGGGCTGGGCGGTGCGTCACTGGGGGAAGGGAAGTAGCGGTTGAGCCACTCGCGCACTTCTTTCTCTGGCAGGGCCCCTTGGAAGCTGTCTACTAAGCCGCCTTGGCTAATGAGCTTCACGTCAGGCACCGAGCGCACGCCCAATATTGCCCAGCGATCTCTGGATTGGCTTCCACATCCAGCGTTGCCAGCAAGAAGGCACCGGCGTACTCCACCGCCAGTTTTTCAAGTACAGGCATCAGGTTCTTGCAAGGCTCACACCAGGGAGCCCAGCAGTCCATCAGCACTGGCACCTGCATAGAGGCTTCCAGTACTTGCTGAATGTTACCTGCGTTGAGCTCAATGATGACCTCTTCGCGAGTCACGCTAGGGCGCTCGCCACTGGTGGGCGCATTATTGCTCGCGACAGGGTCGGCAGTCATCGGGTTGCCGGTACGGGGATCAATAATCGACCTGGGTAAACTCTGCATCGCATTAAAAAGGTTACTCCATGATATGCAGGCAGCCGCCCAGGGATTCAAGGAAGTGAAAGGAAATAAAGCGCTGAGCCGGAAGAGCGCACACAAAAAAGCCGATCCCCTAAAGAATCGGCTTTGCTATGTTTGGTAGCGGGGGCCGGACTTGAACCGTTGACCTTCCTGGGGTGATAAAGAGCTGAGCCCGACGAGCTGCTTCCCCAAGCATTGCTTACCGTACACGCACAAAAAAGCCGATTCCCTAAAGAATCGGCTTTTTCTATGTTTGGTAGCGGGGACCGGACTTGAGCCGTTGACCTTCCTGGGGTGATAAAGAGCTGAGCCCGACGAGCTGCTTCCCCAAGCATTGCTTACCGTACACGCACAAAAAAGCCGATTCCCTAAAGAATCGGCTTTTTCTATGTTTGGCAGCGGGGACCGGATTGTGAACCGATGGCCTGCGGGTTATGAGCCCGACGAGCTACCAGACTGCTCCACCCCGCATCAATGTGTGGCGTATTCTACGCATTTTTGACGCTAAGTCAACCCCTCATATAAATCGCTTTCTTGCTGGCAGTCATCTTCATCGTGCTGCAACATTGAGAGAGTAAAGCTATGCTTTCAATCAGCATAACAAAAAGCTTACTGTCGGTGTGTCGCCCAATAGAACAAGCGGCGTGCTGTGAGTGAAAGAGGCGCGAATGCGCTTATTCAGAGTGGCTTGCGACGCCATAACAGTGATTAAGGTCCAAGCCATTTGTCTTATCAGGGAGGTAGTCAATGGCCAATCAAGCCCCCGTCGCCTGGGTAACTGGTGGAACTGGTGGAATCGGAACGGCAATTTGTCGTTCGTTGGCAGATGCGGGTTATCTGGTGGTGGCGGGGTACCATAACCCCGACAAAGCCAAAACCTGGCTGGAAACCCAGCAAGCCGACGGCTATAACAACATCGTATTATCGGGTGTTGATTTGTCCGACCATAACGCCTGTCTCGAAGGCGCCCGCGAAATCCATGAAAAACATGGGCCGATCAGCGTGCTGGTCAACTGCGCAGGCATTACCCGCGATGGCACCATGAAAAAGATGTCCTATGAGCAGTGGTATCAAGTGATTGATACTAACCTTAATAGCGTCTTCAACACTTGCCGTAGCGTCATTGAGGGAATGCTGGAGAATGGCTATGGGCGCATTATTAACATCTCATCCATCAACGGTCGTAAAGGCCAGTTTGGTCAGGTGAACTACGCAGCGGCCAAAGCGGGGATGCACGGGTTAACCATGTCGTTGGCGCAGGAAACGGCCACGAAGGGTATTACCGTGAATACCGTCTCCCCCGGCTATATCGCCACCGACATGATTATGAAAATTCCGGAGCAGGTTCGTGAAGCGATTCGCGAGACGATTCCGGTAAAACGCTACGGCACCCCAGAAGAGATTGGTCGTTTGGTGACGTTCCTGGCCGACAAAGAGTCCGGCTTTATCACAGGTGCCAACATTGATATTAACGGCGGCCAGTTTATGGGCTAAGCCCTACCATTAAGCACCAGCGATCTTTTCACAAGAAAGAAAGCGAAAAACGGGGGGCGATGCGCCTCCCGTTTGCTTTGTGTGCTAGCGCTATGTGTAAGCGAGTTATGGCTGGGGCGGGCGGGCCAAACGGCTCAGTAGGTTATCCAGCTCATTGACTTCTTGCAGCCATAAGTTGTGAGGCATTGGCCCTAGCGCCAACAGCGCCACCAGTACCTCGTCCAGCTCATCCGCTTTACTGCGCTCAGTATGAATGCCGCTGTTTAAGCGCTCAACTTGAATGGCGAGTCGCAGTGGTTCATCACGCTGTTTGACGCTGCCTAAGGCGAGCAATGAAAGATGGACTCTTAGGCGTGCCAACTGCTCTTCTAACGCACTCTGTTGCTCACTTGAAAGTGGCAGTGGGGTAGAAAGGCGAGCGTGATTGCGCTGCTGGTGTGCTTCGCTGAAGGCCTCTGTTAGCTCAATGGATATCTCGCTGGTAGCCTCCACGGCCTGTGCGCCCTCACCATTGAGCGCTTGCTGGTCAGCATGTAAGTGCGCATTCACTAGCGGTAGTAAGGCATGCCACTGCTGCACCTTGCCAACAATTTCTAGGCGGCTTAAACGCTCTCGTTTGGCTCGCACAATGCCGCTGAGGCGGCGCTGCATCCCTTCGCTACGGCGATTGCGGGGCATAGGCTCTAGCTGGCTGATACTGGCAAGGTAGGTATCTAGCCGCTCCGATTCATCTGCCTGGGTAGGTTGCCAGCCATCCATTTCATCAATAATGGCCTGCAGTTGGTCAAGCGTTTGCTGCTGGCGGTTGGCTTGTTCGTGCTTATGCGCGTCGCGCTGTGCAAACAGCTGGTCGCAGGCGCTGCGGAAGGTCTTCCATAGTGCTTGCTCCTCCCCTTTTTGCGCGCGGCCTAACGAGCGCCATTGCTGCTGTAGCTGCTTGGTGCGCGCAATGCGCGTTGCCAGTGGCTGTTCACTATCGTTTTGCAGTGCTTGCACTTGCTCAATCAGCTCACGCTTTTGTGCGGCGATCTGCTCAGCACGCTGGTCAATGACCGCCTGCAGGCGGTGACGGATTGCCCCAAAACGGCGGCCAATGGCCTCGGAGCGCTCCCGGGGCACCGGAGAGTAGTGGCGCCATTGGTGGCGCGCTTTATCACGAATCTCCCGCAGCATATCGGGGTCGGCATCTTCAGCGGGTTGAGCAAGCAGCGTTTCCAGCTGCTCGCACAGCGCTTCGCGGCCGTGCAGGTTGGCCTCTCGTTCCTGGTCAAGCTGTGCACGCCATGGCGCTAGGCGCTCATGGATCCGGTCAGAGGCCGCTCGAAAGCGGGCTGACTGCTCACGGTTCGCCGCCGCATCACCAAGCGCTTTCCACTCTTTCCCCAGTTGTCGGTGGTGCCGGTCAAGCGCAGACTCCGCCATATGCGGGTCGTCTGCCAATGCCTCAATGCTGGCGCAGAGCTGCTCACGTTTAGGGCCTGCTACAAAGCCGCGCCAGTCGCGCAGTTCGGCAAGCCGCGCACCCAGGTGCTTTAAGCGGCTTTTTAGCGGTTTGGCATCGCCGCTTGTCAGCGCTTCAATGGCGGGCTTTAAACGCTGATGTAAACGGCTGGCACTTTTAAATGCTCCACGCCCTAACAGGGGTTCAAAGTTATCCAACTCAGCGCTAAGCGCATTAAGGGAGAGGCCTGGCTGCTGGGGCGGAGCATGTTGTGTGGCAAGCTGCTTTTGCGCCTGAGCGAGCAACGATGGGGCCGTCAGCGTCGCTGGCCAGCGGCACTGGGCGACGTGCTCTGCTAGCCCATCGTGATCGCTTTTGGCCAAGGCTTGCTCTACTGCAAGGCTCACGGTTTGCCAACGCTGCCAGGCTTCCATGCTCTGCTCATACTGCTTGAGCGCTTGGCTGTAGCGCTGCTGGGTGGCCTCATTCGGCGGGTGAAGGTCCGAGAGCGACTGCCAGCGCTGGCCCAAGAGCTGGCGCTGAGCGCGCAGGCTGTCAATGTCCTGAGCGGTCAGCTCGTTGGCGTGGGTGAGCCCCTCTAGCGTCTCTTCTAGCCCTTCCAACAGCTGATCGCGGGTGTTTTCTGCTTCAGCGCGGCGGCAAGGCTTTGCTGGCGGGCCTGCTCTTGAGTTTCATGGTCGTGGAGCGTTTTGCGGCAGCTCAGCACCGCTTGATGAAAGCGCTGCTCCTGGCTAACGCTGGGCGGATGACTGAGGTGTTGCCACTCTCTGTCTAAATGGCGGAAGCGGCCACCGTCAAGCGGTTCCCAGGGGGCGCGGGCATGCTGCTCTAACTGGGTGAGCAGGTGCTCCCGCTGGGCCTGCTGTTCTGCAAGCCATTCAGCATCGTTACGCAGCTGGGTGAGCTTCTCTTTAGCGAAGCGAACCACCTGGCGGTCACGGCGCGCCTCTTTAAGCAGCCTCTTGAGGTTCTCTTCGTCGTTGACCCGCTCTGCTGCTTGATGACGCACCGCCGCGACGCTGTTATGACACGCCTGCTGCACCCAGTCTTCTTCACTCGTCAGCTGCTTTAGTGCGGTGAGACGTAGCCCCAGGTTATCGCCCTGCATGGCAATCGTATTCAGCACTCGTTGATCGGTCAGGCTCTCCACGTGAGCTTGGCGTTGCTGCAAGTCTACATGGCCCTCAGCCCCGGTGAGCCGCTGGCAAACGGCGTTGAACCATGCTTCGTCCTGGCTGTGCTGCTCATAGGAGACAAGCAGGCCATTGAGATCGTCAAGCGCGAGCAGCGCCGCTAACTGAATAGTGCTGTCGCTATCGTTGGCGAGAGCGTGTAGGGCCTCCCGCTGCTCTGTTTGCTGAGGGTCAAGCTGATGGAGTACCTTGCGGCGCACCTCGGGATCGGGGTGTTGCCACCGAGGAGCGAACAGGCGTCGTAACAGTCCGTGCATGGATCATCCTGCTAAGAGGTGCGTAACGTGAAAAAAATAAGACATCGATGAGCAGGCGGTTGCAGTCCTCGTCGCCGTCCCCTAGCTTTGCCGTAGCGCTGTGGGTTTTCCAGCGATTCACAACGCAAAGCGCGAGATTGCGCTACCCTTATCTTACCTGAACATGACATGGAGTTCGGCCATGAGCCTCAACGCCAACAGCGCCGACGTAGCCTTTACCTTCAAGGGCGGCATGCTGCCGATGACCGTCATGGAGTTAACGAGCGCTGACCCGGAGCGTATCCGGCGGCAGCTTGCTGGCAAACTGTCGCAATCTCCCGCTTTCTTTCAGCATACACCCGTTGTGCTTAGCGTGGAAAAACTCGATGAGCCCCACCTTGCGTTAGAGCGGATTTGCGCCGTATGCCGCGACCACAAGCTGTTACCCGTGGCCGTACGTGGTGGTGCTGAGCCGATTCGCCAATCGGCATGGGCGCTGGGGCTCGGCTGGTTCGCGCCAGTTGAAGAGGGGCGCGCACGAGCGTTGGAAACTGTCGCTCCGTTGAACGAGCCAGAAGATGATGACATTAAGCCCGCTACTGCCGTTTCCGTAACCACTCGGCTTTACCGGGGGACAGTGCGTTCCGGCCAGCAGCTCAGCGCTGCAGGTAGTGACCTGATTGTAATCGGTGCGGTTAATGCCGGTGCTGAAGTGCTCGCCGCTGGCAGTATTCATGTTTATGGTGCCCTGCGCGGGCGCGCACTGGCGGGTATTCATGGCAATACCCAGGCGGGCATTTACTGCCGCGAACTTGAAGCAGAGCTTTTATCTGTAGCGGGTAACTATAAGCGGCTGGAAGATATCGACTCGCAGCTTTTAGGGCGCTCTGCAGAAGTCCATTTCATAAAAGAGCAGCTGGAAATTAAGCCATTGGGGTAAGCCGCTTGGCTGAGAGGCGGTTAATGCTTCATGCCTAGCGACGCCACGGCCGCTATCCGTTAAGTGTGCTGTTTTGATGACATTGATGTTCCCGTTATGCGCGTAGCGCAACGTAATCGTGCTCGCAATGAACGACTTCCAAGAAGGAAGTGACTCTTGGCCAAAATTATTGTTGTGACCTCAGGTAAAGGGGGGGTCGGTAAAACCACTAGCGCCGCAGCGATTTCGACGGGGCTTGCGCTACGTGGCAAAAAGACGGTCGTCATTGATTTCGACGTAGGCCTGCGCAACCTGGATTTGATTATGGGCTGCGAACGCCGGGTGGTGTACGACCTCGTCAACGTGATTCAAGGAGAGGCCGGGCTAAACCAGGCGCGGATCCGTGATAAACGTGTCGAAAATCTGTTTATTCTCCCCGCCTCGCAAACCCGGGATAAAGACGCCTTAACCCAAGAGGGCGTCGAGAAGATTCTTGAACAGCTTAAAGGTGATTTTGACTATATTTTATGCGATTCGCCCGCGGGGATTGAGCGTGGCGCGCAGCTGGCTATGTACTACGCCGACGAAGCGATTGTCGTGACTAACCCGGAAGTCTCTTCCGTGCGTGACTCTGATCGTATTCTGGGGCGGCTAGGTTCGAAAACCCAGCGTGCTGAGCAGGGGCTTGACCCGGTGAAAGAGCACCTGCTGATTACTCGCTACAAACCTGCTCGAGTGACCTCTGGGGATATGCTGACCCTGGACGATATCCGCGAGATTCTGGCGATTGATCTGCTCGGCCTGATCCCCGAATCAGAAGCGGTGTTGCGTGCGTCTAACCAGGGTGTTCCGGTCACTCACGATGCTTCAAGTGACGCGGGCCAAGCCTACACTGATACCGTTTCGCGCCTGCTAGGTGAAGAGATGCCGCTGCGCTTCCATGAAATGCAGCGTAAAAGTCTGCTGAGCAGGATGTTTGGGGGTAGTCGTCGATGAAACTGCTGGAGTTCTTGAAGCGTGAGCGCAAGAAATCCGCCTCGGTGGCCAAAGAACGGTTACAAATCATCGTGGCGCATCAGCGTAGCCAACGTGGTCAGCCTGACTACATGCCGCTGCTTGAGCGCGAACTGCTCGAAGTGATCCGTCGTTATGTGCATGTGGATGACGACGCCATTCAAATTTCGCTGGATAGCGAAGATAACTGTTCGGTGCTGGAGCTTAACGTCACGCTGCCTAAAAGCTAAACGTTAAGGAGCGCTCAGAGGGGCGGCGGGAAGCGTCGCGAGTGTGCTAGGCTTGAGCTTTTGTTCCCATCCAGCGGAAGATGTCACGGCGCATGGGTGGGCTGTCACGCTCAAGGGAGTTTGCATCCATGGCGCCACCGAATGCCGCCCCTGCCAGTTTTCTCTGGCACGATTATGAGACCTTTGGTGCCGATCCGCGTCGCGATCGGCCCGCTCAGTTTGCTGCATTACGCACCGATGCCGACCTCAATGAAATCGGCGACCCTATCGAGCTGTACGTAACCCCGCCGATGATTACCTGCCGCACCCCGCCGCCTGCCTGATTACCGGCATCACGCCTCAAAAAGCGCAGCGTCGTGGGCTTCCCGAAGCCGAGTTTGCCCGTCAGGTGCAGAGCGCCATGAGCGAGCCCGGCACCTGCGTGGCAGGCTACAACAGCCTGCGTTTTGATGATGAAGTCTCCCGCCATCTGTTTTATCGCAACCTGCTTGATCCCTATGCCCGCGAGTGGCAAAACGTCAACTCCCGCTGGGATTTGATCGACGTGGTACGGGCGTTCTATGCGCTGCGCCCAGAGGGTATTGAGTGGCCGCTGCGGGAAGATGGTGCTCCCAGCTTTAAACTGGAACACCTCACCGCTGCGAACGGCATTGCCCATGAGGGCGCCCACGACGCGGTGGCAGATGTGCGCCCTACCATCGCGCTGGCGCGGCTGTTGAAAGCGCGAAACCCTAAACTGTTCGATTCCTGCTTGGCCTGCGCGGCAAGCGCGCGGTGGCCAAGCAGCTGGACCTGCCCAGCGCCAAGCCGCTGCTGCATATTCCCCGCCGCTATCCTGCCAGCCGAGGCTGCAGCGCGCTGGTGATGCCGCTGGCGGAGCACCCCACGAACCCTAACGGGGTGATCGTTTACGATTTAAGCGTCGACCCCGGCGATTTACTGTCGCTCAGCGCCGAGCAGATTCGTGAGCGGGTGTTCGTCAGCCAGCAGGATCTTTCTGAAGGAGAAGCGCGCATTCCGCTCAAAGTCATTCATATCAACCGCTGCCCGGTAATCTTTCCAGCCACGGTGTTGAAAGATGTTGAGGGCGAGCAGAAAGCTGAGTACGGCGCGATTGTCGCGCGTCTGGGCATCGATATTGCCGCCTGCCGAGGGCACTGGAAAACCCTACGTGAGGCTAGCGGTGTAGCGCAGAAGGTGGCCGAGGTGTTCAGTGGCGGCTACGAAGAGTCGCCTCAAGACCCTGACTTAATGCTCTACTCCGGCAGTTTTTTCTCTGCCGCTGACCGTCAGCAGATGGAGCGAGTGCTGGCCATGGACCCCTGGGACTTAGTGGGGCAGCGCTTCGCCTTTCAAGACCCACGCCTGGAAGAGATGCTGTTTCGCTTTCGCGCCCGCAGCTACCCCGACACCTTAGAGGGCGAGGAGCGAGAGCAGTGGGAGGCGTTTCGTTGGATGCGCATGAATGACCCGGCACTATCAGGCTTTACGCTCAAGGCATTTGCTCGGGAAATCGAGCGTTATAATCAGCAAACGCTAACAGACCGAGAGCGCCAGATACTCGAAGAGTTGGTGATGTTTGTTGAGGCTATGATGCCAGCCCAGGCATTTGATGCCTGAGCTGGCGATGGGGCTAGCGCGCGTCGAACGGCGTGCGCGCCTCACGGTAGACGGCGATATCGCTGGGCGAGTCGCCGGGGTTGAAGCGAATATCTAACTGGTGTGAAAGCAGCGCAGGCCACAGCGCCTGCAACTCTTCAACGCTGACATCCAGCGCCAGCTCAGCGATCTGCTCGCGACGGTCAAAGCGTACCTCATCTAGCGCGGTGGCCTGCCAATAGCGGTTGGCCATGCTCGGCAGGCTAGTGTCCCGCTGGTTCAGGCGGTCATGGACTGCTTGGCGATGGGCCGCTAGTTCCTCATCGCTCAGCGCATTAAGACGCGTTTTCGCGTCGTTCATAAAGGCATCTATGCGCTCGGCAATCGTACCGCTGTCCACGTCCGGCGACTGCACGATCAGACCAATACCGGGGGCTTCCAGCAGCGGCGAATAACCCGCATTAACGATGTAGCCAAGCTGCTCTTCGGTGCGTAGCTGCTGGTAAAACGTTGTGTCCAGCCACTGGGCCAGCACGCTCAAGCGAGCTTGCTCCTCAACGCTGGTATCGCGCCCCTGCAGATAACGCAGCACCAGCGACTCTTCGCGGGTACTGTGAGGATGCAGTATTTCTGACTCATCACTGACTTCCAGCGGTGTCAGCGGCGGAATGTCGTTGCGTGTCAAACGTGGCGTAAGCGCACCGCGAATCAGATTGGCCTGTTCCTGCGCCTGCTCGGCGTTCAGGTTGCCCACCGCCATGGCGTCGATGTACAAATCATCCAAGAAGCGCTGACGGAAATTCTCCAAATGGCGCTTCTCTAGCCGCTGGCTCGCTTCCAGTAGTTCAGCAGTGGACCACTGCGGCGTCAGTAGCGCTTCACCTAGTGCGCGGCTTGCCTGACCCGTCAACGACGCTTGAGGGGCGTTGCGCCACTCCCGCTGTAGCTGATAGCGCACCCGCTCAAACGCACCGGTAGAGATATCCGCCTGCTGAAGCTGTTCAAGGGCTTGCTCGATCAGCGGTGTTTGGCCATCACGCCAGCCAGAAAACGACAGCGTCATACCGCGCGCATGGGCGTAAGCGCTAAACGACTGCCCGGCGATCCACGCGGGGTAGAGCGACTCATTAAGGCTGTCGTTTAGCCAGCCTGCCAGCAAGCGCGTGAGTACCGCTTCTTCCACCGAGTAGCTGGCGCTGGGATGCTGCAAGCTCACCCGCCACTCGACGCTGGGCGTATTAAAACGGCTGTCCGGCATGTGCCAAGCGGTAAACGTAGGCGTCTCGATCAAGGCAGTAGGCTGCTCATCCTGGCCTCCCTGAAGGGTGAGGTCGCTGGCAATAAAGGGGTTAGGTTCTGGTAAGGCTAAGCCGCTCAGCGCCTGACCGGTGGTGGTCGGCGACTGCTCTTTCCACTGGGTGTTAAACCACGCGGCGATATGGTGTCGCTTTCGACATCCGGGGCAGAGTAAAAACGTAGCATGTTGTCCTGAGTCAGCGCGTCCAAGTAGCGCTGCTGGCGCTCACTGTCCATGCCGTCCATCCGGTACGCGGCGTACTGCACGTCCTCGACCGGGTAGCGGGAGAGGCTCATGGCTAGGCGGGTGGCCTCTTGCTGAGGAGCGCCGTGCTGCTGAAAGCGAAATGCCTGCTCGCTAAGGCTTTTCTGCTCGTCATAGCGCCATTCGGCTAGGCCTGTGTCGCGTATTTGCTCAATGGCGGCAAACAGCGACGCTTCGATATCGTCCAGGCGTTCGGCGCCCGCCGGAGTGAGGCTGATGGAAATGGTAAACAGCGCTTCGTTACCATCGCCACGGCCCACACCTGCGGAGAGCCCGTCGGCCAAGCCTGACTCACGCAGTACCGACAGCAAGCTGCCATCACCCTCATCGCCCAGTAAATGCGCGATGAGCTGAGTTGGCTTGGTGCGATACTCGTCGGTAGGGTCAGGAACAGGGAAATAGAAACGCAGTGTTGGCGACGATCCTGCAGCGATTGTCGCTCTACGTAGCGCGGCAGCGTGTCGGGGTCGATCAGCGGCGCATCAATGGTGGGGGCGCTTAGGTCATTATCAGGAATGTCGGCAAAGCGCTCGATTACTAGCTCTTCCAAGGTGTCCAGCGGTTGCGGAGCCACAATCGTCAGGTTCATGACGTTGGCATCGTAGTAGCGGTGGTAGAACTCGATCACCCGCTCGCGCAGCGTTGCCTCGCCTTCTGGGTTGGCCAGCGTGTCTCGGCTGCCCACCGCAAACCCTGTAGTGGGATTGTCAGGGTTGAGCAACTGGTTTAGCACATCGTTCTCGCGGCGTGATTCATCGCGAATACGCGCCATATACTCGGAATGAACGATATTGCGCTCGCTCTCTAGGTGATCAGCATTAAACAGCGGCGAGAGGAAAAACTCGCTAAAGCGATCTAATGCGCCAGGCAGCGCTGAAGGCTCAATATCGAAAAAGTAGTTGGTGTCCTGCTGGGCAGTAAAGGCGTTGTGGGAGCCTGCATTGTCGGAAATATATTGCTGGTAAGCATCCGATTGTGGATAGGGCTCGGTGACCAAGAACAGCATATGTTCCAAAAAGTGCGCCAGCCCCTGTAGGTCGTCTGGGTCCTGGGCGCTGCCGACCCGCACGTTCATGGAAGCAGCGGCCTTGTCGGCATCGGGGTCGCTGACCAGCAGCGCCTGTAGGCCATTATCGAGCGTTACCACGCGGTAGTCGCGATCATCGAAGGGGCTGATTGTGGGTGTGATGACCTCGGCAACCGGGCTCTCTTCCGCCCAAAGGCTAGGGGCAGGGGCCAAGAGCAGGCCGATGGTTAGGCCAAAAACGGCGCGCCGCGCCTGAAGGCGAGGCGGAATAGCAGACATGGTTGGCAACATTACGGGCTCCTGTGACACGGTCCAGCGCAGCATTGGCCCTGTGGGGTGCGCGCAAGAGGGTGACTGGTAGGCAGGGTTATTCACATGCTTTGATACCGGAAAAGCGCCCAACAGTTCCAGCGGTGCCGGCATCAATAGTGGTGTTAGCGACGTAAGCTCAGTGCTGGGGTCTAACCATTGATGTAGCGCTTCCGGGGGAATAATCACCGGTAAACGGTCAGTCAGTGGTGACAGGCAGGCATTGGCAGGCACGCTGATCAGCGCCGTCGAATCGGTAAAAGTGGTGAGAGTTGTGTGGTAACGGCACCAGAGCGCGCCGAGCAGCAGCGGGCCGCGATTCACTTGGGTGACTAGAAACGGCTGCTTACTGCGCGCCTGCGGCTTCCAGATATAAAAGCCGCTGACAGGAATTACGCACCGTCGAGCGCTAAACGCCTCATGAAACATGGCCCGCTTGCTAAGCGTTTCCGCTCGCGCGCAGTGAGGAGCGTGGTCGAGCACTTTGAGCCACGGCGGCGTCAGCCCCCAAAAAAGAGGGGTGGTCGTTAATCGCCCCTGCTCAAGGCGGAAGGCCGACACTGGTTGACGCGGGGCTAGATTGGGCGACTCAATTAGTGGCTCGGTGCTCTTTAGGTCTGGCGCAAGGCGGGCGAGCGATAGGCGCTGTACGTGTAGGCGTCCCGTCATGCCGATCTCCTTAATGCGCGATGCCTGCGGCGCTGATACAAAATGGCGAGGGGGAGTAGTAATACGTTAAATGTCGCGTTTTAGTGTCGAAAACAGTGTTCGATGTAAGGTATCCTATCGTATACCTTGCTCACGCTAAAGCGCGATGAGGCAGTCTTCCCTGTTTGCCGTTGACCTGAAGAGATCGCCATGGCCCGTCCTAGACAGCATGCGCCCGATGCCCTCCACGCGCAGGTCATGCACGCTTGTGATGAGTGGTTGGCTAAGCAGCCAGTCTATGGTTTATCACTACGTGCACTGGCCAGAGAGGTGGGCTGTGCGCCCAGTACGCTGCTAAAACTATACGGCAGCTTTAATAATTTATTGCAGCACGTCAACGTCGAAACCCTCGCACGTTTGCAGCATACCATTACCAGCCTGGCTGAGGATGCCCCGGGGCCGTGGCTGCGTTCCCTGGCACACGCCTATTGGCGGTTTGCGGAGGAAGACTGCTACCGGTGGCAGCTGCTGTTTGACTACCCGCTCGCCCAGGAAGGGGAGTTGGACCAGCGCCAGAGCGACCTGATTGAAGCCCTGTTTACCCAGGTGGAGACATCGTTAAAGCAGTATCAACCTGCGCTGGATGACCTAGAAGCACGCCGCCTTGGCCGTACCTTGTGGGGCAGCGTTCACGGCTTGGTGCAGCTTGGCTTGAACGAGCGGCTAGGCTACTGGCAGGGGCAGCAACTCAAAGTCGATGAGCTATTGGATCAACTCATGAGCACCGTGCTGGCCGGGTTGCGACACCGGGGGGCGGTGACGTGACATGGGGGATCAAAACCACCCGCTGCTTGCTGCGCCGCGTGATCTATGTGGCCATGCGCGGTTGCTACCGGCTGTCGGTGCATGGCCAAGGGCACGTACCCAAACGGGGCGCTGCGTTGGTCGTCTGTAACCACGTTAGCTTTATGGATGCACTGGTGCTGGGCGGTGGAAGCCCTAGGCCGCTACGGTTTGTGATGGATCAGCCCATCTTCGGATCCCGCTGGCTGAAGTGGTGGTTTCAACTGGTCGGAGCGATTCCGATCGAATCGGAACGCCATAGCCCGGGAGCGCTGCGGCGCACCCTGGATGAAGTGAGCAAGGCGCTGCGTGAGGGCGATATCGTGATGGTGTTTCCGGAAGGGCGCTTAACCCCAGATGGCGACATTCATACCTTTCGCCGTGGGCTCGAAACCATTCTCGCCCGAGACAACGTGCCGGTAATTCCGGCAGGCTTGGCGGGGCTCTGGGGGTCGCGGACCTCCCACTACGGCGGCAAAGCACTAAAGAAGTGGCCTTCGCGGTTTAGAGCGCCAGTGAGCCTACACTTTGGTCCGCCCATTTTAGTGCATGAAGTCGAGGGTGTGGCGTTAAGGCGCTTCTTGGAGCAGCGGGTTAGGGCATTGAAGGCCGCGGGCGATAGCGAGATCACCCGTTGCCAACCGCGACAGCAGGATTAGCGACGGGCCAGGCGCAGCTTTTGCCAGCAGCGCGCTGAGGTGATCAGGTTATCGCGAATTTCCAGAATCTCCATCCGTGTGTTGCCGATCTGCAGGCAGGCTGGACCTTCTGGGAAAGCTTCTAAGTGCTCAAGAATTAACCCGTTTAACGTCTTTGGGCCGTCGGTCGGCAGTTCCCACCCCAGCATCTTATTGATCTCACGAATGTTAGCCGTGCCTTCAATGACATGGCTACCATCATCCTGCTGGTGAATCTCGTCATCTTCAGAAACGTCGGTGGTCAACTCGCCGACGATCTCTTCGCGAATATCCTCAAGTGTCACCAGCCCCTCTACATCGCCGTACTCATCCACCTCGATGCCTATCCGCCGCTTCTGCTTCTGGAAATTCAGCAGCTGGGTATGCAGCGGTGTGGATTCGGGAATGAAGTAGGGCTCGCGTGCCTCTTGCACAATCGACGCTTTAGTGACTTCGCTGCGGGATAAAAAGCGCGCCGCGTTGCGCAGGTGGAGCATACCAATAATGTGTTGATATCGCCCTTATAGACCGGCAGGCGTGTGTGCTGGCTGGTGCGGATCTGGGTCAGAATATCTTCCAGTGAGTCGTCCAGGTCGATGCCCAACACTTCGTGGCGGGGCACCATGATGTCGTTCACCCGCACGTTCTCAAGATCCAGAATCGACAGCAGCATGGCTCGGTGGCGATAGGGAATCAGCGTACCCGCTTCATGTACCACGGTGCGCAGCTCATCACGGATCAGGCTATCGCCGCCGTTATCCACGCTTTTCACGCCAATCAGTCGCAGCAGCCCGTTAGACATCACATTGACCAGCCACGCCAAGGGGTAAAGCAGCTTTAGCAGCGGCTCCAGGGCGTAGGAGGTGGGGTAAGCAATGCGCTCAGGCTTAATAGCGGCGTAGGTTTTGGGCGTCACTTCCGCAAAAATCAGAATGGTAATGGTGAGCAGCGCGGTGGAAATAGCCGGGCCGGACACATCGCCAAAAAAGTGGATGGCAATAATCGTGGCAATGGAGGCTGCCAAGTTATTGACGAAGTTATTGCCAATCAGAATACGCCAATGAGTCGATCGGGGCGGGTAAGCAAGCGCATCACGCGCTTGGCGCTACGGTCGCCGCTGTTGGCTTGGTGGCTAAGTCGATAGCGGTTGATCGACATCATGCCCGTTTCAGAACTAGAGAAGAAGGCAGACAGCAGGATGAGTAAGGCTAGCAGGCCGAACAGTAACCCCAGGGGGAAGTCGTCGCTCAAGTCGAAAGTTCCTTTATGGCGTATTAAGCTCGATTTTTAGAAGCATGGCAGTGGCGTGTCAAGCGCGCGTTTACTGACGCGATCACCACTAAGCCCGCAGGCTTAGCGGTTAAGCAGAATTTCCAGCACGAATTTACTACCAAAGTAGGCCAACAGAAGAAGGGCGCAGCCACCGAGGGTCCAGCGCACGGCTCGCATGCCGCGCCAGCCAAAACGGTAGCGGCCCACCAGTAGCGTGGTGAAAATGATCCATGCGCCCAGTGAGAGAACAGTTTTATGAACCAAATGCTGAGCAAATAGATTATCGAGGAAAATTAAGCCGCTAATAATTGACAAGGTCAGCAGCACAATACCCGCCCATACCAGCTCAAACAGCACACGCTCCATGGTGGTGAGCGGCGGTAAAGACTGGACGATGCCGCGAATATGGTGATGACGCAGCGCCTGATTCTGTAATCCCACCAGCACCGCCTGCACCGCGGCAATGGCCAGCACGGCAAAGGCCAGCGCTGAGCTCACGGCATGCAGCAAAATACCCGGTGTTAAGCCGCTATGGCTGCCCTGGCTAGGCAGCCAAGTGGCCACAATCAGGGCAATGCCAGCAAGTGGAAACAGCGCGATGCCCGCATTAAGCACTGGCTTGAATAGGCTGGCCACCAGTACCACATTCACCGCCACCGCCATCAATAACGTGGCACTGGTGGTAAAGCCGGGCAGCAGCCCCGGTGATTCCCCCACCAACTGCACGACCACAGGAATATGCAACAGCAGGCCCAGCGCGCCTAGCAGACGTACCATGCCTTGGCGGGGAGGCACCCGGCGAAACAGCGTCATGCCCTGCCAAATAGCAGCGGCGACATAGAGAATAAAAGCGATCGTGGCGAACGGGAGCGCCTGCATGATGCTATCCATGCGCCTTGCAGCGCGTTGTTGAGAAAAATAGGGTCAGAACAGCGCCTGTATCCGAGTGGCAATACCTCCCAGTCAGGACGCCTCAATGTATTTTCCGGTCAATCTAGATCGGCTCGCCTACTATAACCAATCAAGGCGGCGTCGCACAGCCATCGAGCGCCAACGCTGACGCCCATGGAGACTCAGGCCGCGAGCGCGTATAATCGCGGCCACATTCGTCCGGTGAATACGCCCGGCGACAGCGACGGAGGCAGAGGCCCCATGTTTCAGAATCTGAGCGAGCGTCTTTCCCAGACGCTGAAGTCGATCAAAGGCCAAGCACGGCTAACCGACGACAATATCAAAGATACCCTACGTGAAGTACGCAAAGCGCTGCTTGAGGCAGACGTAGCGCTACCGGTAGTTAAAGCCTTTATTGAGCGGGTGCGCGAGCGTGCGGTCGGCCAAGAGGTGTCGAAAAGCCTCTCGCCGGGCCAACAGTTCGTCAAAATCGTCCAGCAAGAGCTGGAAGCGATTATGGGCGAGGCCAATGAAGGCCTTAGCCTAAAAGGCTCTCCCGCTGTCGTGCTGATGGCCGGTTTGCAGGGGGCGGGTAAAACCACCTCCGTCGCCAAGCTGGCCCGCTATCTGCGTGAGCGCGAGAAGAAAAAGGTGCTGGTGGTCTCGGCGGACGTCTACCGTCCGGCGGCCATCGACCAGCTTGAAACCCTGGCGAAAGAGGTTCAGGTCGACTTCTTCCCCTCCCGCTCTGACCAGAAGCCGGTCGACATCGCCAACGCGGCCATCAAGCACGCTAAAATTCAGTTCCACGACGTAGTGCTAGTCGATACTGCAGGCCGCCTTGCCATCGATGAAGCGATGATGGCGGAAATTCAGGCACTGCATAAGGCGGTTTCTCCCCAAGAAACGCTGTTTGTCGTCGATGCCATGACTGGCCAGGATGCGGTAAATACCGCCAAGGCGTTCAATGAAGCGCTGCCCTTGACCGGTGTGATCCTGACCAAGGCTGATGGTGATGCAAGGGGTGGTGCTGCACTGTCTGTCCGTCATGTCACGGGTAAGCCGATCAAGTTTATGGGGGTTGGTGAAAAGGTCGATGCGCTAGAGCCTTTCCACCCCGACCGGGTCGCGTCTCGAATTCTTGGCATGGGCGACATGCTGTCGCTGATCGAAGAGGCCGAGCGCACCGTCGATAAGGACAAAGCTGCCCAGCTTGCCAGCAAGGTGAAGAAAGGTGACGGCTTTGATCTGGAAGACTTTCGCGACCAGCTTCAGCAGCTCAAAAAAATGGGCGGCATGGGCGGCCTGCTCGGCAAGCTGCCGGGTATGGGCCAAATGGCCGAACTGGCGCAAGGCCCCGGCCCTGAGAAGGAGCTAGGCAAGCTAGAAGCGCTGATCAACTCCATGACGCCCAAAGAGCGCCGCAAGCCCGACATCATTAACGGTTCGCGCAAGCGCCGCATAGCAGCGGGGGCGGGCCTGCAGGTGCCTGACTTGAACCGCCTGCTAAAGCAGCACAAGCAGATGCAGAAGATGATGAAGAAAGCGGGCAAGAAAGGTGGCATGCAGAAAATGATGCGCGGTATGTCGGGCATGATGGGTGGCGGCGGCGGCCCGGGTGGTCCCGGTGGTATGGGGCGGCATGGGTGGTCCTGGCGGCTTACCCTGGCGCTAAATGGTACCTGTCGTCGCGTTCTGATGCGCTTGGTAAGGTTGACGGCCTGTGAGTTTTCTGGCTGTCAGGCTTTCCAAGCCGAGCGCATTTGCGTAGAATGCGGCCTCTTCATGCGTGGGTGTTGGCAAAATGTGCGTTAGCACGGCCCCAATACTTGCCAGTGAAGGTCCTGATGGTGTGTCGCCTTGGCTTATATAAGCAGGTGGTGCGCCAAGAAAACAGTATGACGAGTGTTCTGATAGCGGTTTGCGCTATGCCCCACTCTCGTAACCTCAACCGAAGGATAGTTATCGTATGGTTACCATTCGTTTGGCACGTGGTGGCGCCAAAAAGCGTCCCTTTTATCACCTGACTGTTACCGATTCTCGCAACGCCCGTGACGGCCGTTTCATCGAGCGTATCGGCTTCTTCAATCCGGTTGCCCGTGGTCAAGAAGAGCGTCTGCGTGTTGATCTGGATCGCGTTACTCACTGGCAGAGCCAAGGCGCCCAGCTGTCTGGTCGTGTTGCTGAGCTGGTTAAAGAAGCGCGCAAGCAGGCCTAAGCCTGTTGCCCGTCGCAAGTCATAGCAATAGATGCTGTTGTAGCTGGAGTGGTCGTCAATGACGCGTTTTAACACTAGCCATACTGACGACACACATGTGGTGCTTGGTAAGCTAACTAGCCCTCACGGGATTAAAGGTTGGCTGAAGGTGTACTCCTATACCAACCCCATGGACAGCATTCTAGAGTACCCTGAGTGGTGGGTGCGCCAACGGGAAAACCTAACGCGCATGAACGTTGTTCAGGGAAGTCGGCAAGGTAAAGGGCTTGTCGTGCAGCTGAAAGGTGTGGGTGACCGAACGGCAGCCGAAGCGGTGGCGCAAGCGGACATCCTGATGCCGAAAGAAGCACTGCCTGAGCTTTCCGACGATGAGTACTACTGGCATGAGCTTGAGGGCCTTACTGTCTTCACTCAGTCAGGCGAGCGGTTAGGGCAGGTCAGCTACCTGTTTGAACCCGGCGCGAACGATGTCATGGTGGTACGCGGTGATAACGACGCAATCGATAAGCGCGAGCGGCTGTTACCCTTCCTGCCCGATGATGTGATCGTTGAGATCAGCCTGGAATACGGCCGTATGGTGGTTGACTGCGGCCCTGAGTTTTGATGAGCCAAGACGCTTTGAACGAACTTACGGCGACGGATGCAACGGTGGCAGCAGAGGAGTCTGCAGGCAGCCAAACAGACGCACCAGCGATGTGGATTGGTGTGGTATCGCTGTTTCCTGAGATGTTCGATGCGATTACCCAGCAGGGCGTGATCGGTCGGGCGGTAGAGAAACAGCGCATTGCCCTAGAGTTTTGGAATCCGCGGGATTATGCCACCGACCGCCACCGCAGCGTGGACGATCGCCCCTATGGCGGCGGCCCCGGTATGCTAATGAAGGTAGACACCCTCCGGGCGGCTATCTTTGATGCTCGCCAACGTGCCGAGCAGGCAACCGGTCTCACGCCGACGGTGATCTACCTATCGCCCCAAGGGCGCCGGTTAGATCAGCAGGGCGTTCAAGTGCTCGCCTCGGCAGGCCCTCTTGTAGTGGTTGCCGGGCGCTATGAAGGCATCGACGAGCGCGTGGTGGAGAGTGACATCGATGAAGAATGGTCGATTGGCGACTATGTGCTGAGTGGCGGTGAGCTGCCCGCGATGGGGCTGATCGACGCAGCGGCAAGGCTGGTACCCCGCGTGCTGGGCCACCCGGCTTCCGCTATCGAAGACTCGTTTAATGACGGCTTGTTAGACTGCCCGCACTATACCCGTCCTGAAGTCATCGACGGGCGCCAAGTGCCTGAGGTGCTGCTAAGCGGAAATCATGCAGCCATCAAGCGCTGGCGGTTAAAGCAGTCGCTGGGGCGTACCTGGGAGCGTCGTCCCTGTCTGTTAGCAGGGCGAACCCTTAACGCCGAGCAGCAAGGGCTGCTAGACGAGTTTATCGAGGAACACGCTCTGTCCGCTACGTTGGGTAACGCGGAGTAGGCAGAGCGGCGGTGCAGGACGGGTACAGTAGTAAGCTTACGTACCTGCGTCACCCATAACGACTCCCGCGTAGCTCGCTTCGAGCGCCGGGATCACGGTTTGCCCCTTCCACGACTGCGTGGCAAGCCATTACGTTATTTAGGAGTATGAAGATGAGCAGCAAGAACAAGGTGATCCAGGCGATCGAAGCCGAGCAAATGAGCAAAGAGATTACTGATTTTGCACCGGGCGACACCATCGTCGTTCAGGTTAAAGTAAAAGAAGGTACTCGTGAGCGTCTGCAGGCGTTTGAAGGTGTGGTCATCGGTAAGCGTAACCGCGGCCTGAACTCCGCTTTAACCGTACGCAAAATCTCCCACGGTGTTGGCGTTGCGCGTACCTTCCAGACCTACAGCCCGCTGGTTGACTCCGATAGAGTCAAGCGTCGTGGTGACGTTCGTCAAGCCAAACTGTACTACCTGCGTGAGCGCAGCGGTAAGTCGGCGCGTATCAAGGAAAAACTGGCTTAATCGCCACTTTTTTCACGGGCGCACGGCGCTCGGATACGGAAAACCCCGTCACCGCTTTGCGGGGCGGGGTTTTTGTTTGTCGCCTTGCAGTGAGACCGTTAGCCTATGAGCGGGATTGATGCCTATCTGGATGCACTGTGGTTAGAGCAGGGAGCCAGCGACCATACGCTAGCGGCCTATCGGCGCGATTTAACCGCTTGGCAGCAGCAGCTTGAACGCGATGATGAAACGCTGCTCACAGCCTCGCCAACGCGTTTTAGCACTTGGATGGAGCAGCGTCGCGAGCAAGGCTACCAACTGCGCAGCAACGCCAGAATGCTTTCGTCACTGCGCAGTTTTTATCGCTGGGCACGGCTCTATGGACATATAGACAGCGACCCGCTTGCCAATGTATCGCTTCCCAAGGTACGCCCTAGCCTGCCCAATACGCTTGAGGAAGACGAGGTTGAGCGCCTGCTGCTGGCCCCGGATGTGGGCACGCCGCTTGGCGTGCGTGACCGCACCATGCTGGAGCTGCTCTACGCCTGCGGGCTGCGGGTGTCTGAGCTTGTTGGCCTGACCGGCGATGCAGTCAACTTGCGCCAGGGGGTGGTGCGAGTGAGCGGCAAAGGGGATAAAGACCGCCTAGTGCCCATGGGGGAGGAGGCCGCCGAGTGGCTGGCGCAATACTTAAAAACAGCGCGCCCGGGGTTAATGCAGGACCCAACGCGCCCAGCGCTGTTCCCCGGGCGAGGCGATAACTCAATGACGCGGCGACATTTTGGCACCGTATTAAAGCCCACGCCATCACGGCAGGAATATCGCGGCCGCTGTCGCCTCACACGTTGCGCCACGCATTCGCGACTCATTTATTGAATCATGGGGCTAATTTACGGGTCGTACAGCTGCTGTTAGGTCATAGCGACCTATCCACCACACAAATTTATACTCACGTTGCCCAGGCGCGCCTGGAGCAACTGCATGCTGAACACCATCCACGAGGTTAATCAAAGAATGCGCCAACGTATGCCCTCAGCTGCGAAATCCTGTGCCCCCTGGCTGGTGCTGGCGGGCAGTTTACTGCCTGCTTTTGCCTACGCCGTTGATGTTGCCGAGCGCTTGGCTGAAAATTTACAGGTCAATGGGCAGGCGATGCCGGTCGAGCAGGTGAATGCCACGCCGATGGAAGGGGTTTATCACGTTCGCCTGGAGAGCGGTGAATCGTTTTATTCAAATGCGGACGGGCAGCCACTTTTTGGTAGGGGACCTCTACCAAAATGCGGATAATGGGCTGGTAAATTTGACTGAGCAGTCCCGCAACCAAGAACGCGCGTCGGCGCTGGCGGCGATTCCTGAGAGCGAGCGCGTGGTGTTTAGAGGGGTGGATGAGCCGAAGGCTACGGTGGT
The DNA here is from genome assembly GCF_002087295.1 of Vreelandella lionensis. Lineage (GTDB taxonomy): Bacteria > Pseudomonadota > Gammaproteobacteria > Pseudomonadales > Halomonadaceae > Vreelandella > Vreelandella lionensis. The sequence continues at coordinate 34,998 of NZ_MWVI01000013.1, read as the reverse complement.
GGTGTTTACCGACCCCACCTGCCCCTATTGCGAACGCCTCCATGAGACCGTACCCGAGCTCAACGAGCGGGGCATTGCGGTACACTACCTAGCCTTTCCAAGGGCCGGTATGGGCAGCGGTGCAGCCAACACCCTGCAGCAAGTCTGGTGCTCTGATAACCGCAGTGAAGCGATGAATCAGGCCAAAGAGGGACAAACGATTGCCGCAGAGGCCAGCTGCGATAACCCGGTGGCAGATCAGTACGCCCTGGGACAAGCGCTAGGGGTTCAAGGTACGCCAGCCATCATCCTGCCCGACGGGCAAATGGTGCCTGGATTTGTACCCCCCGACCGGCTCGTTGCCATGTTAGGCTTGAAAGATGAATAACATCACTTAAGTAACGAACGAACACGCTGAGACACTGATTTAAGAAGCGGCACCTGCGGGTGCCCAACACGAAAGGGGAAGTATTTTGAAACCGGTAAGAGTAGGCATTTGTGGGTTAGGTACTGTGGGTGGCGGCACCTTCAACGTATTAACGCGCAACGCGGACGATATTAGCCGCCGCGCAGGCCGCCCGATTGTGATTGAACAGGTTGCCCACCGCAGTATTCATCCTGACTGCGATATTACCGGCATTAACGCGACGACCGATGTGTTTGAAGTCGCGAACAACCCCAACGTGGATGTGCTGGTAGAGCTGATCGGCGGCTACGATATTGCCCGCGAGCTGGTGCTCACCGCAATTGCCAACGGCAAGCATGTAGTCACCGCCAACAAGGCGCTGATCGCCGTTCACGGTAACGAGATTTTCCGTGCGGCCCATGAAAAGGGCGTGATCGTTGCCTTTGAAGCCGCCGTCGCGGGGGGGATTCCCGTCATCAAATCGCTGCGTGAAGGCCTGGGGGCCAACCGGATCGAGTGGGTCGCGGGCATTATCAACGGCACCGGTAACTTCATTCTGACCCACATGCGCGACGAAGGCCGTGCCTTTGAAGACGTATTGGCCGAGGCCCAGGCGCTTGGCTATGCCGAAGCCGACCCGACGTTCGACGTGGAAGGCATCGATGCCGCCCACAAGCTGACCATTCTGGCTTCCATTGCTTACGGCGTGCCGCTGCAGTTTGAAAAAGCCTTCACCGAAGGCATTTCGCGTATCACCGCCGAAGACGTGGAACAGGCCGACAACCTCGGTTACGTCATCAAGCATCTGGGTATCTCCAAGCGCACCGATCAAGGGCTGGAGCTGCGGGTTCATCCCACGCTGATCCCCAAAGAGCGCCTGCTGGCCAATGTGCATGGTGTGAAAAACGCCATTGCGGTGATGGGTGATGCGGTTGGTCCCACGCTGTACTACGGAGCGGGTGCCGGTGCCGAGCCAACGGCGTCAGCCGTGGTGGCGGATCTGCTGGACGTGGCGCGCGACATCGCCACCGACCACCACTACCGCGTGCCTTACCCGGCGTTTAGCGGCATCGATGAAGATGTTAGCCAACTGCCGATTATGCCGATGGAAGAGATCACCACGGCTTACTACCTGCGCCTGCTGGCGGTGGACCGCCCCGGCGTACTGGCCCGTGTAGCGACCATTCTGGCCGACAGGGCATCTCCATTGAAGCGCTGATTCAGAAAGAGGCCACCGAAGGCGAGCTGGTACCGATCATTCTGCTGACGCATCGCACCAAAGAGAAGCAGATGAACGAAGCGATCCGCGAGATCGAAGCCATGGCCGATATCGCAGGCCCAGTCACGCGTATTCGCGTGGAAAGCCTGGACGAAGGAGAGTAACCGATGCGCTATATCAGCACGCGTGGGCAAGCGCCCGCCCTCTCGTTTGAAGAGGTGGTGCTCACCGGTATGGCCAGCGATGGCGGTCTTTACGTCCCGGAAACGCTGCCTGAGTTCTCCAAAGAGGAGCTGGCCGACATGGCCGGGCTCTCCTACGCCGAGATCGCTTTTCGGGTGATGAAGCCGTTCGTCAACGGCGAGATCGACGACGAGACCTTCCGCCGTTTGGTGACCGAGGCGTACGCCACGTTCAACCACGACGCGGTGGTGCCGTTAAAACAGTTGGATGCCAGCCACTTCCTGTTAGAGCAATTCCACGGCCCGACGCTGGCGTTTAAAGACGTGGCGCTGCAGTTGCTGGGGCGACTGCTGGATACTTCCTGAAAAAGCGCAACGAGCGTGCGGTGATCATGGGCGCCACCTCTGGTGACACCGGCTCGGCGGCCATCGAAGGCTGCCGCCACTGCGACAACCTCGATATTTTCATACTGCACCCCCACAACCGCGTCTCCGAAGTGCAGCGCCGTCAGATGACCTCGGTGCTCGCCGACAACGTCTTCAACATCGCCATCGAGGGCAACTTCGATGATGCCCAGGCGATGGTGAAAGCCAGCTTTGCCAATCAAGACTTCTTGAACGGTACGCGGCTCGTGGCGGTGAACTCGATCAACTGGGCGCGTATCATGGCCCAGATCGTCTACTACGTGGCCGCAGGCGTGGCGTTGGGCGCTCCCCAGCGGGAAGTAAGCTTCTGCGTGCCATCGGCTAACTTCGGCAATGTCTTTGCGGGCTACATGGCTTACAAGATGGGCCTGCCGGTGAAGCAGTTCACATCGCCACCAATGCCAACGATATTCTGCACCGCACGTTGGCGGCTAACGACTTCTCCAAGAAAGAGCTGGCGGCCACGTTAGCGCCCTCGATGGATATCGTCGTGTCGTCCAATTTCGAGCGCCTGCTGTTCGATGCCTACGACCGTGACGGTGCCGCCGTGGCTGCCCTGCTGGAACGCTTCCAGCAAGAGCCTACTGCGCTTGCCGGTGCGCCGCTGGCTAAGCTGCGCGAGAAGTTCGCCAGCTACAGCGTCGATGACGAGACGATTCTGGAAGTGATTCGGGAAGCGCATCATCGTACCGGCGAGATTCTCGATCCGCATACGGCGACCGGCTACCGAGCGGCCGAGCGGGCACGTGTAGACACCTCCACGCCGATGATCACCCTGGCCACCGCCCACCCGGCGAAGTTCGCCGAAGCCGTGGTAAAAGCGGGCTTCCAGGGCGTGCCGCTGCCGACCCACATGGACGACCTGCTGGAGCGTAAAGAGCGCTATACGGTGTTGCCCGCAGAATTGAGCGCGGTACAGCAGTTCGTCGCTGACAACGGTCGCTGAGGTGATATGACCCAGGTGTCACCCCTTTCTCAGCAGAGTAACCAGCCCCGCCTAGAGCCTCGTCCCCTGGACGAGGCTGTTTATTTGCGTGCGCAATCCGAAGGGCTGAGCGAGCTTCAGGCAAGGCTTTTGGCATCGCGGCTGCCCGGCTATACCGGGGAGCTTGCGCCGCTGGTGTCGCCCAGCCTGCGCTATCTCGTGCATCCTGAAAAACCTCGCCGATGGTCGCCGCGCGGCGGAGCGAATTGCCCAGGCAGTCGCTGAAGGCGAGTCCATTGGTATTCTGACCGACTACGATGTGGACGGCATCTCCTCACACGTGGTCATTCGGCGCACGGTGGTGGAGCTGTTTGGTGTGCCTGAGCACAAGCTGCACAGTCTGATTGGACACCGTATTCACGACGGCTACGCCATCAGCCTGCCGTTAGTGGAGCGAACGCTCAGTTTAAAGCCGCTGCCCACACTGGTGATTACCGCCGACTGCGGCAGTTCTGACGAGCCGCGCATTGCGCGGCTGAAAGCAGCCGGTATCGATGTGGTGGTCAGCGATCACCACGCGCTGCCCCTGGAAGGTCCGCCGCCCTCCGCGTATGCCTGTGTGAACCCGACTCGTAGCGATTGCGACTATCCGGATAAAACCATTGCGGGCTGTATGGTGGCCTGGCTGCTGATGTCGCTCGCCCACGGCGTACTGGTGGAGTGGGGAGCGTTGCTGGAGGCCACGCCGAAGCTCTCGCCGTGGCTCTCCTATGTGGCGTTAGGCACCGTGGCGGACTGCGTCTCGCTGGGTGGAAGCCCGCCAACCGTGCGGTGGTGAGCTACGGCTTAACGCTGATCAATCGTATGGATGCCGCCTGCTGGCGGGCCATGGCAGCGCGGTTAGGGGCTGACAGCGTGCCCTTCAACGCCGAAACACTGGCGTTTCAGATGGGCCCGAGGATCAACGCCCGTTCGCGGCTAGATGACCCCTACGCGGCGCTGCACTTTATGCTGGCAGAGAGCGACGGTGTCGCGAACCGTCAGCTTGAAGTGCTTGACCAGGATAACCAGTCCCGCAAGGCGATTGAGGCGGATATGACCGAGGAGGCGCGGGCGCTAGCCGTTCCCGCCTTGGAGGCCAACGAGCCTGCCGTCGTGGTGCTGTTGGAAGATGGTCACCCCGGCGGGCAGGGCATCGTCGCCTCGCGGCTGGTGCAGGCCTACGGACGTCCAGCCGTAGTGCTTACGCGGGCAGCCGCGCCCAATATGCTCACCGGCTCTGGCCGCTCCATTGAGGGGCTGCACCTAAGAGATGCCCTGCAGCGTACTTTTGAGCTTGCTCCTGAGTCGCTGCCGCGCTTTGGGGGGCACAGTGGTGCCGCAGGTGTAGGCGTGCCACGGGAGCAGCTAGCGGCCTTTAAAGCCGCGTTTTTGCAAGCGGTTGGCGAGCAACTTGGCGATACACCGCTCTACCCGCGTCTATGGACCGATGGCGAGCTCTCGACCGCCCAGCTCTCGCTGGCGACGCTGGTGGAAATCGAGACGTTAGGCCCCTATGGGGGGGAGTCGACCCGCCGCTATTTGAAGGGCGCTTTATTGTGGAAGCGCTGCGCCCGGTGGGTGCAGAAGGTTCGCACTTGATGATGGAGCTCTCCATGGGGGCCGTCACCAGCAAAGCGATTTGGTTTCGCGCGCTCACACCGGGGGAACTGCCCTCGTTTAGCGTGGGCGATACGCTGCACTGCGCTTACAAGCTCAATCGCAACCGCTGGCGCGGTCGCGAGTCATTGCAGCTTATGGTGCACCACGCTAGCCCCGTTTAATACTCTCCGCTATCCTCGCGTCCTTGGCCGCTTAAGCGGCCGCTCTAATAATCCTAAAAAGGACGCACTCATGCGCATGGAAGACCTGCCTAAAGACCCTCACAAGCCCTATGAAGACATCATGGCGATGCTGTTGGGCACGCTGTTTGTGGCGCTGGGGGTGACGTTTTACCCCCACGCGGTGCTGCTCACCGGCAGTACTGCAGGGCTTGCACTGTTGCTGAACGATGTAACGGGGTGGGGGTTTGGCATCTGGTTTTTTGCTATCAACCTGCCGTTTTACTATCTGGCGATCAAACGCATGGGGTGGAGCTTTACGCTGCGCACTTTTGCGGCCATCGGCCTGGTATCGCTGTTCTCCGAACTCACCCAAGGGTGGGTCGAGTTTGCCAACGTGCCTTCGCTCTACGCGGCGCTGATGGGCGGCGCATTAATGGGAATTGGCATGCTGATGCTGTTTCGCCACCGCACCAGCCTCGGCGGTATCAACATTCTCGCCCTCTACCTCCAGGATAAGCACGGCCTGCGGGCGGGCTATGTGCAGCTCGGCATCGATGGCGTGATCCTGCTGGTGGCACTCACCCAGCTAGCCCTAGACCGCGTAGGCTACTCGGTGCTGGGGGCGCTGACGCTCAACTTGATTATCGCCCTAAACCACAAGCCAGGGCGTTATATCGGGGTTAGCTAAACGGTTGCTAGTTAAGCCAAAACCACCAGACGACCAAGCCAATGACTGCGATACCCGCAAGATTGATCAGTAAACTCATACGGCCTCCTGCTGGGTGGGCTTCCATAACCGCAGGCGGTTGGCGTTGCTGACCACGGTGATGGAGGAGAGCGACATGGCCGCGCCGGCAATGATCGGTGACAGCAACATGCCGGTTACGGGGTAGAGCACGCCGGCGGCAATCGGGATACAAAGTACGTTATAGCCAAATGCGCCTACTAGATTCTGCTTGATGTTGGTGAGCGTGGCCCGGCTAAGCTCAATCGCCGTGGCCACGCCGTGTAGTGAGCCGCGCATCAGCGTAATACCGGCGCTCTCCATGGCGATATCGGTACCCTGGCCAATGGCAAAACCCACGTTGGCGCGGGCCAGCGCGGGGGCGTCGTTAATACCGTCGCCCACCATGCCGACCACTTCGCCTGCCGCTTGGCGGCGCTCAATTTCTGCGTGCTTGTCGTCGGGCGTCATGCCTGCCTTGAACTCGCTAATGCCTACCTCGCGGGCCACCGCAGCGGCGGTATGTTCGTTATCGCCCGTCAACATCACCACGGTTAATCCGTCATCCTGCAAGCGCTTCACGGCGGCGGCGGCATCTTTGCGCAGCGGGTCGCTAACGCCGAAGAGGGCGGCCAGCTTGCCATTCACCGCTAAATAAACCAGCGAGGGCGCCTTGGGTTCCAGCTGGCGAATGCTCTCGTCTGCTGGGGAAAGGGTCGACGCCAGACGCTTCCAATAAGCGCGCATTGCCTAGCAGCAGCGTGTCATTAGCTTGGCTGGTGCCTTTAACACCGCCGCCGGTCACGCTATCAAAGCTAGCCAGCGCATCGGGGCGGGCGTTGTGCTCTTCGGCGTAGGCCGTCAGCGCTTTGGCAAGGGGGTGCTCCGAGCGGCTCTCTAGGGCGGCCACCCAGGCCAGCACTTGGGCGCTATCATCGTGCAGCACCGTTGCCTCGGTGACGCGCGGTTTGCCTTCGGTCAGCGTTCCCGTTTTATCGACGACCAGCGTGTTCAGGCGGCTCGCGGTTTGCAGCGCTTCGCCGCTACGCACCAGCACGCCATGCTCGGCGGCTTTGCCCACGCCAATCATGGTGGAAATGGGAGTGGCCAAGCCCAGCGCGCAGGGGCAGGCGATAGTCAGTACGGTGGTGGCAGTGACCAGCATATGAATAACCACTGGAGCGGGTCCGAGGTTGTACCAGGCAAGGGCCGTTAGCACCGCAATAATCATCACGGCGGGTACAAATATGCCTGAGATCGTATCGGCCAGCTCGCCAATCGGTGGGCGGGAGTTTTGTGCGCTGGCCACCTGCTCGGTGATACGTCCCAGGCGGGTATCGGGGCCGATTCGGGTGGCGCGGTACACCAAGCTGCCGCTGCCATTCACCGTGCCTGCGCCTACCTCTTCATCCGCTGCTTTGTGCACCGGCACGGGTTCGCCGGTGAGCATCGACTCATCGATATAGCTCTGGCCGTCGAGCACTACGCCATCTACCGGCAGCCGCTCACCGGGGCGCACGCGAATATGGTCATCCAGCGCTACATCCTCCACCGCGACCTCCTGCTCCACACCGTTGCGTATTACTCGGGCAGTTTTTTCCTGTAGGTCGAGCAGCCGTTTAGGGGCGCTGCTGGTGCGGCCTCGGGCGCGTAGCTCCATGGCGTTGCCGAGCAGGATTAACCCCACCACCATCGCAGAGGCTTCAAAGTAGCTGCCCTGGGCCACTTCGGGTAGCCAGGGGGCGAAGAGCACTACCATCATCGAGTAGAGCCAGGCGGTGCCGGTGCCCATGGCCACCAGGGTGTCCATGTTGGCTTGGTGGTGCTTGAGTTGTTTCCAAGCGTTGGTGAAAAAGTGCCGCCCAGGAAAGGCCAAAATAGCCAGGGTCAGCAGGCCTATTACTAGCCAATAGAGGCGGCCCAGGCCCATTGGGTGCGGATGGTAAACGAACATGCTCAGCATCAGTGGAATCGCAAGGGCAAGCGATAGAATGCTGCCCTTGAGGCGCTGACGGTAGGTTGCCGCTTCCTGGGCTTCACGGGTGCGCTCCGCTTCGCGCATATCCACGATGGGTTCAGCGTGGTAGCCCGCTGCGGCGACGGCTTCAATCAGCGCATCGCGCTTGGCACTGCCCGTTACCTGGGCGGTGTGGGTGCCAAAGTTCACAGACGCGGCACTCACCCCGGGGGTATTCGCCAGCGCTTTCTCAACGCTTTTCGCACAGCCCGCACAGGTCATACCGCTAATCAATAGCCGCTGTTGGGGGGCGTCAGTGGGCACATTTTGGCCTTCGGCCACCTCGGAAGTTGGGGCCGACTCGGCAGGTAAAGGATCTTCACTCGGCGCTTCATCGGGTGGGTAGCCTGCCTCGCTAAGCGCACTATCTAGCGCGTTGCCATCTAGCGAGCTTGTGACCTCTAGGCGCTTCTCGGCGGGAAATCCCTCCACACTGGCCGACGGATCTTTGGTGTGAATAGCCTCGCGCATACGCTTGACGCAGCCCTGGCAGTTCATGCCGGGCACGGTGCGCGTTAGCGTTTGTGACTGCAGGGTGTGTGACTGCATGGTGCCTCCTCGGGAAAACTTTCGATTAAGCGGCACAGGCTATGGCCATCGGGGGTGCCGTCAGGCATGTCGCGCCAGCTCTCCAGTGCCTGCTCCATTCGCTGGGCAAGTGCCTCTAGCTCGGCAATCCCGCGCGCGTATTTGCGGCAGCCGGTGGGCAAGCAGATCGCGCACTAGCGGGCAGGGGGAGTCGCCCTGGTCGGCATGGGCTAGGATGTCGCGGATTTCCGCCACGCTAAACCCCAGCTTGCGCGCCCGCTGAATAAAGTGCAGACGCTCCAAGTCGGTGGCGGAGTAGAGCTGGTAACCGTTGTCGGGATGGCGTTGGGGAGATAGCAACCCTTCTCGGGTGTAATGGCGGACGGTTTCAGCAGTGACGTGACCGAGTTTGGCAAGCTCGCCAACTTTTAAATCGCTTAACGACATAACCTCCCCCCGATTGGTGGTAAATGTTCAAACTGTAGTGTAAAACCTTTGGGTAACCCATAGGTCAAGCAGGCGTGATCGACTCAGTCGAAATACTAAAACACTGATTTAAAACGAGCGTGCGACTAATGTATAAGCGGAAAATAAAATAAAACGCTCGTTTGCACTTGAACCGGACCAAGCATTGGGCGAAAACTGAGGTGTAGGAACAACGCGGATGGATGGCACAGTCCGCCGGATCATCGGGAGAGAGGCCCACAATGCATAATAACTTCAAGAAATTAACCCTAGCGGCCGCGGTTGCAGCAGTTACCTTTGCAAGCCAAGCCAACGCAGGCGGATATCAGATTAACGAGCAGAGCGTCAGTGGGCAGGGGTATGGCCATGCGGGACGTAGCTCAAACGTACACGATGCTACCATTGTGTATGGCAACCCGGCGGGTATGTCGTTCCTCGACCGCGCTCAGATTACGGCGGGTGGTACTTTTTTTTGCGTCGATACGGATATTAGTAATGTCACGGCGAACCGCACCTTGGATGCCGGTGTTGCCCAAGGCGGCGCTCCGGCGGGTGTTCAGGTGCCGGTAGGCACGATTCCTGGCACTAACGATGGCGATATGGTGCCGGGTACGCTGATACCTTTTGCGTTTTATGCCCAACCCGTGAATGAACGTCTGGCATTTGGTTTCGGTGTTTATGCACCTTTCGGTTCTCAGACAGAGTATGAAGATACCTTCCAAGGCCGCTATTTCGGTGACTATACCGAGCTGCGAGTAGTGAGTGCCCAGCCAACCGTGTCTTACCGCTTTAACGACCAATGGTCAGCCGGTATCGGTGTCACGTACAACCAAGTGGAAGGCGAGCTACGTCGTCAACTGCCTACTAGCGCTGCCTTTAATGCGGCCGGAGATGTGGATTCACGGGTAGAGGGTGACGACGACGGCTGGGGCTATAACTTGGGCGTGATTTATCAGCCGGTGCCAGAAACAATGCTGGGCCTGACCTATCGTTCTGCAGTGGATTATGAGTTGGAAGGCACCTTCAAAGCCACAGACCCGCTGGGCAACGTGGTGCGTGCGGATACCGCTAACCTGGATTTGACCACCCCTGAAACGGTTAACTTCTCGCTGACCCAGCAGATGACTGACCGTTTGAAGTTGATGTTTGGCGCCTCCTGGGTTCGTTGGAGCCAGTTTGAGGAAATTTCGATCTTAGGTAGCCAGGGCAACGAGATTACCAACGAGCAGCAAAACTACTCAAACGCCTGGGCCTTTGCCTCTGGTGGTGAGTATCAGCTAACGCCGACCTTAGCACTGCGCGCAGGCGTGACGTTAGACTTCACCCCCACCAATGACCAAGACCGCAGCGTGCGTATTCCGTCCGATGAGCGTCGTATCTTCTCTATCGGCGCTGGCTGGAGCCCGACTCCGGACCTAACGCTGGACTTCGCTTACTCCTATCTCTCCGAGCGCAGCACCTTTATTGAGCAGGATCGCCAAGACCTGCTCGCTAGTGCTCAAACAGGAGGAGTACCCGTCGGTGGTGCTACTTACGCCGCTGACTACAAAAACCAAGCCCACGGCTTCGGTGCCCAGCTGACCTATCGGTTCTGATCGACTGCTCGCGCTTACTGATCGGTCTTCGACCTACTGACCCGGCTTCGGCCGGGTTTTTTACGTTAGCAACGAAGGGGGGGGTGGATGCGGTATGCGCTGGGTTTCGTTACAATGCGTGCCAGAATGCCGCCGCTGGGGTGGCTCGCGAAGGTGTTAAACGCCAAGCGGTGAGTCACCTCAGCGGCGCCGGTCTCTTTTAAGCCGCGTTTTAGCGCGCATGAGACCCCGCTATTTACTGACCAAGGCTAGGGCGATCCATGTTGGAAACCAACCCGATTCATAACCAGATCAAGGACCTGTCTGAGCGGACAGACGTTCTTAGGGGGTATCTTTGACTATGCCGAGCGTAAAGATCGGCTAGAAGAAGTATCCCGCGAACTCGAAGACCCCAACGTCTGGAATGATCCAGACTACGCTCAAAAGCTAGGCAAAGAGCGTGCCTCCCTCGAAGCCATTGTGGCCACCATTGACGAGTTGGATCAGGGCCTGGCCGATAGCCGCGACCTGTTGGAACTCGCCGAGATGGAAGAGGATGAAGGCACCGTCGAGGAAGTACGCAAAGAACTCGATGGCCTGCAGGGCGCCCTGGAAAAACTCGAGTTTCGCCGCATGTTCTCGGGAGAAATGGACGAAAACAACGCCTACCTGGATATTCAATCGGGTTCCGGGGGCACCGAAGCACAGGATTGGGGCAACATTTTGCTGCGCATGTACCTACGCTGGGCCGAGAGCCACGGTTTTAAAACCGAGATCATCGAGATTTCTGCTGGGGAAGTAGCGGGCATTAAATCGGCGTCGCTGCATATCCAGGGCGACCACGCTTTTGGCTGGCTGCGCACGGAAACCGGTGTTCACCGCTTAGTGCGCAAAAGCCCGTTCGACTCCGGTGGCCGCCGTCACACCTCGTTTGCGTCGGTGTTCTTGTCTCCTGAAATCGACGATAGCTTCGAGGTTGAGATTAACCCATCCGACCTGCGTGTCGATACGTACCGCTCCAGCGGCGCCGGTGGTCAGCACGTTAACACCACCGACTCGGCGGTGCGGATCACTCACGAGCCGACCGGCATTGTGGTGGCGTGCCAGAGCCAGCGTAGCCAGCATGCCAACCGCGACTTCGCCATGAAGCAGTTGAAGGCGAAGCTGTGGGAACACGAAATGCAAAAGCGCAATGCGGCCAAGCAGGAAGCGGAAGACTCCAAAGCCGATATCGGTTGGGGCAGCCAAATTCGCTCTTACGTACTGGATGATCAGCGCATTAAAGACCTGCGTACCGGCGTTCAGTCCAGCAACTGCGACAAGGTGCTCGACGGGGATTTAGATCAGTTTATCGTCGCCAGCCTGAAGCAGGGTTTGTAATCTTTTTAGCGTTTGAACATGAATAGGGTGCCCGATGGCTAACCAAGACGCGTCTTCTCTCGATAACGAAAATCACCTGACCTCCGAGCGCCGTGCCAAGCTGGCGGCCCGCCGTGAGCGGGCGGCCGAGCAGGGCAAAAGCGCTTTCCCGAACGATTTCCGCCGCGACAGCCTCACCGTTGAGCTACATAACCTGCTGGGCGAGAAACACAAAGCCGAGCTGGAAGCGCTGGACCACCAAGCGTCGGTGGCCGGGCGCGTGATGCGCAAACGCGGCCCTTTTATCGTGATTCAGGACGTGGCGGGCCAGATCCAGCTCTACGTGGATAAAAAGGGGCTGCCGGAAGACGTTCTGGAAGACATCAAGGGCTGGGATATCGGCGATATCGTCGCCGCCCGTGGCCCGGTGCACAAGTCTGGCAAAGGCGACCTGTACGTGATGATGGTCGAGGCGCAGCTGCTGACCAAGAGCTTGCGCCCGCTGCCGGATAAGTTCCACGGCCTGACCGATCAAGAAGCCCGCTATCGTCAGCGTTACGTGGATCTGATCATGAACCCGCAGTCGCGTAAGGTGTTCGAGACCCGCGCGGCGGTGATCAGCTCCATGCGCCGTTTCTTCGAAGCCCGTGGCTTTATGGAAGTGGAAACGCCGATGCTGCAGCCGATCCCCGGCGGCGCGGCGGCGCGCCCCTTTATCACTCACCACAATGCGCTGGATATCGATATGTACCTGCGTATTGCGCCGGAGCTTTACCTGAAGCGCCTGGTGGTGGGTGGTTTCGAGAAAGTGTTCGAGATCAACCGCAATTTCCGTAACGAAGGGCTGTCCACTCGGCACAACCCGGAGTTCACCATGGTGGAGTTCTACTGGGCCTACGCGGATTACCGCGACCTTTTAGACATGAGCGAAGCCATGCTGCGCACGGCAGCTCAGGAAGTGCTGGGCACCACCACGATTACTTACCAGGGGGCCAGCTACGATTTTGGTCAGCCCTTCAAGCGTCTCACCCTGCGCCAAGCGATTCTGGATCACGGCGACGGCATCACCGATGCCGACCTGGATACCCTAGATGCTGCCCGCGCTGCGGCGGAAAAACTGGGCATCAAGGTCAAAGAGAGCTGGGGCCTGGGTAAAGTTCAAACCGAGATCTTTGAAGAAGTGGCGGAACACAAACTGGACCAGCCCACGTTCATCACTGAATACCCGGCAGAAGTTAGCCCGCTGGCGCGTCGTAACGATGCCAACCCCTTCGTGACCGACCGCTTTGAGTTCTTCGTCGGTGGTCGCGAGATCGCCAACGGCTTCTCGGAGCTGAACGACGCCGAAGATCAGGCAGAGCGTTTCCGTGAACAGGCCGCCGCGAAAGACGCCGGTGATCTGGAAGCCATGTACTATGACGCCGACTACGTGCGCGCGCTGGAGTACGGCCTGCCGCCCACGGCGGGCGAGGGCCTCGGCATTGACCGCTTGGTGATGCTGTTCACCGACAGCCCCTCCATTCGGGATGGGCTGCTATTTCCGGCCATGCGCCCCGAGGTGGATTAACGCTCAACCAGGCGGTAGCGGACGAAAAGTTGGTAAGGGCGCGATTTAGCGCCCATAATGGTCAACGTTTCGACGGCGAGGAGAATCCCATGTAACTGCTAAATCGCTCTGCCCTGAGCGTCAGGCCGACCCAGACCTTCGTGGACTGGATCAATGCGCTCGAACCCACCATGGGAGACGACGACCTGACCCTGGACGACGTCGAACGTGAAAGTACGGTATACCTGATCCCCGAGATGGATACCCCTGAGGCGTTAGAGACGTTTGTCCGCGAGCGTCACGTAGAAATCCTGGAGACCGAGCTACGCGCCTGGGAAGAGGATGAGCGCCAGTGGCCAGAAAAATTAGATTGGTCGCTGGTTCAGGAATTCCTGCGCGTTGAGCACAGCTACTTAGCCATTGACCTGGACGACGAAACCGCCCTGGAAATCTCGGATGTTGACGACGCGCTGCTGCTCGACAACGAACAAGATTAGCGTGCTACTATTTTAGCGTAAGCGCACAGTGAAACCGGCTTCGGCCGGTTTCGCCGTTTGTAAGGGGTCTGTTTAGGAATTCACTACCATGCGACTGTTTGAAACTCGCCCTGGCGACGATGGGCTGCCGGGGCCTGAGCGCCTGCTCGCCGTGCTGGCGCTGGTCACCGGTACGTTGATGGCGGTGGTCGATACCACCATGATCAACCTCGCCCTGCCCACCATTGCTGCCGATCTGAATGTGCCGGCCTCCAGGGCAGTATGGATTACTAACCTGTTCCAGGTCGTGTGTGCTGCGTTCTTACTGGTATTTGCGGGCATCAGCGAGCTCATTACTCGCAGGCGGCTCTACTTGTTTGGCCTTGGGACGTTTGTGGTAGCAGCACTAGGGGCGGCACTGTCGCGTAATTTAGAAACATTGCTAGTGTTTCGCGCCTTCCAAGGCCTTGGGGCAGCCGCGACCCTTTCTATTGGGCCGGCCCTCTATCGAGCTATTTTTCCATCCCGCTTGTTAGGCAGCGCGCTCGGTCTAAGTGCTCTAGTGGTAGCGGGTGGTTATGCCGCAGGCCCCACGCTCAGCGGGGTTATTCTCTCGTTTGTGGATTGGCCGTGGTTGTTTGCGCTCAACGTGCCCCTCGGGGTGTGCTCGCTCTGGCTAGCCAGCCGGGCGTTGCCGCGGGATACGCCTCGCCAGGGTAGTTTTGATACGCTGGGGGCACTCTACTCGATGTTGATGCTGGCGAGCTTCTTTGTCGCTATGGACGCCGTTGGTCACGCTGCGCCTATCTGGCAAAGCGGCGGTTGGGCCATGTTGGCAGGGGCCGCGTGTACTCTATTTATCCGGCGCCAGCAGCGCGCTCCTTATCCACTGCTGCCGCTGAGCGTGTTTGCTGAAAAGCGCTTCACGCTGGCGGTTTCCGCCTCGGGATTAGCGTTTATTGGGCAGGGACTCACCTTTGTAGCGCTATCGTTTTTCTATCAAGAACAGATGGGCTTTTCGCCACTAGAAACCGCTTGGCTATTCACGCCGTGGCCCCTGGCGATCATGCTAGTGGGGCCGTTGGCGGGGCGGTTGGCGGATCGAGTTAATCCCAGCCTGCTATCTAGTGCCGGGCTGGTGCTACTGATTATTGGCCTAGTCGCGCTGGCGCTGGTGGATGAGAGCACCGGCGTGGCGGGAGCCTGTGGCGCACGGCGCTGTGTGGTATTGGGTTTGGACTTTTCCAGCCGCCGAATAACCGTGAAATGATGGGCAGCCTGCCACCTGAGCGCAGTGCCAACGTTTCAGGGGTGATGAGCACCACGCGTACGGTGGGGCAGTCATTCGGAGTGGCTCTCGTTGGGGCAGCGCTGGCGCTGGGGTCGCCAATTCAGGTCACGCTCTGGTTGGGAGCGGGGACCACCCTGTTAGCGTTGCTGGCGAGCCTTTCGCGGGTGTCGCTTGCCCAGAGGGCGCTGGTTGAGCGGCGGGCATCGTCTGTTGGAAAGTAAGGGCGTACAATAAACCAGTTGCTGACTGAAGGAGAGTCCCATGGCGATACAGACACAAATTGAGCAGAAGTTGGCGGCCTTAACCCCTGACGTGCTGCAGGTCGAAAACGAAAGCCATATGCATAACGTGCCGGCCAACTCTGAAACTCACTTCAAAGTGACGCTGGTAAGCGATAGCTTCGATGGCATGATGCCGGTCAAGCGCCACCAACAAATATTGCCCTGTTGGCGGATGAGCTCTCTGGTCCGGTGCACGCCCTGGCGCTGCACCTCTACACACCCAAAGAGTGGCAGGCACGGGGCAGCGAGCGCCCGAACTCCCCCAATGCCGTGGCGGCGGCCAGTGACCCCGGAGGTTGTTCGTCGGCACTACCTGGATGCTATGGGTATTACCGCCTGGGCATGCCGCTACCAGCTGCCCAACGCCCGCCCGACGGAAGCCTGCGAGTGGGAAGAAACACCGACCAAAACACCACCACGGGAGCGGTTGCATGCGCTGCTGGATGATGCACCAGCACCGCGAACACGTAGCCAGCCTGCCGCTGTCGAGCAAGGAAACACTTCCCCAGTGGCATCGCCCTCGGCGGTCAAGGCGCTCTTAGGTCATTCGCCTGCTGCGGCACCCACCTCGGAGGCGAGCCCGGTACCAGAACCCAGAGTACCGCCTGCGCAACCCGCCAAGCCGCTGAACTTTAGTCTCTCCTGTGCTTGTGTGGGAGGACGCTGGCTTAGCGTATGTGAAGGGGAAATGTCTCCGGTTGAACAGCAGTTGCTTGCCAATATGCTGCGGGCGGCTGGTGTGTTGCGCGGCGAACTGCCAACAGTGACCCACTTCAAATGGCCGCCCATGGCCACAGCCTTTGCGCCGGAAGAGCCGCTTGAGGAAGCTCAGGAGGGTGTGGCAGCGTTTGTTGCTGGGGCCGCGAGCCGACAAGGCTGGCAGTTAGAGCAAGTGCTCTGGTGGGGCGCAGAGGAGACGGCTACTGACCTTGCTCGAGTCATGGCGCTTACCGACGGGCAGAGCCAAACGCTCGCACTTCCTGTGTGGCAAGGCCCGTCGCTGGCCGCGCTCACTCAGCAGGCCAGTGCTAAACGCGCGCTATGGCCGCGTTTGGTGGCCTTAGGACAGCAGTGGAGTGCTGAGTGATCTGCCGGTTAAACGCTGCGCATCGAGTGCCGCTACATACTTTAGAAGCCGCCGCACACAGCGGGGCAAGCCCCCAGCAGTTAGATGAAGCGCTGGCCGATGAGCAGGCCTGGGTAGTGGGCTATTGGCAGGACGACGTGCTAATGGGTTATGCGTTGTTGGCGAAGTTGCCGTTTGACGCTGAGCTACAGGCGATTGGTGTACTGCCCGCTTGCCAAGGGCAAGGCATAGGCCAGCGGCTGCTTAACAAAGTGGTCGCGGTGGCGAAGCAGTGGCAAGCTGAGCGGCTGCTGTTGGAAGGGCGGGCTGGAAACCAGCGAGCGATTGCGCTGTATCAGCAGGCGGGGTTTGGCGAAGATGGTCGTCGGAAGGAGTACTACCCGGCCGTGAAAGGCACGACCGGGCGGGAGGATGCGCTGTTAATGTCGCTGCCGTTGGCTTAGGACGCGTTGCTATCACTCATGCCATCGAATTTGCTAAGCACACCTTGTAAGCGGCTTTCCCACTCTTCACGCTCTTGTTTTAACTGAGCATTTTCGTTACGCAGCTCTTCGTTTTCCAGCTTCATCATCTCCAACGCCTCAACAGTGTCGGTGATTTTCTGTTCTAACTGATTAAAAAGCTCAAGGCTCATGCCTACCTCCAGTAACGGACGACAGGCGGCTGCCTATCGTCATGAAATAAAATGGGCCATCAATGTGTGACTCAATCGAGCGAGCGTAACGCTGCTGTCAGTTGGCGGCAAGCGCTTTACGAGGGCAAGCGTTGATAGAGCCTGGCAATACTCTCACCTGCCTGAGTTTCACGGTGTAAATGCCAGTTAGCCGGTACCGCTGGCGTTAGGCTCTGTTCGGTTTCCAGGTAGATCATCGCATCGCTTGCCAGCCATCCGCCCGCTTCCAGCGCGGCACAGCAAGACGCGGCTAACCCTTGGTGGAACGGCGGGTCGAGAAACACCAGATCAGCAGGTTGGCTAGGCTTTTCAAGAAACGCCTGGGCATCAGCAGTCACTACCTGCCCCTGCGTTGCACCGAGGGTGGCAAGATTGTCGCGAATCAGCGCGGCAACGTGTGTATCGCGCTCGACAAAGGTGACCTGCGCAGCCCCCCGAGAGAGCGACTCGATGCCAAGCGCGCCGGTACCGGCAAATAGGTCCAGCACCTGCTTGCCATGCAGCGCTTGGCCCAGCCAGTTAAACAGCGTTTCACGTACGCGATCCGGCGTAGGGCGTAGGCCCGGGTGGTCGAGCACAGGCAGCATGCGGCGGCGAAAATCGCCGCCGATAATGCGCAGTTTCCCCGGCGGATTGGCAGTTCCGCGGCGGGGAGTCGACATGCGAGATGATGAGCGAGAGGAGCGTTGTCGTTTCATAACGCGGATTGTAGCGGGCTACTTATCCAAAGTCTTGGTCTGCGGTGGTAGGATAATGGCAATGTTCACCTATTTAGTCGGATGACACCTATGTTCGGTTTTTTCAAACGTAAGAAAAAGCACGACTCCCAGCAGGAGCCTCAAGACGCCCAAGAGCAGCCAGCGCTGCCAGACGAGCCCGAAGGCGCACCTGATAAGGAGCCTGCTGCTGATGTATCAGCGCCTTCGGAGACGCCGGCTGAGCCCAAAGAGCCGCCTTCCGAATCGCTGGCAGAAGAGCCGCCCAAGCCCGCGCCGGAGCGCGAAAACGAACCCACTGAGGTGCTCGCTCAGGAGCAGTCGCCTGAGCCGGTGACCAAAGAGGACGTTCAGCCAACGGGCGTTGACGAGGAAGTCACCCCCGCGCCAATCATGGACACTGTGCCAGAGCCAGAGCCAGAGCCAGAGCCAGAGCCAGCCGCGAAGCCCGCTCTGCAAGAGAAGCCAGTATCCGAAAAAGGCGAGAAGAAAGGCTGGTTTGCGCGCATCAAATCTGGCCTGGGGAAAACCCGCGCCAATCTTACTGACGGCTTGGCCGACCTGTTCCTTGGCAAAAAGCATATCGATGACGAGCTGCTGGAGGATCTGGAAACTCAGCTGCTCATGGCCGATGTGGGCATCGAAGCGACGAGCGAAATCATCGAGCGCCTTGAGGCACGGGTCTCCCGCAAAGAGCTGAACAACCCCGAGGCACTCTACCGAGGCCTACAGGAGGAGCTGGCCGCGCTGCTGGCACCCGTATCTGAGCCGCTCAGCTTCGAGAAAGAGAGCGACGGCCCCTTCGTTATTCTGGTGGTGGGGGTCAACGGCGTGGGTAAAACCACCACCATCGGCAAGCTCACCCAGCGTTTCCAGCGCGAAGGCAAGAGCGTCATGCTGGCAGCCGGGGATACCTTCCGTGCGGCGGCGGTGGAACAGCTTAAAGTGTGGGGCGAACGCAACAGTGTACCGGTGATTGCTCGCACACCGGGGCTGACAGCGCCTCGGTGATTTACGACGCAGTGGCGGCTGCCAAAGCCCGCGGCGTGGGCGCGCTGATCGCCGACACCGCCGGGCGGTTGCACAACAAGAGCCACCTGATGGAAGAGCTGAAAAAGGTGCACCGTGTGATGCAGAAGCTCGATGACACGGCGCCCCATGAGGTCATGCTCGTGCTGGCTGCAGGCACGGGGCAGAACGCAATTTCCCAGGCCACTACTTTTAATGAGGCGGTGCCGATTAGCGGCATTACTTTAACCAAGCTGGATGGCACCGCCAAAGGCGGGATTATCTTTGCCCTGGCGAAACAGCTAGAAACGCCGATTCGCTTTATCGGGGTGGGTGAGGGCCTGGACGGCTTGCGCCCCTTCAACGCTAACGACTTCGTCAACGCGCTGTTTGACCGACAAGGGGATGATGGTCGCGCATGATTGCTTTTGAGCATGTGGGGAAGCGCTATGGAGGGCGCTTTGACGCGCTGGCGCACCTGAACTTTCGCGTGGCGAGAGGCGAAATGGTGTTTCTGACTGGCCACTCCGGGGCGGGAAAAAGCTCGCTACTGCGGCTGATTATGCGCCTAGAAAAGCCCAGCCGTGGGCGAGTGGTGGTAGCCGGGCATGACATTGCCCAGCTCCACGCCAGCCCGGTGCCGTTTTATCGTCGCCAGATTGGCGTGGTATTTCAGGACCACCAGCTGCTATTTGATCGCAGCGTGTTCCATAACGTTTCGCTGCCGCTAGAAATTCAGGGTGTAGAGCCCCGAGAGGCGGCGAGGCGGGTGCGGGCAGCACTGGATAAAGTCGGCCTGTTGCACCGCGAAAAAGCCCTGCCCATCGAGCTTTCCGGCGGTGAGCAGCAGCGGGTGGGCATCGCCCCCGCCGTGGTCAATAAGCCCGCGCTGCTGCTTGCCGATGAGCCCACCGGTAACCTAGACCCACAGCTCTCTGCCGATATCATGGCCCTGTTCGAAGACTTCAACCGTATCGGCACTACGGTCTTGATCGCTAGCCACGATTTGGCGCTGATTGCCCGCCTGCCCCACCGCATCCTGCGTCTGCAGGACGGTCGTTTAGTCGCCGATGAGGGGGCTGCATGAAGCGCTCAGCCAATACTCGCCAAAGCGGTGCCGCCCCTCGGGGTAGGCGCCAACCACCCAAGCCCGCCGCGCCTGCCTCGGAAACAGCCCCTCGCAGTGGGGCGCGCGCTCAGCAAACGCGTTTTAGCAGCCGCTTGCGTGCCTGGGGGCGGCACCACCGCGCCATGGCGCTGGATAGCCTCTACCGGCTGGTGCGCCATCCGCTGGGTAACTTGCTCACGATGCTGGCGATTGCCATTGCCCTAGTGCTCCCCGCCGCGCTGTGGCTTACCCTGGATAGCGCCAAACTGCTGGATGCGGAGCTGGATGAAAGCGCCACGCTTACCGTTTATTTGGAAATGAGTATTGATGAGGCACAGGCGGCTCGGATTGAGGAAGCCGTTGCCGCTGATGACGGCGTTGCCAAGACGCGATTGATTAGCCCGGCGCAGGGCATGCCGGATTTTCAACAGGCGCTGAGTGTCGATGATACTCTCGCAGGACTGGACGATAACCCTCTTCCTACGAGCATCGTCATTTCCCCGCAAAATGTGGACCCCGCCGCCATGGCTGGGCTAGCCCAGCGGTTAGAGGGTTTGTCCGGTATTGACGAAGTGCGCGTTGATTTAGCCTGGGTAGAGCGGCTGCGCCATTTAGCGGATCTAGGTCGCCGCATGGCGCTTGCCCTGGGCGTGCTGTTCGGTTTTGGCGTGCTGCTGGTGGTGGGAAACACCCTTTGCTTGGCGGTGGAGAGCCGTCGCCGCGAAATTGAGGTGGTAATGCTGATTGGCGCCACTCACGCCTTCGTGCGTCGGCCTTTCCTGTATAGCGGTGCCTGGTACGGCGTTGGCGGCGGGCTGCTGGCCTTGGGCCTGTTAGGGTTGGGTAATCACTGGCTCTCACTGCCGGTAGCGGCGCTGGCGGCCAGCTACGGTGCCATCTTCACCTTGCCGCAGCTAGATGTGACAGGCTCTACAATTCTGCTATCTTGCAGTACACTACTTGGCTGGCTGGGCGCATGGCTTGCCGTAACACGCCATCTCTCCAGCATTCGCCCGCGTTAACGCATGTAGGCAGCATTTATGTCATCATAGGTTTACATGTGAGTCATATATTTAGCAGTATGCTGTGTTATGCGGTCGATAACGGGAATTTCTACCCCCGTTTTGCGACTTATGCAGTGAATGCATCGGTCGTTTGAACCTTAAGCTTCTACTAAGGTCTTATAAGTTAATTCAGGACGTTTGGCAGCACGTTTTATAATGTTAGGCCGACACGTCAACCACGATAGGTTTTAAGGGAGACCACCTGCACATGAGCACTAGTCTTCTACCGGTGGGACAGCTTTCACCAGGCAACGACCTGGGGGGCTATATTCAAGCGGTGAATGGCATCGCCTAGCTGAGCGTCGAGGAAGAGCGCGAGCTGGCGTTTCGTCTTTATGATGAAGGCGACCTGGAAGCGGCGCGCCGCTTGGTGCTTTCGCACCTGCGTTTTGTGGTGCATATTGCCCGTAGCTATTCAGGCTACGGCCTGCCGCAGGCAGATCTGATTCAGGAAGGTAATGTTGGCCTGATGAAGGCGGTCAAGCGTTTCGACCCTAACCAGGGCGTGCGCCTAGTGTCGTTTGCCGTGCATTGGATCAAGGCAGAGATTCATGAGTTTGGCTGCGTAACTGGCGCATTGTTAAAATCGCCACCACCAAAGCCCAGCGCAAGCTGTTCTTCAACCTGCGCAGCGCGAAAAAGCGTTTGGCATGGCTGAATAATGACGAAGTGGATGCCATCGCCAAAGACCTTGATGTGAAGCCTGAAATCGTGCGCGATATGGAAGGCCGCCTCTCAGCGTTTGATGCAGGTTATGATGCCTCGCCAAGCGACGATGAAGAGAGCACCTACCAAGCGCCGGCTTACTTCCTCGACGATGCGTCCGCCGACCCTGCGACGCAGCTCGAAGACAGCGATTTTGAAGAAGACTCTACTCCGTCGCTTGCAGCTGGCGCTGAAGGGATTGGATGATCGTTCGCGGGATATCCTGCAGCGCCGTTGGCTCACCGATGATAAAGCAACGCTGCACGATTTGGCCGATGTGTACGGCGTCAGCGCCGAGCGTATTCGCCAGCTCGAGAAGAACGCCATGAAGAAACTGCGCCAGAAAATGGGCGACGCCGCTATCGCTGCGTAATGCTATTTTGTCGCGCAACAAAACGCCCCGAAGGTGCCGTACCTTCGGGGCGTTTTCGTTTTTCTCTATTAAGCTGGCTGTACAGTGGTTCTTAACAGCTGGCCAGAGAGTAGTGTCCACTGGTCGTCCCAATATTCGGTGGGCAAGCGTTTGAAGTCGCTACGTACATATTGAGAAATACGCCCCTCGGCTTGGGCGATCAGTAAGTTGGCTGCGGCCGAGGCGGAAATGTTGGTGCGTAGCCCTTCGCGCAGCTCGGCTTCCCGCAGCACCTGCTTGAGCTGGGTTTCCAGGCGCTCGAAGAGCTGGTGTACCCGCTGGCGCAGCCGTGCGGTTTCACCGGTGAGCACATCGCCCCCTAGCACCCTGGCAAGCCCGGGGTTCTTCTCGGCAAACCCGAGCAGGAGCGAGAGAATCGTCCCGCAGCGGGTCGTGGCGTCGGGGATGTCATCCAGAATGCGGGTAATGCGTGCGAAAATGCTCTCTTCGATGAAGTCGATCAGTCCCTCGAACATGCGCGCCTTGCTGGGGAAGTGGCGATACAGCGCCGCTTCGGAAACGCCCACTTGGCGCGCCAGTGCGGCCGTGGTGATCCGCTTGCCACTGTCCTCTTCCAGCATGATGGCTAACGCCTGCAGAATTTGCTCGCGGCGGCGAGGTTTGCGATCGTCACTCATGACTCTTGCCCTCCGTCGCGATTAACCTGCGTCAGTGATCAGGGTGCCTACCCCGGCGTTGGTAAAGATTTCCAGTAGCACCGCATGAGGAACGCGGCCATCAATAATATGGGCGCTGTTCACACCGCCTTTCACGGCATCCAGCGCGCAGCGGATTTTGGGTAGCATCCCGCCGTAAATGGTGCCATCGGCAATCAGGCCGTCTACCGGGGCGGTGGTGAGCCCCGTTAGCACCTTGCCTTCGCTGTTCATCAAGCCCGCCACGTTGGTCAGCAGCATCAGCTTCTCGGCGTTCAGCGCTTCGGCCAGCTTGCCTGCTACCAGATCGGCATTGATGTTGTAGCTGTTACCTTTGTCATCCACGCCGATGGGAGCGATGACCGGAATAAAGTCCCGGGCGGCCAGCATCTCGATCAGGTCAGTGGAGATCGACTCCACTTCGCCGACATGGCCGATATCGATGATTTCCGGCGCGGTCATCTCCGGGCTCTGGTGCTCCACCTTCAGCTGCCGGGCGCGAATCTGGGCGCCATCTTTGCCGGTCAGGCCAATCGCCTTGCCGCCGCTTTGATTGATCAGGTTGACGATGCTCTTGTTCACCAAGCCGCCCAGCACCATCTCCACGACATCCATGGTTTGCGAGTCAGTGACTCGCATGCCATTCACGAAGCGGGATTCGATATTGAGCTTCTCCAACAGGCTGCCAATTTGCGGGCCCCCGCCGTGAACCACCACCGGATTAATGCCAACTTCCTTCATCAGCACGATGTTGCGAGCAAATGAGTCGATCAGCGTGTCTTCGGTCATGGCATTGCCGCCATATTTCACGACGACAGTTTTGCCGGAAAATTGCTGAATATAGGGAAGCGCTTCTGACAGCACCTCCACAACGACCTGGGGGTCGCGGCTAGCTGAACTCATGACGTTGTCCCTTTGCTCTTTTTAATGTCTGTTGCGTTGCTAGGCGCTTACGCGCCTGGATGACAGCATTTTTTAACACGTCGCGCGTTCTAAGGGCGCGATCATGCTGTTGTTGTGGCTGGTATGGTCAGTGTAGGCGCGACGCCGTGTAGCGCTTTTTCAAAGCGCTCGCGGATTCGAGCGAGCGCGGCGCTATCTTTTCCCTCAAAACGAAGCACCAGTGCGGGCGTCGTATTAGAGGCGCGACATAATCCCCAGCCGTCGGTGTAATCAACGCGAATGCCATCCAGCGTGGTTTTGATACCTTCGCCGAAGTCGCTCTCTCTGGCAAGTGGCTCGATAATGGCAAATTTTTCTTCATCGGCAACGCTGACGTTAATTTCTGGCGTACTGACATCTTGGGGGAATTGGTCAAAGAAAGCGTCCGCGTCGCCGGGGAACTGGGCAAGAATCTCCAGCAGTCGGGCGGCTGCGTAGAGGCCGTCATCAAAGCCGTACCAGCGCTCTTTAAAGAAGATATGTCCGCTCATTTCGCCGCCCAGCAGCGCCTCGGTCTCTTTCATACGCGCTTTGATCAGTGAGTGGCCGGTGCGCCACATCTCAGGCTCGCCGCCAGCCTCGCTAATCACCCGGGCAAGATTGCCGGTGCACTTGATATCGAAGACCACTTTCGCTCCAGGATTGCGCGACAGCATATCGGTGGCAAACAGCATCAGCAGGTGGTCAGGGTAAATCATACGCCCACGGGGCGTGACGACGCCTAGCCGGTCACCGTCGCCGTCGAAGGCAAGGCCGATGTCGGCACCGCTCTGCTGGACGTGGTGGATCAGATCCTGCAGGTTTTCCGGCTTGCCGGGGTCGGGGTGATGGTTGGGGAAACGGCCATCGATCTCGTCAAACAGTGGTGTGGTGGTGACCCCAAGCCGCTGAATAAGCTGCGGGCCAAGCTCTCCGGCCACACCGTTGCCGCAATCCACCACGGCGCTGAGCGGGCGTTCCACCTTTACATCGCTCAAGATGCGCTCCAGGTAGCTGGCGCGCAGATCTTGGCTGCTCACGCTGCCTTGGCCCTGGGTGAAATTGCCCGCTTGAATGCGCTCAAAGAGCGCAGTAATCGCGTCCCCCGATAATGTTTCGCCCGCCAGGACGATTTTAAAGCCATTGTAGTCCGGCGGGTTGTGGCTGCCGGTGAGCATCACCCCTGAGCGACTCTCTGGCAGCGTGTGGGTGGCGAAGTAGAGCACCGGCGTGGGCACCATGCCGATATCGATAACGTCCCGCCCGGCGGCCTGCAGGCCGCGTATGAGCGCCGCCTGCAGGCGCGGCCCAGAGGTGCGGCCGTCTCGCGCCACAATACCGTCTGCTCGCCACGAGCGGCGGCTTCAGAGCCGACGGCGCGGCCAATCAGCTCGGGGGTGGTTTCGCTAAACGTGTCATCCACGATGCCGCGAATATCGTAAGCGCGAAATATCGAGCGGGTACGGTCATCATCGATCCTTGAAAAACGCTGAAAGGGAGTGGGCTGGCGAACGGGGTTACTGACGGCCGGTGCTGCCGAACCCGCCGCTGCCGCGAGTAGAGTCGGTAAAGCTATCGACGATATCGAGTTCAGCTTGCACCACGGGGACCAGAACGTACTGGGCGAGCCGCTCGAAGGGCGCAATCGTGAAGCTGTCCTGGCCGCGATTCCATACCGAGATCATTAGCTCGCCCTGGTAGTCGGAGTCGATGAGCCCAACCAGGTTACCCAGCACGATGCCGTGTTTATGGCCGAGGCCAGAGCGCGGCAGAATCATGCCCGCCAAGCCTGGATCTTCAATATAGATGGCAAGGCCGGTGCGTACGAGTTGGCATTCGCCGGGGGCAAGGGTGAGGGGGGCATCCAGCAGGGCCCGTAAATCCATGCCCGCAGAGCCTGCCGTGGCGTAGGAGGGGAGGTAATCGTGCAGGCGCTCATCCAACACATTGCACTGCAGGCGAGGGCGGGGGCTGCTCATGGTCAGGCTCCAGAAGAGATCAAAGAGAGTTGCTTGAGTGCATGCTGAATAATCAGCGCTGCCAGTTGAGTTTTGGGTTGCGGCGGGGCAACAAGCTGCTCGGTATGGGTAGGCGTTCGCCATAGCAGCAGCGCCGCGTTGTCGTCGCTGCCAAAGCCTAGGCCCTGCTGGGAAAAATCGTTGGCGACGATCATATCCAGCCCTTTTCGGGCCAGTTTGTCCTGGGCGTAGCGCTCGATGTCCTGGGTCTCGGCGGCAAAGCCCACCACAAAGGGGCGCTGACCTTTAGGCAGCGCCGCTACGTCGGCAATGATGTCTGGATTTTTCACCAGCGTGAGCGTCAGCGTATCCCGGTCATCGCTTTTTTTAAGCTTGTGCTCGGCAGCGCTTTCCGCGCGGTAGTCGGCTACCGCCGCGCAGCCGATAAACAGCGCCGCTTGGGGGGCCTGCTTAAGCGATGCTTCGTGCATCTGTACGGCGGTTTTACGTTGAGCCGCTCGACTCCTTGGGGAGTAGGCAGGTTCACCGGGCCGCTGATCAGCGTTACCCGCGCCCCTTGGGCGGCCGCTTCCGCGGCCAGGGCGTAGCCCATTTTCCCCGAGCTGTGATTTGACAGGTAGCGCACCGGGTCCAGCGCCTCGCGGGTGGGGCCAGCGGTGACCACCACGTGGGGAGCGCTGGCGGAAGCGGAGCCGGGCGACGCAAAGTTCTTTGTCACAAAGCTCTGGGTCACTGCTTCCAGGATCTCTGCAGGCTCGCTCATGCGCCCTGGGCCGACGTCGCCGCAGGCCTGATCGCCCGCCGCCGGGCCAATCAGCTGCCAGCCATCGGTGGCCAGCTGTTTCACATTGCGCTGAGTGGCTGGGTGGCGCCACATGGCCTGATTCATCGCTGGGGCGATGAGGCGCGGTGCTTCAGAAGCAAGGCATAGAGTGGTCAGTAAGTCATCCGCCATGCCATGGACCAGCCGCGCGATCAAGTCGGCGGTGGCCGGGGCGATGACGATGGCATCCGCCCAGCGGGCCAGCTCGATATGCCCCATGCCAGCTTCCGCTTCAGGGTCGAGTAGCGAGGTACGCACCGGTTCGCCGGAAAGAGCCTGCAGGGTAAGAGGGGTAATAAACGCTTGGGCTCCCTCGGTCATCACTACACGAACCTCGCAGCCAGCCTGTTTTAGCAGCCGCACGATAAGGGCGCTTTTGTAGGCTGCGATGCCGGCGCTAACGCCCAGCAGTAGGCGCTTACCCGCTAGCGACGATAAGGGAGAGTGCGAAAGTGGGGCCATGGTGGGCAGTCCAGTGTGACGATCAACAAGGGGCTTACCATACCATTTGGCTGATTATTTTGGCATGCTCGGCAGATTCGCCATAATGCTAGGTATAGTGAGGCTGGCGGTCATGGCAGTGCGTTAAAAGAACCATTAGGGAGGCGTGGATGGGGATTAATCATTGGCCCGAAGGTGAGCGGCCACGGGGAAAGCTGTTGAATATGGGCGCGCAGGCACTTTCGGATGCCGAGCTGTTAGCGATTTTTCTGCGAGTAGGCGTGCAGGGGCGCTCGGCGGCAGACTTGGTCGCGGGACTTGCTGGCGAATTTTGGGGGGTTTAAGGCAGTTGCTTGAGGCGGACCAAACCCAGTTCTGCTCCGCCCGTGGTCTGGGAAGTGCTAAATTTGCCCAGTTGCAGGCCACCCTAGAGCTCTCTCGACGGCATTTGGCCAGCCAACTGGCTCGTGGCAATGCCCTAACGTCGCCTGCGTTGGTTCGCCACTATTTAAGCTCACAGCTGCGTCACTTGGGGCATGAAGAGTTCGCCGGACTTTTTTTGGATACACAGCATCGAATTATTCGCTATGAATCCCTATTTCGCGGTACCCTAGACAGCGCATCCGTTTATCCCCGCGAAGTTGCCAAGCGTGCGCTGGAATTACACGCTGGTGCTGTCATCCTGGCCCACAATCACCCATCGGGTGTGGCTGAGCCCAGCGATGCTGATCGACGTATCACTGAACGCTTAAAAGATGCCCTTGCACTCTTTGACGTGCGGGTACTCGATCATTTTGTGGTGGGGGACGGAGAAGTGGTGTCATTTGCCGAGCGTGGCTGGCTATAAGCAATAATCTTAGCAATAAAAGACGCGTGGCTGGTCGTCAGGCCGCTGCCCCTTTTCTAAGTAAATTGTCCAAAAATGCGCTTTTTTGGCCTTTTTTGGCGGTTTCGCTTGCTGGTAGCTAGGTGCTCTGGTATAAAGTGCAACCTTTGAACTTGGGTTGAATAACGGATTTGGGTACAGCTAGGCGGTTAACTGCGTCGACTCCCTCCCTGCTCCGGTTTGCCCGACAGTTTTGACCAACTCGCCAAGCGGTTGGAGGCTCTCATCTCCAAAGTATGTCAGGTTACCGGCAAGCGTCCGGTAACTGGTAATAACGTTTCTCACTCCCAGCGTAAGACACGTCGTCGTTTCTTGCCGAACCTGCACACCCATCGTTTTTGGGTTGAGTCTGAAAACCGCTTCGTCAAGCTGCGCGTTTCCTCTAAAGGTATGCGTATCATCGACAAGAAAGGTATCGAGACGGTTCTGGCCGATATCCGCAAACGCGGCGACGCTATCTAAGCCAGCTTTTTGCTAAGCACTTTTGGGAGAGTTAAACCATGCGCGATAAGATCAATCTGGTGTCTAGTGCCGGTACAGGCCACTTCTACACCACTGATAAGAACAAGCGGAACACCCCGGATAAGTTCGAATTCAAGAAATACGACCCGGTGGTCCGTAAGCACGTTATCTACAAGGAAGCCAAGATCAAGTAATCGCGATTACGATGATCGGCTTTCACCGCAGGCGAGCGCCTGTTGAAAAACCCGGCCTAAAGCCGGGTTTTTGCATGTCTGTCGTTAGCGCCTTGGCCGTTAATCGCTGTCACTGTGCTGTCATCATAGGCTTTCATCATGCCCGAACTGCCTGAAGTTGAAACCACGCGACGTGGCATCGCCCCCTATATAGAGGGGCAAGAAATTACCGAAGTGCGGGTGCGCCAGCCGCGCCTGCGGGTACCAGTGCCGGACGACCTGGCCGAACGCTTAATCGGCGCGCGAGTGGGCGAGTTGGCCCGACGAGCTAAATACCTGCAGATTCCGCTAGCCACCGCTGATGGCAGTGCCACGCTGCTGTGGCACTTAGGCATGTCGGGAAGCCTGCGTATTGCCCGCCTGGGGGATTTGCCGAAAAAGCACGACCATGTGGATGTGGTGACCGCCAGCGGCTACGTGCTGCGCTACCATGACCCGCGTCGGTTTGGGTTTGTCGACTGGCAGCAGGGGGCCGGCAGCCGCGATACCCGCCTTGCCCACCTTGGCCCTGAACCGCTTAGCGATGCCTTCAACGGCCAGTGGCTCTACCGCCTGTCCCGTGACAAGCGGGTGGCAGTAAAGCCCTTTTTGATGGACAACCGTGTGGTGTGGGTGCGGGCAATATTTATGCCGCCGAAGCGCTGTTTATGGCAAGCATCGACCCGCGCCGTGCGGCGGGGCGAATTTCCCAAGCGTGCTACGACGCGCTAGCGGCGGCGGTGAAAGAGGTGTTGGCGGCGGCCATTACCCCAAGTGGCACCACGCTGCGTGATTTTGTCAGCGGGCAGGGCGAGCCGGGCTACTTTGCCCAGCAGCCCAATGTGTATGGCCGCCACGGCCAGCCCTGCTTACGCTGTGGCAGCGAGCTGCGACGCATAACGCTTGGCCAGCGAGCGAGCGTGTTTTGCCCTAGCTGCCAGCGTTAATGACCGCCTTAGGCGGTGAATTGTTTTGCTTACCCTTACTGGGCCTATGTGCTTGGTAAATCGGCTCTTTTGGAGATTGTTGTGACCCAACGCCTGCGCATGAATAAAAACGCTGATCGCCGCTTGAAAGCTGGCCATCTGTGGATCTACTCCAACGAAGTGGACATCAAAGAAACGCCCCTGAAAAATTTCGCAGCGGGTGAACCTGTGCTGGTAGAGGCGTCCAACGGTAAAACGTTAGGCGTTGCTTATGTTAATCCTCATTCGCTGATTTGCGGCCGCATCATGTCTCGCGACCCGGAGATGCGTCTGGATCGCTCGCTGTTTGTTCACCGTTTTAATCAGGCGCTGGCGCTGCGTCAGCGTATGTTTGATCAGCCGTTTTACCGCCTGATTCATGGCGAGGGTGACCTGCTGCCTGGGCTGGTGATTGACCGCTTTGGCGATGTGCTGGTGGTGCAGCTCAACACTGCCGGTATGCAGGCACTGGCGGAAGATATCGGTGACGCCCTGGAGAAAGTGGTTAAGCCGAGTGCTATCGTCTTCCGTAACGATACCGGTGGCCGCCGCCAGGAGGGCCTGGAAGCCCACGTAGAAGTCGTCAAAGGTACGCTGCCCGATGAAGTGCTGATGGTCGAAAATGGCGTCACCTTTGCCGTGCCGGTGCTAAACGGCCAGAAAACCGGCTGGTTCTACGATCATCGTGTGAACCGTGCTTGGCTCAACAGCCAAGTGGCCGGTAAGCGCGTGCTGGACGTATTCAGCTCGTGGGTGGTTGGGGCGTTCAGGCGGCGGCCCGCGGTGCATCAGAAGTGCTCTGCGTGGATGCATCCGGCGCGGCGCTGGAGCAAGTGGCGCGCAACGCCGAGCTGAACGGCGTTCAAGAGCAAGTGGCGATCGGCGCAGGCGATGCTTTTGAAGCCCTGGCGGCGCTAAAGGCAGATGGCGAGCAGTTCGCTGTGGTGATTCTCGATCCGCCTGCGTTTATCAAAAAGCGTAAGGATATCCCCAACGGCGAGCGCGCCTACTCGCGCCTGAACCGTGAGGCGATGCGTTTGCTGGGCCGCGATGGCCTGCTGCTGTCGGCATCCTGCTCCATGCACCTTGCCCCTGATCGTTTGGTCGATGTGGTGCGCGGTGCAGTGCGCCACCAGGACCGCCAAGGTCAGGTGATCTTCCAGGGCCACCAAGGGCCGGATCACCCGGTACACCCGGCCATACCGGAGACGTCGTACTTGAAGGCGCTAGGCGTGCGCGTGTTCCGCGACTAAGCACGGTCATTAGTGGTGAACTGATAGAGGTCTTCAAAGAGAGGAGATAGCCACATGGAGTGGGCACTGCCAGATCCGTTTGTCATTGACTTAAACGTGCTGCCAGAGGCGATTGACGCCTACCAGCACGTTAATAACAGCGAGTACTTGCGCTGGGTTGAGCAAATTAGCTGGGCGCACTCCGAAGCGTTGGGGCTATCCCTTGAGCGCTATCAAGCTCTGGATAGGGCAATGGTGGTGCACCGCCATGAGCTGGACTATCTCGCGCCCGCCTTTGCGGGTGACGCGCTGCAGCTGGCGACGTGGATCGTGGCGTGCGACGGCCGCTTTAGCCTAACGCGCCGCTTTCAGCTCAAGCGCGTTGTGGATGGCAAAACGCTGCTGAACGCCCGTACTCGGTTTGCCTGTGTCGCGCTCTCAAGCGGCCGCCCGAAACGCCTGCCTGAAGAGTACCAGCGTATTTATGGTGGTGCGGTGGTGAACGAAGAGTGACGTTTAATAGGGGCGTTGATTTTTTCGCCTAGCGCCCTTAACCGCTAGATTCTTCTGCTAAAAAACGCCTTAACCGGCGTTTTTTTTGTTTTTCTGTCCAGGGGTGGTGGTTCTTGTTTGCTGTGCTGTAATGCACTTAGCAACGTACGACATGTGCCTGAATCAGGAGAGCCAACCATGAAAATTGCCGTCCCAAAAGAGATCAAAAACCATGAATACCGCGTCGCACTGACGCCCACCGGCGCGCGCGAGCTAACTGGGCGGGGCCATACAGTGAGCGTGCAGGCTGGCGCGGGTGAAGGCGCTGGCTTTCAAGATGGCGATTACCAGCAGGCTGGCGCTACTATCGAGCCAAATGTTGATGCGCTGTGGCAAAACGCCGAGCTGATCTTGAAAGTCAAAGAGCCGCAGCCAGAGGAAGTCGCGCGTCTCACCCCTGCGCATACGCTGTTTACCTGCCTGCACTTAGCCGCTGAAAAGTCTCTCACCCAAGGGCTAATGAAGAGCGGTGCTACCTGTATTGCCTACGAAACCATCACCGATGCTAAAGGCGCCCTGCCGCTGTTAGCCCCCATGAGCACCGTGGCGGGCCGCATGGCGGTGCAGGCAGGGGCGCATAGCCTGGAAAAGGCGCAGGGCGGCTCTGGCGTGTGTTGCCGGGCGTGCCGGGGGTGGCGCCAGGGAGTGTGACCGTGATTGGCGGCGGCGTGGTAGGTGAGAACGCGGCACGCATGGCGCTGGGCTTAGGGGCGGATGTCACGATTTTAGATAAATCGATCGCCCGCCTGGAAGTGCTGGATGACCGCTACCAGGGGCGCATCAAAACCGTCTACTCCACGGCGGATGCGCTGGATCACGCGGTAAGAACGGCGGATATGATTGTCGGTGCCGTGCTGATTCCAGGCGCCGCTGCGCCGAAGCTGATTACTCGCGCCATGCTGGCAGATATGAAGCCGGGCAGCGTGCTGGTGGATGTGGCGATTGACCAAGGCGGCTGCTTTGAAACCAGCAAGCCCACCACCCACGCTGGGCCTACCTATATCGTGGATGGTATTGTGCACTACTGCGTGGAATATGCCCGGTGCTGTGGCGCGTACCTCTACCTTAGGACTGACCAACGCCACGCTGCCCTTCGTGCTGGCGCTGGCGGATAAAGGCTGGCAGAAAGCATTAGCCGATGATGCGCACTTCCTGCCCGGCCTTAACGTTCACAACGGCAAGGTGACCTATCGTGCCGTTGCCGATGCATTTGGGCTGGAAAGCGTTGACCCGGCCAGCATGGTGAAGTAATCCCACCGCTTTTGGGCGGGCAAGAAGCCGCGAGCCGTGGCTTAATAGTGGGGTGGGATATCGTCTTCTGGACGAAAACGGCCTTGGGAGTCGCCCGCCTGGAGCGCCTGATGCTGCTCGCGTAGCCGTTCGCGCATCAAGGCGCTTAGCTGCTCCAGTTTTTCCAAGCGGCGCTCCTGCTGGGCGACCGCTTGATCCAGAGTGTCCAGCCAGTGCTCCTGATAGGCCAGCCGACTCTCCAACGATTCAAGACGTTGAGCGAGCTCAGCAGGCGATAATTCGTTTGTCATGATAACATCGTCACCTTGTGTAGTATGCTCGGTACTGTTAGGAATGGGCCTGGTAGTTCGAGTATTGTCCTTCGTCTGTTACCCATACAACAAGAGAGCTTTTATCATCTATGAACCCAAAAGTTGTTTTTCGCTGTTTCTTTATCAGTGTCTTACTCGCCGCCCCCACGCCGCTTCTTCTGGCAGGGATTGTTCATTTAACCAATGCACCTCTGGCTGAGCAGTGGTTAGCCGAAGCTGCTTTTAGCGTATATGCAGCGGTAGCCTTTGGCTGCTTTATTATGTTGTTTATCGGCACGTTAGCGGCGGCTGCCCTGGCGCCACCAATGGTTGTGAAGGCAGATGTGGCTCGGGTTAAGCCTGCGCCGCGCCAGCCCCAAGCACCTGCTCCTACGGTGGAAGATGATGAAGAGGAAGATATCATCGACCCCAACGAGGCCGTGAAGAGGGTGAAGTAAAGTGGTTTAACACCAACAAAGGCTACGGCTTTATTACTCGCGATAACGGAGAAGATGTGTTTGTTCACTTCCGTGCCATTCGTGGTCGTGGCCCGCGTATGCTGGCCGAAGGCCAGATTGTTCGCTATCACGTGATTAAAAATGATCGCGGCCTGCAGGCCGATGACGTCAGCATTATCGAGTAAGCGCCCAGGCGCTGTAGTGATAAATTAGTGCTGAGTTAGTTCTAAAATAGTGCTGAATTAGCGCTGAAAGAGAAAACCCCCGCGCTTGCGGGGGTTTCAGACTGCTGACAAAGCCCTGGCCCTTCGGCCAGGGTTTTGCTTTGATAAGCGTATCGTTTTTAGTGGTGGCCGATATGCTCAAAGACCCTTCCCCCCAACAGCACGAACTGGAGATGGTCACGCTCGAAGAACTCGTACCCTCCAACCATTTGTTGCGTCAGATTGAGGCCGCCCTCGACTTCAGCTTTATCCGCGAGCGCGTCCGTCATCTTTACTGTGCGGATAATGGTCGGCCCGCGCTGGATCCCGTGCTGCTCTTCAAGGCCTTGTTGATCGGCTATCTGTTTGGCATTCGTAGCGAGCGCCAGTTGATGCGCGAGATCCAGGTGAACGTCGCCTACCGGCTGGTTCCTCGGCTTGCGCTTGACCGACAAGGTGCCCGACGCCTCAACGATCAGCCAGAACCGGCGCCGCCGCTTCTCCGACAGCACGATCCACCAAAAGATCTTCGATACCATTGTCGAGCAGGCCATCGCACAAGGCTTGGTGGGCGGCGACGTGCTCTACACCGACAGCACGCATCTCAAGGCCAATGCCAACAAGCATCGTTTTGAGCGCCAAGCGGTCGAGACGACGGCACGGGACTATCTGGACGCCCTGGACGTGGCGGTTTGAGGAGGACCGCGCTCAACACGGAAAAAAGCCCTGACGCCGCGTGCTAAGGCACCGGCCACTGTCGAAAAGAAAATCAGCCTTACCGACCCGGATAGCGGCTATATGGTGCGCGATGGCAAACCGACCGGCTTCTTCTATCTGGATCACCGCACGGTGGACGGCAAGCACGCCATTATTACCGATACCCATGTCACCCCGGCCAGTGTGCACGATAGCGTGCCTTACTTGCCGCGACTGGATCATCAGTGCCAGCGCTTCGGGCTGGACCCCGTCGGTGTCGGCCTCGACGCGGGTTACTTTACAGCGGCTATCTGTCATGGGCTGGAAGAGCGCGGTCTGTATGGTGTCATTGGCTACCGCCGCCCCAGTAAACTCAAGGGGTATCTTCCCAAGCGCGCCTTTACGATGACGCGGCAACCAACACCTATCAGTGCCCAGAGGCCCAGTCGCTGATCTACGCCACCACGGACCGACATGGCTACCGCCACTATCGCAGTGATCCTGAGATCTGCCGGGGCTGTCCTCGGCTGGCGACCTGTACCCGCAACGCCAAGCAGACAAAAACGGTCACACGGCACGTCTGGCAGGACGACAAGGATCGGGTGGATGCCCGACGGCTGACAGAACCAGGCAAGAAGCTCTATCAACGACGCAAGGAGACGGTGGAGCGCAGCTTCGCCGACGCCAAGCAGTTGCACGGGCACCGCTATGCGCGAATGCGAGGCCTAGCGCGCGTCAAAGAGCAGTGTCTGCTGGCCGCGGCCTGTCAGAACCTCAAGAAAATCGCGCAGGCGCGTTGGCGCCGGCTTTTTGGCGCGTTTTTACGTCATCTGAGAGCTGATAGGGCTCTTCAGAGGGGGTTATACCCGACGATGGGCAGAAGCCGTGCGATGAGGGTGGTGAGTCAGGCCGCGAGTGTACGCCTGCTCTAAACGCAACGAACCCACCAAAACAGGTGGGTTCGTCAGCAGTCTGAA
>NZ_MWVI01000012.1 GCF_002087295.1 Vreelandella lionensis | reverse complement strand
CGGCGCCGGCTTCACGGATTCAGGATACATCAAAGCATATTGCAGTTGGTGTGCTAACTCTAGAATACCGCGCTGCATAGGAGATTGCCGCTGGCGATTTTTTTGATCTTTCTCTTCCCGCTGTAGCATTTTTTTCTCTCTTGCACCAGGCACGAAAAGTGGAGAGTGGTCAGTGAAACGGCCATTAGCGCCCGACCGAAAGGCGGCTTCCCTTTCTACTTCATTAACAAAATAGTAGAGCTCTTCGGCTTGATGCGGTTCGATATTAGAAAACTCTATTCCTAATGCAGCATATCCATGATTACCAAAGGGTCGCATATGCCGCACAATTCCTTCCGTAAAAAAACTCGCACCGCTAGGAAACTCAATAGTCACTCCTGGCACTTGCTGTCCTACTATCAACGGAACAGCATCTTCAATAGCTACATCTACTAAACAGCCACCGACGGAAAGATTCCTCAAATTGCCAGCAACCACTAAGCCACTAGCAAACACTTCAACACTTACTCTAGCTCGCATCCCTAATATAAAAGGTATGCGTACAGCACCTCGCTGTTCCATCAAAAATACAGAGTTAGGTAACTGGCATTCTAAGCGATAAGTGCCACTATCCACTTTAAGCACCTTAGCAGCGACATTGCTGATACTGTAGATATCGCGCGCTAACGCTGAGTTTTTTATTGTTCCATCAAGCGGATGCAAACCTTCAATGTCAAAATTTATCAGTCCATTATTTAAATAATTATCGATACTTTGCCCATAGTACTCTAAATTTAGTGTCAGCAAGCCACTCTCGACATCAAGATCGACTACTTCAGCTTGTAATGCATAAGGCATATCTTTTGCATAAATACAAAGCACATACTGGCTTTTCAAGAACGATTGTACAACTTGTGCCGAAGGATTGCGCAGGGGAGCAGAAGAATTAGGCATAAAAACACCTTTTTTTAAGTATTTTTTTGAGGTCAGAGCGCAGAGGAGGCTGCCTCTATAGTTTAATACTTAGCTAGCTATAAATCCTAGCTCTCCTTCAACTTTCCCAAGGAAAATTTTAAAAGCTATAAGGTTTTAAACATATTGATAACCATTATCTAAAAACCGCCATAAAAATAACAATAGGTTACAATTATTTATGACAGATATAAGACTGCGTAAATAGAGTACACACAAGGAATCGCAAAAATTGAACTAATGCTGCTACATTAGCCAGCGCTGAGCAAACTGCTCGGCGGTAAGTGGCCGGTCATAATAGTAGCCTTGTGCTTGGGTGCAGCCCATAGCTAATAATGCTTCACTTTGCGCCTTGCACCTCGATACCTTCGGCAATGGTTTGTAAGCCCAATGTATTCGCCATGGCAATAATGGTGGCTACGATTGTGCGATCATTGTCGCTGGTCAGCATGTCGCGAATAAACGAAATGTCAATTTTAATTTTGTCTGCCGAAAAGCGCTTCAGATAGGCAAGCGATGAGTAGCCAGTGCCAAAATCATCTATCGATAGCCCCATGCCGTGGCTTCTCAATATCTCTGTCGTCGCAATGGCATCCTCTGGATGAGTCATGATGCCACTTTCGGTAATTTCGACACTAAGAGCTTCAGGCGCCACGCCATTTAGCCGACAGCTAGTTAGCAGCGTTGAGACTAAATCATTATCGTCGAACTGGTCAGCGGCAATATTAATCGCCAGCTGCCCTTTCAGCACAAGCCCTTGGCATTGCCAATCCCCTAGCTGCCGGCATGCCTCATCAATCACGCAAGTGCCTAACGCCACTATCATCCCGCGCTCTTCGGCAAGCGGGATAAACTGTCCCGGAGACACCTCTCCCAGCTCCTCATCCCACCAGCGGCATAGGGCTTCGGCACCAATCAGCTCACCTGTGCGCATATCTACTTGGGGTTGAAAGTGCAGGTAAAGCGATCGATTCGCTAACGCAATCGCCAGTCGCTTGGCGATATGCAGCTGCTCGGCTACCGCCTGCCCCATCCAAGGCTCAAAAGTGCGCGTTACTAACTTATGCCGTTTCGCTTGGTACATGGCAATATCGGCGTGTTTTAATAGCGCATGAACTGTCAGTCCATGCGCTGGATAGAGTGACACACCAACGCTGACAGACAGCTCTGCGGAGTGCTGCTCTATAACAATTGGTTTATTTAAACTCGTCCATAGCCGCTCAGCCGTGAGTGATGCGCTGCCTTCATCGCGTGTTTCCTGGCATACCACCACGAACTCATCCCCACCGAGGCGTGCGAGATAGTCGCTTCGGGGTAGTGCATCGCGGAAGCGCCTAGCCACCTCTTTTAATACTAGGTCGCCTATATCATGTCCTGCAGTGTCATTAATCTCTTTAAAATGATTAAGATCCAATAGCAGTAATGCAAATGGTATGGCAGCCACGTCTGTCACGCGCTCTTCTAAGTGCTGCATAAAATCGGCGCGATTGGGCAGCTGCGTGCCCGCATCACAAAACGCTTAGCTGACGAATGCGGTGCTTCATCTTTTTGGCGCCCAAGTTCCCCAGCCGCACGCGCCGCAAAAATCTGCAGGACTGTGCGTACAATTTGCGTGTCAAATAGAGGCGTTTTAAACATAACGCCAATAATTCCAATAGGATTACCCTTGGCATCGTCCAAGCGACGGCCAACATAAGTGTTCACCCAATCCAGCGCGTCATCGCTTTCTACGGGCAAGCGAAGACCAGCACCTTCATGTACAACGCATTCACGTTTTGTAAGTACATCTTGGCAGGGAACGCCTGCCAGATGATAGCTAAAGGTAGGCTTACGCTGACCATTGACAAAAATGGACAGCACGTTAGCGATATTGGGATTGTGCTCATCCAAAGTAGCGATAAACCCTACTTCAGCCGCCAGAGCATTAGCCATATGATCGGTTAGCTGAGTTAAAAACGCTTGTCCGTGCTGAGCAGAAACCGCCGTTGCCACTTGAGTTACTGCATGTTGGATACGATGCTCTGCCCTTCGATGGCGTAAACTGTCAATACCAAAAGCCACATCGTCAGCTAGCTCGCTGAGCAAGCGTACCTCTCTTGAGGTAATGGCTAGATCATCTGCCTGATAAAAGCTGAATACTCCAAGCGACTGGCCGCGATAGATAAGGGGCAGAACAATTAGCCCATTGACGCCTAAGGCAGACAGTGTGTCATCAATACCTGGTGACCCTGTGCTGCTTTGTCGAGTAAAAATAACGGGCGTTTGACGCTCTAATGCTTGACTCACCATCTCACGGCTGTAGCCTGCGATGAGCAGTTGCTTGGGGCTTAGCCAGCCGAGAGCATCACCTTCAACATCGACACACGCCTGAACCGCTCCAACGCTCTCTTTTTCAACATAAGGCTCTATTTGGCTAACCCACGCAGCAGTATAGCCTCCTACTTCTACCGCCACTCGGCAGGCAGCATGGAGCAGCGCTGTTTCATCACTCGCATGAAGACGCGCATCATTCCCTCGACTGAGCAGCCTCAAGGCGCGTTGCTTATTCGCAATTCGCTCATTCGCCTGCTCTCCAATCAATTGGCGTGATAGTTCCAGGCCAGCAAGTGAAGCAACAATCTGCATGACTTCATTTGCATACCTTGGCAGCGCTAAGGGCCGGGAGTGCATTAATACGATGATTCCTTGGCAGTTGCCTAAAGCATCCGTCATAGGAACCCCCAAATACCCCTCAACCGACAACCTTGCCAAGCGCACATCCCCAGGAAAATGGGTACGTACTTTTTCAAGGATATGAAAACAGGAGGATTGCTCAACCTGCTCACAGGGGGTGTTTTTCAATATATAAGGAGACGCATCAATGAATTCACCCTGTGACCACATAGCAAGCGGCGTTGCCAAGCGCCGATCAGCATCAATGCTTGCCACCAGCGCATGATCGACTTTGAGTAAAACGGCCAGTGACTGGGCTAAATGGTGGAAAAAACCACCCTTATTGATACTTGATAAACCACTTGCAAGTTGTCGGAAAATTTCTGGTGCCATCGTGGGAGACATGATAATAAGCGCCTTCGGTTTTGATGAGTGAGCCACGCTGGCAAGCCAAACGCTTTCAAAGCCGAATTGACCGCTATGTGATCATCCTTGAGCCATGCAGCGATTGTCGTTAGCACGACAAAGCAAAACGTCTTGCATCAACCCTCCCTGCTCTTGCTTCTATAACTTTGCATTAGCCATCACTCCGACGGACGTTCTTCAGCGCCCGGATTAATGGTTCTAACCACAACGCGTTAATTATTGAGCCACAGTCGCCGCGATATAACTTTATCAACAGATAAAATTCACTATCTAAACCTTTACGGAACTGCCAACAAATTTATTTTAAATGATTGATTTAATTATATTTAGCTATGCTTTTTTGTTCATCCAGCCAGCCAAGGACAAAAAAACAGCACAGGGATCACATCCTCAACCTTTCAGGGCGATATTCAACCTAAATAGTCCTTCATGTCAATAGGTCGTTACCCAACCATTCAGGTCTACATGGAGGATAGTGTGAATAAAATTGAACAGGAACGGCTAGCCAGTAACATCGGCCGGGCTATCGCCAAACAGCGAATACGCAGCCAATTGACCCAGGAAGAAGTCGCTGAACGATTAGGGGTTGGCAATGAAGCCGTTTCAAGAATTGAACGCGGTCGGGTCATCCCTAACACCATACGCTTATTTGAATTAGCCGAGATATTCAATTGCGATGCAGGGGAGTTATTAGGTCAAGCAAGCGTTCATGTGGACGATCAAACTAAAAGAATAAAAATGCTATTAGCGCCTTTAACGTACCAAGATCGGCAACTAATTCTTGATATCCTTGAAAGCTTAGCGACGCGTTTCCATCAAAATTCCTCGGCAGAGGAGTAGCTCGTCGGGTGCCTTTCTCTTCTATTTGCCGCACGTTTCTCCTCTACAGCAAAGCCCCTATCACCACCACCCTAACCACAGCTGTGCCGCCACTTGTAGTATCTTGGTGGTTCTTGGCGGTTCATTCTATAGTTACATACCATTACGCCACTATTGCTTTATCACTCCCGCTATCGTGAGGGCCTATGCTAAACACTACCACCTGGAATCGCCTTCGCTATAGTGTCTATGCCCCTCTGTATGATGTCGTGGTATCGCGAGCCCTGCGCAAGCCACGCCGTGTGGCACTTGGCCAAGTAGACTGGGAACCCGGCATGCGAGTTTTATTGGTAGGTGCTGGCACAGGCTTAGATCTACACTTTCTACCTCATGAGCTGGAGATACATCTTACTGATCTAACCCCTGCCATGGTCAAACGTGCCCGCGCACGGGCCGAGCGCTATCAACGCGATGTCTCCTGCCGAGTCATGGATGCCACCACGTTAGAGTATCCAGATGAACACTTTGATGTCGTCGTCATGCACCTTATTTTGGCGGTGATGCCAAACCCTGAGCTGGGGCTCGCTGAGGCCTATCGCGTTCTCAAACCCGGTGGGCAGCTATGCGTCATGGATAAATTTCAGCCAGACGCTCAAGCTGCTGGCCTGAGCCGCCGAACCTTAAATGTGCTGACCTCATTTCTCGCCACCGATATTACTCGCCAAGCAACACCACTATTACAACAGGCGGGCTTCCGCATTCGCCACGATGAACCTGTACTCATGAATGGGCTATTTCGTGCACTGCTGGCGGCTAAGTAGCGACGTCTCATTGCAGATAGTGCCACACACCCTCCACAGCTATCTCTGCTATGTATGATAGTGGTAGAGTTATATAGGCGACACTTCTCTATACTCACTAACTGTCCAGGTGCCTCTATGCCCAAAGCTGCTATAAAACGCTTTCGCCACCTGTGTGATGATGAACAGTCACGGGTCATCGAAATGGCCTGGGAAGATCGAACGCCGTTTGACGCCATCGAAAGGCAGTTTGGTCTAGGTGAACCAGAGATCATAGACATCATGCGCTATCAGCTTAAACCAGGGTCATTTCGCTTGTGGCGACAGCGAGTGACAGGCCGCACCACCAAACATAGAGCGCTTCGCTCGCCTGATATCATACGCGGCTACTGTCCTACCCAATACAAACGCTGAGCACACACCTGATCACTCTCTATCCCGGCAGAGACATATTTTCACCGCCCCTTTATTGTTATATTATCACATAACATTCTTGCCTAAAGGTGCCATGATTATGTCTGCGTTCCCTCCCTTACCCGTGACCGTGCTTTCCGGCTTTTTAGGTGCCGGTAAAACCACCGTGCTCAATCATATCCTGGCGAACCGTGAAGGCCGCCGGGTGGCGGTGATCGTTAACGATATGAGCGAAGTGAACATTGACAGTGCGTTAGTACGAGGCGGTCCTGGCGAGTCGATGCTGGACAGCGATATAGCCCTCAACCGCAGTGAGGAACGCCTCATCGAGATGAGCAATGGCTGCATTTGCTGCACGCTACGTGAAGATCTCCTGATTGAGGTCGGCCAGCTCGCTCGTGAGGGCAAGTTTGATTATCTCGTGATTGAGTCTACTGGTGTATCCGAACCACTTCCCGTGGCCGAAACCTTCACCTTTGAAGATGAAAGCGGCCAGAGCCTTTCCCAAGTCGCCCGGCTAGACACCCTAGTGACGGTGGTAGATGGCGCTAACTTCCTCACACAATACCAGGAAGCGAAAAGCCTTGAAGAAGTAGGAGAAAGCCTGAGCGAAGAGGATGAGCGCAATGTTGCTGACTTATTGGTCGACCAAATTGAGTTTTGTGATGTCCTGCTAATTAGCAAGACCGATTTGATCACTGAAAAAGAGCTGGACGCCCCCTCAAAGCGATTCTACGTTCGCTCAACCCCGAGGCAGAGCTAGTACCCATTCGCCAAGGCGGCGTACCGTTGGAGAAAGTGCTGGATACCGGAAAATTCAACTTTGAACGCGCTCAGCAAGCGCCTGGCTGGCTCAAAGAGCTACGTGGCGAACACATACCCGAAACCGAAGAGTACGGCATTGGCAGCTTCGCCTACCACGCTCGCCGCCCCTTTCACCCTCAAAAGTTTCACGACCTGTTAAACGCCGAATGGTTTGGCAGAGGCCTGCTGCGCTCGAAAGGCTTCTTCTGGCTGGCGACTCGCCCTCGCTATGCGGGCCAGTGGAGCCAGGCAGGTGGCATTGCCCATCACGGCCCGGCGGGCGTGTTCTGGAAAGCCATTCCTGAAGCCGACTGGCCAGAGGACCCAGAGTATCGCAATTCATTATGGAGAAGTGGCAGGAGCCGTTTGGCGATATGCGCCAAGAACTGGTGTTTATCGGCCAGAACCTAGATGAGACCAAAATGCGTGAAGCGCTGGACGACTGTTTACTCAGCGAGGCCGAACTATTAGAAGGGATGGAGACATGGCAGCAGTTGCCCGATCCATTCCCGGCCTGGGAGTAAAAGCACCACTTCACACCGACACCACCTCAGCACTGGCCGGATGCGCCAACGCCTGCCAGGCGTCGTAGGTGGTAAAGAACACTTGGCCGGTGAGCTCGTGGTAAAACGCCGTGTGCTTTAGGCGATCCATCACCGGCCCTTTCACCTCGGCCAAGTGGAGCATGGCACCGGCGTCTTTCAGCCGACCGTTGATCGCCTCCAGGCTCTCCAGGGCCGAAGCATCGATGACATTCACTGCCTGACAGGTGAGCACAATGTGCTTGATCGACGGCGAGCGGGCGGCCAGCGCCATGACGGTATCTTCGAGATAGCGGGCGTTGGCAAAATAGAGGCTTTCATCGATGCGCAGCATGGCCACATGCTCGTCGGTTTCGACCTGATGGCGCTTCACATTACGAAAATGCTCGGTGCCCGGCACCCGCCCTACCACCGCACTATGGGGCTGGCTGGTGCGGTAAAGGTGTAGCCCCAGCGAGAGCACCACCCCGCTGATAATGCCCACTTCCACGCTGTGCAGAAGGGTCAGCAGCAAAGTAGCGACCATCGCCACCCCGTCGCTGCGGGAGTATTGCCAGGTCCGCTTTACCGCAGTCAAATCAATCAACGTCCCCACTGCCACGATAATCGTGGCGGCCAGCGTGGCAGTGGGTAAAAAGGCAAGTAAGTCAGGAGTAGCAGCGTGGCCAACACAATCCCAAGCGCTGTAAAAGCTCCCGCCAGCGGCGTTGCTGCCCCGGCTTCAAAATTGACCACCGAGCGCGAAAAACCGCCCGACACCGGCGAGCCACCGCTAACGCCAGCGCCAAGATTCGCCATGCCGAGCGCAATCAGCTCTTGGTTGGGGTC
This sequence comes from Vreelandella lionensis, assembly GCF_002087295.1. Lineage (GTDB taxonomy): Bacteria > Pseudomonadota > Gammaproteobacteria > Pseudomonadales > Halomonadaceae > Vreelandella > Vreelandella lionensis. Next base: position 71,796 of record NZ_MWVI01000012.1, on the reverse strand, counting down.
GATACGCTGACGACGCTTGGCGGCCAGGGTCTGCGCCACGGACACCGACTCCACAAACCCCACCAAGCTAATCAGCAGCGCCGCCGGCAACAGGCCGAGCCAGAGCGATTGATCCAGGCTCGGCAGCGTAATGGCAGGCAAGCCACTGGGCACAAAGCCCACCACATCGACCCCGCGTTGCTCCAGTTGGAAGCCCCAGGCCAGCAGCGTGGTCACCACCACGGCCGAAATAGGCGCGGCTTTGACGATTAACCCTGCCCAACTGGCAGGCATTCCCAGCTTGGTCAGCCAGCCATTCAGGCGCTTGCGACACAACCATAGATACACCCACACGCCAAGGCCAATCAGTAGCGTTATCACATTCACCTCCTGCCACTGGCCCAATAGCGCTTGCAGCAGGTCCACCACGTTATGACCAGAAGCCTCGACACCAAAAATGTGCTTCAACTGGCTAATCGCGATCAAAATCCCCGAGGCGGTCACAAACCCGGAGATCACCGGATGGCTGAGAAAGTTGACTAAAAAGCCCAGCCGAAGCACGCCCATCACGATGAGAATGAGCCCTGAGAGCGCGGCCAGCACCAGTGCCGCACCGATATATTCCGGGCTGCCCGGCGCGGCAAAACTGCTCAGCGCCGAGGCCGTCATGAGTGCTGCCACAGCCACCGGCCCTACTGCCAAACTCGCGCTGGTGCCAAAGATGGCGTACAGCACCAGCGGCAGCATGCTGGCGTAAAGCCCCATTTCCGGCGGCAACCCTGCCAGCATGGCGTAGGCCAGCGCTTGCGGCACCAGCATCAGCGTGACGATCACCGCGGCAAGTACATCCCGCGTGAGCAAGCCCCGATGATAGGTTCGCAGCCAGCCGATTAGCGGCACCCAGCGCTCAATGATCATGATGCAGCCTCTTACTAGGTATCTGCTGATACGGGCCTTCGTATTAGGATTTCACGCGTCTTCGATTTTTATTGGGCGCTCCGTTCAAGACCTTGGCGCTGATCCTCCAAGTCCACCCCTGCCGCATGGGCCGCTGAAAACAGTTCCGCCAAATCGCACTGCTCGTGCTGACGCTTGGCGTAGGCCCACAGGTGCGTGGCCCGCTTACCTGAGCGGCAAAATGCCACTAGCGGGCGCGGCAGCTGTTGAAGCGCTTCAGCAAAGGCGCGGATGTCAGCTTCGCTGTACTCGCCTGGTTTCACGGGGATATGCACCCAGTCAAGGCCAAGCTGCTCAGCTTTTTCGCAGTAGCGCGCCTCGTCGGGAAAGTCCTCGCTCTCACCCTCGATGCGGTTACACACCACCGCGTTGAAACCACGGGTTTTTACCTCCTCCAACTCATCCACCGCCAGCGCTGAGGTGATCTCAACGCCTGGCTCTAATGGCTTCGTTTGCATGACCACACCTCCTATTGGTTTGGATAACATCAATCCCAGGCCGCACCTTCCAGGGCATCCAGGGGGATTTTTAGATAGCGCTTGCCGTTGGCTTCTGGTTCCGGCAAGCGACCACCGCGAGTATTCACCTGCAGCGCGTGCAAAATCAGCTTGGGCATGGGCAGCTCGCTATCCCGCTTGCGGCGCAGTGCGATGTACTCCTCCTCGCTTTTGTCTACCAAGTGCGGGTTGTTGGCTCGCTGCTCATCGACGCTGCTCTCCCACTGCGGTTCACGGTCGTCGGGCATATAGTCGTGGCCGGTGAACAGCCGCGTATTGCCCGGCAGCGTGAGAATCTGCTGAATGGAGTCCCACAAGGATTTGGCGCTACCACCCGGAAAATCGGCGCGCGCCGTCCCAAAATCAGGCTGAAACAGAGTGTCATGCACAAAGGCAGCATCACCGATGACGTAGGTGATGGAGGCCAGCGTATGACCAGGCGAGTGCAGCACGCGGGCGCTGAGTTCTCCAATGGCAAACGTATCGCCCTCGACAAACATCGTGTCCCACTGGCGGCCATCAGTGGGCATCTCCGGCCAGTGGTAGATCTCCTTCCACAGGGCCTGCACTTGCGTGACGTACTGGCCAATCGCCGTTGGCGCGCCGGTTTTCTGTTTTAGGTACTGGGCTGCTGAAAAGTGGTCTGCGTGCGGGTGCGTATCCAGAATCCACGCCACTGTCAGTCCCTCTTCCTTGATATATTTCAGCAACGCATCAGCGCAGAAAGTCGCCGTTGCGCCGGATTTCTCGTCGAAATCCAGCACCGGGTCAATAATCGCGCACTGCTGGGTAGCGGGGTCGCTGACGATGTATTGAACGCTAAAGGTGCGCGGATCAAAAAAGCCCGCCACGTCGGGTGACCCCGCACCGGTGCTTTGAGATAGGGCGAAGGTCTTCATGCTTATCTCCTAGATACGTGAGTATGTCTGCTTGACGCCTATGCGCCAATTATTGTTATAAAGATAGCTAATTATGGAATATAAGCAATTACAACTACAAAAATGCCGCCTCCCTGACAACAGGGGGCGGCAATCCATAAGAGTACTAGTGGCGCAATCGATACGGGCTAAAACGCCTTCTCCAACGCAAAGCGCGGCTGGGTGATCCCCTCTTTCGTCACGCTCTCCGTGAACATCGCTAGCGGGCGCACCCAGAGGCCGTAGTCGCCGTAGAGCGCGCGGTAGACCACCAGCGGCTCTTCGCTTTCGCTGTGCTGGGCGGTGCCCACCACTTCGTACAGGCTGTTGTAGTGGCGGTAAATACCGGGAACGGGAGTGGTCATTCGTTTTCCTCTTGAATGGCTTGAGTGGCGGCGGGCTGATTCGCTTTCTTGGCGAGGCGCTCCAGCACTTTGGAGGCGGCAACAAAGCCAAAAGTGCCGGTGAGAAACGTCGCCGCGCCAAAGCCAGAGGCGCAGTCCAGCCGTGTAGCCTCGTTGCTGCCGGGCTTTTGCAGGCACACTTCGCCGTCGGCACTGGGGTAGACCAGCTGCTCATCGGAGTAGACACACTCCACCGAGAAGCGCCGCTTGGGGTGGCGGGAGAAGCCGTAATCTCGGCGCAGCCGCGAGCGCACTTTGGAGAGCAGCGGGTCGTGCTCGGTGCGGGTCAAATCCGCCACTTGAATACGCGTGGGGTCGGTTTGCCCACCCGCCGCGCCGGTGACGGTAATCGGGATTTTGCGCCGCTTGCACCAAGCGATCAGCGCCGCTTTGGCAATCACGCTGTCGATGGCATCCACCACATGGTCGGCATCCTCAGGAATGCGCTCGGCCAAGTTGGTGGGCGTGACGAAGGCGGTATCCGCGATGATCTCGATCTCGGGGGCAATCAGGCGGCAGCGCTCGGCCAGCACGTCTACTTTTGCTGGCCAATCGTGCCATCCAGCGCATGGAGCTGGCGGTTAACGTTGGAGACACACACATCGTCCAGATCGATCAGCGTGAGTTTGCCGATGCCCGAGCGGGCGACCGCCTCGACCGTCCAGCTACCCACACCGCCGACCCCGACCACCACCACATGGGCACGGCGAAATGCCTGCGCCGCACGCTGGCCGTAAAGGCGCCGAATACCGCCAAAGCGGAAGTCATAATCGCTAGAGGAAGTCGTGGATTCATTCAATAACATGGGCTGGCTCACAGTGCTTGCAGGGCAGAAGGCGTGGCAATGGGCGGCGTTCGCACGCTATCTAGAGGTAAATGCCCCTGCCAGCCAAACTGCTCGAACAGATTTTTCATCGTCTCATCCACGGCGCAGCTGAGCTGAATGCGTTTATCCAGCAGCGGGTGATCAAACGCTAAATAGGTCGCGGCGAGCAGCAGCCGCGGGGCGGCCAGCTGCTCGGCAAAAAAGCGGTTGCGGACACCTTTGCCGTGCTTGGCGTCGCCAATGATCGGGTAGCCACGGCGGGATAAGTGGCGGCGAATTTGGTGGCGTCGCCCGGTCAGCGGCGTGCTTTCACCAGGGATAGCGCGCCCCCGGGTAGCGGTCTACCTGCACCGGCAGCTCTACGCTATCCAAGCGGCGAATATCGGTCATCGCGGGCATGGCAGGCATTTCCGCCTTGGGGCGCGTGCCGTCCTCCTCCCGTAACGGGTAATCCAACCGCTCCTGCTCCGGCGCTTTGCCGCGCACCACCGCCAGGTAGCGCTTCTCTACCTGGCGTTCGCTAAACCCCTCGCCCAGCAGGGCGGCGGCCTCGGAGGAGAGGCCAAACACCATCACGCCGGAGGTGGGCCGGTCCAGCCGGTGCACCGGGTAGACCCGCTTGCCGAGCTGGTCGCGCAGGCGCTGAAGCAGGAATATGGTTTCCCCACGCGCCAGCGCTGAGCGGTGCACTAACAGGCCGGACGGCTTATGCACTGCTACAAGATGCTCATCCTGATAAAGGATGTTAAGTGGCTGCATGGAACTCCTCGATACATAGGCAGAGCATTTGGACATGAAACAGGGGCGTAAAACAGGCGCATAAAACAGAGATGTGGAATAGCGGGCTATTGTCGCGGCTTGGCACGCCGATGTCATCCGTTGCCAGCACGCTAGGCGGGATTTCGTCGCCATTGGCAGAGGGACGGTAGGCCAACTACTGTTACAGAGTGCCCTTTGTGAGGGCTTCCACGGATAAGGAAAGGAGCAATTATTATGCGCTATTCACTACCCCGTACCTGTATCGCGGCGGGTGTGCTGCTGGCCACCACGGTACAGGCCCTTAACCGCTTAATGTTGAAATGCATAAGGTCAGCACAGACGGTGTGGAGGAGTCTATCGGCACGGTGGCCGTTGAGCATACCGAGCATGGCGTGCTGTTCCACCCCTTCGTTAACCGGCCTGGAACCAGGCGTTTACGGCTTTCACGTCCATCAAAATGCCAGCTGTGAGCCCGCCGAGAACGACAGCGGCGAAATGACCGCCGCGCTTTCCGCTGGCGGACACTACGATCCTGACGAGACCGGCACCCACCGGGGCCTTACGGTGAAGGCCACTTGGGCGACCTACCGGTGCTGACCGTGAATGAGGATGGCGAAGCCAACCTGCCGGTACTAGCCCCACGCTTGAGCATGGAAAACATGCCGGGCCGCAGCCTAATGATTCACGCCGGTGGCGACACCTACGCTGATGAACCCCACCTGGGCGGTGGCGGCGCCCGCATGGCTTGCGGCGTTATCTCTTCTTAACCCTCAATTTGATGGCATTTTCACTTCGGGCAGCCAAACGGTTGCCCGTTTTTCTTTGTTAATCAGCCACTAAAGTCGTAGACCACTAAAGTCGTAAAGCACTAACCGGTACGTCTCTGTACATTCACCCCGGCTAAATAAGCGCGGCTTGCTGCATGGCTGTCCGCTTGACACCCTCCCTGACCAGTTGAGTGCTTTACATGATTACGTTCATTCTCTCGATAGTGTTATTAGTCGTGGGTTACTTTACCTACGGCAAGTTTGTCGAGCGCGTGTTTGTCGCTGACCGTAAGCGTCCAACCACCGGCGTTCAGTATGCGCGACGACATCGACTATGTGCCGAGGAATACCACGCGCAACTCGCTTATCCAGTTGCTTAACATTGCCGGTGTAGGCCCAATTTTCGGCCCTATCCTGGGTGCTCTCTATGGTCCGGTGGCGTTTGTGTGGATCGTGATTGGCTGTATTTTTGCAGGCGCGGTTCACGACTACCTAACCGGCATGATCTCCATCCGTAACCACGGCGCTCACCTGCCCCAGTTGGCGGGCATATTCCTGGCCAAAACGATGAAGCACGTGGTGCATGGCTTTGCGATTTTGCTGCTGCTATTGGTCGGCACCGTGTTCGTGACCTCTCCGGCGGCCCTGCTCGCTAACATGACATCGCTGTCGCTGACGCTTATCATCCTGGCGATTTTTGCCTACTACCTGATTGCCACGCTGCTGCCGATTGATAAAGTGATTGGGCGTATTTACCCCTACTTCGGCGCGCTGTTGCTGTTCAGCGCCGCTGGCATCGGCATTGGTTTGGTGGTAACCGGCGCGCCTATCCCGGAGCTCTCGTTCCAGAACATGCACCCGGATAACGCACCGATCTTCCCGCTGCTGTTCCTGACCATCTCCTGCGGTGCGCTGTCCGGCTTCCACGCCACACAGACGCCAATCATTTCGCGCACTACTGAAAACGAAACCAACGGCCGCAAGATTTTCTACGGCATGATGATCGCCGAAGGCGTGATTGCCATGATTTGGGCAGCGGCGGCCATGAGCCTGTTCCAAGGTGAACAGTCGCTTTCCGATGTATTGGCAGCAGGCGGCCCTGCCGCTGTTGTGAGCGAAGTCTCTACCACCATGCTGGGCGCCGTTGGTGGCACCCTGGCCGTGCTGGGTGTCATTGTGCTGCCGATCACCTCCGGCGATACCGCCTTCCGCAGCGCTCGGATGATTATTGCCGACTATTTGAAAGTAGAGCAGAAGCCTATCGTTAAGCGCATCCTGATTGCGCTGCCGCTGTTTGTGGCGTCTTACGCGCTCACCCATATGGACTTCACGCTGCTATGGCGCTACTTCTCCTGGGCCACCCAAACCACCGCCGTGATTGCGCTCTGGACCGGCACGATGTATCTGGTGCTATCGCGTAAGCCCTACCTGATCACCTCGATTCCTGCGGTGTTTATGACCAGGGCAACCTTCACCTACCTCGCTTACGCGCCGATTGGCTTTAACCTGCCGCTACAAACCAGCTATATCGTGGCGGCACTCGGCACGCTGATCTGTATTGCGCTGTTTATGAAGCGCGTACGCCGCCTCAGCCGCGCCACCTTTAGCGTGGATGAGCCGGTGCCTGGTGCGCTGGATCAAGACGCTACGCTGGCCACTAGCAATCGGTAAATATCAGGTCAACACTTTGCATTGAAACGCAAAACGGGCAGCACCAAGGGGCTGCCCGTTTTGTATTAGCTAGCGCTCGGCGCTTAATCGCCTACTGCCAAGCGGACGAAGTCTTATTCTTCGTCAGTGGCCAGTGCCATATGTTTTTGCAGATAGTTCTGGATACCCACTTGCTCGATCAGTTTTAGCTGCGTTTCGATATGATCGATGTGGCCCTCTTCATCGGCCAGCAGGTCACGCAGCAGATCGCGCGTCACGTAATCTTTCACGCTTTCGCAGTAGGTAATGGCTTCGATGTAGTCGTTACGGCCGTCATGCTCAATTTTTAGGTCGCTCTCCAACATCTCTTTAACGTTTTCACCGATGTGCAGCTTGCCGAGATCCTGAAGGTTAGGAATACCTTCCAAGAACAGGATGCGCTCAATCAGCTTATCAGCGTGCTGCATCTCTTCGATGGACTCATCGTACTCCCACTTGGCCAGCACTTTCAGGCCCCAGTCTTTGTACATCTTGGCATGCAGGAAGTACTGGTTGATAGCGACTAGCTCATTGCCCAGTGCGATATTGAGATGCTGAATAACCTTCGGATCACCTTTCATGCCATCACCTTTTTTAGCGTACAAGTCTTATCGGACAGTACTTAAGCGTACTGTTTTTCAAAAGTACCATTACATTAACTAAGGAGTATAGGCCATTAAAAGGCGTACTAACAACGATGCTGGGAGTATAGACAGGAAAGAAAAAATTTCAAATAAATCAATTATTTGCTAACGATAAGCCTAACAAGAGTGATTCGCGTCATACGGCGTAAGCATGACTCATATCAGACTCTAAGCGGGCAGCTTGAACGGCCTCACGGGTGAGCGACTTGGCAAAGCAGGCGCACTTGCCGCACTGAGTCCCGCAGCCAGTGGCTTCGCGTACTTCTCGCCAGCTGCGCGCTCCGTCGCTAACCTGTTGGCGAATCTGGTGGTCGGTTACTCCCTTGCACACACATACGTACATGGCAACACCTCATAAAAATCATGAGGTGAATGTAAATGATTCGCATACATCTTTTCAAGTAGAAAACGTTGTTCTTTAGTATCGATTCGCCTTAAGGCAACTAAAGTTTTCGCTAACCTACTGGCTGAACAAATATTTTCTCTCCAGCTGCTGAAAAATTATTTTTTCGGCAGCACCACGGTTTCAGTCTTGGAGGCGATGTCTGGCCAGCTTCTACGCTGCCCATCAAACAGCACCCACCAGTAGCCAATGCCTAAGGCGGCAAGAGAGAGCCATGCCGTCGCGCAGCAAATCAGGCTCTGCTTTAAGGTAATCGCGTGGCCATCCAGGGTTTGCACGCGCAGCCGCCAGGACTGCATGCCTAGCGTCATCCCTACTCGCCGCCAGGAGTAAACAAAAAACAGCGTCACAAAAAACCAGCAGCATCAGCCGCAGGCTCCAAATATCCACTGCGGTGGTACCAATTTCCTCTGCCGTTTGGCCCAGCACAAAGCGAAAAAACACCAAATGTACCACGGTAACGGCGATCCAAATGGCCGTGACTAAAAAGCCGTCGTAGAGCATCGCGCCTAAGCGGCGGCCTATTCCTGCCGGCCAAACGTCATCTAATTGAGTGAAGCGTCGCGTGTTTGTCACTGTGTTGTCCCCTGTTTCAACCTAATGCGAGCCGGCTAGCCATTACGACGCAAGAAATAGATCCCTACCACCGCACAGGCCAGCGTTGGCACCAACACTGCCCAAACGGGTGAAAAGCCAAAAATGGTGGAGGCGGGTGCCAGCAAATCCTGCACAAATTTAAAGATGAGCCCCGTCACCACGCCAAAAAAAAACCCGCCTACCCGCCGCCACAGAGCGCAGCGGGCCAAACACAAACGAGGCAGCAATCAATACCAACGAGCCCATGGTGAGTGGCATGAGCACTTTCTCCCAGAAGTAGAGCAGCGGCTGATCCGCCTGCAGGTTTTGGCTTTGTAGGAAGTTGGCGTACTCCCATAGCTCGCTGGGGGCTTGGCTTTCGATATCGCGCAGAAGCCGCTCCAACTGAGTGGGCGTGAGCGCCGTTTCCCAGGCGGCGGCTGGCTGGTAGTCCGATTCGGTGCGGTCATCGAAAATGCGTGTAGTGGTGACACCCTCCAACAGCCAGGCGCCCTCGTCCCAGTAGGCGCGATTAGCATGAGTAGCTTCGATCACGCGGCGCTCATCAAAGCGGTAGCGGGTTAAATCCAGCACCACGTTATCCGCCCGAATGGCACCAAAGCGGTAAACGCTATCGCCTTCGAACTGCCAGCCGCTGCGAGTCACCAACATGGCACCCTCACCTTGGCGCTGCTCTAAGCGCCGCGCTTCGGCGTACTGCTCGGTCCGTGGGCTGACAAACTCCGCGACGAGTAGCACGACCACAACCACCAGCAGCACGGGCTTCACCACGCCCCACACAATCCGCGCCGGCGACCGGCCAGCAGCACGCATCACCGTGAGTTCATTGCTAGAGGCCATGCTACCCAGGCCAATGAGCCCCCAATCAGCACCGCCACTGGAGCGTACTGATAAAAGCGCCAGGGCAACCTCATACCTAAATAGAGCAGCACGTCTTGTGCGCTATAGTCGCCCTGGCTGCCGCCTAAATCACCAATGTAGGCAATGGTGATATCCAGCCCCAGCAGTACAAACTGCCCCACCACAATGGCTGCAAGCACTTTGCGGGCGATATAGCGATCCATTTGATCCATAGCGATCAGCATTAGCGCATTCCTTTACGTTGTGAGTGCCACAGCAGCAGCAATCCAAGCCCTAAGAACAGGCCATGCACGGGCCACACACCCCCGGCAACCGCTAGAGAGCCACCGCCAATAGCATCCACCGCTGCCAGCAACAGGCTTAAATAGGCGACGTAAAGAAATACCGCAGGAAGTAGCTTGCCAAAGCGCCCTTGACGCGGATTCACCCGAGAGAGCGGCTGGGCCAATCGCGCCAAAATAAATACCATTACCGGCAAGCCTGCCCGCCACTGAAACTGCGCCTGCGCTCGTGGGTCTGGGTCGTTCCACAGCTCAGCGGTGGTCGCATACTCAAGCGAGTTTAACTCCTGGCGATCACGGCTTAGCCCCAGCCGCAGCGTATAGCGCTCAAAAATTAAGCGTTCTGCATCACGCCGACCTGGCGTTACGCCGTAGCGCTCACCATCTTCTAACCACTAAGAAGCGGCTGCCAGTCTCGACACTTGTCTCCTGATAGCCCGTTCCTGCTCGCGTAATATAGCTATGCGTCTTTTCAGCACCGGCCATAGGCTGCTCATGCACCAGCACCTCCTGCATTTCCGTGCCGTCGCTATTGAAGTCAGTGATATAGCCTGTGCGCCCGCCGCCAAAATCTTGGAAACGCCCTGGCGCTAGCACTGAGACATCTAAACGGCTGCGCTGCTCTTCTAATGTGGCCTCAGTTTGCAACGCCCCGGCAGGGGTTAGCCACAGGCTACACAGCCCTACCAACACCGCGACCACCGTTGCGGGCAGCAGGGTTACCCGTAAAAGCCGAGTGGGGCTCATACCGCCGGCCACCACGACGGTGATTTCGCTGTTCATATAGAGCTGCCCATAGGCCAACAAAATGCCTAAAAAAAACGACAGCGGCAGGATCAGTTCCATAAACCCAGGCAGATGAAAAACCATCAGGCTGCCAAGAATCGTGACGGGAAAATCGCCCTCGGCGGCGTCCGAAAAGTAACGGATAAAACGGCTGCCCATAATCACCACCAGCAGGATGCCCGCCACAGCGGACATCGTCAGTAACACTTCGCGAGTTAAGTACCGAAATAAAATCAACGCACTCTCCGACTAGTGGTGCAGGTTGCCATGCAATGCGCCCATGGCTTGGGTTACACTAATCAAAACTGGTAGCAAACACTAAATAACGGGACATTATCCCGAATCACTCGTTGCTTGTCTTGTTGGAGACGTCATGGAATTTTCCGTTCAGACCGCGAACCCAGCCAAAGCCGAAACGGCTTGCCTCGTTCTCCCTGTTTATAAAGGTAGCGATTTACTGCCCGCTGTCGCCAAATTAGACGACGCCAGCGAGCGATTAATCGGCCAGCTATTGGAACGTGGCGATTTTGATGCGGTACTGGGCAACACTCAATTGGTGCCCTTCGCGCCGGGCCTGGGGGCCGACCGCATTCTGCTGGTAGGCTTGGGTGAGCGTGACAAATGCCAAGAGGCTGCGTTTATTAAAGCCTTAGACGCTGCGATGACGGCCCTAACCAAGCTTCCCATCGATGAAGCCTGCGCTACCTTTACCGATGTGCCATTGGCAGATCGCGACGCTGCTTGGAAGGCCCGCAAAACCCTGGAAGCCGTCGAGCGCGCCATCTACCGGTTTGACCAATTCAAGTCATCCCCCGCCAAAGCGCCCAGCTTGGCGAAGCTCACGCTGATTGTTAGCGATGCAGACGACGCCCCCCTGGCCAAGCAAGGCGCCGCCCTAGGCACCGCCATCGGGCAGGGCATTAATTTCACCCGCACGCTCGGCAACCTACCGGGCAATGTGTGCACGCCTCGTTACTTAGCTGAGCAGGCAGAAGCGCTGGGGCGTGACTCTCAAGGCGCGCTCGCCGTCGACATTTTAGACGAAGAGGCACTGGAAGCCCTGGGCGCTCATTCACTGCTTTCAGTAGGCAGTGGCAGCGTCGAGCCAACACGACTCATCGTGATGAAGTACCAGGGTGCAGAAAACCCAGAGGAAGCGCCCCACGTACTGGTAGGTAAAGGCATCACCTTCGATACCGGCGGTATTTCGCTGAAGCCCGGCGAAGGTATGGATGAGATGAAGTTTGATATGGGCGGCGCGGCCAGCGTCTTCGGTACCGTCAAAGCCGTGCTTGCCATCAAACCCAAGCTCAACGCCGTGTTTATCGTTGCCGCTGCCGAGAACATGCCTGATGGCGCCGCCACCAAGCCGGGCGACATCATAAAAACCCTGAAAGGCCTGACGGTTGAAGTGCTCAACACCGATGCCGAAGGCCGTTTGGTACTGTGCGACGCCCTCACCTACGCCGAGCGCTTTACCCCGGCCAGCGTGGTCGATATCGCCACCTTAACGGGCGCGGCCATTATTGCCCTTGGCCACCACGCCACCGGCCTGCTCTCCAACGACGATGACCTAGCGCTTGATCTGCTGGATGCTGGTGAAACCGCCTGGGACCGCGCGTGGCACCTGCCGCTATGGGATGAGTATCAGGAGCAGCTGGACTCCAACTTCGCCGACTTAGCCAACATTGGCGGTCGCCCGGCGGGTACGATTACCGCCGCCTGCTTCCTATCACGCTTTGCCGACCACTTCCCTTGGGCGCACCTGGATATTGCAGGCACCGCTTGGCATTCGGGCAAACAAAAAGGCGCCACCGGCCGCCCGGTGGGTCTACTGACCCAATACCTGCTCGACCGTGAAGCCGACGCCCAAGTCGAAAATGGCGACGCCTAACCACACAAACAGACCAACAATGGTTGCCTTTCGTTAACGCAACCGTTAAACCTGAAAGTATGAGCGTGTGCCATCGGTTAACAGGCGCACGCTACCCCAAACGATACGCTTATATATGCCCTTCGGGGCCTTGGCTCTAGCGGAGAGAACACGCCGTGCCCACAGCTTCAGATGCTCAACTTGAATCGCGTTTTGAAATTTTGCCGTCCAACCAGCCGACGGCCGATGACATTCGTGAAAACATCCTGCAAAACCCAGGATTTGGTAAATATTTCACCGACCACATGGCCCACGTGCGCTGGACCGTCGATGCCGATTGGCACGGCCACCAAGTACGCCCCTACGGCCCGCTCACCCTGGACCCCGCCGCTTCCGTGCTGCACTACGGCCAGGAGATTTTCGAGGGCATCAAGGCGTACCGCCATGCCGATGGCTCTATCTGGACCTTCCGCCCAGAGAAAAACGCCGAGCGTTTTCGCCGTAGCGCCCGCCGCCTAGCGCTGCCCGAGCTTTCCGATGACGACTTCATCGGCTCGCTGAAAGCACTGCTGGCCCAAGACCACGCCTGGGTACCCACCCCGGCTAGTGAAGCCGACGAGTGCAGCCTCTACCTTCGCCCGTTTATGATCGCCTCAGAAGCCTTCCTTGGCGTGCGCCCGGCTCACGAAGTCGACTACTACGTGATTGCATCCCCGGCGGCGGCCTACTTCAAAGGCGGAATCGAGCCGGTCTCTATCTGGCTCTCCTCACACTACAAGCGCGCGGCCCCTGGAGGCACCGGCTTTGCCAAGTGCGGTGGCAACTACGCCGCATCGCTGGCCGCCCAAAAAGAAGCCGCTGCCAACGGTTGCAGCCAGGTCGCCTTCCTGGACGCTGCTGAAAACAAGTGGATCGAAGAGCTGGGTGGCATGAACCTGTTCTTCGTTTACAAAGATGGCCGCATCGTCACACCGCGCCTGACCGACACCATCTTGGAAGGCGTGACCCGTAACTCTGTCCTCACCCTGGCCAAAGACGCGGGCCTCACCCCCGAAGAGCGCGCGATCAGCATCGACGAGTGGCGCGAAGGGGCCGCCTCCGGCGAGATTACCGAGGTCTTCGCCTGCGGTACGGCTGCCGTGATTACCCCGGTGGGCGAACTGGTCACGGAAAACGAGCGTATTCGCCTGCAGGGCGATGGCAATAACGAAGTGGCTAAGCGCATTCGCAAGACACTGCTCGACCTTCAGTATGGCCGCAGCGACGATAAATACGGCTGGCTGACCCGCTTGGTATGACCCTCTAGCGTTACCCAACACCTGGCCGCCACTCACCGTGGCGGCCAGGCTGCCAAGCGCGTTGACCCCGCTGGAGCCACCGATGGCACGCATCGATTTTTATATTCTGCCCGATACCACCCTTGAAGCGCGTTTACAGTTCGCCTGCAAGCTCGCCGAGACGATCCACCGCAAAGGGTATCGACTGCACCTGCACTGCGAAGACAAAGCGCTGGCCGAACAGGCCGACGAAGCGCTGTGGCAGTTCCGCGATGATGCTTACCTGCCCCATGCATTGGAAGATAGCGAGCTAGCCGACAGTGTGCCCATCACACTAGGCTGGCAGCAGCTACCGGTGCCCACTGAAGAGACGGCGCTGCTTAATCTACACCCCGATATTCCCGATGGTATTGAGCACTTCGCCCGAATTGCCGAGATCATCAACCAACACCAACACGTGCTGGTCGCTAAACGCGCCTGCTGGCAGCGCTACAAGGCGCTTGGGCATGAGGTCGTGCCGCATAAGCTGGGGTAGCGCTCTGCACGTTAAACGTCCCAAGCCCCATAACAACAACTCAATGGATGAGATTGCCTATGCTTTCCCATACCTTTCTAGCCCGCACGCCGCTAGCGGTCATCGTCATCGCCCAGCTGTTTGGCACCTCGCTATGGTTTAGCGTTAACGGTGTCGGCTTAGCGCTGCAGGACGCCGTAGGCCTTAGCGAGAGCGACCTCGGGCTGCTCACCATCTCCGTGCAGGCGGGGTTTATTACCGGCACCCTGCTGATTGCGACCACTGGCTTGGCCGACCGCGTGCGCGCCAGCCACCTGTTTGCGATGTCTGCTGTACTTGGCGCGCTGATTAACGCGGCCTTTATTAGCGTCGCAGATAGCGTCACCTTGGCGGCAGTGGCACGTTTTTTAGTCGGGCTTTGTCTGGCGGGCATTTATCCGCTGGGCATGAAGCTGGTGGTGAGCTGGACACCCACTCACGCAGGCTCGACGCTTGGCTGGCTGGTCGGTATGCTCACCCTCGGCATTGCTTCGCCGCACCTGCTGCGTGGCCTTACCCTACACCTGCCTTGGCAGTGGCCGCTGCTGTTGGCCTCTGCCCTCGCCCTATTGGCTGCGCTGATGATTTTCCAACTCGGCGTTGGGCCACACCTTCCGGCTAAGGCCAACGGCGGGCGGCCCTGGGCGGGGCTTGCCGCATTTAAGCAAAAGAACTTCCGCGCCGCCGCGCTAGGGTACTTTGGCCACTGCTGGGAGCTTTACGCCCTCTGGGCGCTGGTGCCCTTTTTGGTCGCCAGAGAGCTGGAACGCTTAGGCGCGGCCCCGGGCCTGCAGCCGTGGCTAAGCTTTGCGGTCATCGCCTTGGGGCTTCCCGGCTGCGTATGGGCAGGCTGGTGGAGCCGACGTATCGGTAGCGCGCGGGTCGCGTTTATCGCGTTGGCGGTATCTGGCACCCTGTGCCTTATTTATCCGCTGCTAGGCGGCCTCTCCCCCTGGCTGCTGCTGGCGCTGCTTGCCCTATGGGGCGTTAGCGTGATTGCCGACTCTGCCCAGTTCTCTGCCCTGGCGTCTGCCAGCGCGCCGCCGGAGCGGCTGGGCGCGGCGCTGGCCATGATGAATGCGATTGGCTTTGGCCTCACGATTCCCTCCATCGCGCTGGTCACGGCGCTATGGGCAAGCCAAGGGCCTTGGGTGATTTGGTGGTTGCTACCTGGGCCAGTGCTTGGGCTGATAGCCATGCGTGGATTGCACCTACGGACGCATCTCCGCACAACACAACCCTGACGAGCGCGGGGCGTTCGCGCTATACTTGCTCCCATTTTTTGCAAGCCGTGAGCCGACTCCCCATGGAAAAGACCTACCAACCCGAACAGATCGAAACCCGCTGGTACGAACGCTGGGAAGCCGATAACCGCTTCGCCCCGTCTGGCCGCGGCAAGCCCTTCTCGATCATGATTCCGCCGCCCAACGTGACCGGCAGCCTGCACATGGGCCACGCGTTCCAGGACACCATCATGGACACCCTGACGCGCTGGAAGCGAATGCAGGGCAACAACACCCTATGGCAGGTAGGCACCGACCACGCCGGTATCGCCACGCAGATGCTGGTGGAGCGTAAGATTGCCGCCGAAGAGGGCAAAACCCGCCACGATCTCGGCCGCGAGGCGTTCATCGATAAAGTGTGGGAGTGGAAGGAAGAGTCCGGTGGCCACATTACCCGCCAGCTGCGCCGCATGGGCGCCAGCGTAGACTGGAGCCGCGAACGCTTCACCATGGACGACGGCTTCTATAAAGCGGTTCAGGAAGTCTTCGTGCGCCTGCATGAAGAGAAGCTGATCTATCGCGGCAAGCGCTTGGTGAACTGGGACCCTACCCTGCACACCGCCATTTCCGACCTGGAAGTGGAAAACAAAGAGCAGCAGGGCAGCTTCTGGCACTTCCGCTACCCGCTGGCCGACGGCGTCAAAACCGACGACGGTAACGATTACGTGGTGGTCGCCACCACCCGCCCCGAAACCCTGCTGGGCGATACCGGCGTGGCGGTTAACCCGGAAGACCCGCGCTACGCCTCCTTGGTGGGCAAATTCATCGAACTGCCGCTGGTGGGTCGCCGTATTCCTATCGTGGCGGACGAGCACGCCGATATGGAGAAAGGCTCCGGCTGCGTGAAGATCACCCCGGCCCACGACTTCAACGACTACGAAGTCGGCAAGCGCCAGAACCATCTGCTGATCAACGTCTTCACCAAAGATGCGACGATTCTTGAACAGGCGGAAATCTTCGACCTAAAAGGTCAGCCGCAGCCCGATGAAGACGCCAGCCTGCCGGCCAAATACGCGGCTTGGATCGTTTCGAAGCACGCAAGCAGATCGTCGCCGATATGGATGCCCTCGGCCTGCTGGTGCAGGTAGAGAGCGTTAACAACACCCTGCCCTACGGCGACCGCTCCGGCGATGTCATCGAGCCGCTGCTCACTGATCAGTGGTTCGTGGCCGTAGAGAGCCTCGCCAAGCCCGCCATCGAGGCGGTGGAGAACGGCGACATTCAGTTCGTGCCAAAGAACTACGAGAACATGTACTTCGCCTGGATGCGCGACCTGCAGGACTGGTGTATTTCTCGCCAGCTGTGGTGGGGCCACCGCATTCCGGCTTGGTACGACGCCGACGGCAATGTTTACGTGGCCAGAAGCGAAGAGGAAGCCCGCGAGAAGCATGGCCTGGGCGCTGACGTGGCGCTGACCCAAGACGAAGACGTGCTGGACACCTGGTTCAGCTCGGGCCTGTGGACATTTGGCACCCTGGGCTGGCCGGAAAAAACCCCGGAGCTGGAAACCTTCCACCCCTCCAGCGTACTGGTAACGGGGTTTGACATCATCTTCTTCTGGGTCGCCCGGATGATCATGATGACGCTGAAATTCACTGGCGAAGTGCCCTTCAAAACCGTTTACGTACATGGCCTGGTGCGCGACGGCCAGGGTCAGAAGATGTCCAAATCCAAGGGCAACGTGCTGGACCCTATCGACCTGATCGATGGCATCACGCTGGATGACCTGCTGGAAAAACGCACCGGCAACATGATGCAGCCCAAGCAGGCCAAAGCGATTGCCAAAGCCACCAAAGAAGAATTTAAAGACGGCATCGAGCCCCACGGCACCGATGCGCTGCGCTTTACGTTCCTTTCCCAGGCCACCACCGGGCGCGATATCAAGTTTGATATGAACCGCCTGGACGGCTACCGCAACTTCTGCAACAAGCTGTGGAACGCCTCGCGCTATGTGCTGATGAATGCCGAAGGCGAAGATTGCGGCACCAGCGGCGAAGAGGTGGAGCTGTCGCTAGCCGATCGCTGGATCATCTCCCAGCTACAGAAAACCGAAGCGCAAGTCACCAAGGCCATGGACGAGTACCGCTTCGACCACGCGTCCCAAGCGCTGTACGAGTTCGTTTGGAACGAGTACTGCGACTGGTACCTGGAACTTTCCAAGCCGGTCCTGTGGGACGAAGCGGCCAGCGCCGAAGCCAAACGCGGCACCCGCCGCACCCTGGTGCGGGTACTAGAAACCATTCTGCGCCTGGCTCACCCGATGATGCCCTATATCTCTGAAGAGATTTGGCAGCGCGTGGCACCGCTGGCGGGCACCTATTGTGGGCGACGATGCCTCCATCATGCATCAAGCGTGGCCGGAAGCCGACGAGAGCAAGATCGACGAGCAGGCCACCCGCGACATCGAGTGGCTGAAAGGCGTGATCATCGCGGTGCGCAACATCCGCGCCGAGATGAACATCGCCCCCGGTAAGCCGCTGGATGTGCTGCTGACCAAAGGCCAGCCCGAAGATGCCGAGCGCCTGGAACAGAACCGCCGCTTCCTGGCCAAGCTAGCGAAACTGGAAAGCGTGACGTGGCTAGCCAACCCAGAAGACGCCCCGCTTTCAGCCACGCAGCTGGTCGGCGATATGGAAGTCCTGGTGCCGATGGCGGACCTGATCGATAAAGACGCGGAGCTTGCTCGCCTCGCCAAAGAGATCGAGAAACAGGACAAGCTCATCGGTGGCATCGAGAAGAAGCTGGGCAATGAAGGCTTTATCGCCAAAGCCCCCGACGCCGTGATCGAGAAAGAGCGCGGCAAACTGGCGGAATTCCAGTCCGCCAAAAAGCTACTCGAAGAGCAGCAGGCGAAGATCGCCGCAATGTAAGTCAGCGCTAACGGCAGTAGTTCAACGGCACCCCCTGGGGTGCCGTTGTCGTTAATGCGCTTCGCAATCCCAGCCGCTGCGCGCAGCGTCATCGTTTTTTATGATGAACCGTGTAAGGTTGGTCATGATTCTGCCACTGAATGGCAACACCAAAGGTTCAGCCATCGTTAATTCGGCTACCGTTTCTCACACTACGGAATGCGCTATGTCCACACTCTCTGAGGCTCAACTGCAGGCATTAGACACGACCCTGCAGCAAGCGGAGATCGACTACCAATCGCTGTCGCCCATGGCCGATACCGGCCTGGCCCATGACCACGTGTGGATTCACCGCGAAGGGGACGACTGGGTGGCGCGACTGCCCAAGCAGAGCCAGATGAACCTGCCGCCAGCGGAAAACTTGACGTATCAGGCCGCCTGCTACGAACGGGCCAGCCAAGGCGGGCACACGCCACGCCTACACGGTGTACTGCCGCCCAGCGAAGCGGTGCCACGCGGCGCGCTGCTGGTCGAGGCGATTCGCGGACGCTTGGCCGAACTCCCCCAGGACCTGCCTGCCATTGCCGACACACTCGCCAGCCTGCACCGCCAGCCGCTGCCTCGCCAACGCCCGCCGCTGCTGGCCCCCAAATCACCTTGGCAGGCCATGGTGGAGGAAGTGTCTCAGCAGGCCCAGTGGTTGAGCGATGCCCAGCTTCCCAGCGGCATTCACCTGCGTATTCAGCAGGAGCTGGATTTACTGCCCCGCACGCTGGACGACGCCGCTCCTACGCTGATCAGCTTCGATACGCACCCCGGCAACTTTTTAATCACCGACGATGGCCGGGCGGTGCTGGTGGATCTCGAGAAGTGTCGCTATGGCCTGCCGGGCATCGATTTGGCCCACACCTCGCTCTACACCTCGACCACTTGGGACCTCAACAGCCAAGCGGTACTCAGCCTGGATGATGTCGTTGGGTTCTATCGTCGCTGGCAGGCTGCGATGGCCACAGCGCCTGAGATTACGTTGCCAAGTGTCGATACGCTGATTGCTTGCCGACGCGCCACCTGGCTGTGGTCGCTCACCTGGTGTGCCAAGTGGCGCGCTCAGCACCTGCATCGCCAGGATGACGAGCGCCGGGGCGAGGATTGGTCGGCCGAGCTGACCGATGCGGTCGTGATCGACCACGTGCGCGACCGTGTCGAGCACTACCTCTCGCTGCCCATTATCGAACACGTCCACAGTGAACTTCAGTGCCTACAAACCGCTCTATAACCAACTGATTTAATGAGGTGTGCGATGAAACCACGCTCTGCTCTGGCCACCGCCGTGGCGCTTGCTCTAGTCACCTTCACCGCCCCTGCGGTCGCCGCTCCCGACCCGCAAGAGTGGGAGAGCGTACTGGACGCCGCCAATGGCCAAACCGTGTACTGGAATGCCTGGGGCGGCGATGCACGCACCAATCGCTACATTGCCTGGGTCGCAGAGCAGATGCAGGAGAGCTATGGCGTTCGCGTGGAGCACGTGAAACTCGACGATACCAGCAGCGCCGTGGCGCGGGTGCTGGGTGAGCAGCAGGCGGGTAACGACAGCGAGGGCAGCATCGACTTGATTTGGATCAACGGCGAAAACTTCGCCGCCATGCGCGAGCAAGACCTGCTGTTTGGGCCTTTTGCGGAATCGCTGCCGAACTTCGCCCTCACCTATCCTGACGAGAATCTCGAAGTCGTCACCGACTTCACCCTGCCCACCGAGGGCTACGAGTCCCCCTGGGGCAAGGCGCAAATCACCTTCTACTACGACAGTGCCCAAACCGACACGCCGCCTCAAAGCATTGAGGCACTACTCGCCTGGGCCAAAGAGCATCCCGGCCAGTTCAGCTATCCGCGTATCCCCGATTTCACTGGCAGCACGTTCCTCAAGCAGGCACTGATCGAACTGACCGATCAAGATGAAGCGCTTTACGCGCCGGTCGAAGACGCCGATTTCGAGGAGATCACCGCACCGCTGTGGGCTTACTTGGACGAGCTTCACCCACATTTATGGCGCAGCGGCCGTAGCTTTCCCGAATCCGGCCCCAACCTTCGTACGCTAATGAGCGACGGCGAACTCAGCCTCGCTTTCTCGTTCTACCCCACCGATGCCGCCGTGGCGGTGATGGAGTATGAGCTGCCGGAAAGCGTGCGTAGCTATGTGCTGGAAGGCGGCACCCTGGGCAATGTGCACTTCGTGGCGATTCCCTACAACTCACCCCATAAAGCGGGTGCAATGGCGCTAGCCAACTTCCTGCTCTCCCCGGAAGCGCAAGCCCAGAAGCAGTCGCTCAGCATGTGGGGCGACCGCAGCGTGTTAGCGATCCAGCAGCTTGAGCCGAGCGACCAAGCGCTCTTCGAGCAGGGCGAGAGCCACCCAGCAGCGCGGCCCGCCGATGCGCTCTCGCAAACCCTCGCCGAACCCCACCCCAGTTGGATGAACGCCCTACAGGATGCTTGGCTTGAGCGTTACGGTGTCAACTAAACGCACGACTTACACCCGCATGCGACTCACTGAACCATGCTGCGGCTAGCGCCTATTGTGATCATTGCCCTGCTGGTGATGCCCGTCACCGCAGGGCTTGGCATGGTGCTGCTGCCTGCGTTTGGCTACCTGCCGGTATGGGGAGCGAGCAGGCCAATCTCTCCGCTTGGCAAATGCTGTTCGCCCAGCCGGGGCTTGGCCGCTCGGTGGCGGTGAGTTTTGCCAGCGGCTTGGCCAGTACGGCGCTGGCGCTGCTGATCGTCGTGCTGTTTTTAGCCGCCAGCCAAGGCACTTGGCTGGACCGCAGCCTACGCCGCTTGGTATCGCCCCTGCTGGCGATCCCCCACGCGGCGGTGGCGTTCGGCTTTGCGTTCTTGATCGCGCCTTCCGGGCTGATGGCACGGCTCATCTCCCCTTGGCTCTCCGGCTGGGAAGCACCCCCAGATGCGCTGATCGTCAACGACCCCTGGGGGTTGGCGCTCACCTTTGGCCTGGTACTCAAAGAAGCCCCGTTTCTCTTGTTGATGAGCCTGGCGGCGCTGCCCCAATTACAGGCGGAACAGCGCCTGCGACTGGCGCGGTCGCTGGGCTATTCGCCCACGCTTGCCTGGCTCAAAGTAGTGCTTCCTTCGCTCTATCCATTGATACGCCTACCCATCTACGCGGTCATTGCCTACGCCACGTCGGTGGTGGATATGGCGCTGATTTTGGGGCCACGCTTGCCGCCCACCTTGAGCGTCTCGATTCTTGGCTGGTTTAGCGACCCGGACATCACCCACCGCTTTATGGCATCTGCCGCCGCGGTGCTGCAACTGCGCGTGACGCTGGCCGCACTGCTGAGCTGGTGGCTGTTAGAGCAGCTAGCCCGCAGGCTTAGCCAGCGCTGGCTGACCAACGGCGACCGGCAGCGGGGAGAGGCCCTCTTCACCGTAACAGGCCGAGCGGGGCTAACCCTGGCAAGCCTAGCCGCGCTGGCCGCGCTGATCGGGTTAGGGCTTTTCTCGGTGGCCGGGTTTTGGCGTTTTCCTGAGCTGCTGCCGCAGTCGTTTACCTTCGACCACTGGCAGCGCAGCGCCGACATGCTGGCCGGGCCGCTGGTGAATACCGCGCTGGTTGCGCTGCTCTCGACCGGCTTGGCGGCCGTGTTGGTCGTCGCCACTCTTGAAAACGAGCAGCGCCAGCAGATTCACCCTACCCGTTCGCTCTGGCTGCTCTACTTGCCGCTGCTGGTGCCGCAAATCGCATTTTTATATGGCTTAGTGGTGGCCGCCGAGCGCCTGGGCATTCGCCCCCAGCTGGCGCTGGTGGTGGCGGGCCACCTGCTGTTCGTGCTGCCTTATGTGTATCTCTCGCTAGCCGAGGCCTACCGCCGCTTAGATCCTCGCTGGCTCTACATTGCGCAGTCGCTGGGCGTCTCGCGCCGCCGGGCGTTTTGGCGCGTGCGGCTGCCGCTCCTACTCGCCCCGCTGCTTACCGCCGTGGCGGTGGGTTTGGCGGTGAGTATTGGCCAATATTTACCCACCCAACTATTAGGCGCAGGCAGAGTACCAACAGTGACCACTGAAGCCGTGGCGCTGGCCTCTGGAGGAAACCGCCGCTTAATCGGCGTGTGGGCGCTGGTGCAAGCGGGCCTGCCGCTTGTAGGCTTTATGGCCGCCGTCGCCCTGCCCCGGTGGCTAGGCGCTCCACGCCGTGCCCCTCTCAACGTTCAACGCCAAGGTTAAGACGCCCTGTGGATAAGGAACCCCGTGAATAACGCTGCCAATGCCCTGACCCTAGAGCAAGTAAGCATTCACTTAGCTGGCCGCCCGCTACTGCATGTGGACGCCACGGTGGCCCCCGGCGACGTGCTCACCGTGATGGGCCCCTCGGGTTCCGGCAAATCGACACTGCTGGCCTTTATCGCCGGCTTTTTACAGAGCACGTTCACCGCCCAAGGGCAGGTTCGCCTTGGCGACACCGACGTACTCAGCCTGCCCGCCGAGCAGCGCGGCGTTGGCCTGCTGTTTCAAGACCCGCTGCTGTTTCCCCACTTGAGCGTCGGCGGCAACCTGCGTTTTGGCCTGCCCCATCGAAGCTCGCAAAAGAGCGCACAGATTGCCAAAGCGCTCGAGCAGGTAGGACTTGCGGGGTTTGAAGCCCGCGACCCGGCCACGCTCTCTGGCGGGCAGCAGGCTAGGGTGGCGTTGATGCGTTTGCTGCTCTCCCAGCCCCGCGCCGTGCTGCTGGATGAACCCTTCTCCAAACTCGATACGGCGCTGCGCCAAGAGATGCGCGCCCTGGTCTTCGGCCAACTGCGGGAGGCGGGCCTGCCTGCCCTGCTCGTTACCCATGACGAAGCCGATGCCACCGCTGCAGGAGGGCCGATCATTGCCCTTGGCTGATCCACACCCCGCGCCTGCGTCCCTGAGCATCATCATTCCCATGCTCAATGAGGCAGCGGGTATTCAGGCAACGCTCACGCGGCTGCAACCGCTGCGCGCCTCAGGCGTTCAACTCCTCGTCGTGGATGGTGGCAGCACCGATGCCAGCGTGGCCCTCGCAGCACCGCTGGCCGATGCGGTACTCAGCAGCGCCCCCGGACGAGCACGGCAAATGAACCTGGGTGCGCAGCACGCCCACGCCCCGGCGCTGCTTTTTTTGCATGCCGATACCCAACTGCCCCCCGGCGAAGAGCAGCGTGCGGTGGTAGATCTACAAAAGGCGCTGGCCCAACACGCTTGGGGGCGATTCGATATTCAGCTCGCGGGGCGAAGCCATTGGCTGCCGGTGGTCGCGAGCTTGATGAACCTGCGCTCGCGGATTAGCGGTATCGCGACCGGCTGACCAAGGCATCTTTGTGCGCCGCGATACGTTTTGCGCGCTGGGCGGTTTTCCCAATCAGCCGCTGATGGAAGACATCGAACTCAGCAAACGCCTGAAGGCGCATTCGCCCCCCGCCTGCCTGCGCCAGAAGGTGATAAGCTCGGGCAGGCGCTGGGACGAGTTCGGCGCTTGGCCCACCATTCGCCTCATGTGGCGGCTACGCTACCGCTATTGGCGCGGTGTCAGCGCCACTCAATTGGCTAAGGAGTACCGCGATGCACGTTAAGCTCGCCGCGCCCCACCTGCACCTGCTGGCCAAAGCGCCGCTGCCGGGGCAGGCCAAGACGCGTTTGATCCCCTGCTTGGGCGCAGAGGGCGCCGCCGAAGCCCACGCCGCCATGGTGCGCAACTGTGTTGCCCCCGGCTGCGAAGCGCTGGGGGCGGAGAATGTCACGCTGTGGACCTCGTTAGACCCCCACCACCCGCTATTTTTAGAGCTTCAGGCCCAACACGGCATGGCCTTGGCCGCCCAAGAGCAGGGCGATGTGGGCAGGCGCGTTCGCCATGCACTGAACAGCACCGACGGCCCCGCCATGGTGATGGGCACCGACTGCCCCAGCATTACCAGCGCCATGCTCAAACGCTGCCGAGCAGCCTTGAGCACCTTTGCCGTGGTAATTCTACCGGCTGAGGATGGCGGCTACGGGCTGATTGGCAGCCACCAGGATCACCCCAGCCTGTTTGAAGACATTCCCTGGGGCACCGAACAGGTATTGAGCGTGACGCAAGCGCGCCTGGCGGCGCTGGGCCTGGAAGCCGGCCTACCCAGATACCATGTGGGACATCGACCGCCCCGAAGATTGGCAGCGCTGGCAGCAGTTGCGTCACGCCAGCGTGTAAGGAAACGTTCCGTTTTAGCACTGAGTACGAACACCTTTTCCAAGGAGCCTGCCATGAACCGTCAGCGCCTGCTGATGTTTGCCCTACTGCTACTGGCCGTGATTGGCTTCTACGTTAGCGGCGCCCATACGTTCTTCACTCTGGATACCCTGCAGGCCTACCGCAGCGATTTTCAGGCAGCGTTCCAGCAGTCGCCCTGGCAGGTGGCGGGCATTTTCTTTGCGGTGTATGTGGCGATGGCTGCACTCTCGCTGCCCGGCGCGTCGCTGTTAACGCTGCTAGGCGGCGCGTTGTTTGGGTTGGGCTGGGGGCTAGTGATCATCTCATTTGCCAGCGCCATCGGCGCGACGCTCGCCTTTCTACTCTCACGCTTTTTGTTTCGTCAGCCCATCGAAACAACGCTTTCCCCGCCAGTTCCACACGGTGAACCGGGGCGTCGAGAAAGATGGCGCGTTTTATCTGTTCACCCTGCGTTTGGTGCCCATTTTCCCGTTTTTCATGATCAACCTGGTGATGGGGCTAACGCGGATTAAAACCACCACGTTTTACTGGGTGAGCCAGCTCGGGATGCTGCCCGGCACGGCGGTGTACGTGAATGCGGGCGGCCAGCTCGGCGAGCTGGAAAGCCTGAGCGGCATTATCTCGCCTGGGCTCATCGCCTCGTTTGCGCTGCTGGCGGTGTTCCCCTGGGTGGCCCGCCGCATTGCACTGATGGTGCAAAAGCGCAACGCCTACAAAGGCTTCACTCGCCCTAGCCGTTTTGACTACGACATCGTGGTGATTGGCGGCGGCTCGGCGGGGCTGGTGACCAGCTATATCGCCAGCGCCGTGAAAGCCAAGGTGGCTCTCATCGAAAAGCACAAGATGGGCGGCGACTGCCTTAACACTGGCTGCGTGCCTTCCAAAGCCTTGATTCGGGCTGCCCGCGCGGCCCATGAAATTCGCACAGCAGACCGCTTTGGCGTGAGCGCCAGCGAGCCCAGCGTGGATTTCGCCAAGGTGATGGGGCATGTGCATCAGGCCATCCGCGATATCGAGCCCCACGACAGCGTCGAGCGCTACACCAAGCTCGGCGTGGAGGTGTATCAAGAGCACGCCACCCTCGTTTCACCATGGGAAATTCGCGTGGGCGATCAAACCCTCACCGCTCGCCATATCGTGCTGGCCACCGGAGCGCGCCCTCGCGTGCCGCCCTTGCCCGGCATCGAGCACGCGCCGCTGCTCACCTCTGAAAACCTCTGGTCGCTCACAGAGCTGCCCAAACGGCTGGTGGTGCTGGGTGGCGGTGCGATTGGCTGCGAACTGAGCCAAAGTTTTGCCCGCTTAGGTAGCCATGTCGTCTTGGTAGAGGGCGCGCCGCAATTGCTGGGCCGGGAAGATAATGAAGTTGGCGAGCACGTAGAGCGTACGCTCACTCAAGAGGGCGTGACGGTGATGACCGGCGCGAAAGCGCTGGAGGTAAACCAAGTCGACGGGGAGCATCAGCTTGTTATTGAACACTTGGGTGAGCGCAGCACCCTAGCGTTTGATTATCTACTGGTGAGCGCGGGCCGTCAGGCCAACGTGGAAGGGTTAGGACTGGAGGCGCTAGGGATTACCACCACCGACGGCGGCACGCTGGCCCTCAACGAGCGGCTGCAAACGCGCCTGCCTAACATCTGGGCCTGCGGCGACTTAGCGGGCCCCTACCAACTTACCCACGCGGCCGCCCATCAGGCGTGGCACGCCGCCGTGAATGCGCTGTTTGGCGAGCTGAAAAGCTTCGCGGTGGACTACCGCTTTATGCCTACCGTTACCTACGTGCAGCCGGAAGTAGCGCGAGTGGGTTCAACGAAAAAGAGGCCACCGCGAAAGGTGTCGCCTTTGAAGTGACCCGCTACGTCATGAGCGAAAGCGACCGCGCCATTGCCGAAGGCGCGCCCGAAGGCTTTATCAAAGTGCTTACCGTGCCCGGCAAAGACAAAATTCTGGGGGCGACGATCGTCGCGGAGAACGCAGGGGAGTGGCTGGGTGAGTTTACCATCGCCATGAAGCACGGGCTGGGGCTGAATAAACTGCTCGGCACCATTCACCCCTACCCCACACTAGGCGAAGCCGCCAAAGCCACCGCAGGCGTTTGGAAAAACGCCCATAAGCCAGAACGAGTGCTGGCACTGCTGCAGAAGTACTTTAGCTGGCGGCGCGGTGAGGGCCAATGACACGGCAGCTACTGCTCATCGGCGCGGGTCACGCCCACGCCCTTCGTGCTGGAGGCGTTTGCTCAGCGCCCGGATAAAGCGGTGTCGATCACCGTCGTAAGTGACAACCCATTTGCCGCCTACTCGGGCAGCGTGCCTGCGTGGCTTTCTGGGGAGTGCACGCTGCGGGAAACTCAGATGGATATCGCGGCGCTCTGCCTGCGGGCAGGGGCTCGCCTTATTGCATCTCCAGCTGTGGCGTTATGCACGAGCGAGCGTCAGGTAACGCTGGCGGATGGCAGCGTGATTGCGTTTGACGTGGCCTCCTTCAACGTCGGCTCGACGCTCGCGTTACCGCAAGTTATTGCCCCGCAAAGCGATGAGGCGATCGGGCCAAAAGGTATTGAGGAGAATACGCTGCCCACGCTGCTGGCCATGCGCCCGCTCAGCTCGTTGCACCACCGTTGGCAAGCATTACGCGAAGAGGTGGCCAAACTGCCAGCAGGAGCGCATCAGATCGTTGTGAGCGTAGGCGGCGGCGCAGCAGGCTGCGAGACGCTGATGAGCGTCTTGGCGCAGCTTCGCCAGCAGCGCCCGGACATTCACTGGCAAGGCGAGCTGATCAGCGCCGCCAAAACGCTGCTGCCCGGCGCTGGCTGGCTGCCCCGCTGGTTAACGGCGCGAGCGCTCACACGTGCGGGCGTGCGCGTCCATACAGGCGTGCGAGGGCACGCCTTGGTACCCGGCGGCGTGCAAACCGACACCGGCAACCACATCGCCGCGGATATCGTGCTCTGGGCGACCGGAGCCGTGGGGCAAACGTGGCTGCAGCAAACGGCGCTGCCGTTGGATGAGCAAGGCTTTATCCCGGTGGATACGTCACTTGAGGTCATCGGCCAACCGGGCATCTTTGCCGCTGGCGACTGCGCTGCGCTGCGCTCGTCACCGCTGCCTAAGGCAGGCGTTTATGCGGTGCGCATGGGGCCCGTATTGGCAGAGAATTTACGGGCTGCCTGTCACGGCAAACAGCTCACCTCGTGGCAGCCTCCGCGTCGCGTGCTGGCACTGATTGGCACCGGCGACGGTCACGCCATTGCCAGCCGTGGAGCGATTGGCTTTTCGGGGCGCTGGGTATGGCAATGGAAAAAGCGGATTGATGCGCGCTTTATCGCTCGCTTCAACCCGCCTTTTAATGACTAAGCCGATAGCGGCTTAGTTAGCTTCCCGCCAGCCGCCGAGCACACGGCTATCCGGTCCGAAGAACACCAAACGGTCGTGGTCGATCAAGTAACGATACGCGGTATCCAGCATATCGGTGACCCGCTTGGCGTCTTCCATATTGGGGCAGGCCATTCGGGTGGAGGCCAGTTCGCTAACTCAATGCGCTGGCTTTCGCCCAGGCTCACCTTGCCGGTGAACTGGTTGCAGCCATCCGAGCCGCTAACCTTGCCGTCGCGGCCGATGCGGAAAAACGGCGTCTCGGGCATTGATAGCCGTTCATCGGTCCCTACCAACAGCAAGTTCCAGCGCTGCTCGACCACTGGCCCAGAGAGCGTGCCGCCTTGCGGCGCGTCGATTCGCTCTTGCTGCGGTGCGCTGCTGCAGCCCGCCAGCGTGACCATGCTTAGCGCGGCTAGCCATCCCTTTATGCCCTTTGGTTTCATATCGACTCCCTTATCCGATTAGCTCGTTAATCCTGAATCAAACTTGAACCGATGATTTAGTCTCGGTTCAGCAGCGGTTGCGTAGGCTTGGCATTGTCACTTGCGGGGCTAACTCTTCACAAGCTTGCCCCAACTTGCCAACAAGAGGAAACCACTATGCAACCGACTCCATTAAAAGCCCTGGCTGCTGCCATCTGCACCCTTGCCCTCTCCGCTCCGCTGGCGGCGCAGGAAGAGGTGCGCATCAACGGCGAAGTGGTCGAACGCTTCAATGACCTGCTCGTGGTCGATGAAGGCGACCGTCGTCTGCTGGTTCGCCCGCGAGGCAACAGCGGCGAGCGCTTCCAAATAGGCGACGATATTATGGTGGAAGGCCGCTTGGAAGGCGATACCGTCACCGCCGCGTCGCTGCGCGGCTCGGCAGATGAGCCAGGCAACGGTGAGCAGCCACAAAGACGCGTCGTAGCACCCAATGTCGAAAATCTACAGCGCCAGCTTGAAGCACAGGGCTTTGGTGAAATGGTGGAGCTGAAGCGCCGCGACGACGTCTATCGCATTACTAGCGTTAATGAGGAAGGCTACGACGTTCACAGCCTCTTCTCACCGGACGGTGAGTTACTGGAATGGCACATCAAACGTCCTGGGCATGACCGGCCTCACCGTGATGAGAGCCTGTCGAACCTAGAGCAGAGTGACGTGGAGAACGCGCTGAGCGACCAGGGCTACCGTAATGCCGCCCTGGTCGACTTCAAGGGCCGCCATATGGAGTGGATGGCGCAGAATGACGCCGAAGAGCAGGTCATACTGCATGTGGACTACCGCGGCGACGTTTACCGCGAAAAACGCCTCCCCGCGTGGCCCGCTGAATAAACTCACCGCTCTTTTGGCGTTACGATGTACCTGAAAGGTCGCCCTTGGGCGGCCTTTCGGCGGCGGGTAGCGTCAGCTCGACGCGTAACCCGCTGGGCGAGTTGGCGGCAAGCGCCAGGTGCCCCCCGTAAAGCCGCGCCAGATCCTGCACAATGGCAAGCCCCAAGCCATCGCCCGGGGTCGATTCATCGAAGCGCTCGCCTCGCTCCACGGCTTTTAGCCGCTGGGGTTCGGGCATACCCGGGCCGTCATCGCTAATCACCACGGTCAACTGCTCTGGCGATACCAGGCATACCTCGATCATCACCTGCTGACGCGCCCACTTGCAGGCGTTATCCAGCAGGTTGCCCAACAGCTCATCGAGATCCTGGGACTCACCTCGAAACGCTAACGCATCATCGCAATGAACGCTGATATGGAGTGGTGCGGGGCCGCGGGCGTATACATGGCGCATCACGCTCACTAGCCCCTCTAGCGTGGCTGCTACCGGGGTGCGCTCGCCCATGTGGTAACCCGCACCGACGGCCCGAGCGCGGCGCAAATGGTGGTCGACCAAGCGCTGCAGACGCGACAATGCCTCCTCGGTGGTGGCGTCGTGTGTCTGCTGAGCCGATAGGCTGTTGGCTAACATGGCGAGGGGCGTTTTGAGGCCGTGAGCTAAGTTGCCCACGTGTTGACGACTGCGAGCAATCACCTCTCGGTTATGGGTCACCAGCGCATTGATCTCATCCACCAGCGGCTGTAGCTCTTCCACCGTGGCGTGGGCTAACTGTTCGCGGTACCCCTGGCGTACCGCAAGAAGGTCGCGACGCAGCCGGGTGAGCGGCTTTAACCCCCAGCGAACTTGCCACCACACCGCCACCGCTAGCCCGATTCCCAGCAGCGCCAGCGAAGCCACTAAAGGAAGGACGATGCGCGACAGGGCATCATCAATTTCGTTTTGTGGGCCGGCCACGGTGATACTCAACGGCGGGCCGCTGCCTGGGGCTGAGAAGTGACGGCCTCGGGCGCGTAGCGCTTCGCCCTCTGGCCCGGTGAGCGCCAGCGCCTGAGAAACATCGCTGGTCAGCGCGGGCAGGCTGGCATTCAGCAGCGAACGCGAGGCAATCAGCACCTCATCGTCGTGGGCAATTTGCCAATACCAACCCGAGTAGGCGCGATCGAACTGAGGGCCGCCAATATCACGGGTTTTGATCAACTGACCCTGCTCATTGAACTCTACAGAGGCCATCAGCCCCAGTAGGTTGGCGTCCAGTCGGGCGTCAAAGGTGCGCTCGGCGTGATCTTTGAACAGCCAGTAGATAAATAGCCCCACGCCCACTAACGCAATGGCACTCCATAGGCCAGCGGATCCTAGCAGACGCGCTCGCAGTGAGAGTTTCACGAGCGGTCGCACAGCCGATACCCCTGACCACGCAGGGTTTCGATACGCTCTGCCCCCACTTTGCGCCGCAACCGACTGATGATCACTTCGAGGGAGTTATGGTCACGATCGTTATCGTAAGAGTAGAGATGTTCGGAGAGCTCGGTACGGCTGACCACCCGCTCAGCGTTATGAATCAGATACACGAGTAGCTGATGTTCAAAGGCGGTGAGTTTTAACGGCAGGCCAGCGAGATGGAAGGTACCTAGCTGAGTGTCATACTCTAGCTCGCCGCTGCGGATCATCACATCAGCGTGGCCCGACGCACGGCGAATCAGCGCACGCAGCCGCATGATAATCTCCTCCATGCGAAAGGGTTTGGTGACGTAGTCATCCGCCCCGGCGCGGAACCCCTGCACCTTCTCACTCCAGCCATCCCTGGCGGTCAAAATCACCACCGGTAGCGTGCGGCCATGTTGTCGCCAATCGTGCAGAACACTTAAGCCATCCCGCCCAGGCAGACCCAGATCCAGCACCGCCGCGTCATAGGTCTCGTGATTGCCCACGTACACGGCTTCGTTACCGTCGTTGACGACATCGACGACGAAACCATTACCCTCAAGCGCTTCACGCATTTGAGCCGCGAGATGCTGCTCATCTTCTACCACTAACACTCGCATTATTAGGCTCCGCCGTTATCGCTGGTAGGCGGCAAACGCGCCTCAATTTGGCCCCTGCCGTCAATTTCTAGAAAACGACCATCTTCGCGGGCAATGCGAATTTTGAGTACGTTGCCTTGGGCCGTCAGCAGACGCAGCTCATACACCTGCTCGCTATTTTCCCAGCCACGTCCGCTTTTCATTTCGATATCGAGTAGTTCGCCCTCATAGCGCTGCTGTACCACGGCGATGGCGTCATCCACCGTCAGGGCGGATTGAGCGACCACCGGCGTAGGAACGCTGACGAACAAGAGTGTGCTCAGCAGGGCGCAGCGAAGCACGCTGCCACGATGGCCACTGTTCATAAAAGACTCCTGGCAAACGCCATACTCTAAGAGTAATCCAACACTATAACGGGAAGCGCCTTAACCTTGACTGAACAAACGAGCCATTCAAGTTACCGTCAGCTTTAAGCTCGTATACTCGACACATTGGCGCTAAGTGAGGCCCGACCTATGATTTTCTCTATCGTACTGCTAAAGCGGCGTGTTTGGTTACCCTGGGTGAACACGATGCGCGGCTTGTTGCTGTGTACACTCACGCTGCCGCTGCTGGGCTTACCGGTGCTTGCGGCACCACCGTCTCTGGAGACGCCCGCCACCCCGATTGCCACTGCGCAAAGCGCGGGGGTTTACTTGAAAGGCCGCATTAGCGAGCGGTTCGGTAATAGCTTCATTCTTGAAGATGAGAGCGGTCGCGTCTTAGTCGATACCTGGCCGGAGGGGCGTTCAGCACTCACTGCGACAGCGGGTGATGAGATCGGTGTGTTTGGCCTGCCGACGGGCCAGCGCATGCAGGCTCGCTGGCTGTTGATCGGTGAAACGCTCGTAGAAGTGGAGGAGCCCTACGCGTCTCGCTTACCCGGCGACCGCTTGAACCGCTCCGTCCCAATCTCCGCGCCTCCGCTCACCGAGCGGCCTAATAGTGATGCTTTTTTTATGCAGCGCGCCGAGCAGGCGGGTTATCAACCGCTGGGCGGCGTCGAGTACAAGCCTCGCCATGTGGAGCTACGCGCAATGAACCCCTATGGCGAGGTGGTTGAACTCCATATGGAGTTCAGTGGCGACATCTATAAAGAGCGCCACCGAGAGTAGTTTTACCAGCTACCGCTGTTTTCCATGGAAGCCCAGGGCTCCTGGGGGGCCAACGCATCGCCTTTTTGCAGCAGCTCCACGGAGATACCGTCTGGCGATTTCACGAAGGCCATGTGACCATCGCGGGGCGGGCGGTTGATGGTGACGCCGTTATCCTGCAGATGCTGGCAAAGGGCGTAAATGTCGTCGACACGGTGTGCTAGGTGTCCAAAATTACGACCGCCAGTGTACTCCTCTGGGTCCCAGTTGTAGGTCAGCTCAAGCTCAGGGGCCGTGAGGCGCTCGGAGCGCGCTTCATCTTCAGGAGCCGCCAGGAACACCAGCGTAAAACGGCCCTTTTCGTTCTCTTTGCGGCGCACTTCTTTCAGGCCGAGCAGGTCACAATAAAAGTGAAGCGAGGCGTCTAAGTCGCTGACACGTACCATGGTGTGTAAAAACTGCATGTCATTTCCTCTTCATTGAAGAATGGTAATTATATCCCGTGCTACCGCCGAGTGCGGTGCCGAGCCGGTCACGTAGCACCATTAAAACATAGACAATAGTGCGACAGTAAAATAGAAAGTAGACACGTTGTATAATGGCGTCACGGCTGTTCATCTAGTGTGTCACTCTTCAGTGACAATCACGATTCGCTATCAGCACGTCGAGGAGAGGTCTGTGGATTCGATTACGCAAGCGGCGCTTGGCGCAGCGGTAGGTGGTGCCGTGTTAGGTAAGCGCCTGGGCCGCAAGGCCATTCTGATCGGTGCGCTGCTAGGCACCCTGCCCGATCTGGACGTCGCGCTGGATTATGGCGACGCCATTGCCAATGTCACGGAGCATCGCGGGTTTAGCCATTCACTGTTCGCACTGACGGGTCTTGGCACGCTGCTGGCCGTGCTGAGTGCCCGCTTTGCTCCAGCCCGGGACATCTCGTTGGGTCGCTGGTGGTGCTTTTTTACGTTGATATTAGTGACTCACCCGCTGCTCGACTCGCTGACCACCTACGGCACGCAGTTGCTCTGGCCGCTAGACGCCCCGCCCGCCGCGTGGCCTATCGTCTTCATCATCGATCCGTTCTACACGCTACCGCTGCTTATGGCGCTGATCATCGGCAGCGTGTCGGGCAAGGTACGCAGTGCCTGCCGCACGGGGCTGGTCATCTCCTGCGCTTACCTCATGATGGCCGCAGGTGCCAAATGGAGCGTCGAGCAGCGCCTAACGCCAGCCCTAGCCGAGGCGGACTTACAAGCAGCCCCCGTGCTCATCCAACCCACGCCGTTCAATATCGCACTATGGCGGGCAACGGTCATCGATGAAGACCGCTATTACGAGAGTTTGATCAGTGTATTCGATCGTGCCGAGTCCTCGCACTGGAACCGCTGCGTCGTAACGTCGAACTGGAGGCCAGCGCTTTGGAGGGACCGCTAGGGCAGCGGCTGACGTGGTTCACCGGGCCGTTTTTACGTTTCGAAACCCGTGATATCAATGGCCAAGAGACGCTGATCGCCACCGACATTCGGTTGGGCTTCCCAGGCTTTCACCCCTTCAACTTCACCTTGGCAACCCGTGAGGGCGACCACTGGATGCCGGTGGCCGTTAGCGAAGAAGTAGACAGCCCGAGAGGATTACACATGGCCACGCTGGCGCGGCTTGCCGCGCGAGCGGGTGGCGATGTATCAGCTCTGTGCGCCAGCGATTACGTGGAACCGCAGTGGCGCGCAGAGCCGTTTCTGTACCGCTGCTAGTGGCTGAGATGCTAGATCATGATGGCTAGGGCGCGATGCCCTGGCCGCACCCTTTGTACTGTTCGCCACCGATGGTGAGCGTGACGCGAGCAGGATAAGGCTCGCCACTCATGTCATCGAAGCAGGCACCCGATTCAATGCGTACGCGGAAAAACTGCTCGGCGTTAGCGTTCTCGATCACTACCCTGCCTGCCTCGTTGTCCATCACGCTGACCATATAAGGCATGGTGGTGGTGTCGCTGCCGTAGTTGGTAGTCCAGGTCATTACTGGCGCATCGTTCGCCAGTTCAATCGTCCAACCCGGCTCGTTGCCGCGGGCTAACAACATCACGCCTGGGTGGCTTGACCGGGTCGCAATCTCCCGGTCAACCCCTTGCTGGCACTGCAATTGCCCACGGGGCGTTTCAATTTGCGCCTGATCGCCGCGGTTCCAGAAGCTGATATCGCCATTTTGATAGCGGGCACCGCTGGCCACCACGGCTTGAGGCAGTCGCCACGCGCCATGTAGCGACCACAGCCGTAACTCCTCACCATTGACGGCCGTCACTAAGTCTTGATTGGCTGGTTGGCAGTTCCAAGCTTGAAAGCGCTCAGCGCTACCGGGAAACAGCACCGAAGGCAACAATGGTGCGCTGCTCTGCACGGTGGTTTTTACCGGCTGCTCCGGGGCGGGCGCACTGGTCGCGCAGCCCGCTAGCAGTAAACCGGCAGCCACCACCGTGGCGAATCGTAGTGACGTAACATTAGCACTCATTGAATACGCTCCCTGTTAATCCCTCATCGGTAATACCCTTGCGCGCGACTTACTTTTGTTTGAAAGCGCTCAAGTCATGCGGGTCAAACGTGGTGACTTCTTTGGGTAGGCCCAACGCTTCACGCTTCACTTTAACCTGCATTTTTTCCGCTAAACGCTCGGCATCGTCGTCGGTGGTGCGGCCATTTAGCTCGGCAAGCTGGGCCATGCCCTGATGGTAAAAGGTCAGAATATCCAGCGCTAGGCGATTATCCTGCTCCACCTCGCGGCGCAGTGGCTGTAAGTAGCTACTGATGCGCGACAGGTGATGCTTGAGCTGCCAAACATAGCGCATCTCAGTCATCCATGGGCGCTCTCTTAACGCAGCGAACATAGCGCTGGTGGCAAGCAGGCCCAACAATACGCCCAGCGCGTTCAGCCAGACGCTGCTGCCAAAGGTAGTGGTGAGGAGCATGGAAAACAGCAGGCCAAAAATAATCAACTGTCCGGCCATCGCTACGCTGATAATGCGAGCTTTACGCCGGTACGTTTCGGGATCGTGCTGTTCAAGGGAAAAGGCCATGGCCAACCTCGTGATCAAAAGGAACTCTTATGATACGGGGCTGGCCGGGGCAGTCAACGCACTAGGATTTGTACGAAAACTAAGCAATACGCTCAGCGGCAGTTTTTAGCAGTCGCTCAGTGGTTTCCCAGCTTACGCAAGCGTCGGTGACCGATACACCGTAACGCAGCGCGTTGGGGGCAAGCGTTTGCTTGCCTTCGAACAGGTGACTCTCCAACATCAGCGCGACCAAGTTGGCATCGCCCTCTTGACGCTTGGGCTAATACATCCAGCATTACTTCGCTTTGGCGGCGGTGATCTTTGCGGGCATTGGCGTGGCTGCAGTCCACCATCAAACGCGGATTCTGGCCTGCTTCGCGCAGTGTATTAACGGCGCTGCGTACATGGTGGGCTTGGTAGTTGGGCTCGCCGTGGCCGCCGCGTAGCACCACGTGGGTGTGCGGGTTGCCTGCGGTCTCCTGCATGATAGGGCGGCCCTGGCGATCCATGGCGAAACGCTGATGGGAGTGGGCGGCAGCCTGCATAGCATCAATGGCCACCTGCACATCGCCGCTGGTGGCATTTTTGAATCCTACGGCAGCGCTGAGGTCGCTGGCCAGCTCACGGTGCAGCTGGGATTCCGTCGTGCGCGCCCCAATCGCTACCCAGCTCAGCAGGTCATCCAGGTACGGGGCTAACATGGGCTGTAACAGCTCGGTGGCCACCGGCAGGCCGCGGGAGGCGACGGCGTGCATTAGCTCACGGGAAAGCGCGATTCCCCGCGGCATGTCGCCACTGCCATCAAGATCAGGGTCGTAGACCAACCCCTTCCAACCGACCGTGGTGCGCGGCTTTTCAACGTACACTCGCATCACTGGCAAAATCTGCTCGCTCACCTCATCGCTGAGCGCTGCTAGCCGGTCCGCATACTCCAAGGCAGCATCCGGGTCGTGGATTGAGCACGGACCCACTACGACCAGCAGGCGGTTATCTTGCCCGTTAAGGATATGCTGTACCGCTTGGCGCTGCTGGTCGATTTGTGCACTAAGCGTGCTATTCACCGCCACACGCTGGCGCAGCTCAGCGGGTAGCGGCAGCGCCGTCGCAGTCATAAGCGTGGAGGCCTGGGCAGTAGAGGAACAAGCGGTGTTGATTGGGGCATTCATAGGGTTAACTCTCCGAATTCGTATGACATAACGCGTGACATCGCATCATCAACTTGCCACCCAGGTGGGCACGATCGGAGGTGGCAGCTTGCACCGAACGCGCGTCGCTAAATCGCCAGCCATAGCCGAGATAACGGATGGCGTTGGGGCTAGCGATTGGTGGGCGCGATAAGACATGGTGCAGCTCCTTAATAATCTACCTATGAAAAATGAGGGTTAATAAAACGAAAGAAGCCTCGGTGGGGTTACCCACCGAGGCTTCTTTGCATGCGGCAGGCAACCGGGGCGGTGTGCCTGTTGGCGCGACGCTAGGCGTCGGCCAGGGGCACACCGTGGCTAAACCAATACGCTGCATAGTTAAAGCTATAGGAAGTACCCACCTTCGCCCAGGCCCCAACCACCGTTTCCGGTTTGGTGTGAGTGCGCTGTAAAGGCTTGCCATGTGGCATGGTTACTTCCTCAATATGACGTGTGTACTACGTAATGACCTAATCCTGCCTGCCTGCGCGCTAAATGGCAACTAGCAATTACCGCAGAGCGTTCAATTTCCTAGCGACGAGTATTAGCTGCTAAACGCCTGAATCCAGCCAATAGTGGCAGGCAGTGCGCTCATACCTACCAATACCACGATACCGAGAATAATCGGCAGAATGCCGGAATCGTCTTTAAAATTATCGTCGTGATGGGCCATGAAAGCCTCCTAGTGATCAGTAGTATCTACGGTGTATGCCGTACGTCAGAGAGTGGCCGACCATTTTAGTGAGGGCGGGGTGCGTAGGCAAATACATCCGAGAACATTCGCTCACTGCTGACCCCAAGGCGCTCCAGAACATCTACGCAGGCATATACCATGCCCGGCGAGCCTGAAAGATAGATATCGCAGTCGCTGGGCGTGATCGGCGCATTCGACAGCTCGCCCTCTAACACCAAATCAACGCGCCCCTGATGGTGGGCAATGCGCTCGCCTGGTGCCAGCGGCTCGGTCAGCGGAAATTCGGTGACCGCATGAAACGCAACGTTTTCATACTGCTGCGCCCACTCGCAGGCAAGGTCTTCCGCATACAAATCGCGGTGCTCACGGTTCGCCCACCATAGTGAAATGGGCCGTGCGGGCTGGTCACGAAGCGCGGCTTCGACGATGGCCTTCATTTGGGCAAAGCCGGTCCCTGCGGCAATCAACAGCAGCGGGCGCTCACTTTGCGTATCCAGCACGCAATCACCGCTGGGCAGGCGCACCGTTAGCTGGTTGGCTACCTGCAACAGTTGGCGCAGCCGCTGGGAGTTATCACGCTCGGGCCAGTGCTGAATTTGCAGCTCCAGCGTGCCATCGCCACGGTCACAGCTAGCAATCGAGAAAGGCACCCAAGTGGCCTCGTCTAGCATTAGTTCAAGGTACTGACCAGGGGCGTGCTGCATTGCTTCAGCGCGACCGGCAAGCGTGACTTTAAATACGTCAGGATTAAGATCCTCGACGGCGGTGACTTGGCAGGTTAGCGTTTTACACGTTAACGTCCTAGCGCTCATGAAAGCCTCTTTATGGAAAATCGTTCGGCCCATACGGCCGATTAACCGTGGCGCGGTGTGGGTAGCGGAATATCAATGCCCAGCTCATCCCAACGCTCGTCAACGCGGGCTTTCACCGTCTCATCCATCACGATGGGAGTGCCCCACTCCCGGTCGGTTTCGCCGGGCCACTTGTTCGTTGCATCCAGCCCCATCTTGGAGCCAAGTCCGGATACCGGTGAGGCGAAGTCGAGGTAGTCGATAGGCGTGTTTTCCACCATCACCGTGTCGCGGGCAGGATCCATGCGCGTGGTAATCGCCCACATCACGTCTTCCCAGTTACGCGCATCCACATCATCATCCAGCACGATGACGAACTTGGTGTACATAAACTGGCGCAGGAAGCTCCAAACCCCCATCATCACGCGCTTCGCGTGGCCGGGGTACTGCTTCTTCATCGTCACAACCGCCATACGATAGGAGCAGCCTTCCGGCGGTAAATAGAAGTCGACGATCTCGGGGAACTGCTTGCACAGAATGGGCACGAACACTTCGTTAAGCGCTACGCCTAAAATGGCGGGCTCATCGGGTGGACGACCGGTATAGGTAGAGTGATAAATGGCATCACGGCGCATGGTCATCCGCGTCACGGTAAACACAGGGAAATGATCCACTTCGTTATAGTAACCGGTATGGTCACCAAACGGCCCTTCCGGTGCCATATCGTCCGGGTAAATAAAGCCTTCCAGAATAATTTCGCTGGAGGCAGGGACTTCCAGATCTGCGTGACCACATTTCACCAACTCGGTACGCGAACCGCGCAGTAGGCCAGCAAAGGCGTATTCTGAGAGCGAATCGGGCACCGGTGTGACCGCGCCTAAAATAGTCGCCGGGTCAGCGCCTAGCGCCACGGCAACGGGAAAGGGCTCACCGGGATGGGCTTTTTGAAACTCAAGAAAGTCCAGCGCTCCACCGCGGTGGGAGAGCCAGCGCATAATCAGGCGATTCTTGGCGATTTTCTGCTGGCGATAAATCCCCAGGTTCTGGCGCTTTTTATGCGGGCCTTTGGTAATGACCAGCGGCCAAGTGACAAGCGGTGCCGCATCGCCGGGCCAGCAGTGCTGAATCGGCAAACGACCTAAATCCACTTCCTCCCCTTCGTAAACGACTTCCTGCACAGGCGCGCGCTTAACGGTGTTGGGCGCCATGCTGGGCACCTGCTTAAAGATCGGCAGCTTATCCCAGGCATCTTTCAGGCCTTTGGGCGGGTCTGGCTCTTTCAGAAATGCCAGCAGCTTCCCCACTTCACGCAACGCTTCTACTGAATCCTGGCCCATACCCAGCGCTACCCGCTTCGGGGTGCCGAACAGGTTGCCCAGTAGCGGCATATCGTGGCCCTTTACATTTTCAAACAGCAGTGCAGGGCCGCCGGCGCGCAGCGTACGGTCGCAGATTTCAGTAATTTCTAGGTAAGGATCAACTTCCGCTTTAACTCGCTTTAGCTCACCCTGGGCTTCAAGCGCCGCAATAAAATCGCGCAAGTCGTTATACTTCAAAGCACTCTCCTCAACGCGGCTGTCAGACGCTGCTCTTGCAAACGCATGGCAGTAGATGCAGCGCCTTAACGACGCTTCATCGCTTCAAAGAATTCCAGATTGGACTTGGTATCTTTCAGACGATCAATCAGGAACTCGGTCGCTGCGGTATCTTCCATCGGGTTAAGCAGCTTGCGTAGAATCCACATGCGCTGCATTTCTTCTTCAGAGGCCAGCAGGTCTTCACGACGAGTGCCGCTGCGACGAATGTTGATCGCAGGGAAGACGCGTTTTTCAGCCAGCTTGCGGTCAAGGTGCGCTTCCATGTTGCCGGTGCCCTTGAACTCTTCGAAGATGACTTCGTCTATTTTCGAGCCGGTATCGACCAGCGCAGTGGCAATAATCGTCAGGCTGCCGCCCTCTTCGATATTACGCGCCGCACCAAAGAAGCGTTTCGGCTTCTCAAGGGCGAGGGCATCCACACCACCGGTCAGTACTTTGCCAGAGCGAGGCACCACGGTGTTGTAAGCACGCGCCAAACGGGTGATGGAGTCGAGCAGAATCACCACGTCTTTTTTGTGCTCAACCAAACGCTTGGCTTTCTCGATGACCATTTCGGCCACCTGAACGTGGCGGGCGGGAGGCTCGTCGAAGGTAGAGGCGACCACTTCACCGCGTACGGTGCGGGACATCTCGGTGACTTCCTCCGGGCGCTCATCAATCAGTAGCACGATCAGATGGCACTCGGGGTTATTACGCGTGATAGACGTCGCGATGTTCTGCAGCATCAGCGTCTTACCCGCTTTCGGCGGAGACACTAGCAGGCCACGCTGACCCTTACCAATCGGCGCGGTCAGATCAATGATCCGAGCAGTGAGGTCTTCAGTAGACCCGTTACCGATCTCCATGCGCAGACGGTCGTCCGGGAACAGCGGCGTTAAGTTCTCAAAGAGAATCTTATGCTTGGCGTTTTCCGGGCGGTCAAAGTTGATCTGGCTAACTTTGAGCAGGGCAAAGTAGCGCTCGCCCTCTTTGGGCGGGCGGATTTTGCCGGAAATGGAGTCGCCTTTGCGCAGATTGAAACGACGAATCTGTGAGGGCGATACGTAGATATCGTCCGGTCCAGCGAGGTACGAGCTGTCGGCGCTACGCAGGAAGCCGAAGCCATCCTGAAGAATTTCCAGCACACCGTCGCCATAGATATCCTCGCCGCTTTTGGCGTGTTTCTTGAGGATGGCGAAAATGATGTCCTGCTTGCGCGAACGGGCTAAGTTGTCGATACCCATTTAGCGGGCGATATCGAGCAGCTCGGGAACGGTTTTTTGCTTGAGTTCAGTGAGATTCATCGGTGTGTTAGAAAATTGCTCATGAAAGCTAGGCGCTAGGCGCCGGGAATAAGACAGGAGGCTTGGCCTAAATATAGGGCTAAGCGCCGAGTGATGCGTTCAGAACCCCATCTAGGCACACGCTCGAGTGGTGAAAGCTGGGCAGTCGCTGTAACAATGCCTAAAGCATAACAATGACATCAATGACTGCTTGGCGTGAGGGTGCAAACAAACTAGTTAATCTGATTGGCACAGAAAAATGCTGTTTCAGCGGGTTATCTGACGACTTGGACATCTGGCTGATGCCATCTGGATACGTACTGCTCGGGGTGCCCGAGTCAGTGCGCTTGTTAGACGAACAAGCCAACTCGGATCAAGCCAGTAGCTCGATGGTAGTCAAGGCCCGCGACAAACGCAAGCCTTTGGCAATTGACAATAGTCAGAGGTCACCGCAACCTTGGCATAGCCAATTTGAAGGATAGCTCATGCCCAAGGACATTTCGCTCCCCATCGCCGCACCCACTGCCGAATTTGAGAGCGGTGAACCGCAGCGCCTAGCCGCCATTGACCTTGGATCCAATAGCTTTCACCTACTGGTTGCCAACTACCAAAATGAACGTTTACAAGTAGTGGCACGACTAGGTGAAAAGGTCCAACTGGCGGCAGGACTTGACGAGAACGGTTACCTCAGTGAAGCCGCCATGCAGCGCGCGCTCGACTGCTTGGGCCGTTTTGCGCCGTTTTTAACCGATATTGAAGGTCCCAACCTTCGCGTGGTGGGCACTAACGCCCTACGCGACGCCCACAACAGCCAAACGTTTATCGAGCGCGCGGAAGCCCAGCTTGGCCACGCCATCGAGATTATTGCCGGGCGCGAAGAAGCCCGCCTAATTTATTTGGGTGCCGCCCACGCCCTGGCCGAAAGCGGCCGCCGCTTGATTGTCGATATTGGCGGCGGCTCTACCGAGTTTATTATGGTGAAGCCTTTGAGGCCAAAGCGCTGGAAAGCCTGCGCATGGGTTGTGTCACGTTTACCGGACGCTTTTTTGCCGATGGCGAACTTACCGAAAAGCGCATGCGCCGCGCCGAGCTGGCAGCGCTTTCAGAGCTGGCCAACATCCAGCGCCCTTACCAGCGCTTAGGATGGGATGATCCGGTAGGCTCCAGGGCACGATTAAGGCCGCTGCCAGCGTGCTGCACGCTTACGGCGACACGCCCCAAGAGTGGGTGATTACCCGCAGCGGCTTGAAAAAACTGCGCGAGCGCCTGTTGAAATGCAAACATCTGGAAAAGGTCGAGCTGGACGGCCTCAAACCCGATAGGGCTCGGGTATTTCCGGTGGGCATTGCCATTTTGAGCGCCATTTTTGAAGCCTTCGACCTTCACCAAATGCGGTTTGCCGACGGCGCACTGCGTGAAGGCGTGCTCTATGACATGGCGGGGCGCAACAGCGCCGAAGATACCCGCTCCAAAACCCTCGACATGCTCAAGCGAGGGTATGACGTAGATACCCGGCAAGCAGAAAATGGGGCGGAAACCGCCAAGCACTTGTTTGCCGTAGTGAAGCAGCCGTGGGGCTTAACCGCCGAACAGGGCCACTATTTGAGCTGGGCAAGCCATGTGCATGAAATTGGGCTAGCCATCTCCCATAGCCAGTTCCACCGCCACGGCGCGTATCTATTAGAGCATTCGGACCTAGCCGGGTTTTCTCGCCCCGAGCAGCGCTTGTTGGCGTTTTTAGTGCGTGCTCACCCGCGTAAATTCCCGCTTAAGGAGTGGCAAGCGCTGCCTGCCTCACAGCAGCCAAGCGCGGCTAAGCTT
Source organism: Vreelandella lionensis (assembly GCF_002087295.1). Taxonomy (GTDB): domain Bacteria; phylum Pseudomonadota; class Gammaproteobacteria; order Pseudomonadales; family Halomonadaceae; genus Vreelandella; species Vreelandella lionensis. The sequence goes on along the minus strand of NZ_MWVI01000012.1, from coordinate 29,112 downwards.
GCCCGCTTGCTACGCCTCGCCGTGCTGATTAATCATTCGCGGCCTGAAGGCGCGCCCATGCCGCCCAAAATTGCTGCTGACAGCAACGGCGACGCGCTCACCATTCGCTGCCCCCCAGCGATGAACCCACGCTGCTCAGCACCGATTTAGAGCAGGAGCAGGCATTTATGGCCAACGCCGGGTTTGCGTTCAACCTGAATACGCCTTCCTAACCCTCGCGATGAAACGTCGCCCCTTCCGCCTGCCACAGAACGTTGGCAGGCGGTTGGAGCACGCCCAGACAGCGCCCTCCGACCATCACAACAATCAGCCGCTCCCGCTCCCAAGGCGGAAGCGCCCGTTCTTGCAGCAAGCGTTTGAGGTCGCGTCGGCCACGCCCAGGCAATACGAGCACTTCCCCGCCCTGCCGCCAGCGCAGCATGAACGGTTCTGCTAAGTAGGTGTCGCGTTCCAGGCGAAGCTGTAGCGGCCCAAAAGGAGTACTCACCCCTGGCTCTCCGTTCCAAGGCGCTTGCCAATCCGGCAACGCAGCCAACGGCGTCATAAGATAAAGCCTGCGCCGCCACACCCGCGCCTGGGCTCCGGGCCACTCTACTAGCACCTGGGCATCCTGGGCGGCGGTAAGCTGGCCGAGCAGGCTGGCCAGACGCGCCTGTGGAGGCGTTGGCAGCCTTAGCTGCTGACACAGCGTACGAACGAGCAGCCGCTGACGGGGTAACGGCAACGCGGCCAATGCCGACGCATCGAGACAGCCCGTTCCCAACGTAAGCACGGCCAACTCCTCGGCGGCGTAGCTGGCAAGGAGCGTGTCGGCCTCACCGGCCAAGCCAGCGCTCTTGGCCAACGAACGTACCGCATCAGGCCAGCGCTGAGTCAGCGTTGGCAGCACTTCGTGGCGCAAACGGTTGCGATCAAATTCAATATCGCGATTGGTGGGGTCTTCACACCAAGTCAGTGCCATAGCGTGGGCCGTATCGGCCAGAGTTTGGCGGCTGACGCTGAGCCAAGGGCGCACAAGCGTAATGCCTTGCCACTCCCGTTGATATGGCATGCCCGCCAACCCACGAATACCGCTCCCCCGCAGCGCTGCCAGTAAGAGGGTTTCCGCTTGATCATCCTGATGCTGACCAAGCCATAGCGCGTCACCCGGCTTCACATGCTGCGCAAAGGCCGCGTAGCGAGCGCGCCTAGCAGCGCCCTCTACCCCTTCGCCTCGCGATTCAATCGCCACCGCTCAACCGTTAGCGGCACGCCAAGGCGCTGACACAGCTGTTGGCAGTGGGTTTCAAAGTCGGCCGCCGCCGCCTGTAGGCCGTGATTAACATGTAGGGCGCGTAGCAATTGGCCGCTGTCTTGGCAGGCCTCCGCGGCTAGCATCAGCAGCAGCGACGAGTCCAAGCCACCGGAGAGCGCGACCCAAATGCAACGCCCCGGCGGGGGTTGCGCCAGGGCGTCGTGAAGCAAGCGCAAAAGCCGTTTAGGCGGCTGGGGCGCCATAGCTCATCAGGCGCTCATAGCGGCGCTCAAGCAGGGCATCACTATCCAGCGCTTGCAGGCGCTCAAGGCTGGCAGAGAGCGCGTCTTTAACCCGCGCTGCGGTGTCTATCGGGTGACGATGGGCGCCGCCCAACGGCTCTTTGATCAGCGAATCTACAAAGCCCAGCTCTTTTAAGCGCTCGGCGGTGATTCCCATGGCCTGAGCCGCATCGGAGGCTTTTTCGGCGCTCTTCCACCGAATGGAGGCGCAGCCTTCCGGCGAAATGACCGAGTAAGTGGAGTACTGCAGCATATGCAGTTCGTCGCACACCCCAATCGCCACGCGCCGCCTGAGCCACCCTCGCCCACCACGGTGGAAATAATCGGCGTCTTCAGGCGCGACATCACCGCCAGGTTATAGGCAATCGCTTCCGACTGACCACGCTCTTCCGCGTCGATACCGGGATACGCGCCGGGAGTATCGATAAACGTCAGAATGGGCATTTTAAAGCGCTCAGCCATTTCCATTAAGCGGCACGCTTTGCGGTAGCCTTCCGGGCGCGGCATGCCAAAATTACGGCGCACTTTCTCTTTAACATCGCGGCCTTTTTGGTGGCCAATTACCATCACCGGCGCATCGTTTAGGCGTGCAACGCCGCCAACGAGGGCAGCGTCATCCGCAAATTTTCGGTCACCGTGCAGCTCATCGAAATCGGTAAAAATATGTTCTAATAATCCAGCGTATAGGGGCGCTGGGGGTGCCGCGATAGCTGGGAAACCTGCCAAGGGGTCAAATCTTTGAAGATTGATTCCGTTAACTTGCGGCTCTTCTCCTCCAGCCGTGAAATCTCATCTGAGAGGTTCACCTGGCTGTCGGAGCCCACCAAACGCAGCTCCTCAATTTTTGCCTGGAGTTCCGGCAACGGGCTGTTCAAAATCGAGATAGTTAGGATTCATCGGCTCTGCCTGTAAGCTGCCTATAAAAAATAAGCCTTGTCGAAACGAGCATCTATGGGGCCATTATCGCACCCTGACCCTGCCACGCAAGGCACTACCCGTTCAATTCAGCGCCAGCGCTTTCAAGGACGCTTGCGCTCTTGTTCATTAACGGTAGCGTAACTGGACGCCCACCTGCCCTTGCACATCGCGCAGAGCGAGCAGCAGATCATCGCTAGGCGCGACTTTCCACTCCTCCGCCAGCTCCAGCCAAGCGACAGCATCGGGGTGGCGATATTGAAGTCGCACGGGTAGGCCGGTGTTATCCCGGTAGGGTGTCAAGCTATCCCGCAAGCTTTCGACCAGCCGGCCGTTAATCTGCCCGGCGTCCAATGCCAGCTCAACGGACTGGCCGTAGCGCACCCGCGCGGTCACCATCGGCGTCACGTCTTTACCGCGCAGGCGCAGCCCGCCGGAGAAGTCATCGCTGGAGACTTCGCCCTCCACGATAATGACTTGGTCTGACTCAATTTGGCCACGTAGCTGCTCAAAGAGTTCACCAAACAGCGATGCCTCAATGCGCCCAGTGCGATCATCCAGGGTGATAAACGCCATGGTGTCGCCCCGCTTGGACTTCATGGTACGCATGGCGACCACTAAGCCTGCCACCCGCTGCGGCTCCCGAGAGGGTTTCAAATCGCTGATACGGGTCGACACGAAGCGCTTGAGTTCGCGTTCGTACTCGTCGATGGGGTGTCCGGTCAGGTAGAGCCCCAGAGTGTCTTTTCACCAGAGAGCCGCTCGCGATCGGTCCACTCACGGACATGGCGATACTCGGCGTAGACATCGCTGGCTTCTTCCTCGGCAGCAAAGGCATCGCCAAACATATCCTGCATACCCAGGTTCTGGTTGGCGTGATTCTGCGCGGCGGCTTTGAGCGCATCTTCCATCGCCGCAAACAGCACCGCCCGGTTAGGCCCAAGGTTGTCCAATGCGCCAGAGCGAATAAGCGCTTCCAACGTACGCTTGTTCATCCGCTTTGGGTCGATGCGTCGGCAGAAGTCGAACAGATCTTTGTACGGGCCATCGGCTTGTCGCGCTTCCACAATCGCGCCAATCGGACCTTCACCAACGCCACGGATAGCCCCTAGGCCGTAAACCACGCGGCCTTCCGTATCCACGGTGAACTTGTAGCCACCTACGTTGACATCCGGCGGTGTCACCGTGAGCTTCAAGTGGCGGCACTCTTCGATCAGCGGCACCACTTTGTCCAGGTTGTCCATCTCTGTGGACATCACCGCCGCCATGAAGGGGCCTGGGTAGTGCGCCTTCAGCCATGCGGTCTGATACGACACCAGCGCGTAGGCTGCCGAGTGTGATTTGTTGAAGCCGTAACCGGCGAACTTTTCTACCAGGTCGAAGATGTTGCCCGCCAGGTCTTTATCGATGCCGTTGGCCGCACAGCCTTCCATAAAGCCTGCCCGCTGCTTGGCCATCTCTTCGGGCTTTTTCTTACCCATGGCACGGCGCAGCATGTCGGCTTGGCCGAGGGTATACCCCGCCATCACCTGGGCAATCTGCATGACCTGCTCTTGGTAGAGAATAATCCCGTAAGTGGGCGTCAGCACCGGTTTCAACAGGTCGTGCTGGTAATCAGGGTGTGGATAAGAGACTTCTGCCCGGCCATGCTTACGGTTGATGAAGTCATCCACCATGCCCGACTGCAGCGGGCCAGGGCGGAACAGCGCCACCAAGGCGATCATATCGTCCAAGGAGTCGGGCAGCAGGCGCTTAATAAGCTCCTTCATCCCGCGGGATTCGAGCTGGAAAACTGCCGTGGTCTCTGCCCGTTTGAGCATCTCGAATGTTTTGCCGTCATCCAATGGGATGGCGTCAATATTCAACGGCCCTTGGCCGTTAACGTCACGCACCTTGTCCACCATCTCAAGCGCCCAGTCGATGATGGTAAGGGTACGCAGGCCCAAAAAGTCGAACTTCACCAGCCCGGCGTCTTCGATGTCATTCTTATCAAACTGCACCACCAAGCCAGAGCCATCTTCGTCGCACAGCAGCGGCGAAAAATCGGTGAGCTTGGTGGGGGCAATGACCACGCCGCCTGCGTGTTTACCGGTGCCGCGGGTGGTGCCTTCGAGCTTCAGGGCCATTTCCCAAATCTCTTCGGCCTCTTCGTCGTTGCCAATGAAGTCCTTGAGCGCGGGCTCTTGCTCAATCGCCTTGGCTAGCGTCATTCCCACTTCAAAAGGAATCAGCTTGGAGAGCTTGTCGCCCAGCGAGTAGGGTTTGCCCTGGGCACGGGCCACGTCTCGCACCACCGCTTTGGCGGCCATGGTGCCGAAGGTGACGATCTGAGAAACCGCGTTGCGGCCATAGCGGTCGGCTACGTACTCGATGACCTTGTCACGCTTCTCCATACAGAAATCGACGTCGAAGTCGGGCATGGAGACACGCTCAGGGTTAAGAAAACGCTCGAACAGCAGGTCGTAGCCGATAGGGTCCAGGTCGGTGATTTTCTGCGCGTAGGCCACCAGAGAGCCGGCGCCGGAGCCACGCCCCGGCCCTACCGGCACGTTGTTATCCTTAGCCCACTGGATAAAGTCCATCACGATCAGGAAGTAGCAAGGGAAGCCCATCTGAATGATGACGTTGAGCTCGAACTCCAGACGGTCGCGGTAGCGCTGATCAATCTCGCGGAACGCCTCGCTATCGCGCGGATACTGCTCGGCGGGGAACAGAAAATCGAGCCGCTCCGTTAGGCCATCATGGGAGACCTTGCGGAAGAATTCATCCTGGGTCATGCCCTCGGGGATGCCGAACTCCGGCAGGAAGATCTCTCCCAAACGCACATTCACGCTGCAGCGCTCGGCAATCATCACGCTATTTTCCAGTGCTTCAGGGATATCGGCAAATAGCGCCGCCATCTCTTCTGGGCTTTTTAGGTACTGCTCTTCGGTTACGGCGCTCGCGGCGGGGGTCGTCCAACGCCTTGCCCTCGCCAATCGACACGCGGGTTTCGTGGGCCCAGAAGTCTTCCCGTTCCAGAAAGCGCACATCGTTGGTGGCGACAACCGGCGTATTCGTCTCGATAGCCAGTTGGACACTGGCATGCACACAGGCCTCTTCCAGCGGGCGACCGGTACGGATGAGCTCTAGGTAGAAGCGATCAGGGAACGCCTGCTGCCACTCTTCCAGCAGCAGCCGTGCTTCCCGCTCATGCTCAGAGAGCAAGTGGCGGCCAATCTCGCCCTCTCGACCACCCGACAGCGCGATGAGCCCTTCGCTTTGTGCCAGTACCCACTGCTTATCAAGAATCGCCCGCCCCTGGCGCTGCCCATCGGTCCACCCTTTGGAGATCAGCTCGGTGAGATTGCGGTAACCCACATCGTTCATCGCCAGCAGCGTAATGCGGTACGGGTGGGCTTCGTCGTGGGGTTCGCCAGCCAGAGGTCGCTGCCGACAATCGGCTTCAGCCCGGCGCCCTGGGCGGCTTTGTAGAATTTGACTAAGCCAAACAAGTTGGCTTCATCGGTGAGCGCCAGCGCCGGCATCCCGCGCTCAGCGGTCGTACTGACCAGTGACTTGAGTTTGACCAAGCCATCGACCAGAGAGTATTCACTGTGCAAACGAAGATGAACGAACGGAACCGTCATGAGACTCTCAGCATAAAACGCTAAATAAAATAAATAGAACGGCTACAGCAGCGCTAACTGGCGCTGTACCGGCGCGAAGCTTTTGCGGTGCTCTGCCAGCGGCCCGTGGGCTTCCAGCGCTGCCAGGTGCTCTTTGGTGGGGTAGCCCTTGTGCCGCGCAAACCCGTATTCAGGATAGCGCAGATCCAGCTCGGCCATTTGTGCATCCCGCGCTACTTTGGCCAAAATAGACGCAGCGGCAATGGCCGGATGGCGGGCATCGCCCTTCACTACGGCCTGACCCGGCAGCGCATGCCCCGGCAGCCGGTTACCATCCACCAGCAGATACTCCGCCTGGGGAGCTAGCGCATCCACTGCACGACGCATGGCCAGATGCGTCGCGTGATAGATATTGAGCGAGTCGACCTCCTCTGCGCTCGCTTCCGCTACTGCAAAGGCCAGCGCACGCTCGCGAATCAGCACATCCAGCGACTCACGCCTGCGAGCGGTGAGCTTCTTGGAGTCGGTTAAACCGTCGATGGGGGCCTTGAGGTCAAGAATCACAGCGGCAGCCACCACACTACCCACCAGCGGCCCACGCCCAACCTCATCGACCCCGGCCAAGAAGTCACCGGTATACTCCACGACTAGCGGTGGAAAGTCCGCTGGTTTAACCGCCATCAGGTTTAGCCTCCAGCAGCTCGCCTGCTACCAGGGCGGTAATGGCCTGCGCGGCACGCTCGCTGGCATTACGCTGCAGCGTCGCATGCATTGCGGCAAAGCGCACCTCCAGACCGTGACGCATCTCGGCATCGCTAAGTAGCTGGCCTATTTGCTCGGCAATCGCCTCCGGCGTGGCCTCGTGCTGAATCAGCTCTGGCACCACGCTCTCCTGGGCAATCAAATTTGGCAGCGAGATCCACTGGGTTTTCACCAACCGTTTGGCGAGCCAATGGGTCGCGGGCGCCATTTTGTACGCCACGAGCATGGCGCGGTGGCACAGCATGGCTTCCAACGCCGCCGTACCGGAGGTCAGCAGTACCGCATCGCTGGCGACCATCGCCTCACGGGCTTGGCCCTCCAGAAGCGTTACCTGCTGGGCCAATGCGGGGTAGCCTGCCAGCAGCTCGCGCAGCTCTTGATGGCGCTGAGCGGTTGCCGCGGGTACCACCACCTGTAAGCCCACGTGGCGCTGGCACAGCAGCGTGACTGCGTCCAAAAAAGTGGTGCCCATAAAGCGAATTTCGTTACCCCGGGAACCGGGTAGCAGCGCTAGTACCGGCGCGTTTGAGGCTAAGCCCAGCTCACGGCGAGCCGCGTTACGATCATTCTCCAGCGGCAGCTCGTCGGCCAGTGGGTGACCCACAAAGGCAACCGGCACGTGATGATGATGATAAAAATCGGCTTCAAAAGGCAGCAGCGTGAGCATGGCATCCACGGCTTTGGCGATATTCTTCACCCGGCCCTGACGCCACGCCCATACCGAGGGGCTCACGTAGTGAGCAGTGGTGACGCCAGCGGCGCGAAGCTGCTTCTCTAGGCCGATATTGAAGTCGGGAGCGTCGATGCCGATCATGATATCCGGCTGCCAGGCCAGCGCCTCTTCGCGCAGGGTGCGGCGTACGCGGATCAGTTCAGGCAGGTGCTTAAGCACCTCGACCAGTCCCATTACCGAGAGGGTTTCCAGAGGGAAGCGGCTAACCAGCCCCTGGGCTTCCATGCGGGGGCCGCCCATACCGCGAAACTCCACCTGGGGATGCGGGCGCGCAGCGCCTGCATCAGCCCAGCACCAAGGATATCGCCGGAGAGTTCGCCTGCCACAAGGTATACGCGCTGCAGTGTCATAGTGACGGGAGAGCCGGTTAGATGAGTATTAGCGAACGATACCGCGTGTTGAACGCTCGATGGAGTCAGCGAACAGGGCCACTTCAGGCAAATCAAAGCGATTACGCATTTCGCTCACTGCCTGCTCGACGGTTAAGCCTTGACGATAAACCAGCTTGTAGGCCGTGCTGAGTGCAGCAATCGCTTCGCGGCTAACCCCTCGGCGCTTCAACCCCACGAGGTTAAGCCCACGGGCTTCCGCGGGGTTGCCGTTAATCATCACATAGGCAGGAGTGTCTTTAGTGATAATCGAACCGCCGCCCGCCATGGCGTGATCGCCAAAGTGACAGAACTGATGCACTGCCGCCAGGCCGCCCAAAATAGCGTGATCACCTAGGGTGACATGGCCTGCCAGCGTGACTTGGTTCGCTAAAATGCAGTCATTGCCAATCACACAGTCATGCCCTACATGCACGTAGGCCATAAACAGATTACGTGAACCGATGGTGGTTTCGCTGCGATCCTGAACAGTGCCGCGATGGAGGGTCACCCCTTCACGAATGACGTTATCGTCACCCATCACCAGCCGCGTTGGCTCGCCCGCGTACTTTTTGTCCTGGCAATCTTCGCCCACCGAGGCAAACTGAAAAATACGCGTGCGCTCGCCTAGCACCGTGGGGCCTTTCACCACCACATGGGGGCCAATGACAGAGCCAGCGCCAATCGTGACATCTGGTCCAATCACGCTAAACGGACCGACCTCAACGTCGTCAGCAAGCTGTGCCGCTGGGTCGACCAATGCAGTAGGATGTATCAAGCCACCTTCCTCTCGGCACAAATGATTTCCGCTTCGCAGGCCAGCTCGCCGTCAACCGTGGCACGGCAGGCAAACTTCCAAATACCGCGTTTACCGCGAATCACATTCGCTTCAAGCGTTAATTGATCGCCAGGCATGACCGGGCGCTTAAAACGCACGTTGTCGCTGCCAACGAGATAATACACATAGCCATCAGCGGGCAACTTATTGACCGTTTTAAAGCCTAGAATACCGCATACCTGAGCCAGCGCTTCAACAACCAGTACCCCGGGCATAATCGGGTGATGAGGAAAGTGGCCATTGAAAAACGGCTCGTTGATGCTAACGTTTTTATACGCAACGATGGTTTCGCCCACGGTTAACTGCGTGACTCGATCCACCAGTAAAAATGGATAGCGGTGGGGCAAGTATTCGCGAATTTCGTTGATATCCATAACCATCGTAACGACCTCTAAAATGACAAAAGGCCTGAGCAGTATCAGGCGCGTACCAGCATTCCTGCTGGTAAAAAGGCAGTGGATTATAACCTGCTGCTATTAAGCCTCAAGCCATCTGCCCGGTAATTCTTTCCTTCTCAACCCGACGCCTTACCCGTCGCGCTGGCTTTTTTCCAGCCGCGCCAACCGTTTGGCAATATCCATCAAGCTGTTTAAAGCGCACCGCATTTTTACGCCATTGGGTGTTTGCTCATGGCCCCGGTCCCCGAAGAATAAACCCCCGGCTCATGAATTGAGTTGGTCACTAGGCTCATGCCGGTGACCTGAACGCCATCACAAATTGTGAGATGACCAGATAGGCCCACACCACCGCCCAACATGCAGTGTTTGCCCACTTTGGTGGAGCCTGCAATCCCTACACAGCCTGCTAACGCGCTGTGGTCCCCAATGGTAACGTTGTGGGCAATCTGCACTTGGCTGTCGATTTTGACATCGTTGCCAATGACGGTGTCACCTAACGCGCCTCGGTCAATACTGGAGCAGCTGCCCACTTCGACATCATCACCTAGCACCACGCCGCCAAGCTGAGCAATTTTGTGCCAGCCCGCACCATCATGGGCAAACCCAAAGCCATCACCACCAATCACACAGCCGCTGTGCAAAATCACTCGCTTGCCCACGACCACACCGTGGCAAACGGTGACATTGGCATGCAGCCGCGTGTCGTCACCGATGACACAGTCAGCGCCAATCACGCTACCGGCGCCAACCACTACACGGTCGCCCAGGACAACGCCTGACTCAATCACCGCATTGGCTTGGACGCAAACCTCGGCCCCAAGCGTCACGCCCTCTGCGACTACTGCAGAGGGATGAATACCCGGTACATCCCGCGCTGGCAGCGGATCAAATAGCTGGGAGAGCTTGGCGTAGCCCAAGTAGGGGTTATCCATCTCTAGGCGCGGCACAGGGCAGTTCTTGCCGTGCTCCGGGTGCAGCAGTACCGCTGCCGCTTTGGTGGTAGCGAGATCTTTTAAGTACGCACGGTTGGCTAAAAATGCGACTTGGTCTGGCGCTGCTTCCTTGAGCGTTGCCAAACCACGAATTGGCTGGTCGGCGTCGCCCTCGAAATCAACGTCCAGGTGACGTGCGATATCCGCAAGGGTGAGGTGATGAGAAGCGTGCGTCATGAGAGCCCAAGGAAGCAGTGGTGCGGCTAAGCCGCACCAGTAATCATTAAATTAGTTCAGCGAATCAAAAATCTGAGTGACTTCGTTCGTCACGTTGGGCAGGTCCGTCGAGGAGTGCAGCACGCCCTGAGGCTCAACCAACACGTCGATATTATGACGTTCTAACACCTGCTCTACCGCCTGTTCCAGCTTAGCTTCAGCCCCTTCTAGGAACTGTTGCTCTGAGGTCTGCTGGGCCTGTAGCACTTCACGGCGCAACTGTTCGAAGCGGCCGCCTTTCTGCTGAAGCTCGGCAATCAGCGATTCGCGCTCGGACTGGGACATAGTCTCCCCTTCCTGCTGCAGGCGGGTTTGCAGTTGCTGCAGCTCGCCGCCCAACGCTTCGGCTTCGCGCTGCTGGCTACCAATTTGTCCTTCCAACTGGCTCAGTGATGACTGAGCCGACTGGGTATTCATCAACGCAGTGCGCCAATCCAACACGGCCACTTCGGCAGCATAGGCAGGTAGAGTCATCGCCCCAAACAGGCACACAGCGGCGGTCAGTTTACGCATCATTGTGATACTCCTTAAATTAGAACGTTTGACCCAGCGAGAACTGGAAGAACTGCGTATCGTCACCACTTTCGTCGTTCAGCGGCTCAGCCACGCTGAAGGTCAGCGGGCCAACTGGCGTCAGCCAAGAGAGACCGACACCGACACTGTAGCGCAAGTCACCAAAGTCAACGCCTGAGCTGCACTGCTGACGATCCGCGTCTGCTTCCAGCACGTCGTAGCACGAGCTTAAGAAGGTATTACCCGCATCTAGGAACAGCGAGGGCTGAACCGAGCGCTGGTTTTCCACAAACGGCATGGGGAAGAGCACTTCCGCAGAACCTTCTACCAGAACGTTACCGCCCATCGTCCGGTCACGACCACCCTCGCGGGCAGGAGTGGTTCGCTCGCCCAAAGTGTTAGAGGTAAAGCCACGCACCGAGCCTAAACCACCCGCGTAGAAGTTCTCATAGAACGGATAAGGGTCGTTACTGCCTAGGGTGTCGGCGTAGCCTAAGTTACCGCTAAACTTCAGCGCCCAGGTTTCATCATCGTTAATTGGGAATAGCTGCTGAGCACGGGCCTGAAGCTTGTAGTACTCCGCATCGCTGCCCGGCACGCCGGTTTCAAGCGATACGCGCTGGTAGTTACCGGCGGTGGGCATAATGCCACGGTTCAGGTTGTTGCGCGTCCAGCTAGCGGATAGCTTGAGACTCTGCGCATTCTCACCTTGGTCTTCTACATAGCGGCGAATCTCAGAGGCGGTGTCAAAGTAGGTTTTCACCGTCACATCTTCAACGCTGGCACCAAAATTCAGGCGAGACAGCTCGCTGATGGGGTAGCCTAAGTTGATACCTGCACCGTAAGCATCGGTAGAGAAGGTCGAGATATCCGAGTCGGCATAGTCGGTTTCCCGGTAAAACAGGTTATATCCGCGGGAAATACCATCTAGCGTCCAGTAAGGGTCGGTAAAGGCAAAGTTGACACTGGTAAAGGTGTCACTGCGCTGGGCACCAACGTTGACCCGATTACCAGTACCCAGGAAGTTATTCTGGGCTAGACCTACCCCATAAATCACCCCGGCACTTTGAGAGAAACCGACGCTGGCTGAGACCGAGCCAGAGGGCTGCTCCTCAACGGTATAGGTCACATCCAGCATATCCGGCTCACCCGGAACCGGCTGGGTATCGACTTCCACCTGGCTGAAGAAGCCTAACCGCTCCAAACGCTGACGCGACTGGGTAATAGACTCGGTGGAGGCGGGCCCGCCCTCTAGCTGAATCATTTCCCGACGCAGTACTTCATCCTGTGTCGTGGTATTGCCGTAGAACTCGATGCGGCGAACATAGGCCCGCTGGCCGGGGTTAACGGCAATGACCAAATCGACGGTTTCACCGTCATCGGCCATTTCAGGGACACCCTGCACATCGGCAAAGGCAAAGCCCTCGGCGCCTAAACGCTGGCGCAATGCTTCGGTGGAGGCGTTCACCTCTCCGCGAGAGAAAATATCACCACTGTTGATTTCCAGCAGATTACGAGCTTCGTTCTCGCTGATTTGAAGGTCGCCAGCGAAACGAATATCGCCCACGCGATACTGGTTGCCTTCATCAATATTCAGGGTGATAAAGATTTCTGACTTTTCAGGGCCGATAGAGACTTGCGTGGAAGTAACATCAAAGTTGACGTAGCCACGGTCAAGATAGAACGAGCGTAGGCGTTCGATATCACCAGAGAGCGCTTCTCGGGAGTACTCATCTTTCGAGAACCAGCCGAAGATACGGCCAGGGCGGTCGTTTAGCTCGAACACTTCACGCAGGGTTTCATCGTCGAAATCCTGGTTACCGACGATATTGATCTGGCGGATCTTGGCGACTTCACCTTCATTGATATCGATGTTGACCTGGACCCGGCCCTCATCAATCTCTTCCACCTCAACATTAATGCCAGCGCTGTAGCGACCCTGAGCCTGATACACGCCCTCAAGCTCGCGCTCAATCTCGTCAAGGGTAGAGAGGTGCAGTACCTGACCTTCCGACAGGCCCGACTCACGCAGGCCGTTGCGCAGGTCTTCGTCCGAAATCTGGTCGTTGCCTTCGATGTTCAAGCGCGCGATGGTTGGCCGCTCGACCACTTGGATCACCAACACGTCGCCTTCCCGGGCCAGCGAGACATCTTCAAACAGTCCGGTAGCGAACAGATCGCGGGCGGCAGCGGCTAGCTGCTGCTCGTCCACGCGGTCATTAGCGCTGACGGGAAACGCATTAAAGACCGAGGCGGCGGAAACCCGCTGCAGTCCTTCCACACGAATGTCTGAAACATCAAAGGATTGTGCTTGGGCGCCGCTGGCGCCTACCAGCAAGAGTGCCGCCATTCCAAGGGGCTTGATTTTCATGCAGTCAGTTCGCTCGCGTTGGTCTGCCCGTCGGTTAAGACAGGCACCATATACATTTGTGCAGGCAGATGACAAGGCATCCTGCGCGCTACACGCGTTATTACCACAGGCGCATCAAATCGAAATAGAGCGCCATCAGCATCAGGGTGCCAACCATGGCAAGTCCGATGCGCAGCCCTAGCGCTTGTGTCTGCTCAGATACCGGCCGCCCACGTACGACCTCGCCAAAATAGCAAAGCAAATGACCGCCGTCGAGCACGGGAATGGGCAGCAAATTCAGCACACCTAAACTAATCGAAAGATACGCTAAAAAACCAACAAAGGCTTCTACCCCGGCACGCGCAGAGTCTCCGGAAATTTGCGCAATCGTGATCGGCCCCGATAGATTAGAGGGAGAAATTAACCCCACTAACATTTTGCGAATGGCGTCGACCGTCAGCAGCACCATTTCACCAGTGCGCGACAGCGCTTGTCCAACCGCTTCAATCGGCCCGTAACGAATTTCCCGTTGCAGCGTTTCAGGCAAGCTAAATGGCTCCGCGCCAGCTCCAATGTACCCAACCTCGGCACCACTCTCCAGCGTATTACGTCTTGGCGTGAGCGAAAGCGTTCCTGCTTCGCCATTACGCTGATAACCAACGCTCAGTGTCTCGCCTGCGCTATCGCGGATCACCGCGACAAACTGCATCCAGTCATTAATGGGCTCACCGTTAAGGGCCGACGATGCGATCCCCTGCTTGAAGCCCGGCTTCAGCGGCGGCTTGCCCATCCACTACTTGGCCAAGCACGGCGGGCACATCGGGTCGCCAGGGCCAGAAGCCAAGGCTCTGCAGCGGCTGTGGCGGATCCTGGCGAACCATGTAGGTGTTAAGCGGCAGTTGATAGCTGCGGGTGGCACTAGCGCCTTCCGGCACTACCTCAATGGTTAAATCACCGCTGAAGCCAATCATGGAGACCAGTTTTAAATTGATCTCTTCCCAGGAGCGCATCGCATCGCCCTGAATCGCGGTAATTTCACTCCCCTGCTCCAACCCTGCCTCTGCGGCTGGGGAGTTAGGCGTAATATCACCAACTACTGGCGCTACGGTGGTTGTACCCGCCACAAACAGCGCCCAGTAGGCCACAATAGCCAGCAGGAAATTAGCGATGGGGCCCGCGGCCACAATAGCAATACGTTGCCAAACGGTTTTACGATTAAACGCTTGGTCTAGCTGCTCTTCCGGTACCGGCGCTTCGCGCTCGTCGAGCATTTTGACGTAGCCGCCCAGCGGAATGGCCGCCACAGCGAACTCGGTGCCATGGCGATCAATCGTTGACCAGAGCGGCTTGCCAAACCCTACGGAGAAGCGCAACACCTTGACGCCGCAGCGGCGTGCAACCCAAAAGTGACCAAACTCGTGAAAGGTCACCAGCAGCCCCAGCACCACGATGACGGCTAAGATATTCTGTATCAGGCCCACTTTTTGCTCCTTTGCACGACACGCTGCTCAACAATAGCTGAGGCTAAGCGGTTAACTGGCGTATGGTGTGCGCGGCTTGCTCTCGAGCCCAGCGGTCCGCAGCAAGCACGCGTTCAAGTGAACCCGCCTGACCGGGATACGGCAGGGCCATCACCTTCGCACAACGTCCGGAATCGCACCAAACGCGATGTTCTCCGCTAAAAATGCCTCAACAGCAACTTCATTAGCAGCGTTAAACACCGCCGGAGCGGCCCCTCCTGCCTGCATCGCCTCTCGGGCTAGTCGCAGGCAGGGAAAGCGGGGTTCATCCGGGGCTTCAAAATCGAGCCGCGCAACTTGGAACAGATCTAGCGTTTCTACGCCGGCATCAATGCGCTCTGGCCAAGCAAGCCCATAGGCAATCGGTGTGCGCATATCGGGATTACCCAACTGAGCAATCACGGAACCGTCGTCATAGGCTGCCATAGAGTGGATCACGCTTTGCGGGTGAACAACGACCTGAATCTGCTCGGGGGTGGCATCAAACAGCCAGCACGCTTCGATTAATTCGAGTCCTTTATTCATCAGCGTGGCGCTATCTACGGAGATTTTACGTCCCATGGACCAGTTAGGATGAGCGCAGGCCTGCTCTGGTGTTACGTTAGCAATATCGGCAGCCGACCAGCCGCGAAACGGCCCGCCCGATGCGGTTAGAAGCAGCTGACGCACGCCGTGTTTGGCTAATCCGCCGCGATGCTCGCTGGGTAGACACTGGTAGATGGCATTATGTTCAGAATCGATCGGCAACAGCGCCGCCCCGGAGCGTGCAACGGCATCCATAAACAGCGACCCGCTCATCACCAGGGCCTCCTTATTGGCCAATAGCACGCGCTTACCGGCTTCGGCTGCCGCCAGCGACGGCAACAGGCCTGCCGCCCCGACGATCGCCGCCATCACGGTGTCGACCTCAGGGGCTTGGGCGACCTCGCACAGCGCGTCCTGCCCCGCCAGCGCCACGGTGTTGGAGCCTGCTTGGAGGAGCCCTTGCTGCAACCACTGGGCATCGGCGTCGTCATCCAACACGGCAACCCGGGGAGAGTGCGCTTTACACTGGTCAAGCAGCGCCTCTTTTGAGGTATGCGCCGTTAGGGCATAGACGCGGTAACGCTCCGGATGGCGCGCGATGACATCCAAGGTGCTTTTACCGATGGAGCCGGTGGCACCGAGCACAGTGACCAACTGAACCGAGACGTGACTCATAGCGCGCTCACCTGAAGTGACAGTACCTGCAGATACAACAGCGCAAAGATGGGGATGGCTGCGGTGAGACTATCGATACGGTCCAGCACACCACCATGACCCGGCAGCAGCTGGCTGGAGTCTTTAATATTACGGTAGCGTTTCAACATACTTTCAAACAGGTCGCCAAGCACTGAAGTAAGCGTCACCACTGCGGTAATCACGATCAGCGCCACGCCCCCCATCACTCCAAGGGGCTGCCAAAGGGCAAACAGCAGGGCTAGCAGCATCGTGGCAGCAAGCCCCCCATACACGCCCTCCCAGGACTTGCCTGGACTCACCCGCGGGGCTAATTTTCGCTTACCCCAGCGGCGACCAGCAAAGTAGGCGCCAATGTCTGCCGTCCATACCAGCAGCATCACAAACAGCAGCCACACCACCCCGCTATCACGCAGCACGTTAAAACCCACCCAGCACGGCAGCAGCACCCAAACGCCCATGAGTAGACGGCGTGAAGTGGCTTGCCACTGCTGACTGCTTTCCGGGTAGTGCGTCACCCAGTAAAGGTTCAGCAACCAGCCAGCGGCGGCCAGCCACAACGGCCAAACTGCAAAGGCAGCGCCGCTTAGCCACAGCAGGGCCATGAGCACCGCCATACCGGCCACCAGCGCCAGGCGCGTGCGCGAGACGATAACGCCCGCCAAGTTGGTCCATTCCCAGGTACCTAACAGCACGATCAGCGCTGTAAACAGCGCAAAGGCACCTCCCTGTAATCCAAACAGACCAATTAGCGTGACAGGAGCTAACCAGGCTGCGGTGATCATCCGCTGTTTAAGCACCTTGCGCCTCTATTTGTTCGTCGGTCATGCCAAAACGGCGACGTCGTAAGCAGAAATCATCGAGCGCTTGTCGAAGGCCGCCCCATCAAAATCTGGCCATAACAAGGGCGAAAAGTGCAGCTCGGCATAGGCCAGCTGCCATAACATAAAGTTCGAGAGCCGCTGCTCGCCGCTGGTACGGATACACAGATCCACCGGCGGTACTTGGTCGGTGTTCATGGCCGCATCCAAGCGCGCTTCGTCGATGGCCTCGGGCGCCAGCTCTCCGGCAGCCACCTGCTCGGCGAGCTGGCGGGCGGCGCGGGCGATGTCCCACTGGCCGCCGTAGTTCGCGGCAATCACCAGATGCATGCCCGTGTTCTCGGCGGTCAGCGCTTCGGCGCGCTGAATAAGCTTTTGAATCGCGTGGGAAAAGCCACGCTGTTCGCCAATAATCGACAGACGGATATTGCGCTCATTAAGTTTTTTGACTTCGCGTTTAAGCGCCATCAAAAACAGCTCCATCAGCGCATTCACCTCAGCGGCAGGACGTTTCCAGTTTTCGCTGGAGAACGCAAACAGGCTTAGCGTTTGAACGCCTCGCTCAGCTGCACGCTCAATCACCGCTCTCACGGCTTCGACACCGGCGCGGTGGCCGCGCACACCCGAAAGCCCACGTGCCCGCGCCCAGCGGTTGTTACCATCCATAATGATAGCAACATGAGACGGCAGTGCTTCCTCGGATCGAGAAAGCGTCGTGCCGCCCGGCTGCTCTTGGGGAAGCTGCGGAGACGTCATGGGTTCTCGCACCAAAGATCAGTCATAAGTAAGCCAAGCGATGGCCCACGGGCAGCTGAGCTACCCGTGGCTAAGTGAACGCAGGCAGTGATGTTAACAACAATCACTAAACCTGCATGAGATCCTGTTCTTTTGCGGCAAGTGGCTTATCGCACTCAGAGATATACTTGTCGGTCAGCTTCTGGATTTCGTCTTCGCCCTGGCGCTGATCGTCCTCGGTAATTTCTTTATCCTTAAGCAAGGATTTGAAATCACCGTTAGCATCACGACGAACGTGACGCACAGACACGCGCGCGTTTTCTGCTTCACTACGTGCCTGCTTAATGTAACCCTTGCGTGTCTCTTCGGTCAGCATCGGCATTGGCACACGAATCACGTTGCCTGCGCTTGAGGGGTTGAGGCCCAAGTCAGAGGTCATGATCGCTTTTTCGATCTTGGCCACCATGGACTGCTCCCAAGGAGCCACCGCCAGGGTACGGGCATCTTCAACGTTGACAGAAGCCACTTGGTTCAGCGGCACTTGGCCACCGTAATACTCAACGGTCACTGCATCCAGGATGCTGGGGTGAGCACGACCCGTGCGGATCTTGTTGAAGTTGCTGTGCAGCGCCTCAACGCTCTTCTTCATGCGAGACTCTGCATCTTTCTTGATGTCGTTGATCACGTTGTTACCCTCTGTCTATCAGCGTGCCTTCCTTGCCTCCAACCACGAGGTTAAGCAGGGCACCAGGCTTGTTCATATCAAATACCCGCACCGGCATATTATGGTCACGTACCAGGCAGATTGCGGTCAAATCCATTACGCCCAGCTTCTGATCCAGAGCGTCGTCATAGGAGAGCTGGTCGTATTTCACGGCGTCAGGGTGCTTCACCGGGTCCTTATTGTACACGCCGTCCACCTTGGTGGCCTTGATGACATCGTCTACATCCACTTCAATGCCGCGCAAACAAGCAGCAGAGTCGGTGGTAAAGAAAGGGTTACCGGTGCCAGCAGAGAACAGCACCACGTCGCCAGACGTTAAATAACGGATGGCAGTGCGGCGGTCATAGTGCTCCACCACACCGCTCCTGGGAATCGCTGACATCACCCGCGAGCGAATATTAGAGCGCTCCAGGGCATCACGCATGGCGAGGGCATTCATCACCGTTGCCAGCATTCCCATGTGGTCACCCTGACCCGATCCATTCCGGCTTCGTTCAACGCCGCACCACGGAACAGGTTACCACCACCAATCACAATACCGACCTGTACGCCAATACCGACCAGCTGGCCGATCTCGAGCGCCATACGATCCAGCACTTTCGGATCAATACCAAAATCGTGCTCACCCATCAGCGCTTCGCCCGATAGCTTCAGCAAAATACGCTTGTATTTTGACTTTGACTTGTCGATTTTGGGGGCAGCAGTGGGGGTAGACTCTTGAACATCACGTGACATGGCAGCTCTCCTGAGGCAGACCTGGGCACAGGTGGGCGAGGTGGCACCTGTATTTCACAGGGGCCGGATACACGAAGGCGTGCGCTCGCGCGCACGCCATCTTCTTACTGGAACCTCTGACCTTAGCGACGGCCAGCCTGTTCCATGACTTCTTTAGCGAAGTCGACTTCTTCTTTCTCGATGCCTTCGCCCACTTCAAAGCGAGTGAAGCTAACCACTTCACCACCAGCTGCTTTGACGAACTCAGCAACGGACTGGTTCGGGTCTTTAACAAACGGCTGCTCGGTCAGGCTGTTCTCGGCCAGGTACTTCTTCAGGCGGCCTTGAACCTTCTTCTCAGCGATTTGCTCAGGCTTACCGGCCATGTCCGGCTGAGCCAGGATGATTGCCTTCTCTTTGTCCAGCTGCTCTTGCGGCATCTCTTCAGGATGCGCAACCGCCGGGTTGATCGCCGCTACGTGCATCGCAACATCTTTGGCTGCTTCGCTGGTGCCGCCTTTCAGAACGGTCAGAACGCCAATGCGGCCACCGTGAACGTATTCGCCCACCAGACCACCTTCAACGGCATTCACGACAACGGCACGACGCACGCCGATGTTTTCGCCGATTTTCTGAACCAGCTGCTCCCGAGGGGACTCAAGGTCACCCGCCATCACCGCTGCAACGTCTTCGTTTTTCGCCGCAAAGAACGCATCAGCGATCTTGTTGGAGAAGTCGATGAAGTTGTCGTCACGGGCAACGAAATCGGTTTCAGAGTTGATTTCGACCATTACGCCGTAGCTGCCATCTTCTGCTACACGAGTAACAACCGCACCTTCTGCAGCGGTACGACCCGCTTTTTTCGCGGCTTTAAGACCAGAGCTTTTACGCAGGTTTTCGATCGCGACTTCGATGTCACCGTCGGCTTCGGTGAGTGCTTTTTTACACTCCATCATGCCAAGACCGGTACGTTCGCGCAGTTCCTTAACCTGAGAGGCGCTGATAGCTGCCATGAGATTTCACCTTGAAATGGTTCTAACTGAGAGTTAAACGCGCTACAGAGTATAAGCACGATAGATGACCGTTGCGTATCACTGTGCAGAGCGCTTGCCGGCATTAATCCGGCATGATCGGCCCGCCTGAGCGAACTCAAAGCGGGAAAAAGGGGGCATAAGGCCCCCTCTTAACACAGGGCGGCTCAACCTGCCCGCCGCACCACTGCAGCCTTACTCGGCAGCTGCGTTAGTGTCGGCGGAAGCGGCTTCTTCAGTCACTTCGCCGAACTCGTCCGGACGACCTTCTTTCGCGCGACCACACGCGTCGGCAATCGCCTTCACGTAGATCTGGATAGCGCGGATGGAGTCATCGTTACCCGGGATCACGTAATCAACGCCATCTGGGTTAGAGTTGGTATCTACCACGCCAATACCCGGGATCCCCAGCTTGTTGGCTTCGTTAATCGCGATGCGCTCGTGGTCAACGTCAATCACGAACAGTGCGTCCGGCAGGCCGCCCATGTTCTTGATACCGCCGATAGAACGCTCAAGCTTCTCTTGCTCACGCGTTGCCATCAAGACTTCTTTCTTGGTCAGCTTCTCGAAGGTACCGTCTTCGCGCATCACTTCCAGATCACGCAGACGTTTGATGGACTGACGAATGGTCTTGAAGTTGGTCAGCATGCCGCCCAACCAGCGATGGTTGACGAACGGCTGGCCAACGCGATTCGCTTCTTCTTTGATGATCTTGCTAGCGCTGCGCTTGGTGCCAACAAACAGAATTTTGTTGTTGGATGCCGCCATCTTCTCGACCACGTCGATCGCTTCGTTCAGCGCCGGCAGGGTGTGCTCGAGGTTGATGATGTGAATCTTGTTGCGCGCGCCGAAGATGAATTTACCCATCTTCGGATTCCAGTACTTGGTTTGGTGACCGAAGTGAGCACCTGCTTTCAGCAGGTCACGCATATTAACGTGAGACATGGTAAAACTCCTGAAACTCGGGTTAGGCCTCCACGCACCCCATGGATCCGACCAGTAGCGTCGTTGAACGTCGCTAAAGGCACCCGGGACCATGTGCCGGTGCATGTGTGTTTTCAAGGCTTGCTGTTGTGCAACCCAGCGGTGCTGCGTTGCGATCTCGTTGCCCTTTCGCGTAGCGCCAGCCAGTATAGAAGCATTGGATGGCGATTGCAGGAAAGCGCGCGGCTTTATACCATAGATCATTGCCAAGATGAAGTCGCGGCCGCGTTTCGGCATTTTCATTTGCGACCCATCACTTACCCAGAAGCCACATCGAGAATTCATGAACGTTCCTATTAAGACGCCTTCTGAAATCGAGAAAATGCGCGAAGCCGGTCGCCAGGCAGCCAGCGTTATCGAAATGATCACTCCCCACGTTAAAGCGGGCATTAGCACTGGCGAGATCGTCCCTCTGTGCCACGAGTACATTGTTAACGAGCTGGGCTCGACGCCGGCACCGCTGAACTACCACGGCTTTCCCAAAGCAACCTGTACCTCCATCAACCACGTGGTGTGCCACGGCATCCCCGATGACGCCAAAAAGCTCAAAAACGGCGACATCATGAACCTGGACATCACCGTGCGCACACCGGATGGCTACCACGGCGACTCCAGCGTGATGTTCGTGGTGGGCGACACCATTCAGGGCGAACGGCTGTGCCGCATCACCCAAGAGTGCCTGTATAAAAGCATTGAGCTGGTGAAACCCGGCGTGCGTCTTTCTGAGCTTGCCCGTGTGATTCAGCAGCACGCCGAAGCCCATGGTTACTCGGTGGTACGTGATTTCTGCGGCCACGGCATTGGCGCGGACTTTCACGAAGACCCGCAGTTCCTGCACTACGACGGCTATGCACCGGATGCTGACATCCGCCTAGGAGCGGGCATGTGCTTCACCATCGAGCCGATGATTAACGTGGGCGGCTACAAAACCAAAGTGCTGCGCGACGGCTGGACCGCCGTCACCAAAGACCGCAGCCTGTCGGCCCAGTGGGAACACACCCTGCTAGTGACCGACACCGGCGTTGACGTGCTCACTGCACGCAGCGACGAAGACTTTAGCTTTCTGAACGCCTGATGCTCCTTCACCACTACCGGTTCGAGCCGGACACGTCGCTTTATGATCTAGACCTGTTTCGCACTGAGCTTGCCGGGTCGCGCTCTCCTATCGCCCCGTTTAAAGCCGCGCTGCGGGAAATCCAGGCACGCCTGGATGAACGCTTTCGCGCAGGCAGCGATATTCGCGATCTGGTACGCGGCAGGGCTTGGTATCTTGTCCAGCTTCTCGCCATTGCCTGGGCGCAGCATGCTTGGCCCGATGACGGCGTTGCGCTGGTGGCCGTGGGCGGCTACGGGCGTGGTGAACTGCATCCCCATTCGGATATTGATCTGCTCTTGCTGCTTGAGCACGACGACGATACCCCCTACCGGGAGCCGCTGAGCGCTTTTATCACCTTCCTCTGGGATATCGGTCTGGAGATTGGCCACAGCGTTCGCTCGCTCAACGACTGCGAGCGGGAAGCCGAAGCAGACGTCACGGTGATTACCAACCTGCTGGAGTCGCGCCTCATTGCCGGGCCGGAAAGTCTGCGTGAGAAGATGCGCGAGCGCCTGAGCACCCCGAACCTGTGGCCCGCCGACCGCTTTTTTGAAGCCAAGTGGCAAGAGCAAATTGCTCGCCACGACCGCTACAACAACTCCGAGTACCACCTGGAGCCCAACTTAAAAAGCTCTCCCGGTAGCCTGCGGGATATCCAGATGATTGGCTGGGTGGCTAAGCGTCATTTCGGCACCGAGCAGTACACCGACATCGTCGCCAACGGCTTTATGAATGACGCGGAGCTGCGCATTCTCAGCCAGGGCCAGGCGTTTCTTTGGCAGGTGCGCTACGCCCTGCCTATGCTCACAGGCCGAGCCGAAGACCGCCTGCTGTTTGATCACCAGCGCACCATTGCCGAGATGTTTGGCTTTAGGGATACCCCCGAGCGGCTCGCGGTCGAGCAGTTCATGAAACGCTACTACCGCCACGTGACGGCCCTCGCCGGGCTCAACGATATGCTGCTACAGCACTTCGACGAAGCGATTTTGCGCGGCAAGGAGTCGTTGGAAACCGTTAAGCTGAACGAACGCTTTGAAACCAAGGGCGGCTACATCCAGGTGCGCTCCCGCAACCTGTTCCGCGAGCGCCCGGCGGCCATGCTAGAACTCTTCCTGCTAATGGCCAAGCACCCGGAGATCGAAGGCGTGCGCGCCGATACCATGCGGCTGATTCGCGACCACCGCCACCAGATTGACGACCACTACCGGGAAGCCCCGCGCCCCCAACGGCTGTTCATGGCCCTTATGCGGGCACCGGGCAACGTCCCCCGTCAGCTGCGTCGCATGAACCGCTACGGCATTCTTGGCAAGTACCTACCGGAGTTTGGCCGTGCCGTAGGACTGATGCAGCACGACCTGTTCCATATCTATACGGTGGATGCCCACACCCTGCGCCTGCTGAAGTTTCTTCACGGCTTCCGCAAGCCAGATGCCAAACGCGACTTCCCCGTCGCGGCCACGCTGATCCATCAACTGCCCAAGCTTGATTTACTCTGGGTAGCCGGACTGTTTCACGACATCGGCAAAGGGCGCGGCGGCGACCACTCAGAACCCGGCGCGCGGGACGTCGAGCAGTTCTGCCATCGCCACCATATTTCCCAGCACGACACCAACTTGGTGAGCTGGCTGGTGGAGCATCACCTGCTGATGTCGATGACCGCCCAAAAGCGAGATATCAGCGACCCGGATGTGATCCGCGACTTCGCACTGATCGTGCGCGACGAGACCCGCCTGGACTACCTTTACGTGCTCACCGTTGCCGATATCAACGCCCCAATCCCACACTGTGGAACGGCTGGCGGGCGTCGCTGCTTCGTCAGCTTCACGCGGAAACCAAACGCGCCCTGCGCCGTGGGCTGAAAAATCCACCGGACCGGGACGACTGGGTGCGCGAAACCCGCACCGAAGCACGCTCGCTGCTGCAAACAGTCGGAGTCGATAGTGGCCAAATAGACCAGCTCTGGGAGTCGCTGGGGGAAGATAACTTCCTGCAGTACGCACCCAGCGAAATTGTCTGGCAGACTCAAGGCATTCTGGCGCACCAGCCGTCACCGCTGCCGTTGGTGCTGATCAGTGCTCCCACCGCCGACATGGCCGAAGGCGGCACCAAAGTGTTCATCCACACCCGCTCGGTGGATGACCTGTTCGCCGCCACTGCTGCCGCCATGGAGCAGCTCGGACTCTCGATCCACGATGCCCGCATCGCCATCGCACAACGACTGGACGCTCAACACCTTTATCGTGTTGGATAGCCACGGCCAGCCGATTCGTGACCCGGAGCGCATCGAAGAGATGCGCAGCCATTTGGTAGAAGAGCTGGATGACCCGGACGACTACCCCGAGATTGTCACTCGGCACACGCCGCGCCAGCTCAAGCACTTCAAAGTGCCGACCGAAGTGGTGATCGAGCAGGATCCGGCCAATGAACGCACCCTACTGGAACTGACCGCCCCCGGCCGCCCCGGTCTGCTGGCTCGGGTAGGGCGCATTTTCATGGAGCAGGATATCTCGCTCTCAGCCGCTAAAATTGCCACGCTAGGCGAACGGGTAGAGGACGTTTTCTTCATCACTACCAAAGCAGGCGAGCCGCTCACCGACCCAGAACGCCAGCAGCAGCTTCGTGAACGGCTGATAGAAGTGCTAGGCGTCTAAACCATAAAGTCGCCCTGCCCTGGTGGTTAGGTTTGAGCCTGCACCAGGGCTTGCCTATAATCGGCGGTTCGATAAATGGTTTTGCCTACCGCTCCCGCCCTTAAGCTCTCAACGGACGCACCATGAACCCTGATCTCAATTCCCTACATCCCTATCCGTTTGAAAAGCTGGCCGCTCTCAAAGCGAGCCTAACGCCACCGGCGGGACTGACGCACATTCCGCTCACCATTGGCGAACCCCAACATGCCCCCTATCAAGGCGCGCTGGACGCTCTCATTGTCCACCAGCTAGAAATGGCCCGCTACCCGGCCACCAACGGCCTTCCCACCCTACGCGACGCGATTGCGACCTGGGCCACCCAACGCTTCCAACGGGCGGGGTTGGATACCGAGCGCCCAGTACTGCCGGTGAACGGCACTCGCGAAGCCATCTTCGCTTTTGTACAGGCCGCGTTGGACCGCACCCGCCCCGCAAAAGTGGCCGTACCCAACCCCTTCTACCAGATTTACGAAGGCGCCACTCTGCTGGCAGGCGGCGAGCCACTCTACCTGTGGACTGCACCGCCGAGAACGGCTTTCGCCCCGATTTTGCAGCGGTCAGCGCCGACACTTGGCGCGACGTGCAGATCGTGTTTATCTGCTCGCCGGGCAACCCGACCGGTGCCGTCACGCCGCTGGCCGAGTTCAAACAGCTGATTGCTCTGGCCGATGAGCACGACTTCATCATCGCCTCCGACGAGTGTTACTCCGAACTCTACCTGGATGAAAACGCACCGCCGCCTGGACTTTTACAGGCCTGCGTCGAGCTTGGCCGCGATGACTACCGCCGCTGCGTGGTCTTCCACTCGCTCTCCAAGCGCTCCAACCTGCCGGGCCTACGCTCTGGCTTCGTGGCAGGCGATGCAGACCTACTCGCCCCGTTTAAGCGCTACCGCACCTATCACGGCTGTGCCATGTCGCTGCCGCTACAGCATGCCTCCATTGCCGCTTGGCAAGACGAAACCCACGTGCGCACCAACCGCGATGCCTACCGCGAAAAATTCAGCGCGGTGACGGATGTGCTGGCCCCGGTGATGGATTTTCCCACTCCGGAAGCGAGCTTCTACCTCTGGCCTGCGGTGCCGGGTGGCGACGATATCGCCTTTACCCAGCGGCTATTCAGCGAACAGCACGTAAGCGTGCTTCCTGGGAGCTTGATGGGCCGCCCAGGACAAAACGGCCATAACCCGGGCGCAGGTCGGCTACGCTTAGCGTTAGTGGCGGAGCTTGAGCCGACCTTAGAAGCGGCAAAGCGCCTTCGCCAACTGATCGAGCGCGGCTAACGCGCCGCGCCGCTTAAGACGACGACGGGAGGCTCTATGCTGACGCTCTACATCATTCATAACCTGCGACACCTGCCGCAAAGCGCGCCAAGCGCTGGACGACAAAGCGCTGATGTATAAAACCCACGACCTGCGTAAAGATGGCGCCTTTGCGGCGCTGCTTGAGCACATCTTGAATCGCGTACCGTTGGTTGAGGTGATCAACAAACGCAGCAAAACGTGGCGCGATCTTTCTGACGAAGAGAAAGATTACGATGGCAACTCGGCGCGACAGCTGCTGCTCACCTACCCAACGCTACTGAAACGGCCGCTACTGGAGCTCGACGACGGCTCCATTCAGATCGGCTACCGCGATGGCGACTATGACAAGCTAAGCGGCTAACCCTGAATCACTTTCTCTCACCCACTTTCTCTCACTAACCTCTAAGGAATACGCGTTATGCTGAGCTTCGCGCTTGGAATCGGCACCCAAAACACCCAGGGCGACTGGCTGGAAATCTACTACCCGGCCCCGCTGCTCAATCCGGATGCGAGCCTGGTCGCCGCCGCCAAAGAAGCGCTGGATGCACCGGCAGGCAATGCCCCGGTGAGCTTCCTGCCGGAAGATTGCACCCGCCTGGCCAAAGCGCTGGAAGCGGCAGGCCACTCCGAGCAGGCCGCCCTGGCCGAGTCGCTGGCCACTAGCAAGCGCCCGCTGGTGGCGATGTTCCTGGAGAGCGACCAGCCGCCGCAAACCGCCCCTGAGGTATACCTGAAGCTACACCTGCTGTCGCATCGCTGAGTGAAGCCCCACGGCCTGGACCTGACCGGCATGTTCGGCCTGCTGCGTAACATCGCCTGGACCAACGCAGGCGCAATCGATATCGAAGAGCTGCCCACGCGCCGCCTGAAGGCGCGCCTGGCTGGCCGTACGCTGTCCGTCGACTGCGTGGACAAATTCCCCAAAATGACCGATTACGTGGTGCCCACCGGCATCCGCATCGGCGACACCGCTCGTGTGCGCTTGGGCGCTTACCTGGGTGAAGGCACCACGGTCATGCATGAAGGGTTTGTTAACTTCAACGCAGGCACCGAAGGCCCCGGCATGATCGAAGGGCGCATTTCCGCAGGCGTTATGGTCGGCAAAGGCTCTGATCTGGGCGGCGGCTGCTCCACCATGGGCACGCTCTCTGGCGGCGGTAACATCATCATTAAAGTGGGCGAAGGCTGCCTAATTGGTGCCAATGCCGGTATCGGCATTCCGCTGGGCGACCGTTGCACCGTGGAAGCCGGCCTCTACATCACCGCAGGCTCCAAAGTGACGCTGCTGGATGACCAGGGCCAGGAAGTGAACACCGTTGCCGCCCGCGAGCTGGCGGGCCAAGACGACCTGCTGCTGCGCCGCAACTTACAAACTCGACGCATCGAGTGCCTGACCAATAAAAGCGCCATTGCGCTGAACGAGGCGCTGCATGCCCATAACGGAGCCTGCCTCACTGTCGCCTACGCTGAAGCTGGCCTTTGAGCTGCTTGGCCGGGCGTCGGTGACCCCCGACGATGAAGGCTGCCAGGACCTGATGATCGAGCGCTTAACGGCGCTCGGTTTCCATATCGAGCAGCTACCGTTTGGCGATGTGAAGAATTTTTGGGCGGTTCGTGGTCACCACGGCCCGGTGCTGGCGTTTGCGGGGCACACCGACGTGGTGCCCAGCGGGCCACACACTAACTGGGAATTTCCGCCTTTCGAGCCCTGCATCGACGACCAAGGCATGCTCTGCGGGCGCGGCGCGGCGGACATGAAAGGCAGCCTGGCAGCGATGCTGACGGCAGTGGAGCGCTTTGTCGTCCGCTATCCTGATCATGACGGCCGCATTGCGTTTTTGATTACCTCCGATGAGGAAGGCCCGGCCATCGACGGCACCCGTGCGGTGGTCGAACATCTTCGCGAGCGCAATGACCGCCTGGATTACTGCATCGTTGGCGAGCCCTCCTCTACCACTCGCCTAGGCGATGTGATCAAAAACGGTCGTCGTGGCTCTTTGGGCGGTGTGCTGCATGTGAAAGGCGTGCAGGGCCATGTGGCCTATCCTCACCTAGCGCGCAACCCCATCCACCAAGCCATGCCGGCGCTGGATGCGCTCGCCAACGAGCACTGGGATGCGGGCAACGACTTCTTCCCTGCAACCAGTTTTCAGATATCTAATCTGCGTGCCGGTAAAGGGGCGACTAACGTCATTCCTGGCGACGTGGAGGTGGGGTTCAACTTCCGCTACTCCACCGAAGTCACCCATGACGAATTAAAGTCGCGCACCGAGGCAATTCTGGATCAGCATGGCCTTGAGTATCACATCGACTGGACGCTGAACGGCGAACCGTTCCTGACGGCCGAAGGTGAGCTAGTAGAGGCGGCGATTCGTGGCGTAGAAGCCGTGACTGGCGAACGCCCAGCGCTTTCTACCAGCGGCGGCACCTCGGATGGCCGTTTCATTGCCACACTGGGTGCACAGGTGGTCGAGCTGGGCCCGTTAAACGACACCATTCACAAGGTGCACGAGCGCGGGCGCGCTAGCGATTTGGATGCGCTGAGCCGCATCTACGAAGCAACCCTTCAAGCGCTACTGACCACCGACGATGTAAGCGTATGATGGAGCGGTTTCCGGATATCGAAGTGTATCTGGCGCGGGTCACGCTGGATGACATTAACGCCTGGCTGGCTGACGTGCTGAGTGCACCGCCCCTTAGCCCAGCAGGAAAAGGCAAGTGGAAAACCCGTGGCCAGTATCAGGGCGATAGCGTCCCGGTGCTGCTGGTGGATAACGCCGCGGATGGTTTGGCCAGCCTCTGGTTCGATAGCGGTCACACCCCGTGGCACACCGACCAGGAGTGCGCCCAGCACGCCGCTGAAGCGCTGCAGGTGGAAGTCCGCTGTTCGCTGGGGGGCTGGCACCCTGGCGACGACCCAGACCGCTTTTGGCAGGTGCTGCCCGGCGGCCAGGAAAAACCTATCGACTGGCCGGACTCAGGCCGTTAAGCGCAAAAACCCCCGCAAGCGCGGGGGTTTCAGACTGCTGACGAACCCACCTGTTTTG
>NZ_MWVI01000011.1 GCF_002087295.1 Vreelandella lionensis | reverse complement strand
CCCGGGGGTACCTTTTATCCGTTTGGAGCGATGGCCCTTCCATACAGAACCACCGGATCACTAGAACCTGCTTTCGCACCTGCTCGACGTGTCTGTCTCGCAGTCAAGCACCCTTATGCTCTTGCACTCATTGCACGATGTCCGACCGTGCTGAGGGTACCTTCGTGCTCCTCCGTTACTCTTTGGGAGGAGACCGCCCCAGTCAAACTACCCACCACACACTGTCCTCGATCCGGATCACGGACCTGAGTGAGAACGCCAATGATGCCAGGCTGGTATTTTAAGGTTGGCTCCACCCGAACTGGCGTCCGGGTTTCAAAGGCTCCCAGCTATCCTGCACAGGCAACATCAGCGTCCAGTGTGAAGCTATAGTAAAGGTTCACGGGGTCTTTCCGTCTAGCCGCGGGTACACCGCATCTTCCGCCGATTTCAATTTCACTGAGTCTCGGGTGGAGACAGCGTGGCCATCATTACGCCATTCGTGCAGGTCGGAACTTACCCGACAAGGAATTTCGCTACCTTAGGACCGTTATAGTTACGGCCGCCGTTTACCGGGGCTTCAATCAAGAGATTCGGACGAATCCTTAACACCATCATTTAACCTTCCGGCACCGGGCAGGGCGTCACACCCTATACGTCCGCTTGCGCGTTAGCAGAGTGCTGTGTTTTTACTAAACAGTTGCAGCCACCTGGTATCTTCGACCGGTTCGGGCTGAGGAAGCAAGTTCCCTTACCCTACGCCGGCGTGCCTTCTCCCGAAGTTTACGGCACCATTTTGCCTAGTTCCTTCACCCGAGTTCTCTCAAGCGCCTTGGGATTCTCACCCTGACCACCTGTGTCGGTTTGGGGTACGGTCGCACATGATCTTGAAGCTTAGAGGCTTTTCCTGGAAGCGTGGCATCAATGACTTCCGGACCGTGGTCCGTTCGTTTCGTGTCTCGGCCTTGAAGCGTCTCGGATTTACCTAAGACACAAGCCTACTCACTTTCACCAGGACAACCAACGCCTGGCTCACCTAGCCTTCTCCGTCCCCCCATCGCAATCATGTCCGGTACGGGAATATTGACCCGTTTCCCATCGACTACGCCTTTCGGCCTCGCCTTAGGGGCCGACTCACTCTGCTCCGATTAAGCGTCTAACAGAACCCCTTGGTCTTCCGGCCGAGGGAGTTTTTCACTCCCTTTATCGTTACTCATGTCAGCATTCGCACTCGTGATACCTCCAGCATGCTTCTCAACACACCTTCATCGGCTTACACGACGCTCCTCTGCC
>NZ_MWVI01000100.1 GCF_002087295.1 Vreelandella lionensis | reverse complement strand
CCAAGTGTCTACAAAAATGGGGCCATACCATACGCCATCTGCTCACTACTCACGATATAGCGCCCACCAGCGAGCTAGAGCCGCTAAGCGGCGGCGACAGTGCGGCGGTGTATACGTTAGCCACGCGCCAGGGGCGGGTGATCGTGAAGCATGACGATCCCGAGCGCCTCAGGGGGGGGGCAGAAGGGCTGCACGCACTTGCCGGGGCCAATACCTCGCTCATCATTCCTGAAGTGCTCGGCCAGGCGGAAGGCTGGCTAGTGATGGAAGCCCTGGAGACTCAGCCCGCCAACAAGCAGGATGCGACCGCGCTGGGAGAGGGCCTTCGCCAGCTGCACGGCGTGATAGGCGCCTCCCACGGTTGGCATAAAGACAACGCCTGCGGATTGACCCCGCAGCCCAATGCGCCACTGGCTGACGGGCGGCAGTTTCAGCGCGAGCGCCGCCTGCTCCCCCTTTGCGAGGCCTGCTTTCAGCGTGGTTTGCTTGATAGCGCGCTACGTCGCCGTATCGAGCTGCAGGCCGAACAGCTGGAAAGCTGGTTGCCGGATGCTCCTGGAAGTTTGGTTCACGGCGACCTGTGGTCGGGCAATGTACTGACCACGCCCCGCGGGCCAGCGCTGATCGACCCGGCGATTTATCGCCACTACCCCGAGACCGACCTGGCCATGCTGACGCTGTTCGGCTCCCCCGGTGACGCATTTTTCGATGCCTACTGGAACGGCAACGCCCCGGCCGACTGGCCGAGGCGTGAAGCGCTGTTTCAACTCTACCCACTGCTTAACCATCTGCTGCTGTTTGGTGCCAGTTACCGCAGTGGGGTCGAGCGCAGCGTAACGCTGCTGGAACGCGATTAAGCGTGCGTTATTAACGTTACCAGGACTTATAAGGCAGGAATTTTCCGTTCAGGGTCAGCAGTACTCGGTCGCCTTTCGGGTCTTCGATTTTGTCCATTTCCATGGTGAAGTCGATGGCGCTCATGATGCCGTCGCCGAACTTCTCTTGCACCACGTCTTTCAGCGTTTCTCCGTACACGCCGACCACTTCGTAGAGGCGATAGATGAACGGGTCTTGGGGGATGGCTTCATCCCACGCTTTTGTGGGGAAGGCCGTGAGCGCGGTGGCGACGTCGCCATCCACTTCGAGTACGTCGCAGAGTTTATGGGCGATATCGGCGCTGGCGCTGTTCATACCGTAGCAGGCAGAGGCGACCCACACCGGCGACATGCCGACGGCGCTGGCAATGTCATCCCAACTCATTTTTTTACGGGCTTTGGCAGCCAGCAGGGTATGGCGCATTTCGAGCTGATCCATGACGGACCTCCTTGGGAGTGAACTTCACTAGGTTTTCTTGTGGTTCGGTGGCAGGGGATGCCGGGGTTGAATCTGTAGTGGTTTCTGCAGCCGCTAGCTGTACCGGGTTCACCGGCGTCGGGTAGCGCAGGCCTTGGCCGTCGAACTCCTGGGTGCGCAGCTCGCTGGAGCGGTTCACCAGGAAATCGACCAGGTAGTTACGAATCGTGTAGAAGTGCGGATGCTTGACGATCTCCGCCCGCTGGCGGGGCCTTGGCAGGTCAATTTCCACCGGCTTCGGCGATGCGTGCTTGGGGGCCGTTGGTCATTAAGAAGATGCGGTCGGCCAGTAAGATCGCTTCGTCCACATCGTGAGTGATCATGAACACGGTTTGCTGATCCTGGCTCCAGATTTTGATCAGCTCGTCTTGAATGACGCCCCGTGTCAGCGCATCCAGCGCGCCGAGCAGCAGCTGCGCGATGCGTTGGAGGAGGTGGAGTCGCTCAAACGCCGGTTGGAACTTGAGAACCAGTACCGGGGGATAACCGCACTCGCGAAGTGGATGTACGGGTGATTGCGGCGACCAACCGTGAGTTAAAGGAGATGATTGATGCCGGGCAGTTTCGCGAAGATCTCTACTTCCGTTTGAACGTCTTTCCCATCGACTCCGTCCCGTTGCGCAAGCGCATTGAGGATGTGCCGCTGCTGGCGCGCCACTTTTTGCACCGTGCCTGCCTGAAGTTCAATAAGCCGGGCGTACGAATACCACCTGCCCAGTTAGAAGTTCTGACCCGTTACCCGTGGCCGGGCAATATCCGTGAGCTTGAGAACGTGATTGAGCGGCAGGTAATTGTCACCCAAGATCAGCGTCTCTGCTTTGATGATCTTTTGTTGACAGAACCCTTGCAGCGTAACACTTCCTTAAACCTGGAAGCGCACGATAGCGCCACATGCCCAGCTACCCGATGACCGAGCAAGCGTTCTGCCAGCGCCAGCGAAGCAATGCCCTAAAGGCACTAGAGGCAGCGAATGGCAAGGTGTCTGGCGCGGGAGGTGCTGCCGAGCTATTGGGAATTAAACCCACCACGCTGGCGTCCAGGCTACACAAGTGGGGCATTGATCCACGGCAATGTCGTAAGCGTCGTAGCAAAAAAGTCCCAACCAACGATACCTTGAACTAAGGTAAGGAAGGTTAAGCTTGACATCAGTGTTGTACACACAAATTCGACAAGTTCAAGTCTAGCATACATACATGAATGTAACTATAATGTCACTCTTTCATAATGGCGCTCTGCCGCGCCGTCTTACGTTGACACCTAGAGGCAATCCCATGCGACTAGCACACTGGGCAGTCAATGCCCCCTTTCGCCCCCTGTTGTTAGCAGTGCTCACGTCTTCTTTTATCCTGCCAGCTCAAGCGGCGGATCTTGTGACCATCACCCGTGATGCGCTGAATAACAACGCGGCCTTGGCATCAGCCCGGTCTGAGTTTTCCAGCGTAGAGGCGGCGCGAGACGTAGCACGTGGCGGACTGTTGCCGCAGGTGAATGCCTCCGGTAGCGCCACGCATAACGAGCAGTTTGAGAGCCAGGGGTCTGCCCGTAATACAGGCACGGGTACTGGCGCAGGTGCCAACGCGGGCGTCGGTGGTGGTGATGACAGCTACAACACCGTTTCATTAACGCTGGAAGCCACGCAAGCGCTGTTCAATGCCGTGACGCGCCAGGAAGTAACTCAGGCAGAGCGCCAGATTGATCAACAGGTTTATTTGCTGGCTGCCACCGAACAGCAGCTGCTGATTGATGTGGCCAGCGCCTACTTCGATATCTTGCGTGCCTATGAAGTGTTGGAAGCACGGCTAGCCCAAGAGCGTGCCATTGGCCGCCAGCTGGAGCAGGCCCGTGAGCAGTTTGAAGTCGGTTTGATTGCGATTACCGAGGTGGAAGAAGCGCGGGCGAGCTTCGACCAATCCCGCGCGGATCGCATTGCCGCCGAGAGCAACCTGCAAGTGTCGTTTGAAGTGCTGGAGCAGCTTACCGGCCAACGCTATGCCAGCATTGAGGCACTCGGTGACAGCATGCCCATCGCGGTGCCGTCTCCCACCGATCGTAACTACTGGGTTGAGCAAGCCATTGAGCGTAACCCACAGGTGCTCGCCCAGCAGGCAGGTATTGAAGTGTCCCGCGTAGGTGTGGAGCTTGCGCGCGCTGGCCGCCTGCCCACCGTGCAGGCGTTTGCCAACTATCAATATGCCGATAGCGACAGCGACGTGGTCAGCGGTTACGACACCTCCGCTCAGGTCGGTGTGTCTGCAAACGTGCCGATCTATACCGGCGGCAGCACCAGTGCCAGCATTCGCCAGGGCACTTTCCAACTAGAGAGCAGCCAGTACGATTTTGAGTCTCAGCGCCGCACCACCATCCAGCAGGTACGTTCGCTCTATACCCAGGTCAGCAACAACGTTGAAACGGTAGAGGCGCGCCAACAGGCCATCGTTTCCAACCGTAGTGCCCTGGAAGCGACCCGCGCTGGTTATGAGGTGGGCACGCGTAACATCGTGGACGTACTGAACGCTGAGCAAAACCTCTACAACGCCATCGCTAACTACGCTGAAGCGCGTTACGACTATGTCGTGAATCTTTTGTCGCTGCGCCAGCAGGCGGGGCTGCTCGACGTTGAAGCGATTGAAGAAGTGAACGCATGGCTGACCGGCGATGACGTCAACTTCAACCTACCGGAAAGCAACGAGCCCGACGCGTACCAGCGCGCAATGGACATTGGTGCACCGCCTACCCCGGGCGCCTAATCTCCGTTGTGCATGCCCCCGTGGCGATCCGTCCATGTTTAGAAAAATGAATAGGAAAACGACGCATGAAAAGAGTGATTCACTCAGGTAGAGCGAGTCTAGTGACGCTGATCGCCGCGTTAGCGCTCACGGCATGTGGTCAGGAGCAGCCACAGGAGCAGCAAAGCCAGCAGCAGGAGACACCGCCCCACCCGGTGGAAGTCACTGAGATAGCGCGTCAAGATATACCGCTGGATAAATCCTACCCCTCGCTGCTGCGTAGCGACAGCGAAGTGACGCTGGTCGCGCGGGTGAACGGCTTTCTAGAGGAGCGTCACTTCGAGCCCGGCCAAATGGTGGAGCAGGGCGACCAGCTTTATACCATTGAGCCAGACCTCTATCAGGCGACCGTTAACCAGCGTGAAGCAGACCTGCAAAGTGCTCGTGCTGAGCTTGCCCGTGCCCAGCGCGATGCCCAACGCTTTGAGCAGATGCTGAGCCAGAATTCGGTCAGTCGCCAACAGTACGACCAAGCGCTTGCCGACCAGCGCGTGGCTCAAGCCAATGTTGCCCAGGCGGAAGCGGCGCTGACCAGCGCTAATCTGGATTTAGGTTACTCCAACGTGACCGCGCCGGTATCGGGCATGATTAGCTTAAGCCAGATTAACGTTGGCAACTTGGTCAATTCCCGCACCGAGCTGGCCACAATTACGCCGTTGGATCCGCTGGAAGTGCGCTTCCAACTGCCCCAGCGCGATGCTTTTGAGCTGCGCCGCCAGCTTGGCAATGAAGGCGATGCTTCCCAGATTACCGCCCGCTTGCGGGTGCCTGGCGTAGACGGTAGCGAAGGTAGCGAGCTTGAAGGCCGCCTGGACTTCCTTGGCTCGCGCGTGGATACCGGCACCAGCACCGTTCAAGCGTCTGCTACGTTTGCCAATCCCGATGGTGAAGTGCTGCCGGGGCAGTTTGTTCGCGTTCGTATTGAAGGGCTGAAGCGTTTTGATGTGCTAGCCGTTCCAGAAATTGCTGTCACCCAAGGCCTTATGGGGCCGCAGGTGTATGTGCTGGATGATGAGAACAAGGCCCGCGAGCGCACTGTTCAGCTGGGTGAAGTCGCAGGCCCGTGGCAAATCATCCGTGGTGGCTTGGAGCCAGGAGACCGCGTTGTGGTGGGCGACCCCGCTGGCCTAGAGGCGGGCGTGCTGATTGATCCCCAACCGTTTGAAGGTAACGCCTCTGACGTGGTGGAAGAGGCTGAGCAGGAGCAAGCCCAGGAAGAAGCGCAGGCGGCAGAAGCGATGCAAGAAGCCGGTGGCGCACAACCCGCTGAAGGGGAAGAGGGCGCGCAATAATGAATTTCTCTAACTTCTTTATCGGCCGTCCGATTTTTGCCACGGTACTGGCAATTATTGTCACGCTGGTCGGTGTGATGGCCATGCGGGTGCTGCCGATTGAGCAGTACCCCAGCGTGGTGCCGCCGACGGTGTCGGTGCAAGCCCAGTTCCCCGGGGCGGATGCTGAAACCGTGGCACAAACGGTGGCCGCACCGCTAGCGGAGGCGATTAACGGCGTTGAGGACATGCTCTACATGACCTCCAACAGCGCCGATAATGGCACCATGAGCTTGAGTGTGGCGTTTAATATCGGCACCGATGGCGATATCAATACGATTAACGTCAATAACCGTGTTCAGGGGGCGCTTTCACAGCTGCCGGAGGCAGTGCAGTCTCAGGGTGTTACTGTCGAGCTGCGTTCAGACTCCATCCTGATGCTCGTTGCCTTGACCTCGCCCAGCGGGGATTACAGCAAGGTTTACATGCAGAACTACGCCACGCTCAACATTCTGGATGAGCTGCGCCAGGTGCCGGGGGTGGGTAACGCCGAGGTATTGGGTGGCGGCGAGTTTGCCATGCGGATATGGATGGACCCCGACAAGCTGGCTCAATACGATTTGACGCCTAGCGAAGTGGCCAGCGCTATTCGAACTCAGAACACCGAGATTCCCGCCGGTAACCTAGCGGCTACACCGCAAAGCGAACCGCGCGCCTTACCTATACGATTACCGCAGGCGGACGACTGTCGAGCACCGACGATTTCCGTGAAATTTTTCTACGTACCAACCCAGATGGCTCGTCGCTGCGCTTAGAAGATGTGGCACGTATTGAGCTGGGAGCTTCCTTTTACGGGGTTGATGCCCGGCTAAACGGCGCCACTATGACGCCGATTATCATTAACCAGCAGCCCGGTGCGAACGCGCTGGAAACTGCTGATGCGGTGCGGGCCACGATGGAAGAGCTGGCGGGGCGTTTTCCGCCAGGGCTTGAGTACGTAACCCCTTACGACACCACGCTGTTTATCGATGCGTCGGTGGAAACGGTCATCAAGACGTTTATTGAAGCGTTTCTGATCGTTATCGTCATTCTGTTTATCTTCCTGCAAAACTGGCGCTTTACCGTCATCGCGATGTCGGTGGTGCCGGTGTCGGTGATTGGTACCTTTGCGGGCTTCTATCTGTTCGATTTCTCGATCAACCTGCTGACGCTATTTGCCCTGGTGCTGTCGATAGGCATCGTGGTGGATGACGCGATACTGGTGGTGGAAAACGTTGAGCGGGTACTTAGCGAAGAGGACGATATTAGCGTTCGGGATGCGACTGTTCGCGCTATGAAAGAGGTCGGTGGGCCGGTTATTGCTACCTCGCTGATTATGGCGGCGGTCTTTGTGCCGGTAGCCTTCCTGGGTGGCTTTACTGGGCAAATCTATCAGCAGTTCGCGATCACCGTGGCCATTTCGGTGGCGCTGTCGGCGCTGATGGCGTTGACCTTTACCCCGGCGCTATCGGCGATCTTTATCAAACACAATTTGCACCAGACCAAGCAGTCGGCGTTCAAGCGTGCCATCAGCACGCCGTTGCGCCTGTTTGACCGCTTCTTTGCTGGTTTCACTGCGGTTTATATGTGGTTTGTGAAGAAGCTGGTGCGCTTCTGGGTGTTGGCGCTGGCGTTAACCGTAGCCGTCGGTGCGGGTTCTTATTGGCTCTACGCGAATACACCCTCAACGCTGGTGCCGGAAACCGACCAGGGGATCGTACTCGTTAGCGTCTCCTTGCCAGATGCCGCCTCGCTGAGTCGTACGCAGGCTTATATGGCTGAGTTAAGCGAGCAGGTAGCGGCCATTCCTGGGGTTGAATACTCCTCTGCGGTGGCGGGGTACGACATCCTGTCCAGCGCGGTCAATACGGCTCGCGGCATTATGTTTATCAATATGAAAACGTGGGCAGAGCGAGAGTTAACCGCCAATGAGCTGGTGGGACGTATCATGCAGTTGGGCGCCAGTATCGATGGCGGTTCAGCGATGGCCTTTAACGTACCGCCGATCATGGGGCTATCCACCACGGGTGGTTTCACCGGTTACCTGCAGTCGTTCGATGGTGCCTCCACCCGTGAGCTGTATGAAGCCTCGCTGAAAATCATGCAGGCCGCGAATCAGCACCCTGTGCTTAACCGAGTGTTCAGTACGTTTAACGTGAACGTGCCCTCTTACCGGGCGGAAATCGACCAGCAAAAAGCGCTCAGCTACGGCGTAGCGCTGGAGAATATCAACTCTGCGTTGGCGAATACGTTCGGTAATGGGTTCGTGAACTACTTCAGTTACCAAAACCGTAACTTCCAGGTGTACTTACAGAACGAAGATGAGTTCCGTAAAACGCCGGAAGACGTCAACAACGTCTATGTGCGTGGTGGCAACGGTGAGCGTATCCCGCTCTCTGAGTTCGTGACGCTTGAGCGCCAAACGGGGCCTGCGGTGGTGTCACGGTTTGGGGTCTACGCGGGGGCCCAGTTCCAGGGTAACCCGGCAGCGGGCTACAGCTCGGCCCAAGCCATCGAGGCCATGGAAGAAGTGGTTCAAGAGACGCTGGGTGATAACTGGGGCATGGGCTGGACCGGTACGGCGTATCAGGAATCTAACCTGGGTAATACCGCAACACTTGCGATTGTGTTCGGTATTCTGATGGTGTTCTTGATTCTAGCGGCGCAGTACGAGAGCTGGTCGCTGCCGCTGGCGGTACTTACCGCAACGCCCTTTGCTTTCCTTGGCGGTATCGGTGGCATTGTGTTGCGCTGTTTGGATACCAGTGTCTACGTTCAGATCGCCATCCTGGTGGTCGTCGGTTGGGCGGCGAAGAATGCCATCCTGATCGTCGAGTTTGCCGAGCTGCAGCGTAAAGAGCTGGGTAAATCGATTCGCGAAGCGGCGATTACCGCCGCAGAGCTGCGCTTCCGGCCAATCGTCATGACCTCGCTGGCGTTTATCTTCGGCACCTTGCCGTTGGCCCTGGCGACCGGCGCAAGTGACGTGAGTAGCCACCATATCGGTACCACAGTGGCGATGGGTATGGCGTCAGTGGCGATTCTGGGCAGCCTGTTTATTCCCAGCTTCTACGCCATGATTGCCTCGGTATCGGATTGGCTCTACCGCAAGCGCCATCCGAATCAGGATCGCCAAGAGCAAGCGGAGCTTGGCCACGATAATGCTTAAGCGTTCTTGCTAGGCCTACGAAGGGCGCCCTTTAACAGGGCGCACGTTTTTTTGTGTGGGGGCCTGACACGAGTCAAACGAAGGACTTCATAAGCCGATAAGATGAGCTACGCTAGTAGAGACCACCGTTTTCAGCTTGTGCTAATCAACGTTAATAAATAAAGCTTAGGTCAGGCGAAAACAACACTGGGCAACATGCCTGGAGGAGAACACGCCATGCAAACTCTCATATCGGCTGCTCTTCAGTTTCCTACCATCGTATTTACCTTCCTGTTGGCGCTGATCGCGCTCTATTGGCTGCTGGTGCTCATTCGGCTAGCCCCCTTGGAGCTGTTTGAGCGTGACAGCTTGCGCGATGACCATATGGCTAGCACGTTGGTATCGCTTGGGTTTGCCGGGGTTCCCGCCACGCTGGCGCTGAGCTTTTTGGTGCTCTTTGCCGGTGCGCTGTCGCTTGCTATCGAGCTTCTCGCGCTGCGTTGGATGGCGCTGGGGCTGCTCAGGGTACCGGTGGGGGTGTTAGTGGTGTGGGCAGCGTTTGCTATTGCATCGCCCATTGCTGCTGCGGTATGCCATAGCATTCAGCGTGCATTGCACCGCTATCAGCCCTTTAAACGCCGCTGCTTGTTAGGGGCAACGGTGATCGTTGCTGAACGGCAAAACGATAATTCGCCACCGCTACACTGCTGAATGAGCCTAATAGCTCCGTGAGGCTGCACTGCAAAGCGGGAGCTTGCCCCGAACAGGGAGAGCGTCGTGTACTGGTTAAGTACATAGCCGACGAGGGGGCTTACCGCAGCGTGGTGGAACAGCACTATATGGATACTCGGGTTCTCTTAAATAAACTGCGTCTGCAGCATAAGCAACATCCTAATGGTTACCCAACCTAACTCAGCATGTTTTAACCAAACCAACGCCGCCACTGCTTCGCAAACCAGTGCA
The DNA here is from genome assembly GCF_002087295.1 of Vreelandella lionensis. Classification (GTDB taxonomy): domain Bacteria; phylum Pseudomonadota; class Gammaproteobacteria; order Pseudomonadales; family Halomonadaceae; genus Vreelandella; species Vreelandella lionensis. Next base: position 120,914 of record NZ_MWVI01000100.1, on the reverse strand, counting down.
AGATAGAGGGCGAAGCAGTGGCGGTTGTTTCTGGTGCGCGGTAATGACTAAGTGGAACGTCGAGAAAGTGGCGAATCGGCGCTACCTGTACGGCTGTATTTAGCATGGGGGCGTGGGCACAACCATCTACAGTGAACGTTTTTAGTGATGGTTGAGCCTCGCTCATTCTAGGTAATGTTTCTGCATCCAGCAGGGTAGAGGTTTCGCCACGAATCACCATGACAGGGCAGCGGAGTTTGGCCCAATCGGCCCATATATCGCGAGGCGTATCGTGAATAAACTGCTCGCCAAGGCGCGGGTCGAAGTGGTAGGTCCAGCTCCCGTCGGGTAGGCGGCGTGCGCTGCTCAGCGCTAGCTCCCGCCACTCCTCTTCTCTAGAAATGCCAAAACTGGCGTAGTGCTTGGTAAGCTCAGCTTTTAAGTCGGCAAAGTTGTTGAAGCGATGGGGAACGCCAAAGTAGCTAGAGAGCGCAATAAGGCCCTCTTTGTTTAGCTCTGGCCCGACATCGTTAAGAATTAACCGCGAGATGCGCGAGCGATGCTGATCATCTGCCGCGATGAGCAACCCCAGTAAGCCACCCATAGAGGTGCCCAGCCAATCCACGTGTTCGAGCTGGTAATGATCCAGCAGCGCAATGGCGATGGTGATGTAATGGCTGTAGAGATAGTCGTGGGCGGGGAAAAGCGACCAGCTGGAAAGCCCACGCCCCGGCGTTGGGGTGCGATTACCCGCCATTCACTGCCCAGCTCCTGGGCTAGGGCAGCAAAATCACCGCCGTGTCGGGCCAGCCCGTGCCAAGCAATCAGAGTCCGTTTAGCATCAGGGTTCCAAATGCGGACAGCGATATCAAGCTCACGCACACGGACAAACTCAAGTACATACATATAAGACTCCTAGACAGGGACTTGCTCAGTATAGAAGTATTGCTGCAGTGCAGCGAGAAGGCTAGCGTTGCAGCATCTTAATTAAGGCATCAATGAGCTCAGCGCCTCGGGCTCGCAAGGAGAAGGCGTCGGGGTTACGTAGCCAGTCGTGGAAAAGGCCACCTAACGTGGACTGCATCAACCGTGTGGCAACTTCTGGGGTGATATCGTCGCGTAACAAGTGCTGCTGTTGGGCTAATTGAAAGACGAGAAGCATTTCGTCAAAGCACTCTTCGGAAATCTCGTCCTGCATCTCGATCGGGTTGATATCGCTAAAAAATTCACAGCGATGCAGCAAAATAGATAAGATGCGCTGGTGGGAAGGCTGTTCTAAACGGTTTAACCCCGCATGGCAGGCAAGCCGAATAGCTTCCAGCGGTGAGATAGTTGGGTCAGTATTATTGACCTCTTCCATCAGCGACTGGAACGGCATGCGTACCCGTTCCACCAGCGCCATGAAAAGGTCACCCTTATTTTTAAAGTGCCAATAAACGGCACCCCGGGTTAGGCCGGCATGGCGGGCGATTTGCTCAAGCGACGTGCGGGCTACGCCTTTTTCGAAAAACACCTCTTCAGCATCATCCAACAGCGCTTCGCGAGTTGCAGCAGCCTCCGCTTTGGTTTTTTTTACCATGAAACCGTAACCTCGATATCGACACGTGATCGCTATATTTTATCTGAAGTATCGCCTCTTTTACATTCAAAACTGTATGGATAAGCTGTTTAAGTTGATAATGTAGGTTAGGAAGCTCGTCATTTAGTCTTAAAAAGCGTATAAGACGTATTTGAAAACGCTGTTTTAAAACGCTTTGGTCACCATGTGATGTGACCGGGGCAGCACTGCTTCAACGCACGTTTAAGGAATTGCAATGGCGCGAGCACCTTTCACTCTAGCTGGGCATACCGTCATGCCTGGGCAACGTTTACAGATCGACGTGCCGGTGGCGCGCTTGTATACCCATACGCCGCTACATATTCCGGTAGAAGTGGTGCATGGGCGTAAAGACGGCCCGGTGATGTTGGTATGCGGGGGGATTCACGGTGACGAGATTAACGGGGTCGAAATTGTCCGCCGTTTGCTGCGCTCTAAAGCGATTAACAGCCTGCGCGGTACGCTGATAGCGGTGCCCGTGGTGAACGTATTCGGCTTTCTGCAGCAAACACGCTACCTGCCTGATCCGCGAGATCTAAACCGTTGTTTTCCCGGCAGTGAAAAAGGCTCTTTGGGCGGCCGTATCGCTGCGCTGCTCCGCGAAGAGATTGTCGATCACGCCACGCATATTATCGACCTTCACACCGGCGCCATCCACCGCACCAATTTGCCGCAGATTCGCGCGCAGCTAAGCGCGGGTAGTGAAACTGAGCGCATGGCCGATGCTTTCGGTGCCCCGGTGGTGTTAAACGCTGAGCTACGTGAAGGCAGCCTGCGTCACTATGCTCAGAATCGTGGTATTCCGGTACTTACTTATGAAGCGGGCGAAGCGCTGCGCTTTGATGAGTGGGCGATTGCCCCCGGTGTAAAGGGTATTCTACGCGTGATGCGGCGCCTGGGGATGTTAGCAGGCGAACAGCGCCGCCGTGCGCCCGCACCGGCTGAGCTTGCTAATGGCTCTAGCTGGGCGCGAGCACCCATCGACGGCATTTTACGCCCCAAGGTGCGCTTGGGCGCGCGAGTGGCGAAAGGCGAGATACTTGGTAAAGTCGCTGACCCATTTGGTAATGACGAAGGCGAAGTGCTCGCCATGGCGGACGGTATTGTGATTGGCATGAGCCGTTTACCGCTGGCTAATGAAGGTGAAGCGCTTTATCACATTGCCCGTTTTGACGAAATTGAAGAAGCTGAAACGGCCATTGAGAGCTTCCAATCTAGCCTGACCCCGCCACCGGATGCGATGTACTAACATCCAACGCAGCTAATAAACAAAAGCTATTGCTCTAATAGCCAAGTATCTGGTGCCATGGATGGCGCAATACCTCCTTGTTGACTATACCTGTGTGGGGGCCGCTTTAGCTTACATTAAATAGTGTTGCAAAAGCGGTCATTTCCAGTGGTGCAGACCGTGCCATGTCGAGTGTGACAAGGAGGAAGAGCAATGAGCAGTGGTAGCCAGCATCCCACCACTAATGAGTCAGGTATTCCGGTTGCGAGCGACGAGCACGCGCTCTCGGTAGGCGCCGATGGCCCGATAGTGATGCACGATCACTATCTGATGGAGCAAATGGCAGCGTTTAACCGTGAAATGATTCCTAACCGCCAACCCCATGCTAAGGGCAGTGGAGCATTTGGCCACTTCGAAGTCACCCAGGATATCAGCCAATACACCAAGGCTAAATTTCTGCAGCCTGGCATGAAAACCGATGTGCTGATTCGCTTTTCGACCGTAGCGGGGGAGAGCGGTAGCCCGGACACATGGCGCGACCCGCGCGGTTTCTCGATTAAGTTTTATACCGAGGAAGGCAACTTTGACATGGTGGGTAACAACACCCCCGTGTTTTTCGTGCGCGACCCGATGAAGTTCCAGCACTTCATCCACTCCCAAAAGCGCCGTGCGGATAACGGCCTGCGCGATCATGATATGCAGTGGGATTTCTGGACGCTGTCGCCAGAATCTGCCCACCAAGTCGCGTGGCTAATGGGCGACCGCGGTGTACCGGCCACATGGCGACATATGAACGGCTACTCCAGCCATACCTATATGTGGGTAAACGCAGAAGGCGAGCGGTTTTGGGTGAAGTATCACTTTAAAACCGATCAAGGCATTAAGTGCATGACCCAGGAACAGGCTGACCAGATGGCCGGCAGCGATGCGGATTACCACCGCCGCGACCTGTTTGAGGCGATCAAGCGCGGGGATTACCCCACCTGGACGCTGCAGATGCAGATCATGCCGTTTGAAGACGCCAAAACCTACCGAGTAAACCCCTTCGATCTGACCAAGGTGTGGTCTCATAAAGACTACCCGTTGATTGAGGTCGGTAAGCTGACCCTGGATCGTAACCCCACGGATTTCCACAGCGAGATTGAGAAGGCCGCGTTCGAGCCCAACAACATGGTGCCGGGCACCGGGCTTTCTCCAGATAAAATGCTCTTGGCTCGTTCTATTTCCTACGCCGATGCCCACCGTGCGCGGTTAGGGGTGAACTACAAGCATATTCCGGTTAATACGCCCAAGAGCCCCGTGCATAGCTATACCCAGGGCGGCGCGATGCGCATTCGTCACTCCACCGACCCGGTGTACACGCCCAATAGCAAAGGCGGCCCCAAGGCAGACGGGCAGCGCTACCCGGAAGATGCGGTGTGGTCGACAGATGGGCAATTCGTGCGCGCCGCGTATACGCTGCGCAAAGATGATGACGACTGGAGCCAAGCGCACGCACTAGTGCGTGAGGTGATGGACGATGACCAACGCGACCGTTTGGTTTCCAACGTGGTGGGGCACCTCTCTGATGGCGTGACCGAGCCGGTCTTGGAGCGCGCCTTTGAGTACTGGCGCAATATCGATCAAGAAGTAGGCGAGCGTATTGAGCAAGGCATTCGCGCGCAGTAGCCTCCCAAAAGAAAACGCCCAACGATAAAATCGCTGGGCGTTCGTTAAACCGCCAGCCTGTTGGCCGTTAGGTCACGGGCTGGCGGTTTGTTTGCTCGTCGAGAGGCTCCGCTTCGAACTCAGGCTCACGAACCAAGCCGAGCGCGTCATCAAACAAGCGTAAACCTGCACCCTCTTTATGTGCGTGCTCTGAGAGATGACGACGGAACCGACGCCCGCCAGGGCAGCCCTGAAAAAGCCCCAGCAAGTGGCGAGTAATATGGTTGAGCTTGGCACCTTCATCCAACCGCTGCTGAATGTACGGGCGAAACGCCAAGGCCGCTTCCAAGCGCGTACGGGCCGGGCCCGGCTCGCCAAAGAGCTGCTCATCCACGCCTGCCAATAACCACGGATTTTGGTACGCCTCACGACCCACCATCACGCTATCCACCTGCTCAAGTTGCGCTTGGCACTCCGCCAGGGTTTTAATCCCGCCGTTGATACCAATATGCAGCTCAGGATGGCTCTGCTTTAGCCGGTGCACGCGGGGATAATTGAGCGGCGGAATATCGCGATTCTCTTTCGGCGACAGCCCCTGCAGCCACGCCTTGCGGGCGTGCACGGTAAACACTTCACAGCCTGCTGAGGCCACAATATCAATAAACCGCGCTAAATCCGCGTCTTCATCCTGGTCATCAATACCAATACGACACTTCACCGTGACCGGAATCGACACCGCCGCCTGCATGGCCTTCACCGCCGCCGCCACTTTTTCGGGGTGACCCATGAGGCACGCGCCAATCATATTATTCTGCACCCGGTCGCTAGGGCAGCCAACGTTCAGATTGACCTCATCATAGCCCCACGCCTGCGCAATGGCCGCGCACTCCGCCAGCTCACCCGCATCGCTGCCCCCCAACTGCAAAGCAATCGGATGCTCCACCTCGCTATAGCCCAAAAAGCGCTCGCGGGGAGAACCATGCAGCACCGCCCCGGTAGTCACCATCTCGGTGTACAGCAGCGCCCGCTTGGTTAGCGTGCGCGCGAAGGCTCGGTAGTCTCGGGTAGTCCAGTCCATCATGGGGGCAACAGAAAATCGGCGGGCCGCTTCTGCTGGGTTTTGTTTCGTCCTATTAATCACTTGCATACTTGGTATGCGATGTAAGTACACACATCTATTGCCCTCTGATCGTGGCTATTCGCTAAATGAACAGCAGCACCATGACCTACCATGGTGGCTATCAGAAGTGGTGGGCGCGTTGGCGGGCAATTGTACGCAAGAAAGGGTAGGCAGCACAAAATAAGTCGCTGCGCCTTGATGCACGGGTGGGGCGCCTCAAAAATTCCTTCCGACATCGCAGGTGTTCATCATCCTTGCTAAGTTCTGGTTATTTTTGCAGCACTAGGCTTTAAGCGCGATTCAGCGCATCGCTCATAATGGAGCCAACAGCGGAACGCGGATGCGAGTGAACTCCTGTGGGCCTGCCGTGGTGGGGATGAAGCACCTACCGGTAGCAGAGATGGACCGGCGGAAGTTTCCGCCTAGCTGTTTTTCGGGATCAGCGACGAGGTGCCCCAGGTGGGCCGTGGATGGAAGGCGACGTGCTGGTGGTAGACGAAGCCCAATTGTATGGCCGCGCCAATCTGGTAGTGTCGGAGGTAGAGGGCGAGTTCCGATTATTCAAAACCCACCGCGTCGGCAGCCGCTGCCGCTTGATGCCACCCTCAGGCAGGGAAGGGTGCTTCATCACCGCTAGACAGTTTCGCGGGGTGGTGGTCAGGCAAGCGCGGTGTTGGGCGGTGTAAGCCATTTCTTACAAAAGTATGGCGAAAGGCTTACATCATCGGTTAAGTTTATTTGTCATAGTGACCTTGTCGCCCAATAGCACGCGTTGCGCAAGCGCATCGCCAGAATATTGCGGCAGCAAAACCCTCAACCATGTGGAGTGGCTGGGGGTTTGTATTGGATCATGGCCTGAGCGGGACGGCTGGTTGCTCCAGTGCTGGTATGCAAGGGGGAGTTAGTGCCCCAGGCATACTGTGAATGGGGTGGCCGTTCTAATTGGCCGTTATAGCCAGCGGCGGGAGATTTTTAATATCAGAATATAAGGGACTCAACATGATGGGACAACCGTTAGACGGAGTACTGAATCAGGCGCAACGTAACACGCTAGAAATCGTAGATTTCATTTTTCATATCATTGACCCCGAGGCTCCTGGGAAGGGAAATAAAGCTCGACGAGGTTCAGCTGCAAGATAAACAGAAAACTTTCTTTCTTGATAGGCTGCGGGACATCGCCGAAGGCACACAATATGTTTTTAATCCCTAAGCCATGAATCTGCAGGATCAAAGTCAACAGCTCATTGATGATCGTGATGGATTCATTGAGCTTTCATACCTAATGACTCAAGAGTTTGCGCGCCTCCACCGTGGTCAAATGTCGGCGGGTGTTTTTATTTTCTCAGTGGTTAAGTACCTAACCGATGCACATGATTGCAACAATTAGCGTTCCTAGTAAAGATGGATCAACAGGAATCATTTGCTTACAGCTATGAAGAGATAGACGGTCGGAGAGTAGCTGTTGTCAACGAAATTCCCAATGCTCTCAACGAGAATAAACATGCGATTCAAAAGAGTGCGTTAATCGATCCTGCAAACCAGTTTGCTTGGGATGTATTGGCCTTTGATCGTGTCAAAAAGCCAGTATTGAGTGATTACTTCCAGTCTTTCCTAGGCGTAATTGAACGTCAGCAGGATGCAGCATTAACCCGGATGGCTTATTCAGCGGTTCGGAAGTGGGCTAAAGATGTGCCCCGGGATCAACTTCCTCCAGGAGAAGATGTAAACACTTACAGAGAAAGAGCGCTTAATTACCTAAACGACCATGATACTTTTGAGACGGATGCATTTCTTGATTCAGTAGTAAAAGATGAAAATGCTGAGCGAAAAGCAAAGCATATGGGGGCACTACGAGATGCCTTAGCTGAAAATGGCGTGGCTGGCCAAAGCTTTCGGCCTCGTCCCGATTCCCTGCCTAAAAAGCAGCGCAAGCAGGTCTATGAGACCTCAGAAGGTGTTACGATAATATATGAAGGCAGTCGTGAGGAAGCAGGCATGCACATTGAAGATATAGATGGTGGCGGCAAGCGTATCACTATCGAAACCCACCAGCTAACGCCTAAAGGTGAGAGCCGCAATGTATCCTGTTTTGGATCTGCTCCAGGCCATTGATGATCTTCGCCCTCATGCATCGCAAGAAATTGATGAGGGCTTACGCTTGATTATGGAAGGTGATGAGCTTAGCGCATCTGTGCGAGAAAGGCTGTTGAGCGTATTTAACCACATTGAGCGATTAGGCATTGAATCGCCAATGCTGAAAATCGTTGATACTGGCGACACTATTGATGCAGAAGATCTATCTACAAGCGATTTTGATGGTGAACCTTGGCGTTTAATCTTAGGTAAAACGCCCATAGCAGGTCGCCTCCGAGCAAGAGGCGATGAGACAACATTACTGTTCTTTAGTGTTAATGGTTTCCAGCAGTGGCTTATTAACTGGGACCCTTGCTTGTACCCTACAGGCAATATCCCTGACTTTGCGAAGCCCGTGACAATAAGAGTTCAAGGGCTTTCGCAAAGTGTTGGAGGACCACTGCTCTGGGTTATGCCTCCAGGAGCGCCATGCCCTAGCGTTGAAACAATTAGCCTGCCCGAATCTAAAGACGTTCATGGATTAATTCATACTAACGCTACCCGTGGACTACGGGTTTGCACTATGGGATATGCTCTAACCTGGGGAGATTTAGAAAATCCAGAAGTAGCTCCATTGGTTAAATTGAGCTCAATGGTATTGTCTGTTTGTCTCGTGCAAGAATTACGCTGTATTGAAGGTCGTTATGAAGCTACCCTGAAAGGCACAAAGCGTATTTCTATGCCGTTGTATGATGAAGATCAGATTGTAAGTGCTAAGACACTAAAGATTTTAATCGAGGCAGTTCTCTGGGTATATGAAGAGAGACCTGAAACTCGCCTCAGTCTAGTAATGGACAGGTTGTCAATCGATATTGAGCGAGAACAATCTTTGCTTTCAGGTATGGAAAATCACCTCGAAGCCGCTCTGTACCAAGCACGTGACAGCTATGCATTTGTTATTCTAGAACGTAAAGACGCTTACCATAAAGAAGTGCGTGAGCTTATGAAGGACATGAAATCTCATGCAGATTTATACGCTGCGAAGGTTCGTGAACTTGTTAATTCGCTCACACGTGATGCACTTGGTATTTTATTTTTTGTTGCTTTTTCGTTCATTGCCAAATTCGATAAGAACAACTTCGAAGACCTATTAGTTAGCGCTGAGTTGGCATTTTTGGTAAAAGTTCTGTCTTGCTACTTATTATTGTCATTTGTTCTCCAATTAGCTGCACACTGGCGAGATGTTTTGCTTGCTGATCAGGAAAGCAAAGCATGGCTCGATGTATTACAGCACTATTCATCACAGGCGGATAAGCAAAACCGTTTTCTTCAGCCTATCGATAAGCGGCGAAGAACTTTCTATTTTTTCTTGTTTATTACAGGTTGTGCTTATTTATTACTAGCTTGGGCAACATGGAATTTACCAAAGCTCATTGAACCTTGGATTGGTTAGCTATAATAAATGACAATAACGGAAAGCCCCGCTAATTTTGCGGGGCTTTTTGTACAAAAAGATCACTTAACAGCTTTCCTACGTCCCTTTAGCTTGGGGGATCTTACCCAAGTCAGGTCGTAGTGCATGGGGCCTGTTGTCTGAATCACTTCTTTTGGATATGACGGGCCACCATTCAATCAAGCGCAGCGCGGTTTGCCAGACGTTTTTCTTTTTCCAGTCCTTACCCAGGTTAATTGTGGTAATCCCGCAATATTCGAAGGCAAGCATTTCCGGGTCACCTTTATTGAAGCGATCCTTCGACAGGATCACCCAGGTTTCCTCTGATTGTTGAAGGCGTTCAAGCCACACTTGGTCGGGCACGCCATGGCCTCCGTTAAAGGTTTTGGCATGCACGATGGTATGGCTTTCGCTGCAGAGTTTGGCTAGGTGGTTAAGAGCGCTGGCAATGTGATGGCTGATGTTTTCGTCAATGAAGAAGTGCACCCGATAAAACCCTTGTCTCGAATTTTACGGCGCGTTCCACTTCCTCTTGTGTCAACTCATACGCACGGGCTGCCGCTTCGGCGCTGCCTTCTACCTCTGCCGCTTGAGCCAGGGTGGCGGTGGGCATGTGGCTGGGTAGCACAATGGGCTTGCCGAAGGCAAAGCGAGGATCGACCACGATGTTCTCGTCCTCGGGATCAGGCTTCCAGCGAATCGGGCAGCCGGATGGGTCAAACTCAATATCCGCTTTCAGCGAAGGGGAGATCACAGCATGAAACACGTTTTGACGTTTCACGAGGTCGGTGATGGCCGTTTCGCCGCTGTCTTCCAGCACCTTCAAAAACACTTTTTTGCCATCTGTGCTGAGTTGAGGGTTGATCAGAGGATAGTCACGCTGCAAGTAGTCTCTGAGCACGTGTAGTGCTTCACGAATCACCGGCAAGCTCACGTTGTGGCGACGGAATTGCTCCACCGCACGCAGTTCTAGCAGGTCCTTAAAGCTCAGCGTGTCTTCTGCGCCTAACGCTTGGGGTTCGGGTTCCCAGAGAGGCCCTTTGGTTGACCGCTCAGGCATCAGCCAACGGCGGATCTTCTCCGCGTCTACGCCAATGAGGCGCTCTGCTTGCCTGGGGCTGTAAAGCCCGATGTTAGTGCATGCGGTCATGATCTACCCCCCAGCTTGGTGCTAGGTGTGAAATACGGCGGTTTGAAAGTGGGGTCTTTTTGAGGGTTTTACTCTGTTATACATGGCTATAGTCTGACACTTTAAGTGGACAGCGCAAGGCAGATTGGCCACAAAACGTGTCACTTTGCCACTTTCCGTGCTGCACTGCGCAAACCTGTTTAGAGCGTCTTTGCTGGCTAAAAAGCTGTTTTGGCTAACGGTTTTTATTGAGATCCAGCTACTCGCTGGGAGGCAACCACCTATAAAAAGCCTCGTATGTAATGGGCGTTGGCTAGGGCGTTTTCGAAGGTGTCGCCTGCTGAATGGCAGCCGGACACCACTAAACCATAGGTGTGGCACTCGTCGCCGCGCTCAATGGCATTAGGAAATAAAATTGCTCATCTTTATATCAGTGGGGGCAGCAGTGGCTAGCTTAATTCGAGGCCAGCGTAAGCTGATTTGATATTGCACAACCCCTGCATCACATTGCGTATTTTGCGGTCAAAAGCGGTATGGTGAGAGCCCGAGAGAGGCAGTGTTACGCCTATTACAGAAGATGAGGAGTCGTTATGGGGAAAACGCTAGGTTATGTTGGCGTGGCGCTAGTGGGGACCCTGCTGTTGTACGGCTGTAGTGGGCCTGAGGAAGAGGTCGCACAACACCAGCCACACTCAGTGGCCGAAGAGCGTGCTTCTAAACCTGAGCCGTCTGCACAACAGGTTGAGCCGCTCGATGTAATGATTTCAACCGCTGCTTTTTTACGTCCAGACCGGCGTTTGATGGTGGAAGGCGAAACCAATCTGCCAAATGATGCCCAGCTACAAGTAGTGGTAGAGCGAGAAATTAGCCGCGTACGCTGGCAAGAGCGTACACGTGTGGTGAATGGTAAATTTGAAGCTGGCCCACTGGGCTCTGGCAGTGGCTTACCGGATGGCAGTTATCTTGTCACCGTGCAGTTAGGCGAAGCCACCGTGCAGCCAGAAAGCGTGCAGGCCCGCATTGGTACCCAGGGCGAATACTTGGCGGGAGAGCTCATCAGCCAGTCCCGCCATGGGTTAGGGCAGGTAGCCACCTACTCGCGCCGTTTCTTGGTAGGCAGTGAACCAAGACGGACGCGCGACCAGGTGGACGTTATTGAGGACAAGTAGGGATGGGGAGGTAGATGCTTTAGGCAGGACACCAGTGTGCTAACAACACCGCATGAATCGAGGTGTCAGTGGGCGCTTTGGAGAAGTGCTCAATGACAAATCGGCCATCACGCTGGATGAGATAGTGGCCTGCTTTATGAAACACATGCGTTGGGCCAAGCAACAGCAAATCACCAGAGGCTACTGGTGAAAAATCCGTTTCTTTGCCAGGGGTGGCCATCACGCAAGGTGCTTTCCAGTCAATCTTCAACGGCAGATGATGCGGTACGGTAATGGTCGTTGCCTGAACCTGTTCCCAGGGGAGGGGACCAGTATGGGTCAGGGTCAACAGTTGAGGCGCACTGTCACCTTCCAAAAGGGTAGCCAGCGAGCAATCAAGGGCATCGGCGAGCGCTACTAAGCGTTCATGACCGATCTGCTTGATCGCCCCGGACTCCCAATAAGAAATGGTGACATCTGACACGCCAACTTTACGTGCAAGGGCAGCTTTGTTGAGCTTGGCCCGAAGTCGCAGTTGCTTGATACGTGAGCCTAGCGATTCCATTTCATTTTCCTGTCGATGAGCTAAATCAGCTCGTTGAATGTACTTCCACCTTGATAGGTGGCGCTCTGAACATGCTGAAAATAGTGAGATTCATTCTCATGCATGAACACGAATCATAGGTACTACACCATACTAAGCGATTGTGCTTTAACGCGCATCTTCCTATCTATGTTCTGAGAGCTTTCGATCAGACGCTTTTAAGTCAAACTCGTTCCCTTCCCAATGCTGTTGGTTGTTCTTAGGGTGCGTATAATGGCGCCACGCTTAACTGCTAAAGGGAACTGTTGATGACCGTACGTACTCGTATCGCGCCTTCTCCTACTGGAGACCCCCATGTAGGCACGGCCTATATTGCACTGTTTAATCTCTGCTTTGCTCGCCAGCACGGCGGTCAGTTCATTTTGCGTATTGAAGACACCGATCAAGTACGCTCCACTCCTGAGTCAGAACAGATGATTCTCGACTCATTGCGTTGGTTGGGGCTTGAGTGGGATGAAGGTCCGGATGTAGGTGGTCCCCACGGGCCGTATCGGCAAAGCGAGCGGGGCGATATTTATGCGAAGTATGCCCAGCAGTTGCTAGACGCCGGGCATGCCTTTAAGTGTTACCGCACCAGCGAAGAGCTTGATGAGCTGCGCGAGTCACGCAAAGAGGCAGGCCTGCATTTGGCATTGAAGCCAACTGATTTAGCCCTGGACGCAGAAGAGCAATCACGTCGTGAGCAGGAAAGCTGGCCCTATGTGATTCGTATGAACGTGCTCAGCGAAGGCGTGTGCGTGGTTAGCGATATGCTGCGCGGTACGATTGAAGTGGATTGGGCGCAGGTTGATGCTCAGATTCTGATGAAATCAGACGGTATGCCTACGTACCACTTAGCTAACGTGGTGGACGATCATTTAATGGGCATTACCCACGTGCTGCGTGGTGAAGAGTGGATCAATTCCGCGCCGAAGCATCAACTGCTGTATGAGTACTTTGGTTGGGAAATGCCGCAGCTTTGCCATATGCCGCTGCTGCGTAACCCGGATAAGTCCAAGCTCTCCAAGCGTAAAAACCCAACGTCGATCAATTACTATCGCCGCATGGGCTTTTTACCCCAGGCCGTGACCAACTACCTGGGCCGTATGGGTTGGTCGATGCCTGATGAGCGTGAAAAATTCAGCTTGTCAGAGATGATGGCAGAATTTGATATTCAGCGTGTCTCGCTCGGCGGGCCCGTGTTCGACCTAGAGAAATTGACGTGGTTGAACGGTGTCTATATCCGTGAAGACCTGGATGACGACGCACTGCTGCAGGCGCTGCGTGAGTGGGCGTTCAATGATGCCTACGTGAAGCAGATTTTGCCGCAAGTCCGCCCTCGGGTAGAAACGCTCTCCCAGGTTGTTCCCTGGCGGGCCACTTTTTCTCTGGCTTGCCCGCAATCACTAAAGATGATTTTGACAGCGTAAAGCTGGACAACGAAGAGCTAGTGAAACTGCTGCAATTCCTGGTATGGCGCTTTGAAGGCGTCTCTGCTTGGCATAAAGAAGCGTTGCTGGAGGAAGTCAAAAGTCTGGCAGAGCACTTTGAGCTAAAAATGAAGGCCTTCCTGGCACCAGTGTTTATTGCCATTACAGGCAGTACCTCAAGCACCTCGGTGATGGATGCGATGGCTATTCTTGGCTCTGACGTGACGCGTGCACGGCTTCGCCATGCGATTGCCGTATTGGGTGGCGTGTCCAAAAAGCAGGCGAAGCGCTTTGAAAAAGAGTACCGCGACCTGTAAATAATCATCGTTACTGGTGATTGAGAAGAGCGCCGCGCGATCTTAGCGTGAGAGCGCGGCGTTTTCTTCGATAAATAGGCTTGACGAAGATCAGGCGAATCAGTAGTATACGCTCCGTCTTCAAGACATGTGGGGCCTTAGCTCAGCTGGGAGAGCGCAACACTGGCAGTGTTGAGGTCAGCGGTTCGATCCCGCTAGGCTCCACCAATATCAGTAGCACTGATGTTGCCTTGTCAAAGATGCTTCCAGGTTAGATACGTCCCATTCGTCTAGTGGTCTAGGACACCGCCCTTTCACGGCGGTAACAGGGGTTCGAACCCCCTATGGGACGCCACCTCATATCTATATCCGCACGTCCAAAATATTATCATTAGCAAATAGCAATGAGTTTTCTCACTTGCTCTTTTTGCATTCCCGTCGTCTGGAACTTGCGTCTATTTCACGCGTTTTTTGTCAATATTGTGCTTGACTTGTCCACTTTTGCGTCTCCGTGGAACAGGTTGTGCACAACCACATAAATATGAAGCAAAAAATCAGCGATTTAGCTTAATTTCTTTAAAATCAGTAGTTTATGGTAGATCAAAAAATGACCAATTTAAGGCTGGGTCACTGTTCATGGCGATTGTGGGACGTTTTCTAGTGGTTGTGAACAGGGTTATCCACAGATAGTGTGGAAAACCCTGTCCAGGCTGGCAGTGCTAAAAAGTCAAGCGTTATTCAGGCTTGCGCAGCCGTTTTAATAGCGATGAAGTATCCCAGCGGCCACCTTCCATACGCTGTACATCCGCATAAAACTGGTCGACTAGGGCGGTAACGGGGAGGGTGGCATTTAGCCTACGTGCTTGCTCTAGGCAAATGCCCAAATCCTTGCGCATCCAGTCCACCGCGAAGCCGTGGTTATACTCATTGGCGATCATTGTTTTGTGGCGGTTCTCCATTTGCCAGGAGCCAGCCGCTCCTTTGGAGATGACGTCAATCACTTGATGCTGGTCTAGTCCTGCCTGTTCCGCAAAATGCAGTCCTTCCGCTAGCCCTTGCACTAAACCGGCAATACAGATTTGGTTCACCATCTTGGTGAGCTGACCGCTGCTGGCAGTTCCCATCAGTGTGACGGCGCGGGCGTAGTGGTTGAGAAAGGGCGCCACAGTGTCGAAGTGGTTTTGCTCACCGCCGCACATAATCGTTAGCGCGCCGTTCTCGGCCCCCTGTTGGCCGCCAGACACCGGTGCATCAATAAATGCCACGCCTTTCTCGCGGCAAGCTGCGTCCAGCTCCAAGGCCAGATCGGCCGACGCGGTGGTGTGGTCTACTAAGTAGCTGCCGCTCATCATGGTGCTGAGAGCGCCGTCTGGCCCGGTGGTTACTTGGCGAACATCGTCGTCATTTCCCACGCATACCAACACTAAATCAGCGCCCTCAGCCGCTTCGGCGGGTGTTGAGTGAGCCGTGCCGCCAAACGCCTTGGCCCATGCCTCTGCCTTGCTGGCAGTACGGTTGTAAACGCGAGTGGTAAGGCCTTGTTTGGCAAGGTGGCCGGCCATAGGGTAGCCCATTACGCCTAGGCCAATAAAAGCAACGGTGGTAATAGATCGCATAAAACACCTTTGTTGTTGGTAGGAAGCAAACAAAAGGCCACCCGTGGGTGGCCTTTGTCATCCTATGCGTGCATTAGCGCGTTAGCCGCCAATCACTTGGTAGGATAGTCACGTTTTTCGTGACCGATATACAGCTGGCGCGGGCGGCCGATTTTGTAGCTTTCGCTGAGCATTTCGTGCCAGTGAGAGATCCAGCCAATGGTGCGCGATACTGCAAAGATCACAGTGAACATATTGGTCGGAATACCCATGGCTTTCAGGATAATGCCTGAGTAGAAATCAACGTTCGGGTACAGTTTACGCTCGATGAAGTATTCATCTTCCAGGGCAATCTGTTCCAGGCGCTTGGCGATTTTGAGCTGCGGGTCGTCGGCCATGCCTAGCTCGGCCAACACTTCGTCGCAGGTCTCTTTCATCACTTTGGCGCGTGGGTCGAAGTTGCGGTAAACGCGGTGACCAAAGCCCATCAGTTTGAACGGGTCATTCTTATCTTTGGCTTTATCCACGAAGCGCTGAATGTTCTCTTCTGAGTCGTCACCAATCTCATCGAGCATGTTCAATACGGCTTCGTTTGCGCCGCCGTGAGCCGGGCCCCACAGAGCCGCGATACCGGCGCTGATACAGGCAAACGGGTTAGCACCGGTAGAGCCAGCTAGGCGAACGGTCGAGGTAGAAGCGTTCTGCTCGTGGTCCGCATGCAGCATAAAGATGCGGTCCATGGCTTTCGCGTATACCGGATTGATTTTGTACTCTTCGCACGGGTTGCTGAACATCATGTAGAGGAAGTTCTCTGCATAGCTCAGGTCGTTGCGCGGATAGTTGAACGGTTGGCCAACGTTATATTTGTGCGACATTGCTGCCAGGGTCGGCATTTTAGCAATGAGGCGAATAGCGCTGATCACCCGATCTTCTTCCTGAGTAATGTCCATGTGATCATGGTAGAAAGCGGCAAGGCCGCCTACCACACCACACAGAATCGACATCGGGTGCGCATCGCGGCGGAACCCTTTGAAGAAGTTGTTGATCTGGTCATGCACCATCGTGTGATTGCGAATGCGAGATTCGAAATCAGCATACTGCTCATCATTGGGAAGCTCGCCAAACAGCAGGGTGTAACAAACTTCTACAAAGTTCGACTCTTTCGCCAGTTGATCAATGGGGTAGCCGCGGTGCAGCAGTACGCCCTTGCCGCCATCGATATAGGTGATTGCGGACTGGCAGGAAGAGGTGGCCATAAAGCCGGGGTCGTAGGTAAACAGGCCTTCAGCACCTAGGCCGCGCACGTCGATGACGTCGGGGCCAAGTGTGCCGGAATACATGGGTAGCTCGATCGTCTTATCGAGACCGTCTACCGTCAATGTCGCTTTCCTGTCAGCCATGCTGGCCTCCTTTCGAGTTCGGTTTGGGACGTAAAGTCGTTGTTTCGCATGCCGCGCCGGCGAAAAGGCTTGCCCACTATAGAAGCGTGCGACATTTTGTCAATTAGCCTATGCGCTAGCCGGTCTTGTACATATATTGTTTGAGTGAATAATTTTTGTATATGATTAATGGGAGGTTCATAGTAACGAAGTGCCAGAGAATTGACGATACGTTAACAGGCTTATCAAATCGTCAATCAAGTGTCACTATAACCATGCTGCATCGCAAAATCGACTCGGGTTGGCGGCAATTTTCTTGCACCATGGTCGAGTTAAGCCTGAGTTCGGTTTGTCAGCAGGGGCTAAGGTTCTTATAATCCACGGCGCGCGACCGGCAGGTAGGTGGTCGTGCCCGACTTGGCAACGGCCGAGCCCCTTCCAGCAACCACTGCCCGCTCGGGCTATGCCCGACCTGTCGCTGAGCGGGCCAAGAGAGTGTGTATAACGCCGTGAATAGCAAACGACCCGTAAACTTAGACCTGACTACGATACATTTCCCACTTCCGGCCCTAACGTCGATTACACACCGTATCACGGGTGTCATCCTGTTCGTTGGCCTGATCTTCGCTTTTTGGGCGTTGGGTAAATCCCTGTCATCTCCGGCTGGCTTTGATGCTGTCAGCAGTGCCTTAGCCAACAACTTTTTGGCCAAGTTCATTGCGTGGGGGCTGCTGTCTGCCTTGGCATTTCACTTTGTGGCCGGCATCAAGCACCTATTGATGGACGCCAACATTGGTGTGACGTTAGAAGGTGGCGTTAAAAAAGCACAGGCTACTGTGGTAGTGAGTGCAGTTCTGATTATTCTGGCAGGAGTTTGGGTATGGTAACCAATATCACAAGTTTTGGCCGTAGCGGGCTGTCCGACTGGCTGATGCAGCGCGTTTCTGCGGTCATCCTGGCCCTTTACACGGTTTTCGTTGTTGCCTACCTGCTGTTTAATCCGAACCTGGACTACTACGCCTGGAGCGGGCTGTTCGAGCAAACGTGGATGCGCATTTTCTCGCTGCTGGCGTTTGTCTCTATCGCTGCGCACGCCTGGATCGGTTTGTGGACAGTCACTACCGATTACCTCAAGTCCACTCGCCTGCGCGTAGGTGTCCAGACGCTGATTATTCTGGCCATCTTTGTGTACCTGGTGTGGGGCATTCAAATTCTGTGGGGAGCTTGATAC
Source organism: Vreelandella lionensis (assembly GCF_002087295.1). Taxonomy (GTDB): domain Bacteria; phylum Pseudomonadota; class Gammaproteobacteria; order Pseudomonadales; family Halomonadaceae; genus Vreelandella; species Vreelandella lionensis. The sequence continues at coordinate 103,026 of NZ_MWVI01000100.1, read as the reverse complement.
ATGTCTAACCTTCGTAGCCTGACATTTGACGCCATTATCATCGGTGGTGGTGGCTCTGGCCTGCGTGCTGCGCTTGAACTGGCAAAGTCTGGAAGAAGACAGCCGTACTGTCCAAAGTGTTCCCGACACGCTCTCACACGGTCTCTGCGCAGGGTGGTATTACTTGCGCCATCGCGTCTGCCGACCCGAATGATGATTGGCGCTGGCACATGTACGACACGGTAAAAGGCGGCGACTATATCGCTGACCAGGATGCCGCTGAGTACATGTGTTCTGAAGGCCCTAAAGCAGTTTTTGAACTGGAGCACATGGGCCTGCCGTTCTCACGTTTTGATAACGGCCGTATTTACCAGCGCCCGTTCGGCGGTCAGTCAAAAAACTTCGGTGAAGGCGGCCAGGCAGCCCGTACCTGCGCGGCAGCCGACCGTACTGGTCACGCACTCCTGCACACCCTGTACCAGAACAACCTCAAGAACAACACCACGTTCTTGAACGAGTGGTACGCGGTCGATTTGGTCAAGAACGCTAGCGGTGACGTGGTGGGCTGTATTGCCATGTGCATCGAAACCGGTGAAGTGGTTCACGTTAAATCGAAAGCCACGGTTCTAGCCACTGGCGGTGCAGGCCGTATCTATGCCTCTACCACTAACGCCCTGATCAACACCGGTGACGGCATTGGCATGGCGCTGCGCGCTGGCTTCCCGATGCAGGACATGGAAATGTGGCAGTTCCACCCGACCGGTATTTACGGTGCGGGCACCCTGGTAACCGAAGGTTGCCGTGGTGAAGGCGGTTACCTCGTCAATAAAGACCGGCGAGCGTTTCATGGAGCGCTACGCGCCCAACGCCAAAGACCTGGCAGGCCGCGACGTCGTTGCGCGCTCCATGGTGATGGAAATTCTCGAAGGCCGCGGCTGTGGCGATAAGGGTGACCACGTCTTCCTGAAGCTTGATCACTTGGGCGAAGAAGTCCTTGGCAAGCGTCTGCCGGGTATTGTGGAGCTCTCCAAAACCTTCGCCCATGTTGATCCGGCGAAAGACCCGATTCCGGTCGTTCCGACCTGCCACTATATGATGGGTGGTATTCCGACCAACATTCATGGCCAAGCAATTACCCAAGACGAAAATGGCAACGACCATATCGTTAACGGTCTGTTTGCCTGTGGTGAAGCGGCGTGTGTATCTGTTCACGGTGCTAACCGTCTGGGCGGTAACTCACTGCTGGATTTGGTGGTCTTTGGCCGTGCGGCGGGTATGTTCATCGAAGGCGCGCTGAACGAAGGTATCGAGTATCTGGACGCTTCCGAGTCAGACATCGAATTCGCCATGAAGCGTATTACGCGCTGGAACGAGTCTGAAGAGGGCGGCGAAAGCATCCCTGAGCTGAAAGCCGAGCTTCAAGACATCATGCAGAACTCTTTCGGTGTATTCCGTGAAGAGAAAAACATGCAGGAAGGTGTCAAAAAGCTAGCGGAACTGCGTGGCCGTATTGCCAATGCGCACCTGCCGGACAAATCCAATGTATTCAACACTGCTCGTGTTGAGGCGCTGGAGCTGGACAACCTGATGGAAGTGGCAGAAGCAACGGCGATTGCTGCCCTTGAGCGTAAAGAGAGCCGTGGTGCCCACTCGCGCTACGACTACCCAGACCGTGATGATGTTAACTGGCTGAAACACTCGCTCTACTTCCCGGCCAGTAAAGAGCTGAAGAAGCGCGACGTCAACTTCAAGCCGAAAACCGTCGATACGTTCGAGCCCAAGGTTCGTACCTACTAATCTCCGCACCGACGAGAGGGAGTCACCATGTCCAATCTTCAGGTATCCGTATACCGCTACAATCCGGAAACCGACTCCGCACCTTATATGCAGGAGTTTCAGGTCGATACCAAAGGCCGCGATCTGATGGTGCTGGATGTTCTGCATTTGATGAAAGAGCAAGACAGCGGTCTGGCCTATCGCCGTAGCTGCCGTGAAGGCGTGTGCGGTTCCGATGGCATGAACATGAACGGCAAAAATGGCCTGGCGTGCATCACGCCGCTGTCAGACGTTGTGAAAAACAACAAGCTGACACTCCGCCCGCTGCCTGGCCTTCCGGTCATCCGCGATATGGTGGTCGATATGGGGCTGTTCTATAAGCAGTACGAGCGTATTCAGCCGTACCTGCAGAACGACACCCCGGCACCGGCTATCGAGCGCCTGCAGTCGCCGGAAGAGCGCGACAAGCTCGACGGCCTGTACGAGTGTATTCTCTGCGCGTGCTGCTCCACGTCGTGCCCGTCGTTCTGGTGGAATCCGGACAAGTTCGTAGGCCCAGCGGGTCTGCTGCAGTCCTACCGCTTCCTGGCCGACAGCCGCGATACTGCAACCCGTGAGCGCCTGACCAGCCTGGAAGATCCGTTCTCGGTCTTCCGCTGCCGTGGCATCATGAACTGTGTCGCCGTGTGTCCGAAAGGGCTCAACCCGACCCGTGCGATTGGTAAAATTCGTGAAATGTTGCTCGCGGACGCCACGTAACTACTTAATCCTATGAAGAAAAAGCGTCTACCACGTAAGTTGCAGCATAAAGCTACTTAAATCGTAGCGCTTCGCTTGTTATCATAGGGGCTGTCACGGTGCGGCGACGCGTCGCACCATGACCAGTCAAGTTTAAAAGCCGGTGCTTTAAGTACCGGCTTTTGAGCATGAACTGAGTGTGAATCGCGTCGCAAATACGTGTATGAATAAGGGCTTCCGGCCTCCGGTCGGCGCCGCCGGCAAACGTCCCGCCCCGCCGGCAGGGCAATAGCGATGTCGTTGCTAGCATGCAGCGATGCCGATACCACCCCATCAGTGCAGGGTGACCGAGAGATGCAACAAGGCATAATGGAGTTGATGTGGCGTTCCTCTCACGTTAGTGGTGGCAATGTCCACTACGTGGAAGCGCTTTACGAGCAGTACCTCGCCGATCCTGATTCTGTCTCAGACGAGTGGCGCAGCTATTTTGATCAGCTGCCGCGTTCTGAAGGCAGTGCCTCCCACGATGTTCCACTAAGCCCCATTCGTGATCAGTTCTACCAGCTGGGCCGTGAAAGCCGCCCAGGCCGGGTAGTCGCCGCCTCCGACAGCGGTGAGAACAAAAAGCAGGTCAAAGTCCTGCAACTGATCAACGCTTATCGCTTCCGTGGCCATCAAAAGGCCAATATCGACCCGCTTGGGCTGCGTAATCCCACCCCCGTCCCCGATCTCGACCTGTCGTTCCATCAGCTCACTAAAGCTGATCTCGACACTGAGTTCCAAACCGGTTCGTTTTTTCTAGGTATTGATAAAGCGCCGCTGCGTGACATCGTTGATGCGTTGGAGCAGACCTACTGTCGCTCCATCGGTTGCGAGATCATGCACATCGTTGATACCGAAGAGAAACGCTGGCTACAGCGTCGGTTTGAGTCGGTACGTAGTGCGCCTAAGTTCAGCGATGACGTGCGTAAGCACGTGCTGGAGCGGTTGACTGCGGCGGAAGGTTTGGAAAACTACCTGGCATCTAAGTACCCGGGTACCAAGCGTTTCGGTCTGGAAGGCGGTGAGTCGTTCGTGCCGATGATGGACGAGCTGATTCAGCGCGCGGGCGGTTACGGTACCAAAGAAGTCGTGATCGGGATGGCTCACCGTGGCCGTTTAAACCTGCTGGTCAACATTCTGGGTAAAAACCCAGCGGACTTGATCGACGAGTTCGATGGCAAGAAAGTCATTGAACGCGGCTCCGGCGACGTGAAATATCACCAGGGCTTCAGCTCGAACGTAATGTCACCGGGTGGCGAAGTTCACCTGGCCATGTCGTTCAACCCGTCGCACCTGGAAATCGTCGCGCCGGTGGTAGAGGGCTCGGTACGCGCCCGCCAAGACCGCCGTAACGACGACGAAGGCAGTAAAGTACTGCCCATTAACGTCCATGGTGATGCCGCTTTCGCCGGCCAGGGCGTGGTGATGGAGACATTCCAGATGTCTCAAACCCGTGCCTATAAAACGGGCGGCACGGTGCATATCGTCATCAACAACCAAGTGGGCTTTACGACCTCTAACCCCTTGGATGCACGCTCCACGGAATACTGTACTGACATTGCTAAAATGGTTCAGGCGCCGATTTTCCATGTCAACGGCGATGATCCTGATGCAGTGATCCACGCGACCCAAGTGGCGCTGGATTACCGCCAGCAGTTTAAGAAAGACGTTGTGATTGACCTGGTGTGCTATCGCCGCCGTGGCCACAACGAGGCTGACGAGCCGTCAGGCACCCAGCCGATGATGTACGCCAAAATTAAAGACCACGCTTCCTCGCGTACCCTGTACGCGCAGCGTTTGGTAGAGCAGGGCGTCATCTCTGAAGAAGACGCCAAGGCGATGATTGAAACCTACCGCGATGATCTTGTGGCAGGTAACCACGTTGCCAATGCGTTGGTACAAGGAACCCAACACCTCTCTGTTTGTGGACTGGGCTCCTTATCTTGGCCACGAGTGGACCGGCGATGCCGATACCACCTTCGATATGAAGCGCCTTCAGCAGTTAGCCGCGAAGATGTGCGACATTCCCGACGGTGTCGATGTTCAGCGCCAAGTTGCCAAGATCTATGAAGACCGTCGCAAAATGCAGGCGGGCGGTATGGGGCTCAACTGGGGCTTTGCAGAAACGCTGGCCTACGCCACGCTGTTGGATCAAGGCCATCCGATCCGGATTACCGGTCAGGACGTGGGTCGCGGTACGTTCTCTCACCGCCATGCGGTGGTGCACAACCAAAAAGATGGCTCCACCTACGTGCCGCTGCAGAACATGTCTGACGGCCAGCCACGTTTCACCATTCACGACTCCTTCCTATCAGAAGAAGCCGTATTGGCGTTTGAGTATGGTTACTCGACCACCGCCCCGAATGACTTGGTTATTTGGGAAGCGCAGTTTGGTGACTTCTTCAACGGCGCCCAGGTGGTGGTTGGATCAGTTTATCTCCTCGGGTGAGACCAAGTGGGGCCGTCTGTGTGGTTTAACCATGCTGCTGCCACATGGCTATGAAGGCCAGGGTCCTGAGCACTCCTCTGCCCGTTTAGAGCGCTTCTTGCAGCTGTGCGCCGAGCACAATATGCAGGTGTGCGTACCGACCACGCCCGCGCAGATTTATCATCTGCTGCGTCGTCAGGTCATCCGTCCGCTGCGCAAGCCGCTGGTGGTGATGTCGCCGAAATCGCTGCTGCGCCACAAAGAAGCAGTGTCGAGCCTGGAAGATCTCGCCCACGGCAAGTTCCATATGGTACTGCCGGACCAAGCGAACCTCGCTGCCGACAAAGTGACTCGCGTGGTGATGTGTGCTGGTAAGGTCTACTACGACTTGGCTAACTGGCGCGCTGAGAACGAGCGTGACGATACGGCGATTATTCGTCTAGAGCAGCTCTACCCCTTCCCGAAAGAAGAGCTTCTGGAAGTGCTCCAGGCGTATGCCAATGTGGAAGACATCGTGTGGTGTCAGGAAGAGCCGCTGAACCAGGGCGCCTGGTACTCCAGTCAGCACCACATGCGTGCCGTGGCCGATATGTTGAAAGACGGCCTAGGACGTGAGTTGAAATTCGCAGGGCGTCCCGCCTCGGCTGCTCCGGCAGCGGGCTACATGTCCGTCCACACTGAACAGCAGCGCCAGCTGGTGGAAGACGCTTTTAACCTATAAGCGCCCACCGGATTTAGAGAACATATAAGGGAAACGACATGGCTATTGATATCAAAGCGCCAACCTTTCCGGAATCCGTTGCCGAAGGCACTGTAGCTGCGTGGCATAAAAAGCCGGGCGACAGCGTCGAGCGTGACGAGCTGATTGTTGAAATCGAAACCGATAAAGTGGTGCTCGAAGTCGTCGCACCGGAAGCGGGTACCCTGAACGACGTGATGGCAGAAGAGGGCGATACCGTTGAGTCTGAGCAAATCTTGGGCAAAATTGGCGATGCCAGCGCGTCTAGCAGCAAAGAAGAGAGTTCTTCTGAAAAGAGCTCTTCTAGCAACGATAGCGCTGAAAAAACCGAATCAAAAGCAGAGTCCAAGCCTGCTGGCGACGGTAAAAAGCACGATGTAAAAGCGCCTAGCTTCCCTGAGTCTATCCAGGAAGGCACCGTTGCCACTTGGCACAAGAAAGTAGGCGAAGCGGTTAAGCGCGATGAAGTGCTGGCCGACATCGAAACCGACAAAGTCGTGCTGGAAGTTGTTGCCCCTGCTGACGGCGCTCTGGCTGAAATTAAAGCCGAAGAAGGCAGCCAAGTAGAATCGGAAGCGGTTCTGGCGATCTTTGCTGAAGGTGCTGGTGGCGAAAGCGGCGGTGATTCTGCGCCCGCAGCCGCCGATACCAGCAGCGACGATGAAGGTGCCGATGAGAAAGTCGGTGACAAAATCCTCGCACCGGCGGCACGTAAAATGGTGGCTGAGCACGATCTGGATGTTTCCAGAATCGAAAGCACCGGCAAAGGCGGTCGCATTCTGAAAGAAGATGTTCAGAAAGCAGTGAAAGACGGGTCTGCTAAGAAAGCGGCCAAGTCTTCTGCACCGGCCAAAGCCGCAGCAGCACCGGCAGTTCAGGGTGAGCGTGAAGAGAAGCGCGTACCGATGACCCGTCTGCGTCAAACCATCGCTAAGCGCTTGGTGCAGGCACAGCAAACCGCTGCCATGCTGACCACGTACAACGAAGTGGACATGACTGAAATCATGGCCCTGCGTGCTCAGTACAAAGAGACTTTCCAAAAGACCCACGACATTAAACTGGGCTTTATGGTCTTCTTTGTAAAAGCAGCTTCTGAAGCGCTCAAGCGCTTCCCGGACGTGAATGCCTCTATCGACGGTACCGATATCGTCTACCACGGTTACCAAGATATCGGTGTTGCGGTATCCACCGACCGTGGCTTGGGCGTACCCGTTCTGCGTGACACCGACAGCATGAAAATTGCTGACGTTGAGCGCACCATTGTCGATTTCGGCAAACGCGGCCGTGACGGTAAGCTGGGCATGGACGACATGATCGGCGGTACTTTCACGATTACCACCGGTGGTACGTTCGGCTCCCTGATGTCCACGCCGATTATCAACCCGCCGCAAACCGCTATCCTGGGCATGCACAAGATTCAGGATCGTCCTATGGCGGTGAATGGTAAGGTCGAGATTCGCCCGATGATGTATCTGGCGCTTTCCTACGACCACCGCATGATTGATGGTAAAGATGCGGGAAGATTCCTGGTAACTATTAAAGAGCTGCTGGAAGACCCGGCTCGCTTGCTGCTGGACGTATAACGAAGCGCGCTGATCCGCCTTCGCTGTTAATGTAACGTTCTATGCAATCGCACTTTGCCTCCTGCCTGGTTTAGATCCAAACGGGGGGAGGCAACCAAGCTAAAGGAGCCAACATGGCTGACAAGTTTGATGTGATCGTTATCGGTGCAGGACCTGGTGGCTACGTAGCGGCTATTCGCGCTGCGCAGCTGGGCCTGAAAGCCGCCTGTGTTGAAAAATGGATTGGTAAAGAAGGCAATGTCGTTCACGGCGGTACGTGTTTGAACGTTGGCTGTATCCCATCCAAAGCGTTGCTTGAAGCCTCGAATAAGTTCGTCGAAGCCAAGCACGATTTCGATGATATGGGTATCTATGCCCGCGACGTCACCATGGACGTCAAAAAGATGATGGCTCGCAAGGACAAGATCGTTAAGAACTTGACCGGCGGCATCTCTGGCCTGTTCAAGGCCAACGGCGTTACCGCCATCGAAGGTACCGGTAAAGTGGTGTCTGGCAAGCAGGTTGAGGTGACCGACCTCGACGGCAACACCACCACTTACGACGCCGACAACATCGTCATCGCGGCAGGCTCTGTACCGGTGGAAATTCCGCCAACCCCGCTGACCGAAGGCCTTATTGTTGACTCTACCGGCGCACTGGAATTCCAGGAAACGCCGAAGCGTCTTGGCGTTATCGGTGCCGGTGTTATCGGCCTTGAGCTGGGCAGCGTTTGGAACCGTTTAGGTTCTGAAGTGACCGTTCTGGAAGCGATGGACTCCTTCCTGCCGATGGTCGACACCGCGATTGCCAAAGAAACCCAGAAGCTGCTCAAGAAGCAGGGTCTGGACATTAAACTGGGCGCTCGTGTGACCGGTTCGGAGTCAAAAGGCGAAGAAGTCGTCGTCAAGTACACCGATGCCAACGGCGAACAGGAAATGACCTTCGACAAGCTAATCGTTTGTGTTGGCCGTCGCCCCTACACCAAAGGCGTGATCGCTGACGGTGTGGCGTTGAGCTGGGCGAGCGTGGCTTTATCTTCGTTGACGACCAGTGCCGCACCAACGTGCCGGGCGTTTACGCCATCGGTGACTGTGTACGCGGTCCGATGCTGGCGCACAAAGCGTCTTAAGAAGGCATCATGGTGGCGGACATCATCGCTGGCCACAAAGCCGAGATGAACTACGACACCATTCCGAACGTGATTTACACCTTCCCGGAAGTGGCGTGGGTGGGTATGACTGAGCAAGATGCCAAAGCTAAAGGCATGGAAGTCAAAACCGGCAGCTTCCCGTTCGCGGCCAGTGGTCGTGCCATGGCGAACAACGCCACCGAAGGCAGCGCCAAGATCATTGCCGATGCGGAAACTGACCGTATCCTCGGCATGCACATCGTGGGTCAGCACGCGGGTGAAATGATCGCCCAAGGGCGTGATCGCGATGGAATTCGGCCCTAGCGCTGAAGACCTCGCACTGACCTGCTACGCGCACCCGACCATGTCGGAAGCCGTGCACGAAGCGGCACTTGCGGTAGAAGGCCATGCGATTCATATGGCAAACCGTAAGAAGCGTAAGGAATTCGCTAAGCAACAACCAAGCGCCACCGTCAGGTGGCGCAACACTTTCAGCCCTGCGCGGTAGCTTGTAGGAAACTGAAAGTACGGGGATGGTCAGGGCGGTACAGATACGCTGTTAAGTCAACTGATCATCGTTCGAGTCACATGCAACCAATGGCATGAATCGATGAACCTTCACGAGTATCAAGGCAAACAGCTGTTTGCTGATTATGGTCTGCCAGTGTCCAAAGGCTTTGCCGTGGACACTCCCGAAGAAGCAGTAGAAGCGTGCAAAAAAATCGGCGGTGACATGTGGGTGGTTAAAACCCAGGTTCACGCTGGTGGCCGCGGTAAAGCGGGCGGCGTTAAGCTGATTAAAGACCCGGCAGAAGCTAAAACCTTCGCCGAGCAGTGGCTGGGTAAAAACCTGGTGACTTACCAGACTGACGAAAAAGGTCAGCCGGTTGCTAAAATTCTGGTAGAGACCTGCACCAACATCGCAGACGAGCTCTACCTGGGTGCGGTTGTTGACCGTACTACCCGCCGTGTGGTCTTCATGGCCTCTACCGAAGGCGGTGTTGAGATTGAAACCGTCGCCGAAGAGACGCCGGAAAAGATCCTCAAAGCTGAAATCGATCCGCTGGTCGGCGCACAGCCCTACCAAGCTCGCGAGCTGGCCTTTGCGCTGGGTCTGGAAGGCGATCAGGTGAAGCAGTTCACCAAGATTTTCCTGGGTCTGTCTAAGCTGTTCCACGACAAAGATCTGGCACTTCTTGAGATCAACCCGCTGGTCATCACTGACGAAGGCAACCTGCACTGCTTGGATGCCAAACTGGGCCTGGATAGCAACGCCCTGTACCGTCACCCGGACCTGCAGGCCATGCGCGATCCTTCCCAGGAAGATCAGCGTGAAGCCGACGCGGCGAAGTGGGAACTTAACTACGTCGCCCTCGACGGTAACATTGGTTGCATGGTGAACGGCGCAGGCCTGGCTATGGGCACCATGGACATCGTCAACCTGAGTGGCGGCAAACCCGCTAACTTCCTGGACGTTGGCGGCGGCGCGACCAAAGAGCGCGTCGCAGAAGCGTTCAAGATCATCCTGTCTGACGACAACGTGAAAGCTGTTCTGGTGAACATCTTCGGCGGCATCGTTCGTTGCGACATGATTGCTGAAGGCATCATCGGTGCCGTTGAGCAAGTGGGCGTTAACGTCCCGGTGGTCGTTCGCCTGGAAGGTAACAACGCTGAATTGGGCGCTGAAAAACTGGCGTCTAGCGGTCTGAACATCATCGCTGCTACCAGTCTGACCGACGCGGCTCAGCAGGTTGTAAAACCAGCGTAGGGCAAGTAATGAGCATCCTGATCGATAAGAACACCAAGGTCATCTGCCAAGGTTTCACCGGTGGCCAGGGCACGTTCCACTCCGAGCAGGCGATTGCCTATGGCACGCAAATGGTCGGTGGTGTTACGCCGGGCAAAGGCGGCCAGACGCACCTGGGCCTGCCTGTTTTCAACACCGTGAAAGAAGCGGTCGAGAAAACCGGCGCAGAAGCCAGCGTGATCTACGTACCGGCACCGTTCTGCAAAGACTCGATCCTTGAAGCTGCGAACGCTGGCATCAAGCTGATCGTGTGCATCACCGAAGGCATCGCGACCCTCGATATGCTCGACGCAAAAGTAAAATGCGACGAGCTGGGCGTACGCCTGATCGGCCCGAACTGCCCGGGCGTGATCACTCCCGGTGAGTGCAAAATCGGTATCATGCCGGGTCACATCCACCAGCCGGGCCGCGTAGGTATCGTTTCCCGCTCTGGTACCCTGACTTACGAAGCCGTTAAGCAGACCACTGACCACGGTTTCGGTCAGTCTACCTGTGTCGGTATCGGCGGCGACCGGATTCCGGGTTCTAACTTCATCGACATCTTGGAGATGTTCGAGAAGGACCCGAAAACCGAAGCGATCGTGATGATCGGCGAAATCGGCGGCACCGCCGAAGAAGAAGCCGCGGCTTACATCAAAGCCAACGTTTCTAAGCCGGTGGTTTCCTACATTGCCGGTGTCACTGCACCTCCTGGCAAGCGTATGGGCCACGCGGGCGCCATCATCTCTGGCGGTAAAGGTACTGCCGATGAGAAATTTGCGGCTCTTGAAGACGCCGGTGTGAAAACCGTTCGTTCTTTGGCGCAAATTGGCGACGCGCTGAAAGAAGTAACCGGCTGGTAAGCCGCGCACTTTTTTCGTGACGCTGAAAAGGGCACCTTCGGGTGCCCTTTTTGCGTTTGAGGAGGTTAAGTAAAGCGGTGAGGCGGCTAGCGCTGACGCAGCATACGCGCGCTGTAGAGCAGTAGCAGCGGCGCGCCAGCGGCAAGATACAAGTGGTAGCTAATCAGCCGCCAAACCAGCACGGCGGCAGCGGCCTGCTCCCGGCCCATCAAGGGCAGCAACAGGCTTCCCACCCCCACTTCAGCCGCCCCTGCGCCGCCAGGGAGAAAGCTGAATTGGCTGGCGGCCATAGCTAGCATCTGAGTTAAAAACGTCCAGAGCCAGTCGGCATGCCCCCCGATGCCAATCACCGCTAGGTACAGCAAGCTGTAGCGCAGCAGCCAGTGTAGGGTCGTTGAGTGCCAGCATCGCTGCCAACGTGGCTTTGGGTAGCGCCAGCGTCATACGCAGCGCATGGCGACAGCGTAACAGTCGCCTAACCAGCCAGCGCCTGCGGCTAGGGCGTATCCAGGCTAGCCACTGGCGTTGAGTACGCAGCAGCTTGGGTAAGTACCCCATCATCAGCGAGACGCCCACCGCTAACAGCGCCAATCCCAGTAACGAGAGCTGTACCAGCCCCTGGTGTGGCCACTGGGCATCCCCGAAAACCGACATCGCCACCAAACCGCTCAGCATCAGCAGAAAGAACAGCAGGTCGCACCCCTGGTCGATGAGAAACACGGCGGTGCCTTTTGAGGGCGAAAATCCCCGCTGGGCAAGTAATAACAGCAGAGTGGCCGGGCCGCCGCTACCGCCTGGCGTTGCGCAGAGCGCGCACTTCGCCGCCAGCTCGATGCCCAGCGCGCTGCGCTGCCCAAGCTGGCCAGCGCGGCCGTTTAGCATCAGGCGCAGCCGGGCGGCGTTTAAATTCCAGCATAGCGCCGCCATGGCGATCATCAGAACCAGTAGGCCAATGGGAAACTGCGCCACATGCTCAAACGCTTTGCTGCCCCCTGCAAGCGATGTGAGCACCAGTGGCGCTACCAGGGCAGCCAGCAGTAGAACGCCGTGTAGCGGACGAAAGCGCAGCAGCCGTTGAGGTTTAGCGACGGACGACACGGGCATCGAGCTGTTCGAGTCCACAGAGGTCGACATAGTGCGTCAGCAGCGAGCCAATGACGTTATCCCAGCTAAACTGGCGCTCAACAAAATGGCGCGCGTAGCGTCCGCTGGCGGCAATATCGTTGCTAAACAGCGCGGAGCAGGCGTCCGCCATCGCGTCCGGGTCCAGCGGCTGGCAGAGCACGCCTGCACCCAGCGGTACGTTCTCGATCAGCGCGCCTGCCCGCGCGCCAATCACCGGCAGGCCGCTGGCCATCGCTTCCTGGGCCACCAGCCCAAAGGTTTCGCGGGTGCCCGCATGCAGCAGCGCATCGCTACTGGCAAGCGCGCGGGCCACTTCATGGCTACCGCAGCAGCGGTTGACCACCGTGACATTGCTAGGCACTTGAGTCGGCATGCCCGGCCCCATTAGCAGCAGGTGGTAGTCGCTGCCAAGCGCCCGCATGGTGGCGAGTAGTACGTCGATATTCTTTTCTCGCGAGAAACGGCCGACGAAAATCAGCAGCTTTTTATCCGCAGGAATACCCATGGCCGTACGGAAGCCGGGGTCGCGCCGTGAAGGGTGAAACTGCTCTAAATCAACTCCTAACGACTGCACGCGCACGTTGGGCACGCCCCACTCGGTGAGTCGGTTGGCCATCGCATGGCAGGGAGCCAGCACGCTATCAAAGCGCTGGTACAGGTCCACCACGTAGCGAATTAGCCGTTGGCGAACATGGCGGCCAAAACGGTCGCCCATCAAGTGGGGTAAATCGGAGTGATAGAAACCCACCCACCGGCACGCCCAAGCGCTGGCCAGCCTCCAGCGCTGCCCAAGCGGTAACGTAAGGGTCGCCTGCTTCGATTAACGTGGGGGAGAGGTCTACCAAGGCATCACGCCAAGGGCGGCGGCGCAGCGGGAATCGATAGCCTTGCCCAAGGGGCAGGTGCAGCGCTGGTAGCGTGTGGTGGTCGCCCAAACTATCACGCTCAGCCCCTGGCACCAGCAGGCTGGTACGGAGGTTGGGAGTGCGCGAGACGACGCGATGCTTGGCCTGTAAATAGGTGCGAACGCCGCCGCTTGCCGGGGCGTGAAACATAGTCACATCGGCGATGTGCAAGGTAACCTCCGAGCCACATGAGTGTCATCGAATCACCTTAGGATAGAAATAAGTCAATTCGGCGACAATTGAGCCGGCGCTGTTTATTTCCTGCGAACCGCTTCCAGCTTTCTATTTCATCCCATTCCACTCTTCACCCCCCATTGCCAGCTATCGGCTTGGTTGCCGATGGTCGTTCTCTTGTGCGTATTAGTTGACTGTTTGCCGAGCTAGGCTAATATACCATCTATATGGATGGTATATGGATTCCAAATAGATGTCTTAGGATGGTGACGTGCTGATATTTGTAACGTGCTTACGTTGGCGGCACGGTTTCAGAAGCCTCACATCCACCAACATCCACCAGCCGATTGATGATTGAGCACTACGAGGAAGGACACATGAGCGTGCATGAGCTACGCCGTAAGGGCGGTGATTCCAGTGAAAAGATCACCATTAACCTGGGGGTGGTTGATCTGGGGCAGATCGACCTGCTGGTTCAAGAAGGTTTTTACTCCAACCGGACTGATTTGATTCGCACCGCTATTCGTAATCAGTTAGCGACCCATGCCGAGGTCGTCAAAGAGACCGTAAGCCGTAAAGCGTTTGTGTTGGGCCTTGAGCATTACAGCCGTGCGGATCTAGAGGCGCTGCAGTCAGCGGGGGAAACGTTGCAAATTCAGGTGCTGGGCATGGCCAGTATTGCCGACGACGTGACGCCTGAGCTGGCCCTTGCCAGCATCGAGTCCGTGGTGGTGTTGGGCGCACTTCATGCCAGCAAAGCGGTGAAAACCGCTCTGGCAGATCGCATCCACTGAACGTCTCACTCAAAAAGCGCTGACCACGCCATCATTGAATAAGGATATTGAAAATGATCGATGCCACGATGACGAAGCGAATGGAAGAAGCAACGCGGCTCACCCGCGCGGGAAAACTACAAGAGGCCATGGCGATTCTCCAGGGCGGCAGTCCCGACGTTAAAAGCGCAGAAGCGCCGGATAACTCTTATCAGCAAAGCGATTATCAGCACAGCAGTTATCAGCAAGGCGATACGTTTGACGGGACCTGCGAGGTCATTGATGAAGAAGCCACCGTATCGAAGCCCGAGCCTTCTGAGTCGCCAACGGGAACATTCTCGCCCGGTGATATTCAGATGCCTGCAGCATGGCGCGATAAGTGGATGAAGTATCGAGGTGGCATGGCGCAAGCTGAGCAAGCGCCGAGCCCCAGCGAGAAACCGCAGCCAGGCGCGTTTACTGCCGGTCGGTTTACCCACCCTGTGGGGTCGCGTGATTACAAACTGTATATCCCTAGCGACTATCATGGGCAGGCGCTGCCGCTGGTAGTGATGCTGCATGGCTGCACGCAGAACCCTGATGATTTCGCTGCCGGAACCGAGATGAACCGGCTAGCCGAAGAGCAGCTGTGCTGTGTGCTCTATCCCGCTCAGCCGATGACCGCGAACAGCTCGAAATGCTGGAACTGGTTCAAGGCCGAAGACCAGCAACGTGAAGGGGGAGAGCCCACCATCATTGCCGCCATGGCCCGCCAGATCATCGATACCCACGGGCTAGATGAAACGCGCGTCTATGTGGCTGGGCTTTCTGCAGGCGCGGCCATGGCAACTACCCTGGCGATGACCTACCCAGACCTGTTTGCGGCGGTCGGCGTGCACTCCGGGCTACCCCACGGCGTTGCCCAAAGTCTTCCCGATGCGTTAAGCGCTATGCAAGGAGGCTCCGGGCCTCTGGGTGGTGGTAAAGCGAAAGATACTCGTTGGGCATCGGATGTGCCCGTGATTATCTTCCATGGAGATCGTGACACCACCGTGCACCCCAGCAATGCGGAACGCGTGGCCGCTCAGTACCGTCAATCGCGCCAAGCAGGAGCGGCGGTGGAGCAGGGAAAAGTGGCGAATGGCCACTCCTATACGCGTACCACACACCACAACGAGAAGGGTAAATCTCACATGGAGCAGTGGCGCATTCACGGCGCGGGCCATGCCTGGTCAGGGGGCAGCGCTAAGGGCAGCTATACCGACCCTAAAGGCCCCGATGCCACTCAGGAAATGCTGCGTTTCTTCTTGCAGCACCAGCACGCTGGATAAATGCTCCCACCTATCACTGCCACAGCAACGGCGCCTTAAGGCGCCGTTGTTGTGTGGTGAGGCTTAGAAGAGAGTGCTAAGCGGCAGGCTTGGCAACCAGCGAGCGCGTCTCTTCACGGGCTTCCGTGAGTGATACGCGCAGGCTATCGCCCAGCTTGAAGCGCTCTTCGCCTTCGATCTGGATGCGGCCCTCTTTGTCATCAATGACCACTTTATCGCGGTCACTGTGCATCAAGGGGGCAGGCACGAACGCCGTCGCGCCGTTCTCGATCAAGCGAACCCGCATGCCGCCACGGTTGATCGCCATGATCTCTGCATCAAAGGTGTCCTGATTCTGCGCGGCTGGAGTCAGGTAGCGCACGTAGAGCCAATCTTTCACGTCGCGCTCGGCCATGCGGTTCAGGCGGCGGCGCTCGGTGAGCTGCTCGGTGAGCTGTTGGCTGGCTTCTGCCGGAGCCTGCTCGCCCTTCAACACACGCTTGATCAAGCGGTGGTTGACCATATCGCCATACTTACGAATCGGCGAGGTCCAGGTGGCGTAGGCGGGCAGCCCCAGGCCGAAGTGCGGGCCAGGCTGAGCCGACATGCTGGTGAAGCCCTGGAAACGACGCAGGCGCGCATCCAACCAAGCGTCGTCGCGGCTCTCAAGCGCACGCTTCAGCTCTTTATAGTGGGCAAGCTCGGTAAGTGCTTCCTGAGCGACTTCGATTTCCTGAGTTGCCAGGAACTCTTGTGCCGCTTCGGCTTTTTCCGGCTCGAAAGCGCGGTGCACGTTGAAGATGCCGTGGCCGATATGGCTGGCCAGGAAGTCCGCACAGCAGGCGTTGGCAGCAATCATCGACTCTTCGATCATACGGTTGGCAATGCGGCGGTCTTCGGTATGAATCCCCAGCACGTTGCCCGCTTCATCCAGATCAAACACGTAATCAGGACGATCTTTAAATACCAGCGCGTGCTCGTTACGCCACGCGGTACGCGCTTCGGTCAGCTCACGCAGGGCGTGTAGCTGCTCGGCAATAGTATCTGCCGGTGCCCAGTCGCCTTGGCCTTCAATCCAATCAGAGACGCGCTCGTACACCAGCTTAGCGTGGGACTTCACGTTGGCCGCAAAGAAGCGGTAGTCGCCCAGGCTGCCGTCGGCGTTAATGTTCAGCGTGCAGGCCAGGGCAGGGCGCTCTTGGCCTTCCCACAGTGAACACAGGTCATCGGCTAGCTGCTCGGGCAGCATGGTCACGTTCTGGCCCGGCAGGTACACGGTAAATGCACGGACGCGGGCTTCCAGGTCAGCAGCGTGGCCCTCTTCCACATAAGCGGTGGGGTCGGCAATCGCCACGCTCAGTTGCCAGCCGCCTTCCGGGCGTGCCACTACGTGCAGCGCGTCATCCATATCGCGGGTTTTTTCACCGTCGATCGTGAAGTACGGCTGCTCGGTGAGGTCTTCACGGGTGAGGCCTTCATCGTGCAGCGGCCAGTCGCTGCCGGCATCCGGGCACTCTTGCTCCAGTGCGTGGCGAGCAAGCGTCACGCGCCACGGCACGGCCGGGTTATCGGCTTTGGCCACTAGCTCATCAATCTGAGTGAAGAAGCCGCGGTCGTTCTCTTTTAGCGGGTGACGCACCAAACGCGCCACGACCCAATCGCCGTCGGCAATGGAGTCTTCATCCAGGCTGTTTTTGATGCGTGCTTTTAGAACGTTGCGAATCGAGGGGTGATCCCGGCACCACCGCGAGGCGGCCTTCGCGCTTTTGCACGCGAGCGACAAAGCGGTCTAAACCGGCTTCAATAAGCTTTTCAGGCTCAACCGATTTTTTATCGCCGTTCTCGTGAATCACGGCTTCCACACGGTCGCCGTGCAGCACCTGTTTCATGGCGGGGGGCGGCACGAAATAGGATTCGCCGCTATCAGTTTCAAGAAAACCAAAGCCTTTTTCTGTGGCTTTGATCACCCCTTCAGCGCGCGGGGTGGTTTCACGGATCTGTTGCTTGAGCTGGGCAAGCAGGGAGTTGTTTTGAAGCATGTGTTCAATCAGTTGGCGAGAGTAGGTTGCCACTATACGGATTCCCACTGGCCGCGCCAATCGTTGCCCCTGGGGAAGTGGCGACGGCGACGGCAGGTCAATGACTTACTTACGGTTGGCTGAATCGGTTAAGCTGAGCGAACTGCCACGCTAACCCTGCTAACGCACAAGGAGCGCTTTGATGACCCCTCGCCTGATCGTTTCTGACCTGGACGGTACGCTGCTGGGCAGCGACCACCGGTTACATGACAGCACCGTGGAGGTGCTCCGAGAGTTGGTTCAGCAGGGACACCATTTGGCGCTGGCCTCTGGCCGCCACTACCACGATATGCGCGTATTCCGCGACGAGCTGGGCGTGCCTGCTCACCTCATCAGCACCAACGGGGCTTACACCCACGATCCGGACGATGGCTTGGTTAGCGCGTCGCACCTCAACCCGGATCACGCCCACACGCTGATTCATTTACCCCGACCGCCCCAAGTGCGCCTCAGCCTTTACCGCGAAGCGGGATGGCATGTGGATGCCGAAGCGCCGCACCTGCTGTCACTACACGCCTCGACGGGCTTTCGCTATGAGGTCGTGCCACCGGAGCAGATGGACGCCAACGGGGTGGGTAAAGTGCTCTATTTGGGCGACCCGGACGCGCTCGCAGAACTGGAGGCTCAGGCCCAAGCGGCGCATGGCGATGGGCTGCACATTACCTACTCCACGGTGGACTCGCTAGAGATCATGGCGGGCGGGGTGAATAAGGGCGTGGCGCTCGCGGCGTTGCTGGAGTCGCTTGGGTTCACCGCCGCCGACTGCCTGGCCTTTGGCGATAACCTCAACGATACCGAAATGCTCACCCTGGCTGGCGAGGCTCAGGTGATGGCCAACGCCCATCCGGCGCTGTTTGATCGCGTGCCAGACGCCCAGCGGATCGGCCACCACGGCGAAGCAGCGGTGGCGTCATTCCTGAAGCAGCGCTTTGGGCTTTAGCATTTGTCGCTGTCATTTTTGCTCTGCCACCTTAGTCGATAGCCGCTTGCGGTAGCCGGAGCGCTCCACCATCATCTAGCCCCTAAAACGATAATAACTTAGGGGCGCTTTCCACGATGACAACCACGCCTGCGACCTTGATGGTGGTCGACGATGACCCGGAAATTCGCGAGCTGCTGGCGGATTACCTGGGGCGGCACGGTTACCACGTGCTGACCGCAGAGGGGGCGGATGCGCTCTACCAACAGCTTGCCGCGCATACGCCCGATTTACTGATCGTCGATGTGATGATGCCGGGGGATGATGGCTTTACCATCTGCCGTGAGCTGCGCAAAACTAACGACACCCCCATCATTATGCTCACCGCCAGCGCTGACGATACCGACCGTATCTTGGGGCTGGAATTAGGGGCCGACGACTATATCGGTAAACCCTTCAATCCCCGCGAGCTGCTGGCGCGCATTAAAGCGGTACTACGCCGTACGCGCCCGGCGGCCACAGCGGCCGCCCCTCATGAAGCGCGCTGGGTACGCTTTGGTGAGTGGCAGCTCGACCGAATGACGCGGGAATTAGTGGATCACACCGGCGAGCGCACCGCACTTTCCGGGGCAGATTTTCAGCTGCTCCAGGTGTTTTTAGAGCGCCCCGCCCAGGTGATTACTCGCGATGATCTCTACACCCTGACCCGTGGCCGCGATGCGCCGCCGTTGGACCGCTCGATTGACGTGCACGTGTGTCGGCTACGCCAGCGTTTAGGTGAAGATGCCCAGCATTCACAGCTGATTCGTACCGTACGCGGGGCGGGCTATGTGCTCACGGCCAGGGTAGATGCGGCGTCGTGACGTCGTGGCGACGCTGGCTGAAACGACACTCGCACTGGCTGCCCGGCAGCCTGCGCGGGCGCTTTGTCATTATTATGATTGCCGGGGTGCTGGCCGCCCAGGTGGCGAGCTATACCATTTGGACTTCCCAGGTGCGCGCCAGCCAGCTCGAACAGCTCGATGAGCTCTCCAGCAACATGGCGTTTAGCATCGCCTCCACCATGAAATTCTTCCGTTCACTGCCGGTGGACTATCGGCATATCGTGCTGGATCAACTGCGCAGCATGGGCGGCACGCGTTTTTTTGTTAGCGTGAACGAGCGGCGTATTACCGTGGCGGACATCGGCAGCGGCCGAAAAAGAGGTGGTGGTGAACAACGTACGCACCATTCTGACCCAGCAGCTCTCGATTGATGATGTGGTGGTGGAGTTCTCCCGCCCGGAAACCCTGCGGGTCTTCAATAATGAAGTGCTGCTTTACGACCTGCCGCCCCGCTGGGGCCAACACAGCCTGTTAATGGAACCCCTTTCGCCGCCCATTCTGGTGGTGCAGCTGGAGCTTGCTCCCGATACCTGGCTCTATGTCGCCACGCTGCTGGGCGTGCCGGATATTTTCAGCGGCTACCGCTGGCTCTCAGAAGAGCGGCTGCTGGCGGGCATCGTCGTGCTGCTCACCCGGCTGGCGCTGTCGCTATTGGGCATTACCAGCGTGACGCGGCCGCTGGCAAGGCTCTCCCGGGCGGCGCGTCAGTTAGGTGATGACCTGGACAGCCCGCCGCTGAAAGAGAGCGGCCCCAAGGAGGTAGCGGCCACCGCCGTAGCGTTTAACCGCATGCAGCGGCGTATTCGCGAGCAGGTGGAGGAGCGCGAGCGGCTCTTCTCTGCAATCTCCCACGACTTAAAAACGCCGATTACCCGCATGCGCTTACGGGCTGAAATGCTGGATGACCCGCTTCAGCGCGAGCGCTTCTGCGCCTCGCTGGATGAGCTATCCGAGCTGGTCAAAGGCGCGCTCGCCTCGGTCAAGGGGTTAGATCTGCATGAAGAGCCGCAGCCAACGGATCTCAACGCGCTACGACCGAGCTGGCCGAGGCGCTGCGCTTGCAGAGGGGCGAAGTGCAGGTGGCAGGGCAGGTGGCGCCACTAACGGTCAAACCGCTGGCGATGAAGCGCTGCCTGGCGAACCTATTAGAGAATGCGGTGTTTTACGGCCAGCGGGCGAGGGTAACGCTGGAAGAACAGGCGGGCGTGGTGCGCCTACATATTCACGCCAGTGGCCCTGGCATCCCTAAGGATCAGCTTGGCCGCGTGTTTTCACCCTTTGTACGCCTGGAGGTGTCCAGAAGCCGCCACACCGGTGGAAGCGGCCTGGGGCTAGGCATTGCCCGGCATATCGCCCGTGCCCATGGGGGCGATATTACCCTTACCAATCACCCCGCAGGCGGCTTGTTGGCCACGCTAACGCTGCCTCGCCAATCAAGTGTTACAGACTTGTAATACTATGCAGGACTCGGTAACTCCCGTTATGCGGCTCGCTGTCGTACTCTGCTAAAAGCCGTTTTGCACCGCGTGTGTCACGGCATTACAACAGCGACAGCCGCCAAGCCTTTCAGGGCTGGTATTCGCGATAACAACAATAGCAGGAGCTACCCATGCTGATTAAGCAGTTGCCTACGTTTAAAAAATCCGCCCTCGCACTGGCCTTAGCGGCAGGCACCGCTATGGCCGCAGGCACTACCCAAGCAAGCGATGTAGAAGTCCTCCACTGGTGGACATCCGGTGGTGAAGCCCGCGCGGCCAACGTCCTCAAAGAGCTACTCGAAGCCGAAGGTTACGGCTGGCAGGACTTTGCGGTGGCCGGTGGTGGCGGTGAAACTGCGATGACGGTGCTTAAATCCCGCGCCATGTCAGGTAATCCACCCTCCGCCGCGCAAATTAAAGGCCCGGAAATTCAGGAGTGGGGCGAGCTTGGCCTGCTGGGCGACTTAAATGAAGTGGCGGATGCCGAAGGCTGGAACGACCTGTTACCAGAAATTGTGGCCGATATTATGCGTTACGACGGCCAGTACGTAGCCGTGCCCGCGAACGTACACCGGGTTAACTGGCTATGGGCCAACCCGGACGTGTTGGAAGCCGCTGGCGTAGAAATGCCCACCACCCTAGACGAGCTGTTTGCCGCCGGGGAAGCCATTCGTGAAGCGGGTTTTGTGCCGCTAGCCCCCCGGTGGCCAGTCCTGGCAGGATGCCACCGTGTGTGAAAGCGTGGTGTTAGGCAGCCAAGGCACCGAGTTTTACCAGCAGGCGCTGGTGGAGCTCGACCCGGAAGCCCTTGGGGGCGAGCAGATGGTCGCCGCACTGGAAGACTTCAAACGCCTGCGCGAGCTGATGGACGAAGGCATGCCGGGCCGCGATTGGAACATTGCCACCGCGATGGTGATTGAAGGCGTGGCCGGTTTCCAGTTGATGGGCGACTGGGCGAAGGGGGAATTCACCGCCGCGGGTCTGACCGCCGGTGAAGACTACCTGTGCGCCGCCGCTCCGGGCACCGAAGACGCCTTTACCTTCAACATTGATAGCCTGGCGATGTTCCGCGTGACCGATGATGCCGAGCGTGAAGCTCAGCACACGCTGGCGCGCTTGGTGTTAGAGCCCACCTTCCAGGAAGCCTTCAACCTAGCCAAAGGCTCCATTCCCGCGCGTCCTGACCTGGATATGAGCGAGTTCGACAGCTGCGCCCAGCAGTCGATGGCTGATTTCCAACGTACCGCTGAAGAGGAGGGGTTAGTGCCCAGCATGGCCCACGGTATGGCCGTTCGTGCCGACGTTCAGGGGGCTATCTTTGACGTCGTGACCAACTACTTCAACGACGCCGATATGCCCGCCGAAGAGGCTGCCCAGCGACTGGTCAGCGCCGCAGAAGCCGCCTCGTTTTAAGCGCGGCACTGTTGGCAAGAGCGCAAGCACGCGCTGAACGTACGTAACCAGCGCCGCCGCAACGGCGGCGCTAGCGGTTGACTGGTGAGGAATTCCCCATGAGCGAAACCCCAACGCGCACCGCGTTGCGGCCAACGGCCTCTGGTCGGCTGCAGGCCTGGCTGCCAAGGCTAGTGCTGGCACCCTCGGTGGCGGTGTCTCCGTTTTTTGTTTACGGCTTTATGCTGTGGACCTTTGTTCTATCACTCACCAGCTCGCGCATGCTGCCCAGCTACGATTTTGTCGGGTTTGGCCAGTATGCGCGGCTGATGGCTAACGAGCGCTGGTGGGTGGCCTCTACCAACCTGATGATCTTTGGCACGCTGTTTATCGTGATCTGCTTAGTGCTGGGTGCGCTGCTGGCGATGCTGTTGGATCAAAAGATTCGTCAGGAGGGCGCGCTACGCACGGTGTATCTCTACCCCATGGCGCTGTCGTTCATCGTCACGGGGGTCGTGTGGAAGTGGCTGCTGAACCCGCAGCTAGGCATTCAGGCCATGGTGCGCAGCTGGGGTTTCGAGTCGTTTGAGTTCGACTGGATCGTTGACCCGGATATGGCGGTGTATACCTTGGTGATCGCCGCCGTTTGGCAGGCCTCTGGCTTCGTAATGGCGCTCTTTCTCGCCGGTCTGCGCGGTATCGACGATAGCATTATCAAAGCTGCCCAGCTTGATGGCGCGAGCCTGCCGCGCATCTACTGGCGGGTGGTCATGCCCTGCCTCCGCCCGGTGGTATTCAGCGCGGTGATGATTCTCGCCCACATTGCGATCAAGAGTTTTGACTTGGTAGTGGCACTTACCGGCGGCGGGCCGGGTTATGCAACGGACCTGCCCGCCACCTTTATGTACACCCACGCCTTTAACCGCGCGCAAATCGGCCTGGGCTCTGCCAGTGCCATGCTGATGCTCGGCGGTGTGCTGGCCATCCTGATTCCTTACCTCTACTCCGAACTAAGGAGCCGCAAACATGGCTAATGTGATTCG
Organism: Vreelandella lionensis; assembly: GCF_002087295.1. Taxonomy (GTDB): domain Bacteria; phylum Pseudomonadota; class Gammaproteobacteria; order Pseudomonadales; family Halomonadaceae; genus Vreelandella; species Vreelandella lionensis. The sequence goes on along the minus strand of NZ_MWVI01000100.1, from coordinate 79,924 downwards.
TCGCAAACGCCTGCGGCCAAGTTGTGGCGGGGCGTGCTGTACGCGGTGCTGGTCATCGCCGCGCTGTTCTACGTGCTGCCGCTGGTGGTCATGCTGATGACCTCCATTAAACCACGAGCGAAATCAGCGCCGGTACGCTGCTGTCGTTACCGCAAAACCCAACGCTGGCCCCCTGGACAAAAGCCTGGGGCGAAGCCTGCACCGGCATGCGCTGCGAAGGCGTGGGCGGTTATTTCTGGAACTCCTTTGCTATCGTCATTCCTGCGGTGCTGATCTCCACCGCCGTAGGAGCGCTGAACGGCTACGCCCTGACCAAATGGCGCTTCAAAGGCTCCGAGCTGGTGTTTGCGCTGATGCTGTTTGGCTGCTTTATTCCGTTTCAGGTCGTACTGCTGCCCATGGCGCAAACCCTGGGCTGGCTGGGGCTTTCCAGCTCGCGGGCGGGGCTGATCCTGGTGCACGTGGTGTTTGGTATCGCCTTTACCACGCTATTTTTCCGCAACTTCTACGTGGGCATTCCCAACGAGCTGGTGTCGGCGGCCAAGCTGGATGGTGCCGGGTTCTTCCGTATTTTCTGGCGCATCCTGCTGCCGGTGTCCGCCCCTATCATCGTGGTCTCGGTGATTTGGCAGTTCACCCAAATCTGGAACGACTTCCTATTCGGCGTGGCGTTCTCGGCACACGACACCCAGCCGGTTACCGTGGCGCTCAATAATTTGGTGAACACCTCCACCGGCGTGCGCGAATACAACGCCGATATGGCCGCCGCCATGATTGCCGCGCTGCCCACCCTGGTGGTGTACGTGCTGGCGGGTAAATACTTCGTACGTGGGCTGACGGCAGGCTCCGTAAAGGGCTAATAACAACTAGGTGCATGGCAGTCGCAGGTAGAGGTCAGCATCTCCCCGTAGCGGGGGGGCTTTCGCCAAGGCCGCAAAATGTTCCTGACAATTCCGGCATTCCCGCCATCCATGGCGGTCAGACGGCGAAAGTAGCGCCCAGGGAAGGGTTTACAGCGCCCCCGCCAAGGGGTGATCTGACCGGTGCCAATGCGTGTCTTGCCAGCTCCCTTAGAACAGGATTTTGATAATGGCAGCGTTAGAGATTCACAACGTACGCAAAGAGTTTGGCAGCGAGCGGGTGCTGAAAGATGTCAGCATCTCCATCGATTCCGGCGAGTTTTTGATTCTGGTGGGGCCATCCGGCTGTGGTAAATCCACGCTGATGAACGCCATCGCAGGCCTTGAGCCGGTCACCAGCGGCAATATCTATATCGACGGTAAAGACGTCACCTGGCGCACCCCCGCCGAGCGCGATATTGCCATGGTGTTCCAGTCCTACGCCCTGTACCCCAGCATGACCGTGCGCCACAACATCAGCTTCGGCCTAGAGATGCGCAAAGTGCCCAAGGCCGAGCGGGAAGCCGCCGTGGAGCGGGTGGCCGATCTGCTGCAAATCTCCCACCTGTTAGAACGCAAGCCCGCCCAGCTCTCCGGCGGCAAGCGCCAGCGGGTGGCCATGGGCCGCGCCCTAGCGCGGGAGCCTAAGGTCTATCTGTTCGACGAGCCGCTCTCGAACCTGGACGCCAAGCTGCGCGTAGATATGCGCACCGAGATCAAAAAGCTCCACCCGCGTTTAGGCACCACCATCGTCTACGTTACCCACGACCAAGTAGAAGCCATGACTTTGGCAGACTGCATCGCGGTGATGCGTGATGGCCATATTCTGCAGTTAGGCAGCCCTGATGAAGTCTATAACAACCCGGTGGATATGTTCGTAGCAGGCTTTATGGGCTCACCGTCGATGAACTTCATCCGCGCTACGCTGGAAGCCGACGGCGATGGCTATGCACTGCGCATTGCCACCCCCGATGAAGTCGATCTACTGCTGCCGTGGCCAAACGGCCCGCCATACGGCAGGGCTGGTGGAGCAGCTCGACAAGCCGGTGATTCTCGGCCTGCGGCCTGAACATTTCAGCGAAGAGGATGTGCGGCACAGCGCGCAGGCCCAAGGCACGTGCTGGAAGCCAAGGTGAGCGTGGTGGAGCCGACCGGTGCCGATATTCTGCTGCGCCTGCCGCTGGGCGAGCAGGAGATTACCGCGCGGGTTGGGCCGAAGTGTGAGGGGTCGCCCGGTGAGCGCTTGGCGCTGAGGGTCGATATGTCCCGGGCGGTGCTGTTCGATGCTGAAACCGAGCAGCGGCTGGCTTGAGCCGCTGGGTGAGCGGTATTAATCGCTGTTGCGTGCGGCGGGGGCGGGCTCTTTATCAAGCCGCTTGATCTGCCGCCAGAGGTCTTGGCGAAGATCGGCTAGTTTGGGCTGCTCTTCTGGTGTAAACGCCACCGGGCGGCACAGTCGCTGAGCGCGCATACCGAGGCGGGCGCTCAGCAGCCCCGTTGCTAAGCCTTGGCCGGCTCTTGCCGAAAGGCGGCCTGCCAAGTCCAGCGAGAGCATGTCCATGCTGGCATCGGTAGCCAGTTCGCTGGCGCCTGCAAACGCCATGTTATGCAGCACGTGGCGAAATAGCCGCAGGCGGCTGGCGTAGCCAAGTTCCAGGCCGTACAGGCGGCTTAGCCTATCCACCATGGCAAGGCTGCGCCACGCCACCAGTGCCATATCCACCAGGGTTAGCGGGGAAACCGCCACCATGATGGCGGTTTCCCCCGACATGCGCGTAATCAACCGCTGAGCTTCCCGATCACGGGGGGCTAGCAGGTGGTAGCGCAGCAGGGTTTGAATCTCTTCACCGCTATGGTGCGGTTGGCACGCTCGCTGAAAGGCCAGCCAGTGCGGGTCGTCGTTGCTCAGTGCAAGCTGCTGTTTTAATTGAACGGCCATCGCCTGGGCTTGTTTGCTGGAGCGCTGGGGAAGCTCAGCTAGGTTGGCCCGTAGCTGATCGTGCCGCTTTAAGCGCCGCAAACGGCCCAGCTCCTTGAGAAGCGATACGCCGCCCAAGCCAATCAGGCTAATCCCAAACAGCTGCCATGCCATCGCCATCCACTGGGACTGGGACAGCGCATCAGGAATTCCGGTTGCCAGCTCTACCGTGCCGAGTGTGGCACCGCCTGCCAAGGCAAACATCAGCCCCCAGCGGCGTTTGCGGGGCGCGCCAAGGGTCTCTTCCGGCAGCGCTTTTAGCTCGGCTTGGGTCGCCAGCGGTTGGTGTGATTCAGTCGCCGCAAAGCGTTCATGCTGGCGCAGGGTTTCCTGGGTAGGCTCGGGCGGCGCTTCGGTGTGGAAGTCGCGGCGAGGCTGAGGGTTGCTCATGTCAGTTTGTCTCCAATCAGCCAGTCAATCGCGGCGTCCATACGGATGTGGGGCAGTGCCTCGCTATCGGCGGGCACCGGGCGGAAACTGGGGAAATCAAACCCTTGCTGCTGCCAAAAATCGGCTTTGGGCAGGCGGCTGGGCACATCGCCGGGGTACACCAGCACGTCTTCACCTTCTAACGTGGTGCCTTTCAGCGCTGGCGTTCGCTTGCCATCATGAAGCACTTCGCGGGCCTCGGTGGCGCGAATGGCCGCCAGCGACAGCGCTTTCACCGGGATATCGGCAAAGCGTAAGTCTTTCAATGGCTCCGCCAGCAGCGCTTCTAACAGCTGCACCACGTGGGTGTGCTGGTCGGGCGTCACGTGGTCCGCTTTGGTAGCGGCAATAGCGAGGCGGTCAATTTTAGGAGCGAACAGGCGGGTCAGCAGGCTGCGCTTGCCGTAATCAAAGCTCTTCATCAGCTGTTGTAGCGCGCGGGAAAGATCCTCGAAACGCTCCGGCCCGGCGTTGAGCGCGCCCAGCACGTCCACCAGTACAATCTGGCGGTCAAAGCGGCGGAAGTGGTCGCGGTAGAAGGGGCGCACCACCTGCTGCTGATAGTAGCGAAAACGCGCCGCCAGGGTGGCGTAGAGGCTCGATTCGGGCAGGGTGTCGAGGGTTTCTTTGGGAGTATCTAATCCGGGCAGCGGGAAGAACTGCAGCACCGGTGCGCCATCCAGCTCGCCGGGCAGCAAAAAACGCCCTGGCTGCAGGTCAGAAAAGCCCGCCTGCTTGGCGCGACGCAGGCCCAATGCGTAGGCCTCGGCCAGCGTGGCGAGCTGTGCTTCATCGGCTTCTGCCGTAGGGTCTAGCTGCTCTGCCTCGGCCAGCCATTCGCTAAACAGTGCCCGGCGGTGTGGGCCTTCGTGCTGGGCTTGGCTCTGGCTCCAGCTATAGAAGTCGTGCTGCAGCAGCGGCAAATCCAGCAGCCATTCGCCGGGGTAATCGAACAGATCCAGCGTCAAGTGAGCGATATCCGGCGTGAACCAGCCCTGCTGGGCAGGGCGGTAGCGCAGCTGTAAACGCAGCTCGCTAATGCCGCGGGTGGGCTCGGGCCAGCGCGGCGGTACGTCTCTCAGCGATGCCATGCCAGGGTCATAGGGGAAGCGTGGTACGCCTAAGTCCGGCTGATTTAAACGCTGCGCGCCTAGCAGTCGGCCTTCACGGGCAACCGGTAACAGGTCTAACTGTGCTTCTACGCCTGCATGGCGTAGTTGGTTCACCAGCGAGGTTAAAAACGCCGTTTTACCCGCTTGCGAAAGGCCTGTCACCGCCAGCCGCAGCTGCCGGTCTCGGCTTCGCTCTAACATGTTGCTCAATTCGCGGCTTAACGGCTGGCGCATCCTGTCGCTTCCTTCATCGGGTGGGGCATCTTGGCGAGTTGGTCGAGCGTTAGCGCTGCCACATCAAGACAAGCTGGGAGAGCATGGGCAGGGTCGCAATGATAAAACCGACGACCGCGAGGCTATAGCCGGGCCAGCGGCGCTGCATTTTTTGCGCAAGCGTTAAGCCAACCAAGCACACCACCATGCCGATCAGGTTAAAGGCAAGCGTGGCTGCTTCCAGCCATTGCTGTGGATCCATCGTCTCTCCTTTGGGGGGATATCCATGGCCTGATCATAGCAAATCCTTGATGAACCGATCATTAACCGCGGCTTATTGTCGTCCCTAGCAGGTGCTGCGCCCCGGGTACCAACCAAACCGGATCAAGTCGAGTATTGGCGGCCTCGACGCATAAAAAGTGTTTGGCGGCGTCGGCGGGCGTGTCGCTGGGCAGATCGCTATCCGGGTGCCAGACCACCGTTGAGTCGCTGGACTGCTTGCCGATGCGCAGCGTGCGCTGACCGTCGTTGAGCAGCACCGCTTCATTGGTATGATAAATACGGTCGACTGGGCCACGAATCGCCAGCGTGCCCTGTTGCTCAGATTCAGCAAAGTCACGCAGCTTATCCAAATAGCGTGCACCCGCGAGGCCTTCTAAGCGGCATTGATGCACCTCATTAACGGCCAGGTAGGTATGCAGTGCGCCGCTAGTTTTGATCGGAGCATCGCCAATGTTTTCGCTGATGATCTCAACGTTTAGCCGCTGGGCGTTGGCTTGAATGACCACGCGGGCGGTGAGCTGGCTATGTAGGCGCTCTTCCGGCGAGAGGTGCACTTCGATGCCTTCGGCGTGGTCGTCAACGGCGTCCAGGCGCCACATGGCGTGGCGGGCAAGCCCGTGGAAGGGGCCGGTACGCTCAGGGCTCTCATCGGCGTAGCGCTCGTCGGCAAACCAGGGCCAGCAGAGCGGAATGCCGCCACGGATCGCGCCCGGCAGCGCCTGCGGCGTTGGCGTCACCCATAGCCAGTCGGTGTCATCGGCGGGCTGAAAGTGCAGTACCTGCGCGCCCTGCAGGCTGATCGCCATTTCCCCCCAGACCATGTTGAAGAGCGCGACGTCACGCCCCTCCCAGGTGACCCGTTGATGACCATCAACGTGGCTAAGTAGCTGTTTAAGGGAGTCGGGAATCATAAGAGGATCCTTGTGGGAAAAGGCAACAAATGGGCAGAACAGTAGCGCCGTGTGCTATGGTAGGACAAGCATAGGTGGAAGGATAGGTTGAAGGTAAAACCCCAAGCTGAGTGAAACCAAGGAGGTTGTATGAGCTTTATAGCATGGTTAATTATTGGTGGTTTAGCTGGCTGGATTGCTGGCAAACATCATGCGTGGCGGTGGTTTTGGTATTTTAGGCAACATCGGCGTGGGTGTGGTTGGCGCGCTCGTCGGGGGCTTCTTATTTAGTTTGCTGGGTTTACAGGCGGGTGGCTTTATCGGCTCGCTGGTCACGGCAACCGTGGGGGCGGTGGTCTTGCTATGGGTCATTAGTAAAGTCAAAAGCGCTTAGCGCACGCTGCTCTTTGCGGTAATCGCTGCCCGGCCTTTGTGCCGGGCAGCGCTGTTTTGTGCGGCTGCTATCGGTCTTAGCCGCTGATTCCGTTACACTATGCCGCTTTTGGCGGCCTCGTTGGGCTGCTCTGGTTGGTTATGGCTTTCATTGATCGCTTTCTGTTTCTTCGAGGTGTCTTTTGGTCGACGCACTAAATGCCTGGTGGGCTCAACAGCTGGTGCTGTGTGATTGGGCTTTTACACCGCACCCACTGGCGGTGGATGCGGTCGCGGCGGAGCAACGCCTGCTAGAACTGGGTATTACAGATCGTGGCGCGTTGGCAGACCAGCTGTTTTTTGCACTCGGCGCACCGTCAGGCAGCGCCGATCAGCTGTTGGGCGCGCTGGAGTGGGCAGCTCTCGCCGGGGCGGCGGGGTGGCTAAGCCAGGCTCAGGCGACGAACTGGGCACACCACTTAACACGGCGCATCACTTCTGACTACAGCGATCAGCGAGGGTGGCTGTCGGATCTACGTCGCGCGCTGGGGGCCAAAGGTTGGGAAACTGGCGCAGATGACCGTTTTATCGACGCCTGCCAAGCGCTGGCGGATCTAGAGAGTGAAGGTGAAGGTATCACATGGCAAACCCTGGATACTGAGCTAGCGCAACGCCCTGCACCGGCTTCGCTATGGCCGCAAGCCCCAGAAGCTCAGCCTTGGCGGTTGGGCGCGCTGTTTCGCCCAGTGGTGAGCTACCCGGCTAGCGCCGCCGACTGGCCCGATGCCAGCGAGTGGTTAGGGCACATCTGGCAAGTGTATGACCGCGAGCAGCTATTAGAAGTGATGCTATGGCTAAGTGCCCAGGGTGAGCGCCAGCGCTGGGATATTGAAGCCCGCGAACTGCTGACCATGGATCGTGCCCAGCGCCAAGAGTGGCAGCGGGGTGCGGTGAACGATGCTCCCTACGCGCCCGTGCTCACTGCGTTCGTCAATCAGGGCGAGCCGTTGGAGTGGGCCGCCTGGGATTGGCTGCGGTTAGTAGAGCTCGCCTGGGCTGGTGCTTGCTGCGGCTGGCTAAGCCAGGCGGAAGCGGACGACCTAGCGGCCCATGCGGCTGACCTCGTGGGTCGTCGTTACCACGACTGGCACGCAGTACTGAAAGCCTACATGCGCGGGCAAAGCCTGTTCGAGGGCGTTGATCGCCGGGGGATGACACCCAGCGCCCGCCACAAGCTGTTAATGCACGCTGCCCATAGCCCCTGGAAGCACTCGCTGGGTGCGTTACTGGACGAGCCGACTCGCCAAGCCTCGCGTACGCGTATCAAAGCGTGGCGCAACACGCCGCACCATTGGCTGCTCGCCCTGGCTGGCGTACGCGAGCCGGATGTCATGCTGCGTCAGCTCAATCCCTCGGCCCCGATTGCCGAGCAGCGCCGCGCTGATGCCGCTGTCTACCTACAGGATTCACTTGGCCTGCATGCGGATGAAGGCCATCAAGTGCTGGCGCGCTATTGGCTACCCGCCCAGGCCCACCACCTCAACCAGCTAGCGGCGGATGCCGTTCACGGCGTGCTGCCTCCGTCGCAAACGCGCTTTGGCCAGCCGACCCCTGATGAGCTAAAACAGCGCAATGCGGTGAAAGGGGTGAGCCGCCACGCCGCCACGATTCACATGGCCGAGAAGTTTGCCTTCTACCTGCACATGGCCCTCGATAGCGGCCTATTCGAGCGCGAACCGCTCATGCAGCACGCCAGCGCCCTACGGAGCTGCCTATGCCGTTTTTATGCGACTCCCAAGCGTCTGCTAGAAGCCTGGTTTGCCTGGGAGAGCTGCCTGCCGGAGCCGGAGCACGATTCGCTGATTAACGAGATTGCTTGGCACCTGGAAGACCCAGGCAGCTTGTTCCACTGGTTGGATTGGCGGCCGGATGCCTGGTGCGAGCCTGGCGAACGGCCCACTCTGAGCCATTTTACGGCGATGTCGTTGGTGGGGCCGCTGAACAGTGCGGTGTGGAGCGAGCCGCAGTTGGAAAGCCTTCGTGAGTGCGCCGATATTCGCGAATGGGTAGAGAGCCACTACCACCTCACCAGCGCCGACGATATGCAGGAGTTTTTAACCTTCATGCTGGAGTCGGGTGACCGCCAGGAGTACCAGATCAACTACGCGCCCTACACGCTGAATCCGGAGCGGTTGGCGTCCGAAATCGCCATTTTGGAATCCGGCGACTGCGGCGAAGAAGAGCGCCACCACCTGCTACGCCTGCGCCGTGTCAGTACCAACGAAGATGGCTGTAACGATGTCGACATGGCCGCCTGGGACATTGCCCAGCTCGTGGATCTCGCTATTGCGGCACGGCAGCTAGGCTGGCTCGACAAGCAGGCGTTTGCTGGTGCTCGACCGCGCCTACCAATTAGCGGCGGATCACTACTCCGGTTGGCAGGAGTATGCGGCTGGCATGTACGCAGGCTTCTCGTTTTTAATGGGCGAAACCCCCGAGCGTGAGAGCTTTTTAGCGGGCTTCCGGCAGGCGCTGGTGGCGTGGCTATGCGGAGCGCCGGTGCTGGCAGGACCCTGGGCAAGCCTTGATTTTCCGGGCAATAAGCCGCCCCATTTTGCGCCGCTGCATATTGATACGCTGCCGGGTGATCAACGGATTCTACATTAGACTCGCCAAGCATAGGACAACTGGCTTATAGTCCAGGGTTTATAAAAATGAGTTTTCTCATGCTTGGGTCTTTTCCATTTTTCATTCTGTCACGAGGTTAATCGCATGGTTGCGTCGCCACGCCCCGCTGTGACCGCTGTCCTGTTGTATGGGTTTGTGTCGTCGTTGCTCTGTTAGCTGGCTGTGCAGGCTCCGCCTCACGTCAGGGCATGGAAGCCCCTGAGGATTATTTCTCGATGTCGCTTCCGGGCATGGAGGGTGCTACTCCTCCAATGTCGCCCGTTGATCCTATCAGTGCTCACCTGCGTAACCTGCAGACGCCCCCGCCAACGGTCGTTCGCCAAGCGCTGTTAGAGCAGCATCAGCGGTGGGCCGGAACGCCTTATCGGATTGGAGGGACGACGGATCGAGGGATCGACTGCTCTGCCCTGGTAAGAAACGTTTTCCGCGATACCTTTGACGTTGAGTTACCCCGTACTACCTATGATCAAGTGCATGAGGGACGCCCGATCGACCGCCAAGAGCTGCAGGCGGGCGATCTGGTCTTCTTCCGCCCCCCTGGACGCTACAATCACGTGGGCATTTACGTCGGCAATGGCTATTTCCTCCATGCTTCCACATCCAAGGGCGTGATTATTTCACGTTTAGATAATAGCTCTTGGCAGCGCTACTACTGGCAATCGCGTCGTGCGCTAGAGCCGACGAATCTGGCCCAGCTCAGCAGTCGTTATACGCCGTAAGTGTCGGCCGTGCGCGTCGGTCAACATTGGAAAGGACATGATTGAAGCAAAAACGCGCGCCTGGTGGCGCGCGACGGCGGCCCTATGTTTAGGGTCGTTTTTGGTGTTTATTAACCGGTATGTGCCGCAACCGCTATTGCCGGGCCTGAAAGAGGCTTACGGGGTTTCCACCTTAGGCGTCAGCCTGCTGATGTCGGTATCTACGCTCTCTTTGGCCTTGGCGCTTCTGGTGTTGGGGCCGCTCCCCGATGCCATTGGCCGCGAAGGGATTATGCTTATCACGCTGCTCCTGGGGGGTGGTTTGTCGCTCGCTTTAGCTTTTGCGCCTACCTTCGAGAGTTTATTGTTTCTGCGCTTGCTGCAAGGCTTCGTGCTCGGCGGCTTGCCCGCCGTAGCGATTGCCTGGATGGCGGACGAGTTCGATAAAACCGCCTTGCTGAGTGCCGTGGGGCTTTATATTGGGGCCAATTCGTTAGGCGGTATTAGCGGGCGGATTGTTGGGGGCGGGGCGGCGGCCATCGGTGGGCCTAGCGCTGCGTTTCTCGCGGTGGGTGCCATGACCGTGGTGGGCTGTATCATTTTTTGGCGGCTACTGCCCAATAGCCAAGCCTTTACGCCTAAGCGCTTTCAATTACGCCAAGCGGTGGGGGACCTGCTCGGCCATTTACGCTCGCCGGTGCTGCTCGCTGCCTACTTCCTTGGCGGCATTAACTTTCTGATTTTATTAACCAGTACAGCTATATTACTTTCCGTTTGGCGGATGCGCCGTATCAACTGGCGGCCAGTGGCCTGGGGCTGATCTTTCTCACCTACCTGGGTGGCACCTTTGGCTCGACAGTGTCGGGCAAGTTGGCGGGGCGCTTTTCCCCCGCCAGCTGCATAAGTGCGGGCATTGTGATTCTCATGTTAGGCACCGCCATCACGCTGGCGGACTCGCTGGCGCTCATCATCCTCGGCTTAACCATTAACGCCTTCGGCTTCTTTATGGCGCACTCATTGGCGTCTAGCTGGGTGGGGCGCTATGCCCAAGGGGCACGGGGCAGCGCCTCGGCGCTCTACCTAGTGTTTTACTACCTCGGTGCCAGCATTGGCGGTTTTTGGCTGGAGCCTTTCTGGCGCTGGACGCAGTGGCAGGGTGTGGCGATAGGCTCGTGGTTGCTGCTGTGCGTGACGTTGGCCATTGGTGTTGGCTTATGGCGTTTCGAGCGCCGCGCCTAGTCGGCCATCGGCCAAGTGGTACCGCCGGTGGCATAGCCGGTTGAGCAGCGCAGAATCGTGGCTAATCACGATCACACTAAGCTGGTGGCGTTCAGCGTGGGCTTTGAGTGTCTGCCATAGCGTCAGCTGAGTGATCGGATCCAGCATGGTGGAGATCTCATCGGCCACCACATAGCGGACGCCGGGGGCGAGGGCGCGCAATACGCACACCCGTTGTAGCTCCCCGCCGGAGAGTGCACTGGGAAAGCGCTTTAGCCATTCATCTTCAATGCCAAACGCCTCCATCAGCGTATCTGGCGGTGTCCACGCTTCCGTCAATATCTTTCCTACCCGCCAGCGCGGGTTCACCGCCAATTCAGGCGACTGCGGCAGCCGCTGCACGGGGCGTCGTCCACGTTTAGGCAGCGGAGAGCCATCTATCGTCACGCTGCCGTGGTGGGGCGTGAGCTGGCCTGCCAATAGCTTGCCAAGCGTTGATTTTCCCGCTCCAGAGTCACCGCTGAGCCCTAACCACTCGCCGGGCGCAAGGCGTAGGGAAATATTCGTTAGCAGGGGCGAGCCTGACGCAAAGTGAAACGATAGTTGATGGGCTTCAAGCAAATGCTGGCTCCTGGCGCGCGAATCTGGGCTGCGTGCTGAACGCGTTTTCCGGTAGCGCCTGCCACAAGGTTCGCGCATAGCAACTCATAAGCTGCTCGCCCTGGCCTTGGAAAGCCTGGGCAGGTGCGGTTTCCAGCGCTTGGCCCTGGCGAATCACGGAAACCCTGTCGGCAATGGTAAGGGCATGGCGCAGATCGTGGGTAATCAGCATCACCGCTTTGCCCTCTAGGGCGATAGCTTTTAGTGCTGCCAGCACACGGTCGCGTTGGTTGGGGTCAAGGCCTCCGCTGGGCTCATCGGCAATCACCAGACGTGCGTCGCCCCCCTGGGCCATAGCGATGAGCACCCGCCGCGCCATGCCGCCTGACAGCTCGTGGGGGTAGTGGGTAGACGCGTGGCTAAGCTGATAGCGGCTCAATAGCTCATCGGCGCGCTGCTGGGCGGCTGAGCGACCAAATCCTGCCCGTTGGGCCGCCCAGCGTACCTGATGCTGGCTGCGGGCGAGCGGGTCAAGAGCATTCAACGATTGAGGAATGAGCGCCAACTGATGCCCCCTCAGCTGCCGCTGGCGCGCTGGTGTTAAGTCCTCCCCCTGGAAGCGCAGCTCTCCTGCGACCCGTGCCGCTTGGGGCAGTAGCCCCATAATGGCGTAGGCCAGCAGGCTTTTACCTGCGCCTGACGTACCCACCACAGCATGCACTTCGCCCGGCTGAAGGTGCAGCGAGAGCGACTCGATACAGGTGGTCCACTCCCGTCGCCACCAGCGGGGGTAGTAGGGGAGTTGCAGGGTTAGCCGGTCAATGGTCAGCATGGCAAACTCCTTGTTAAAAATCGCGATCTTTACAGCGCTTTGCGCAGCATCGAGGCGAAGCGTTCAATCGCCAGTACCATCAGCAGTAAACCCAGCCCAGGAAACACCCCTAGCCACCAGTAGCCGCCGGTAAGGTAGCGCATGGCGTCGGCCAGTAATACGCCGATGGCGGGCTGGGTAGGGTCTAAGCCAACGCCTAAAAAGGTCAGGGCTGCTTCATGCAAAATGGCGTGGGGAAACAGCAGCAGTGCGCCGACCAAGCAGTGAGGCAGCACATGGGGCAGCAAGTGGTGCCAAACAATAAATCCTTGGCGTTTGCCAAACCCTTTCGAAATCGCCACATAAGGGGCGTTTCGCAAGCTGAGTAGCTCGGCTCTGAGCAAGCGGGCAAGGCTTGGGCCAGTGGGTCAACGCAACAGCGATAATGACAGCCTGGGTGCCGCCGCGCAGGGCAAAGGCGATCAGCAATAGTAAAATCAGGTGTGGCACGCTCAGCAGCGTATCAATCAGTAAGCTCACCAGCGCATCCAGTATGGGCGAGAGCATGGCGAGACTCGCCAAGCTTAAAGCAACCAGCGTGCCCAACAGTGCCGCGCTCAGCCCTACCCCAAAACTCAAGGCAAGCCCCGCCAGCGTGCGGGCCCAAAGCTCTCTCCCTAGGGCATCGGTGCCCAGCCAGTGCTCGGCGCTGGGAGGCATGAGGCGGGCCTCGAACTGCATGTGCAGTGGGCTATCTCCCAGCCATAGAGAACTGCTGAGCAACAGTAATACCAGCAGGCCAAACACACCTGCATAGCCTGCTGCGACCAGGCGCGGCTGGCTATTCATTAGTGCGGTCCCGTGCGATACGTGGGTCGGCCCGCGGGTAAAGGCCATCGGCGATGAGGTTGCCAATACTCACAAATAGCGCGGTAAATAGCGCTATGGCGAGCAGTAGCGGCACATCGCTTCGCAAGCCAGCGGCGACGGTCGCCTGCCCAAGTCCAGGGTAAGCAAAGACTTGTTCAACCAGAAGGGAGCCGCCAAATAGCTCGCCGAGAGAGGCAAACGCCAAAGTGATCGCTGGCAGGCTGGCGTGGCGCAAGCCGTGGCGCCAGGCGATATCGAAACGGCTGGCGCCTTGGGCAAAGGCGTGCAGCGCGGTATCCGAGCGCATAAACGCCGCCATCTTGGCCCGGGTATGTAGCGTGATGGTGGCAACGCCTAACAGGGCGAGGGTGAGAGTAGGTAAAAGGAGATGGTGCAGCTGCGTGAGCAGCGTTACTTCTTGGCTCAGCACGCCCGTGGGCCCTGCGCAGCAGGTGGGGGTCCAGCCCAAGGTGACGGAGAAAAGTAGCAGCGCCAGCATGGCGAGCCAAAACGTGGGCGTCGAAGCAGTGATATAAGCATAGCCGCTGATCAAGCGGTCCAGCAGGGAGCCCTCTTTGCTTCCTGCGGCGATGCCGAGTACTACGCAAAGTATCAGCGAGAGCAGCCAAGCGCTCAACAGCAGAAAAAACGAGCGCTGGAAGCGCTGGTTGATGACGTCGCTTACCGGCTGGTTGTAGATATGGCTCCAGCCCAGCTCTCCGCTAAGCAACTGTTGCAGCCAGTGTTGAAACTGCACACTGGCCGGGGCGTTAAACCCCCAGCGTTCGGCAATCAGCGTGCGCTGCTCAGGGCTGACCTGGGCCATTTGCGGGCCAAGGTAGGCATCCACCGGGTCGATGGGAGATAGCATCATCAGCCCAAAAGAGACCGCTGCGACACTTAGCAGTACCAGCAACAGCCGAAGTAGGCGGCTCGCTAGCCAAACCGTTAATCGCACGTCCAGCGCCACTCAAGCAAGTTGGCGGTGACCGGCCAGCCGTGGCCGTGAGGGGCAACGCCCAGTTCGCCCAGGTCGAGGCAGCGGTTGGTGGCATACACGTGGGCAAGGTTGACCATCCAGGCCCAGCTGGTGTCTCCCTGTCGCCCATAGCCGGTATCGCCGTCCCATTGGGCGGCTTGCCAATGCTGATTGGCTTCTTCGGTGTTAGCCGCCGCTTGGGCGGCATCCAGGTGTTGGTCGACCGCCTCGTTGGCGTAGTAACCACTGTTGTAAAAACCGAACCCGGCATGCTCGCTATGGAAGAGGTAGTACACTTCCTGCGGACTTTGGCTGCCAAAGCCAAACACGATGGCGTCTTGGTGAAGCGCCTCACGTTGGATCTCGTCCCAGTGGCGGCCGGTGGGCTGTATCTCGATGCCGAGCGGGCGCACCATCTCGGCACTCACCTGGGCGAGCTGTTGGCGGGTGGTGTCGCTGGTGGGGTATGTGAGACGAAAGCGTGCAGGTTGGCCGTTTTTATAGCGCAGTCCATCCTCTTCTTTGCGTACCCAGCCTGCTTCATCTAGCAGGGCGTTAGCGCGGGAAAGGTTGGGCGTCGCGAGCTTCTCATCCTTATGGCTCCAGGGAAGACCATCGGCAGGGCCAAAAGCGGGGCGACCAAAGCCGTTTAGCGCAACGTCCACCAGCGTCTCACGATCAAGGGCTAAATTGACCCCCTGGCGAATGGCGAGGTCGGCAGTGACGTTATTACCAATCGGCGCGCCGTTGTCAGCTTTTTCGCCCGTGGCGGGCTGCATAGGGAACAGAATGCCTCGGTTATCGACGCTCTTCATAATCACCCGATGCATCTGCTCAGGGATGTTCGCTGCCAGCGCTGGTGGCACCGCAGCGAGATCCACCTGGCCTGCGTGAGCTGCACTTAGGGTGGCGGCTTCATCGGTAAACAGAAACACCAGACGCTCGAAGACCGGCGCGGGGCCGTAAAAATAGGGGTTCCGCTCAACAATCAGCTGCTCACCCTCTTGCCACTCCACTAACCGGTAAGGGCCTGAACCCAGCGGCTGCCTGCCATACTCGTCGCCATAGCCGTTTTCTCGCTCGGCGTTGGGCACGATACCCAGCGTCATCAACTGGTCGATAAAAGTGATGCGCGGTGCTTTGAGGGTGAATTCGACGGTGTTGCCGTCGACCGCACGGGTACTCGCTAATGCGCTGAGATCCGCTCTACCGCCTGCCTCGGCGGCGGCGGTGAACGTAAAGGCAACGTCTTCTGCGGTTAGCGGGGTGTTGTCTGAAAAGCGCACGTCCGTGCGTAAGGTGAGAGTCCAGGTAAGGCGATCTTCAGAAAGGGACCATTCTGTGGCTAGGCCTGATTGCGGGGTTAAGTCCTGACCACGGGTAAGCAGCGTAGACTGAAATAGAGGGCTGCCGTACTGACCCCAGCCCAACAGCGGATCAAACCCTTGCTCCGGTTCACCACCAATGGCAAGCACTAGCTGGTCTTTGGCCAACGCTGGCGCGCTTAGCGCTACGCATGTGGCTGCTAGAGCCAGTATGATAGTGCGACGCATGGGACACCTGTTCACGGCTGTTGGTATGATGTTTTTACAATAACATCATACTATCGGCGCTGGAAGTTGCGGCAGAGCACTACACCGGATAGGCGAAGGAGAGAGTATGCAGCGGGTAACGGTAACGCTGGATGAGGAGCTGTTAAGCGAGGTCGATGCGCTGATGGCGCTGCGCGGCTATCAAAATCGCTCAGAGGCCATTCGTGACTTGACCCGCAACGGGTTAAAGCAGGTGAAAGAGGAGGTTGCACCCAATGCGCCGTGTATGGGAGCGCTGGTGTATGTGTATGACCACGCGGCGCGAGATCTCTCTAAGCGCCTGACTCGTCACTCTCATGACCATCACGATTTAACGCTCTCAACGCTGCATGTGCATATCAATCACGATAGCTGCTTGGAAGTCGCACTCTTAAAGGGGCAGGGGAGTGCACTGAAGCAGTTTGCCGATGAGGTGACATCGTCGCGTAGCGTGCGTTATGGCCAACTTGTGTTGATTCCAGAAGAGTCAGCATCACATAGCGGCCATTAAAATAAAAAGGGCGGCCCATTGGCCGCCCTTTGTGGCATGCAAGAGCTTAGTGCTCTACGCCGCCTTCGCCGTGCGCGTGGCCGTGCTCGGCTTCTTCCTGGCTTGCTTCGCGTACGGTAGCAATTTCAACGTCAAAGTTGAGGTGCTGACCCGCCAGCGGGTGGTTGCCATCAACCACAACGGTGTCGACTTCAACTTTCTTGACGGTAACCATGAGCGGGCCGCCTTGGGTTTGCGCTTGGAACTGCATACCCGGCTCAATGCTTTCAACGCCTTGGAATGCATCACGCGGTACTTCTTGCATCAGCTGCTCTTGAACTTCGCCGTAACCCTCTTCAGGGGAAACTTTAACGTTCAGTTTGTCCCCAGCAGCACGACCTTCAAGCTCTTTTTCCAGGCCCGGAATGATGTTGCCAGCGCCGTGGAGATACGTCAGCGGCTCGCGGCCTTCAGAACTGTCTAGCACCTCACCTGCATCGTTGGTCAGGGTGTAGTGGAACGCGACAACCGAGTTTTGCGCAATTTGCATTGAATAACCTTTCGGTGAGTGCATGTCCCAACATGGTAACGCGTGTGGGCCAGCTTGTCAGGGGGTAAGCGGGCTTTTTCCACCTCCACGCCTTTAGCGCTATTGCGCCGGGGGGTGTGCAGGGATACCCTACAGCAATTAATTTTTCTCTTAAAATAACACTCACCGGAGCCTGTTATGACTATCTTCTTAATTTGGGTTATCGCCTTTGTACTGATTGCTTATTTTGCTAATAAGCGTTGGGAAAGCGGCGTTAGCCAGGGGCTAGATAAAATGCTGCCAAGCGTGCTGAAAAGCCATGGCGACAACCGCTATTTGTGGGTGGTTGCGTTGGCCGTATTGGGTGCTACAACTTTGATTCGCCCTGTAGATGTGCTGCTGGTGGCGATTTTGCTCGCGGTGATTGCATTGGTAGTGATGAAACTTGCCAACTGGGCAAGCAGTAAAGTCGCTCACTAAACGCGATTTGTTGCTCCAAACACACAGCCGCCCGGCCAATTTGGCCGGGCGGCTGTGTGTTTGGCAACTGTCATAGTGTCAGCTGCGTAGATAGTGCTTTTACTTAACGAGCTAGACCTTAGTAGGCCACGATTTAGTACGGCGCTACGCTCAGATTAGCACCACTACCAATTAGGCGAACCCGCTGACCTGCCTGGAACTGACGATCAGCACTTTGCACCACCACCACATCGGTACCATCATCACGACGGATTTCCATTTCCAGTGCATTCACACGGTTAGCGCGATCTTCAGTAGCGGTACCCGCCACCGCGCCACCTAGCGCCCCTGCTACGGTGGCGAGCTGACGCCCTGAGCCGCCGCCGATTTGGCTACCTAGCAGGCCGCCAATGATGGCACCACCGCCACCGCCTAGTAGGTTT
Source organism: Vreelandella lionensis (assembly GCF_002087295.1). Classification (GTDB taxonomy): domain Bacteria; phylum Pseudomonadota; class Gammaproteobacteria; order Pseudomonadales; family Halomonadaceae; genus Vreelandella; species Vreelandella lionensis. Next base: position 62,393 of record NZ_MWVI01000100.1, on the reverse strand, counting down.
CCGGTACGGCTGTCGGCCTGAATCTGTACCGGACGAATAGCCACGATAGTGCCATAGCTGACGCTCTGGCCCGTTTGCGCTTGATTGCCACGGTATACATCACCAGAGTAGGGGGCAGTGTTGGCGCAGCCAGCCAGTGTGAGAATGCTTAACGCGGCAACAGGTAGTAAACGTTTCATTAAAACCTCCAGTGGGTATCAGCATCTATGGCCGTGAATCGGTCGCAAGGCGTTGCGTACAATTTATTTTAGAACAGCGTTCGTTAAAAGATAACGGAATCGTACAGCTTTGACCAGCCATCCAGAAAAAAGGTCATAAAGTAGAGTGTAGGCAGGCATTAAGAAAGCAGTGTGCAAAAATTTTGCACGCGTTTGGGTTAATTGCAAAGTATTAAACGGAAGGCAAAAAAACAGGAGGCCGAAGCCTCCTGGAGGTATTGCGAGTAAGGTTGATTAACCGAACTGATTCATGGTGTTGTCTTTGCCGCCCGCTTTCAGCGCTGCGTCGCCATGGAAGAACTCTTTATGATCGTCACCGATGTTAGAACCTGCCATGTCCTGGTGCTTAACAGTGGCGATACCTTGGCGGATCTCTTGACGCTGCACACCTTCCACATAGGCCAGCATACCTTCGTCGCCAAAGTAGCCCTTAGCCAGGTTGTCGGTAGAGAGCGCTGCGGTGTGGTACGTGGGCAGTGTAATCAGGTGGTGGAAGATACCTGCTTCGCGAGAGCTGTCGCGCTGGAAGTTACGCGTCCACTCGTCGGCCAATTGACCAAGTTCGGTGTTGTCATACTCCACGCTCATCAGCTTGTCGCGCTGGTAAGCCGAGACATCCTTACCTTCTTTCTCCCAGGCATCAAATACCTGCTGGCGGAAGTTCAAAGTCCAGTTGAAGGAAGGCGAGTTGTTGTACACCAGCTTGGCATCCGGCACTACTTCGCGGATGCGGTTTACCATGCTGGCAATTTGGCCAACATGGGGCTTCTCAGTTTCGATCCATAGTAGGTCGGCACCGTTTTGCAGGCTGGTGATACAGTCCAGTATCACGCGGTCTTCGCCTGTCCCGGGTTTGAACTGATAGAGCCCAGAAGCAAGGCGCTTGGGCTTCACCAGCTTGCCGTTTTGCTTGATCACCACGTCGCCGTTATTGATATCGTCGGCGTTCTCAATGACATCGCCATCCAGGAAGCTGTTGTACTGGTCGCCCAGGTCACCCGGCTCGTTGGTGACGGCGATCTTCTGGGTCAGGCCAGCGCCCAGAGAGTCGGTGCGGGCTACAATCACGCCATCTTCTACGCCTAGCTCTAGAAAGGCGTAACGCACGGCGTTGATCTTCGCGAGGAAGTCTTCATGGGGAACGGTGACTTTACCGTCTTGGTGGCCACACTGCTTCTCATCCGATACTTGGTTTTCAAGCTGGATACAGCAAGCACCTGCTTGAATGAATTTTTTGGCCAGCAGATAGGTGGCTTCAGCGTTACCAAAGCCAGCGTCGATGTCGGCAATAATCGGCACGATGTGGGTTTCGTAGTTGTCGATTTTACTGGTCAGCTCTTGCTCTTTAGCGCTATCACCTGCGGCTTTAGCGTCATCCAAGGCGCGGAACAGGTGGTTAAGCTCCCAGGCATCCGCTTGCTTCAAGAAGGTATAGAGCTCTTCGATCAGGTGCGCGACCGAGGTTTTCTCATGCATGGATTGGTCGGGCAGCGGGCCGAACTCGGAGCGCAGTGCGGCCACCATCCAGCCGGAAAGGTAGAGGTAACGGCGCTTGGTGGTGCCGAAGTGCTTTTTAATAGAGATCAGCTTCTGTTGGCCGATAAAGCCGTGCCAGCAGCCCAGAGATTGCGTGTACTGTGAGGTGTCGGCATCGTAGGCGGCCATGTCGTCACGCATAATCTTGGCCGTGTAGCGGGCAATGTCCAAGCCAGTGTGGAAACGGTTCTGAGCACGCATGCGGGCGGCGTATTCAGGTTTGATCGCTGACCACTTGCCGCCTTGAGCTTCGCGCAGTTGGGCCATGGCTTTGATATCGTCGAGCAGTCCTGACATGAGCTGTTTCCTCCGGGGTTATCGTCGTTCGCACGTTAGCTTATTCTTATGCTGCACCTGCGAGATAGATTCCAGCATTGTTCAATTTCGCGGCGCTGTCTCTACGCCAATCGTCTCTAAGTAAAACGTCGCGGCTTGGCGCTTCGCTTCACACAGCGTCAATGTCTCCGAAGAGGTGCTCACTAACGCTGCAGTGCAATAACTATCAACTAGGCGAGGATAATCAACAATTGTCACTTGGGGGCACACGGCGTTGTAGTCCGACGACAGCGACTACGCCAAACGCCCTGTTTGTGTAGTCGTTTTTCGTCATAGGAATAAACATTGGCATAAAAAAAGCGCCACACAGGGTGGCGCTTTGGCAGGGCAGGCAAAGGCAGGCTACAGGGCGAGCTCCATCTCACGATGGGGAATCCCCGCATCCATAAACACATCGCCATGGGCAACAAACCCCAGGCGTTCATAGAAAGCGAGGGCATGTAACTGGGCGCTAAGCGCTGCATGAGGGTGGCCGGCCTCGCGGGCGGCTTTAATGGCCGCCTCCATTAGCTGGTAGCCAATGCCCGTGCCTCGGGCGCTGCTAAGTACCGCAACGCGGCCAATGTGGCCATCGGGCAGCAGTCGCGCGGTGCCTACCGGCTCGCCATTGAGAGTGGCTAAAAAGTGCATGCACTCCGTATCGCGGCCATCCCACTCTTCCTCTTGAGGAACTTGCTGCTCGTCGATAAAGACGATTCGGCGAATCAGCGAGGCTGGCTCACCCAGTAATGCCCAACTACCACTTTTTACCGTTACCGCTTCCACGCCTTACTCCTCGTCGTCGCCTTCGCCCATAAAACCAAGGCTGCCGCTGTTGATGAGCTGTGTAATCAGCGCTTTAGCGCCGTCAATTTCCAGCACCTCTTCGTACATCGGCGTTGGGTCAGCGAGGCGTTTTGCCAGAGTCTCTGAGCAGGTATGCCCGTCGCCATCGACAAATAGCGTGGTGCCTGACGCATCGCTGCGCCATGCAAAGCGAGAACCCGGCATATGGAACAGTGGCTCACCGTCTTGTAGTTGAGCAACAAGGTCGGCTTCGCTCATCGGCTCCTCAAGGGCCACGACTTGATCGATATATTTTGGCTGGGTCATCACTCGGCCAAACCACTGGGCAACCTGTTCAGGGTTATCCAGGGTGGAGAGAATAAACTGGCGCATACGCTCAACAGCGGCATCGTCGAGCTCGCCTAACTCTTCAGCCGCTGTCATTCCCGCGTCGCTGTAGCGATAGGAGTCCGAGACCTGCTCGCCAATGTAATCGGCGTAAGAAGTGATCGCTTCGTCCGCAGAGGGCGCCCGGAAACCCACCGAAATCGTCATGCAGTCGTCGGTTTGGCTAACACCGTGATGTGCCCAGCCGGGGGGGAGGTAGAGCATGTCGCCGGTGCCAGCGTCCAGTCGGAATCTGCTTCAATCTCGAAAGACTCCAGAATGCGCAGGTCAATGCCCTGAATAATGGCGGCGTTATCCGGCTGCTTGCCCCCTAGCTGCCAACGACGGTGCCCGCTGGCTTGCAGCAGAAACACATCGTACTGATCAATATGGGGGCCTACGCTTCCGCCAGGAGGCGCATAGCTCACCATGATGTCGTCTAACCGCCAGCTGGGCAGGAAATCAAACTCTTCCATCAGCGCAGCGATAGAGGGCACATAGTGATCCACCGCTTGAACGAGCAGGCTCCAGTGGCCTTCTTGAAGGCGCTCGAAGGTGGCGTTATCAAACGGCCCATGGGAGACCTGCCAAGGGCCATCAGGGCCGTTCTCTTCCGCTAGCCGAGCCTCTACTCCAGGCTCGCAGGCAAGCCCGGCCAGCTCATCGGGGTCGATAGGGCTGACGAAATCAGGGATAGCGCCACGAATCAGCAGTGGCTTCTGCTGCCAATAGTTGGCCAAGAAGTCTGCAGGCGTTAAATCGCCTAGCAGGGTGAGTGGCTTATCGTGATGACTCATGGCGTTATCCTAGTTCAAGTGAGCGCTACGTCAGTGTCGTAGAGCGTCGTTTAGAGTGCAGCAAGCCGCTGGTTGAGTGCTTCGGCCTGGGCCTTCGCATTACCAATATAGCTGGCGGGCGAGAGTGCCTTCAGCTCATTTTTGACCGTCTCGGGCAGCTCAAGAGTATCAATAAAGGCGGCAAAGCCCGCTTGATCAATACGCTTGCCGCGAGTAAGTTCTTTGAGCTTCTCGTAGGGCTTTTCAATGCCGTAGCGACGCATCACGGTTTGGATCGGCTCGGCAAGTAATTTCCAGCTGTTATCCAGGTCTTCTTCCAGGCGCGATGGATTAGCTTCTAATTTGCTGATGCCTTTTAGGCTTGCATGGTAGCCAATCAGACCATAGGCAAGCCAACGCCTAGGTTACGCAGTACGGTGGAGTCGGTCAGGTCGCGCTGCCAGCGGGAGATCGGCAGCTTTTGCGCTAAGTGGCTCATCACCGCGTTGGCGAGGCCCAGGTTGCCTTCTGAGTTTTCAAAGTCAATCGGGTTGACCTTGTGCGGCATGGTGGAAGAGCCAATTTCGCCTTCTACGGTGCGCTGCTTGAAGTAGCCCAGGGAGATGTAGCCCCATACGTCGCGGTCAAAGTCGATCAGAATCGTGTTGTAGCGGCAGATCGCATCGAACAGTTCGGCAATGTAGTCGTGGGGTTCGATTTGCGTGGTGTAGGGGTTAAAGCTTAATCCCAGGCCTTCAACGAAGGTGCGCGCGTTGGCTTCCCAGTCGATATCCGGGTAGGTGGTCAGGTGAGCATTGTAGTTGCCTACCGCTCCGTTGATTTTGCCCAGAATCTCCACGCTTTCGATCTGCTTGAGCTGGCGCTTGAGGCGATACGCCACGTTGGCCATCTCTTTACCCAGCGTGGTGGGGCTGGCGGTTTGGCCATGGGTGCGTGCCAGCATCGGCTGGCCTGCATGGGCAATCGCCAGCTTGGCAATCTCATCGGCGACCTCATGCATCGTCGGCAGCATGGCTTTCAGGCCATCTGCCAGCATCACGCCGTAAGAGAGGTTGTTGATGTCTTCACTGGTGCAGGCGAAGTGGATAAATTCGGTAACGGCGTTTAGCTCTGCTTGGCCTGCAATCTTCTCTTTTAGGAAGTACTCCACCGCTTTAACGTCGTGGTTGGTGGTGCGCTCAATCTCTTTGATGCGCTCCGCGTCATCGACTGAGAAGTCACGAATAAGCTGCTCTAGAAACGCGGTGGCTTTCGCGGAAAGCGGCGGGACTTCGACAATCTGGCCGTGCTCAGCAAGGCGCTGCAGCCAGCGCACTTCCACAATCACGCGCGCACGGATCAGGCCGAATTCGCTGAAGTGTTCACGTAGCGCGGCGGCTTTGGCGCCGTAGCGGCCGTCAACGGGAGAAAGGGCGGTCAGAGCAGAGAGTTGCATGGCTTGGTTTCCAGAGTGGTCAAGGACGGAGGTCGAAAGTAAGGTATCTTGGCGGCTAGCTAAAGTTATCCAGCGCTCGGCGTAGCGCCTTGCGTTGAAACACCAGCTTCCAGCGGCGGCCGCCCTGCTGATGCCACAACAGCGCAAAGCGAATACCGGCCATTAAGCAAGCGCGTACCCGTTCCGGCATCATGCGGGTTTGCAGTAGCGAGGGGTCGCCCTGCACCACAATGCGCGTTTTAAACGTCGAAATGGTCTCTTGGTAAGTTTCACCAAGGCTGGCAATGACGTTTTCGTGGGTAGTGCCAAAGTGGTCTGCTTGCCCTTGAACATGGGACAGCTTTTGGCCTAACACGTCCATCATTTGGCGGTCGGTGCGCAGCTTATTCATTAGCAGCAGCAGGGAAAAGCCGTAGCGCAATACCACCGGGTTGGCCTGCTTACGGCCGACGAGCGCTTCCAGCGTATCCGGCCCGCGGCGTAGGTTGTTCGGATGGCCGCCGTAGATGGCTTCAAAACTTTCCGGGTTGGTGTCTACCGTCGCGTTGATCAGCGTTTCCCACGCGCGTGTATCAACTTGTCCCGTACGGGCGAGTTCATCGACGAGGCTTGCTGCTTGAAAGACCGCCGCCAGGGCGAGGGCTTGGCGGGCGGCGGGGGTGTCGGGCGCGCGGTGAATAGGGGTTGCGCTCATGCAGCGGTCTCCGAGGCATTCCAGGTGGCGCGAATAACGCCGCCGCCTAAGCAGATGTCGTTATCGTAAAGCACCAGCGACTGGCCGGGCGTGACCGACCACTGCGGGTCGTCAAAAATAACCTCAACGCTGCCATCGGCCTGGGCGACAATTTCGCAGGGGCAGTCGCTTTGGCGGTAGCGGGTTTTGGCGGTAAAGCGGCCTTGCTGAACCGGCGGCTTTTCAGCGACCCAAGTCCATCGCCTCGGTGGCGAGTGCATTGGTGTAAAGCAGCGAATGATGCTTGCCTTGCACCACGATCAGCACGTTGCGCTCGAGATCTTTTGCCGCCACGCACCAGGGGTCTTCGGAGTAGTTGGCCAAACCGCCAATACCTAACCCTTGACGCTGCCCCAGGGTGTAATACATCAAGCCCATGTGCTGGCCAATTTCATCGCCTTCAGGGGTCTCGATGGTGCCCGGCTGGGCGGGCAGGTACTGCTGCAAGAAGTCGCGGAAACGACGCTCACCGATAAAGCAGATGCCTGTGGAGTCCTTTTTCTTCGCGGTGATGAGGTCGTGCTGCTCTGCCAGGGCACGTACTTCGGGTTTTTCAAGCTCGCCGACCGGGAACAGCGTGCGAGCAATGGCGGCTTCCGGTACGGCGTGCAGGAAGTAGCTTTGGTCTTTATTGCCATCCAAGCCTTTCAGCAGGCGCGGTAGGCCATCGCGAATGCCCTGGCGCACATAGTGGCCGGTGGCAATTTTGTTCGCACCGAGCATCTCGGCATACTCTAAGAAGACCTTGAACTTGATCTCCCGGTTACACAGGATGTCAGGGTTGGGCGTACGGCCTGCTTTGTACTCTGCCAAGAAGTGCTCGAACACGTTGTCCCAATACTCGGCGGCGAAGTTAGCCGTGTGCAGCTTGATCCCTAGCTTGGCGCACACCGCTTCGGCATCGGCGAGATCCTCCTTCGCCGTGCAGTACTCGGTGTTGTCGTCCTCATCCCAGTTTTTCATAAACAGGCCCTCGACCTCGTACCCCTGTTGGAGCAGAAGGAGAGCAGAAACGGAGGAGTCGAAGCCGCCGGCCATGCCGACAATCACTTTACCAGTGGCAGCGGTGTGGGTGTCTGACGCGTCCTGGGTGGCTGTGCCATCGGTGGATGTCATTGGCATCCTCAGTTGAAGTGGTGTGCAATTGGGCGGCGATTATACACGATGGGGGCTCGATGCTTCGAGTGCTTCACTCTTGGATCACCGAAAGCGGGAAGTGACGGTGGTTCAGGGCATCGTCAATGCGTTTCAGCACCAGCGGGCTTCTTAACCGCTGCGCGGCCGCGAGTGCGACGATCTCATCGCGTGTTAACCAATGGGTAGCCACAATGGCCGGGTCAATCGCCGTGGTGAGCGGCTGTTCAGGGACGCCGGTAAATCCATGGCTATGAAACGTTTCTCCCTCTGGGGTGTGAAAAACGTACAACCCTAATTAGCCGGTGAGCAATACCTGCCACGCCGTTTCCTCTTGCACCTCGCGCTGTATGGCGGCTACCGGCCCTTCGCCAAGTTCCACATGCCCGGCTGGCTGATTAAAGAGCGTGTGGGCACCACCTTTATCCTCTTCCACCATTAAAAAATGCTCGCCCTGCTGAATTACACAGGCCACCGTGCTGCGAATGGTTGGCCGAACAGTAGGAGAAGGCGTATTCATTTTTTAGGGCCTCTGGATTTGGTGCTTCGTTTGGGGGCTGCTTTTGCGGCACGCGCTTTATTGGTACCTGAGCCTTTTGGTGAGGCGCTTTTCGGCTTGGCGTTTTTTGGCTTAGCCTTTTTTGGCACGGCGCGAGGCTGCTTGGCGTTGCCCGGGCGCGGTGCGTGCAGGGTTTCTTTACGCCATTCTCCAGGTGCCAGGTCGCCAAGCTGCCAGGGGCCAATGGCCGCACGAATCAGGCGCAGGGTAGGAAAGCCTACGTGGGCAGTCATACGGCGCACCTGGCGGTTGCGGCCTTCGCTAATAGTGAGTTCTAGCCAGGTGGTGAGAGGGTGGCGCTTAGGGTCGATCGGCGGGTCACGTTCAGCAATAGCAGGCGGCGCTATACGGCGCGCTTTGGCGGGTAGGGTCGGGCCATCTTTTAACGTAATGCCTGATTTGAGCGCGCGGATGGCTTCATCGGTAATGTGGCCTTCAAGCTGCACCCAATAGGTTTTTGGCTGCTTGTGTTTGGGGGGGGCAATGCGGTGAATAAGGCCCCCGTCATCACTGAGTAGCAGCAGGCCTTCAGAATCAAAATCAAGGCGGCCAGCGGCGTACACCCCTGGGGCGCGAATCACCTCTGCCAAGGTGGCCCTGCCCTGGCTATCGGTAAACTGGGAGAGCATACGGTAGGGTTTGTGCAGTAAATATAAGGTGCTCATCGTCTCACAAGCTGTCTCAAGAACTAGAGGTGGAGGATTTGTCGACAATCGCTCATGCGGTTAAAGTGCAGCGCTGGTATAATCTGGCGCAGCTGTTTGAGATGAACCGTTGGCATCGTGATGACCACCGTTTTCATCTGTCGTCATCGTTACCGCAATAACCACCGAGTGACCAGTAGTGCCACCGACTGACCAAAGGGGCAGCGCATACAGGATGCTCCACCCGCTTCGCGGCATGGCTAATCGTTGAATGAACCGCGTAGCTCAGGATTTTTTATAATCACAGCGACCGAAAAAAAGAGGTTAACGCAAAAATGTCTAAAACGCCGAAGATCATTTATACGCTCACCGATGAAGCTCCTGCGCTCGCTACCTACTCTCTCTTACCCATCATTGATGCCTTTACCGACTCTGCCGGTGTCGAAGTAGAGACCCGCGATATTTCTCTTGCTGCCCGCGTATTAGCACAATTCCCAGATATTCTGAGCGACGAGCAGCGCGTGAGCGATGACCTGGCGGAGCTTGGTCAGCTGGCGAAGACGCCTGAAGCTAACATTATCAAACTACCCAATATCAGCGCCTCGGGCCCGCAGCTAAAAGCAACCAACAAAGAGCTGCAAAGCCAGGGCTACCCGCTGCCTGACTACCCGGAAGAGCCGAAAAACGACGAAGAAGCCTCCGTTAAAGCGCGTTACGACAAAGCCAAGGGCAGTGGGTAAACCCGGTGCTGCGCGAAGGTAACTCCGACCGCCGCGCGCCGAAATCGGTCAAGAACTACGCTCGCAAATACCCGCACCGCATGGGTGAGTGGAGCGCTGACTCTAAGTCCCATGTGGCTCATATGAGCGAAGGCGACTTCTACGGCAGCGAACAGTCGGCGGTGATGGAAAAAGCCGGCACGCTGAAGATTGAGCTGCAGCAAAAAGATGGCACCAACGTGGTGCTAAAAGAGGGCCTTGCGGTACAAGCAGGCGAAGTCATTGACGCCGCCAGCATGAGTAGCCGCCGTCTGCGCAGCTTTATTGACAGCCAAATCAGCGATGCCAAAGAGAGCGGCGTGCTGTTCTCGCTGCACTTGAAAGCCACCATGATGAAGGTCTCCGACCCAATCATGTTCGGTATCGTGGTAGAAGAGTTCTATAAAGAGGTGCTGGAGAAGCACGCTGACGTGCTGAAGAGTGCTGGCTTCAACCCGAACAGCGGTATCGGCGACCTTTACAGCGCTATTGAGAAGCTGCCCAGCGACCAGCAAGAGGCGATCAAAGGCGATGTAGAGGCCCTTTATCAAACTCGCCCGGCCATGGCGATGGTGAACTCCCATAAAGGCATCACCAACCTGCATGTGCCCAGCGACGTGATCATCGATGCCTCTATGCCGGCGATGATTCGTGATTCCGGCAAGATGTGGAACGCGAATGACGAGCTGCAGGATGCGAAGGCTGTTATCCCTGACCGCTGCTACGCCACCATTTATCAGGCGGTGATCGAAGACTGCAAGCAGAACGGCGCGTTCGACCCAACTACCATGGGCAGCGTACCCAACGTGGGCCTGATGGCGCAGAAAGCCGAAGAGTACGGCTCTCATGATAAAACCTTCCAAATGCCTGCTGATGGCACCGTCGTAGTGACCGACGATTCTGGCCAAACGGTGTTCAGCCACCCAGTAGAAGCAGGCGATATCTGGCGTATGTGCCAGACCAAAGATGCCCCGATTCAAGATTGGGTGAAGCTGGCCGTGACTCGCGCTCGCGATAGCGGTGCCCCGGCGCTGTTCTGGCTCGACGCTAACCGCGCCCACGACGCGCAACTGATCAAAAAGGTCGAAACGTACCTGAAAGATCACGACACCGCTGGCCTGGATATTCGTATCCTCGCGCCGGTCGAGGCGATGAAGGTGTCTTTGGAGCGTATCCGTAAAGGCGAAGACACGATCTCTGTCACTGGTAACGTGCTGCGCGATTACCTCACCGACCTGTTCCCGATCATGGAACTGGGCACCAGCGCCAAGATGCTCTCCATCGTACCGCTGATGAACGGTGGTGGCCTGTTTGAAACCGGCGCTGGCGGTTCCGCTCCGAAGCACGTTCAGCAGTTCCTGGAAGAGAACCACCTGCGTTGGGATTCGCTGGGTGAGTTCCTGGCCCTGGCGGCGTCGCTTGAGCACCTGGGCAGCACCTTCGGTAACGCCCGCGCTACGCTGCTAGCCAAAGCACTGGATGAAGCCAACGGCCAATTCCTCGACAGCAACAAGTCCCCGTCGCGTAAAGTGGGCGAGTTGGATAACCGTGGTAGCCACTTCTATCTGGCGCTTTACTGGGCCGAAGCCCTGGCTGCTCAAGACCAAGACGCCGAAATGAAGACGCTGTTCGCCCGCCTGGCCGAAACGCTGAAAGCCAACGAAGCCGCTATCGTGGACGAACTCAACAGCGTTCAGGGGCAGTCGGTGGATATTCAAGGCTATTTCCGCCCGAGCGGCGAGCTGGCCAGCCAAGCCATGCGTCCGAGCAAAACGCTGAACGACGCACTGGCGATGGTTGCCAAGGGCTAATTGCCCCACTCAATCGTAAATTGAGTGCTGCTACACCCCCTGCCTGCTTTGCGGGCAGGGGTTTTTTGTTTGGCCCAGTGTGATAATTTTGAGTTTTTCATGAACCCTTGTTGATGGCGCGCGTCTTATACAGCAGATTATGTGTGTACAACCGAGCCCAGTGTTAACAGCACCTAGTGTTGCCTGAGCTTAGTATTAGCCAAGCATAATGTTGGGCGAGCACAGTGCTGTAATACCTTCGTGTAAGACATCGCCTGTCAGCCGAGAGAAGATGATCCTTGTTGCTTATGCCTAATACAGAAAGCCTATATATGGTGGCCACCTTAAATGCAGGCATGACACGCCCTGGCATGCCTGAGCATGACGATGACCTAGCAGTACAGTCAGCTGAGCCAGCAGTGGCACAGCCGCCGCTGTACAAGGTGGTATTGCATAATGACGACTACACTCCCATGGAGTTTGTTGTCGAAGTGCTGCAAGGCTTTTTTAATATGGATAGCGAAAAAGCCGTGCAGGTGATGTTGGCGGTACACACCCAGGGGAAAGCCACTTGCGGCATTTTTACCCGGGATATTGCTGAAACTAAAAGTTATCAAGTGAATGAGTATGCCCGTGAATGCGAGCACCCGCTAATGAGTGACATCGAAGCTGCTGATTAAGCCTATTTAAAATGAGTAGCGTTGAAAAAAAGTAGCACAGGGGCTTGCAACCACGCCATTTGTACCCGATGTTGAAAGTGCCGGTCGATTAAACTGATCCGACGCAAGCCCTAGGTGGCGATATGCCCTAGGTAGTAGCGAAAAGGGGACTGCCATGCTGAGCAAAGAACTTGAACTGACCCTGAACACGGCCTTCACCGTGGCTCGCTCAAAGCGCCACGAATTCATGACCGTAGAGCACCTGCTTCTGGCGCTGCTAGACAATGCCTCTGCGGTGGATGTGCTGAAGGCGTGTGGGGCAAACCTCGACAAGCTGCGGTCCGATCTGCAGGATTTCATTAACTCGACCACACCGCTGATCCCAGAAGGTCAGGGTGACCGTGAAACGCAGCCAACGCTGGGCTTCCAGCGCGTGCTGCAACGTGCTGTATTCCATGTTCAATCTTCCGGTAAAAGCGAAGTGACTGGCGCTAATGTGCTGGTGGCCATCTTTTCCGAGCAAGAGAGTCAAGCGGTTTACTTCCTTAAACAACAAAGCGTGGCGCGGGTAGACGCGGTGAACTACATCGCCCACGGAATTTCTAAAGTCTCTGGTCATGGCCCGTCGCCATCACCTGCCTCTCAAGAGAGTGACGACGCAGAAGAGGGGAGCGCTGAAGGCGCTGCTCATCCGCTGACCGGCTACGCCACCAACCTCAATGAGCAGGCACGTCAGGGTAAAATCGACCCTCTGATTGGCCGCGACCATGAGCTTGAGCGCGTTGTGCAAATTCTGGCCCGCCGTCGTAAAAATAACCCACTCCTGGTGGGTGAAGCGGGTGTGGGTAAAACCGCTATTGCCGAAGGCTTAGCCAAGCGCATCGTCGAAGAAGACGTGCCGGAAGTCATTGCCGACGCGGTGGTTTACTCACTGGATATGGGCGCACTGCTGGCAGGCACCAAGTACCGAGGCGATTTTGAAAAACGCCTCAAGAGCCTGCTAAGCGAGCTGCGTAAACAGCCCAATGCTGTGCTGTTTATTGATGAGATTCACACCGTGATTGGTGCGGGTGCTGCATCGGGTGGCGTAATGGACGCCTCTAACCTGCTGAAGCCGCTATTGTCATCTGGCGAGCTGCGCTGCATCGGTTCGACGACGTTCCAAGAGTTTCGCGGTATCTTCGAAAAAGATCGTGCGCTGGCGCGTCGTTTCCAAAAAGTCGATGTGCTTGCACCGTCTGTTGAAGACACCATCAAGATCCTCAAAGGGCTTCGCTCGCGCTTTGAAGAGCACCACGAGCTTAAGTACACCGATGGTGCACTAGAAAGTGCTGCTCGCTTGGCGGATCGCTATATCAATGATCGCTTCCTGCCCGATAAGGCGATTGATGTCATTGATGAAGCAGGCGCCCATCAGCGCATGCTGCCACCGGAAGTGCGCACTAACACGATTGATGTGGAGCAGGTAGAAGCGGTAGTGGCCTCTATTGCCCGCATTCCACCGAAGAGCGTGTCGAGCTCGGATCGCAAGCAGCTTGAAAAGCTAGACCGCGATCTGAAAATGCTGGTGTTTGGGCAGGATGAAGCCATTGACTCCCTGTCTGCCGCCATCAAGCTCTCCCGTGCGGGTCTGAAGTCGCCAGACAAACCCGTGGGTAACTTCTTGTTTGCCGGGCCAACCGGGTGGGTAAAACGGAAGTCGCCAAACAGCTTGCGCATATCATGGGCATTGAGCTCGTCCGCTTTGATATGTCTGAGTACATGGAGCGTCACACCGTATCACGCTTGATCGGTGCGCCTCCTGGCTATGTTGGGTATGACCAAGGCGGTCTGTTAACAGAAGCAGTCACCAAGCAGCCGCACTGTGTACTGCTGCTTGACGAGATCGAGAAGGACCACCCGGAAGTCTTTAACCTGCTGCTGCAGGTCATGGATCATGCCCGCCTGACCGATAATAACGGCCGCGAAGCGGACTTCCGTCACGTGATTTTGATTATGACCTCTAACGCAGGGGCAGAGCAGGTATCACGTCGCTCTATTGGCTTCCAGAATCAGGATCACTCTACCGATGCCATGGAAGTGATTCGCCGCACCTTCTCGCCAAGGTTCCGGCAACCGCTTGGACGGCATTATCCAGTTCCATGCGCTGCCCACCACGGTGGTGCGTAACGTTGTCGATAAGTTCCTGATCGAGCTACAGGCACAGCTAGACGAGAAGCGAGTACAGCTAGATGTAGACGACACGGCGCGAGACTGGCTGGCAGAGAAAGGCTACGACCCGGATATGGGCGCAAGGCCAATGGCTCGCCTGATCCAAGAGAAGCTCAAGAAGCCGCTAGCAGAGATGATTCTGTTCGGTGAATTAGCGGAGCACGGTGGGATTGGGCATGTCAGCTTAGAGGAGGGTGAGCTACACCTGACAGCTGCGTCGGAAATGGCAGACGCGCCCTGAGAAGGGCGCTAAGTACCCGCAAGCTCTGACTCAATTACCCGCTAACGCACAGCGCCCTGTCTTCGACGGGGCGTTGTCGTTTTCAGGGAGCGGCGCCGTAATTACGCACTATTCACAGCCAGCCATCCGACGTACACGCGCGAACAGACGTTCATTGCTTGAAGGTGTTTCAAGGCTTAGCGCGAGCGGTAAACAATACGGCCTTTGGAGAGATCGTAAGGCGTCAGCTCTACCTTAACCTTGTCGCCGGTCAGAATGCGGATGTAGTTTTTACGCATTTTGCCAGAGATATGGGCAGTCACAACGTGACCGTTTTCCAGCTCAACCCGGAACATGGTGTTGGGAAGGGTATCAACAATAACGCCTTCCATTTCAATATGATCTTCGCGTGCCATATAGGCAGATCCTCACTTATTTTACATCGTGGTTGGTCGAATGATTGTTTCAATAAGCGTTGGCACAAACCTGCTCGCCTAAGAAACAGCGCTATATTGTGCCGTAAGCCCGCCGTCAAGGCAAAAAAGCTGACCAGTTTAACGAATTATAGGTCGCCAGTGCCGTCCATCCAGCAGTTCAATCGGTGAAAAAGCTTGCTTGTAGCGCATCTTACGACACTCCTCAATCCAGTACCCGAGATAAAGGTGCGGCAGCGCTTTTTCTTGGCAGAGCGCAATCAACTTTAAGATAGCAAAGGTGCCCAGCGAGCGCTTTTCAAGCGACTCATCCACTTTGAAAAACGTATAAATGGCCGAAAGACCATGCTCTAGCTGGTCAAACGCTGCCACGGCCACCAGTTCGCCCTCTAGATACATCTCCAGTAGGTGTGCATAGGGCTCTTCTAGCGTTAAGAAGGTACGGTATTGGTCGCGGCTAGGGGGGTACATATCGCCATCGGCATGACGCTGACGAATATAGTCGGCGTACAGCGCATAGTGGGCCGCATCGAAGCGTGCGGCAATCACCCGGGTCTCAATATCGGCATTGCGTCGCCAAAGTTTGCGCTGGGTGCGGTTGGCGCTAAATTCGTCTACTGGAATGCGTACCGAACGGCAGGCATTGCAACCCTCGCAGTGAGGGCGGTATAAGTGGCGTCCGCTGCGTCGAAAGCCAAGCAGAGACAGTGAGTCGTACACCCCAGGCACCGGCGACTCCTGAGGGTCCAGAAACAGTGTTGTTGCCTCTTTGCCAGGAAGATAGCTGCAGGCATGAGGAACGGTTAGGAAGAAGCGCAAATCCCGCACAGGGCGGCGAGGAGCGTTACTACTCACGGCTTGCCTCCTTGGTGAAAAACGGCGCGGTCACTCTGCTTCAGCGCCTGAAGGTATCGCCGCCAGCCATGGTGAGGCAGGCACGGATGGCGTCTGATGAGCAGGTGGTGATAAGCGAAAAGCCTTTTCTGGCAACCATTGTTCAAGATAGTTGATGAACGTGCTACGGGCGACTGTTGTCGCACCCAGGCTGGCTAAATGCGGCGTGTGCATTTGGCAGTCGATGAGTGCACCACCATGGCGTTGCATGGCGCCTGCCAAGTAGGCCAGCGCAATTTTGGAAGCATCGGGTTGACGTGAAAACATCGACTCACCAAAGAACCCTGGCCCCATGGCCAGCCCATACAGCCCGCCGACCAGCTCGCCGTCACGGTGTACCTCAATGCTGTGGGCGATGCCAAGTTCGTGAAGGCGCTGATAGGCGCGACGCATATCCGGGTTAATCCAAAGGCCCGGTTCATTTTTACGGGGAGCAGCACATGCCTCAACGACCTGGGTGAACTGTTGATCTAGTGTCACGCTAAAACCACCATGTCGCAGCCGTTTAGCTAGACTGCGGCGTCGTTTAAACTGAGCAGGCAGCAGTATCATGCGCGGGTCAGGGCTCCACCATAAAATGGGGACCTCGTCGCTATACCAAGGAAATATCCCTTTCCGGTAAGCGTCTACCAGCCAGGCTGGTGTAAGCTCTCCACCGGCGGCTAGGAGGCCGTTGGGAGACTCTATGCCTGTTCGGTAGATGGAAATGAAGGGTGTGGCGATGAGAGCCAAGGTAGCATCGCTTGCTCCTGTTGCTGATAGCTTCTATAGAAGCGCTGTGACGGCGGAAGGATGCTCGGTATGATGCAAACTCGCCAGTGGATTAAAGACACCGTGTGGTGTAAAGGGAGAATCGCTTGAAAGTAAATAAGGCGGTAGACAAGCGAACGCAGCGACAGTCGCGTCAGTCACCATATAGTTCTAATTCATCGACGCGGGTGAATGCCGCGAAGGATAAGGCGCGCCGATTTGGCTTGCGCCTGCAAGGATCCGCCCGTGAAGGGGTGGTGGTTGTGATGCTGGCGCTCTGCGTCTTTTTGCTATTGGCGCTGTTTAGCTACCATCCAGCCGACCCCGGCTGGTCGTACCAAGGGCCTGAAACCGATGTGCGTAACTGGATGGGCCCGGTTGGTGCATGGCTGGCCGACGTGCTCTATTCACTGCTCGGGGCCAGTGCCCTGTGGTGGCCGGGAATGTTTGGTTACGCCGCTTGGTGGCTGATGCGCTCACGCCAGGTGCGCTTTGAGTTAGACCCCGTCGCTATTGCCGTGCGTGCAGGCGGTTTGGTGTTGCTAATGTTCGGTACGACCATGCTGGGCGCACTGCACTTTTATCATCCAGATAGCATTCTGCCCTATGCCTCAGGCGGTATTTTAGGCGAAGGGCTCGTCGGTACGCTGAAACCGTTGGTGAGTAGCGGTGGTGTGGGCTTGATTGCCGCCGCGCTAATTCTGATTGGCTTCCCGTTGTTCCGCGGCATGTCGTGGTTACAGGTGGCCGATGAAGTTGGACGCAAGCTGTGCCGTATCGGCGGATGGTTTAGCGCTCGCCGTGCTAAAGGTCGCGAAAAGCGTGCTGAGCGCGCTGCCGTGCGTGCGGCTGCTAAAGCGGCGTCTAAAAAAGTGAAGCAGCGCTCCTGGGCAGAGCCTAGCGATACCAGTACGGACGCTGTAGATGAGGAAGAAGAGACGCCAGCCGTCAATGCTGCACCTCGCGCCAGTGAATCGCCTGCGCAGCATGAGCGCCCTGCCGTTAGTGAGCGTTCACCATCAAGTCGTCGCGAGCGGCGTGAGCCAAGCTTCTCAGCACCTGCAGAAGAGACGCAAGAAGAGACATCTACTACGGATACCTCCATTCCTTGGGAGGCAGCCGCTGTACTGAGCGAACGCCATGGAGCGAAGCCGCAAAGCACCTCAGAGCCTCGGACGGCCGCGCCAGAAGCGACTCCGCCAGCGCCTGCCAAGACGCAGGAGCCAGAAGCGCCCAGTGAACCACTAATGTCGTTATCCGCTAAAGAGCCGGAGCCAACGCAACAGCCAGAGTCTGCAGTTGAAAAAGTTCCAGCGCCTAAGCCTGAAACACCCGCGCCAACTGAAACACCCGAGCCGGTGCCTACCCATGAATTGGGTAGCAATAAACCGCTGCGGGTTGAAGATGAGCAGGAGCGTGAGCTCTATGCAGCTTCTGTACCGCTGCGTGCAACGCGCGATGAGCGGGAACCGGAAGCTACTGAGCCATCAGCACCCACCGCGTTTACGAGCCTCCCAGAGCCGGAGTCAGAGCACCCCGAACCAGTAACGCTGCGCAGTGAAGACAGCCAGCCAGCCTACCAAGCCCCCTCCATAGCGGCTGAACCGCGCCGGGAGCGAGTGCCGGAAGTAGTGCCAGAGCCAGTGTGGGATGACGAAGATGACGATGAGTTATCCGTCAGGCCTGTCGCATCTGCTACTGCCAGCTCGCGCCATGAGCCAACCTTCTCTACCGAGCCCGTAGAAGAAGAGACAGATAGCGGCCCCACGCTGTGGACGGTGGAGCATCTGCAGAGCCAGCGCCCAGCGTTTGAAACGCTGTCCGAGCCTGAAGGCGATGTGCCCAGTTTGCAGCTGTTAACGCCCCCAGAGCCGCATCAGCCTAACTATACCGATGAACAGCTGGCGGACATGGCCGAGCTTCTCGAAGTGCGGCTGCGGGAGTACGGTGTCAAAGCGGAAGTCGTTGATACTTGGCCTGGCCCGGTGATTACGCGCTTTGAGATTAAGCCGGCCGCTGGGGTGAAAGTTTCTAAGATCAGCAATTTGGCGAAAGACCTTGCCCGCTCGCTGATGGTGAAAAGCGTTCGCGTAGTAGAGGTCATTCCCGGTCGGCCAACGGTGGGGATCGAAATTCCTAACCCGCACCGCGCGATGATTCGCCTGCGTGAAGTGATCGACTCTGACCGCTATCAGCAGGAGAGCTCACCGCTGACGATGGCGCTGGGCCAAGATATTGGCGGTGGGCCGGTGGTCGCGAACCTAGGCAAAATGCCCCACCTGCTGGTGGCCGGTACGACCGGTTCGGGTAAATCGGTGGGGGTCAACGCGATGCTGATCTCCATGCTGCTCAAGGCTAAACCCGATGAGCTCAAGCTGATCATGGTTGATCCCAAGATGCTGGAGCTATCGGTGTATGACGGTATTCCGCACCTGCTGGCGCCGGTGGTCACAGATATGAAAGAGGCGGCCAACAGCCTGCGCTGGTGCGTGGCGGAAATGGAGCGTCGCTATAAGCTGATGGCGGCGATGGGCGTACGTAATATTGCCGGCTTTAACGCCCGCCTAGACGAAGCCGAGCGTGCCGGTGCCCAGGTGGCCGACCCATTATGGGAGCCGCAGCCCTGGGAGATGCACCAAACGCCGCCGGTGCTGGAGAAGCTGCCCTACATCGTGGTGGTCATCGATGAGTTTGCCGATATGTTTATGATCGTCGGCAAAAAGGTCGAAGAGCTGATCGCACGTCTGGCACAAAAAGCGCGGGCTGCCGGTATTCATCTGATTCTTGCCACCCAGCGTCCATCGGTGGATGTGGTGACTGGTTTGATCAAGGCGAACATTCCTTCGCGAATGGCCTTCCAGGTCTCCTCGCGAATCGATTCGCGTACCATTCTGGATCAAGGTGGGGCAGAGAGCCTGCTGGGACACGGGGATATGCTCTACCTGCCCGCCGGTTCCGGGCCGCCTAACCGGGTTCACGGTGCCTTCGTGGACGACGATGAAGTCCATCGGGTGGTCGATGATTGGAAGCGTCGCGGCGAGCCTGAGTACATTGAGGAGATTCTTTCCGGCGGTGTTTCTGCGGATGCACTGACTGGGCTTGAAGCGGAAGGGAGCGATGGCGACGATGCCGAGCAGGATGCGCTTTACGATGAAGCGGTGCAGTTTGTGACCGAGACCCGTAAGGCCTCGATTTCTGCCGTGCAGCGGCGATTTAAAATTGGCTATAACCGAGCGGCACGCTTAGTTGAAGCCATGGAGGGCGCAGGCGTTGTCTCCTCTATGGGCACCAACGGCGCTCGCGAAGTGATGGCACCGCCACCGGTTGGTCACTAAGCGTGGCCTCACCAATCATGCAATAAGCGTGAAAGTCGCGCCGCAGGCGAAACCCTGCGGCGCTTTTTACGTCTGAGAGGCATACGGAACGTCTTATCGCTCCTTGCCTCGTCCGCTATTCGGCAATGAATGCCTAGGGAGAAAGAACATGCGGGAACCCTCTAACCGTCGCTCACCTGCTTTGGTACTTGCCGCCAGTGCGCTCGGGTTAACCTTTGCTGCACCGATGACAGCGTGGGCCAATGAGGCCGCAGAGCGGCTTACCGAGCGCTTGGATCCTCTGGAAAACTACCACGCGACTTTTGAACAGCAGATTCTGGATGGTGGCGGTGAGCGTCTTCAGAGTGCCCGTGGGGAAATGTGGTTAGCGCGCCCGGGTATGCTGCGTTGGGAAGTTGAAGCTCCGTATTCGCAAACCGTGGTCTCTGATGGTGAAGATGTCTACCTTTACGATCCAGATCTTGAGCAAGTGACCGTGCAAGCGATGGATGACCGTGTTACCCACACGCCCGTGATATTGCTGTCAGGTAGCGCCGATGAGCTAACCGCCAGTTACGATGTGTTTTACGAGCAGCAGGACGGCGATGACGTGTTTACGCTGATTCCTACGCTGGCAGACACGCTATTTGAAGAGTTGAGCATGGTCTTTGAAGGCCAGACCCTGACCGAGCTGTGGATGATGGACAGCACTGGCCAGCGCACCGCCATCACCTTCAGCGACATTACTCGCAATGGCAGCATTGATCGTGGCCTATTTGATTTCCAGATTCCTGAAGGCACCGACGTTATCCGCGAAGAGCTTTAAATCTCTGGCGGTTACTTCACCGTGTTAACGCAGTTTATCAGGCACTTTAGGGTGCCTGATCTGCTTCCTGATCCCGCTGCTCCCGCCACGCCATGATTTCCCCAAACCGCTTCTCCTGGCCAAACGGACTCGGCTCGTAAAAGCGTGTTTTCGGCACGCCTTCCGGCCAACAGTCGTGAGCGCTGCCCGCTGGATAGCCATCCGCTTCGTTATGAGCATATCGGTAGCCCTCGCCATGGCCTAGCTGCTCCATCAGTTTGGTAGGTGCGTTGCGCAGGTAGGTGGGTACTTCCACCTGGGGCTGCTGCTGGACAAACTGCTGGGCGCTTTTCCAGGCCCGGTCAATGCGGTTACTTTTAGGTGCCACTGCCAGATGAATCGCCGCATGGGCAATCGCCCGTTGGCCCTCATAATCGCCCAGGCGCAAATAGGCATCCCAGGCGGCGATGACGAGCGGCAGGGCGCGCGGGTCGGCATTGCCCACGTCTTCCGAGGCAATGGCGGTTAAGCGCCGCACGATATCCAATGGGTCGCCGCCGCCCTGGATAAAGCGCGCCATATACAAAAGTGCGGCATCAGGGCGCGACGATCGGATCGATTTATGGATGGCGGACAGCAGGTCATAGTAAGCATCGCCCTGCTTATCAAACGCGCTGGACTGATGGCCGACTACATCCGCCAGTACCGCTTTGCGTAGCACCTCGCGACCATCTTGCTGTTCGGTAAAATCACAAGCCGTTTCCAGTAGCCCTAAGGCTCTCCGGGCATCCCCCGCGCTAGCGTGGGCGAGGGCTTCCAGTACGCCAGGCTCTATGTCAATTGGTCGCTTGCCCAGGCCGCGCTGGTCATGTGCCAATGCTTGCTGCATCACCTGAATGAGCTCTTGCTGGGTCAGTGGCTTTAGCACATAAACACGCGCGCGTGAGAGCAGCGCTGAGTTCACCTCGAAGGAGGGATTTTCAGTGGTGGCGCCAATCAGCGTTAACAGGCCGGACTCCACATGAGGCAGCAGGGCGTCCTGTTGGCTCTTGTTCAAACGGTGAATCTCATCTAAAAAGAGAAGCGTGGGCGAGGAGCGCTGGCGAGCGCGCTCTACCACCGCACGAATCTCTTTTACGCCAGCCATCACCGCACTTAGGTGCTCAAGATGCGCTTCAGACGCACGTGCTAACAGCTCTGCCAGGGTGGTCTTGCCTACGCCCGGTGGCCCCCACAAGATCATAGAGCGCACTACGCCCGACTCCGCCATGCGGCGCAGCGGTTTGTCCGGCCCCACAAGCGCCTGCTGGCCAATGTAGTCATCAAGCGTCAAAGGGCGCATGCGAAAGGCAAGCGGAGCGTCTTCACCTGGAGTGGCTTCAAAAAGATCCATATAAACTTCCGTTGTAAATCGAGGCGTTGAACAACTAACGCTTAATAAGTGTCTGTGGTAAATAGGGTAACGTCAGACTACCTTGTGGCATAACAATAAGAAGCGCCCGCCAGCGTTAGTAATCTTAGAGGCGCAAGGCAAGGATTAACGCTAGTGTAGTAGAACCCAGCTCATGATCGCGTGCCTAATGCTCCGTAGGGAGAGCGGCAGGCATGACACTTACGAAGGAGACGGCACGATGTTAAACCAACTGCGTCTAGATCATGCCAACATGGCGCGAATGCTCCATGTGCTGCAGCTAAAGCATAAAACCTTGGCCAACGGCGAGCGGCCCGACTTTCAACTGATGCGTGAGGTGGTCGATTACATTTTGTCCTACATGGATGGTTTTGCTACGCCCCTTGAGCGCATCTGCGTTGAACGGCTCAAAACCCAGGCTCCAGAGCACCTCCCGCTGATGGAGCAAATGGCTAACGACTATCGCGAGCTAAAGCCGCGCTTAATGCGTCTGTCCCAAGATATCGATATGATCCTGATGGACAACATCCTGCCCATGGATCGCTTTGCCGAAGATCTCAAAGCGTACCTGGAAGCCCACCGCGGCTATCTGCGTCACGAGCGCGAGGGGCTTTTCCCGCTGATCGATAAGCACTTCAGCGAAGAGGATATGGAAGAGCTACGTCAGGCCCTGCCCGAAGGGGCCGAAAAAGAGCTGGAGCGTCTGCAACTCGCCTACCCAGAGCTTTACGCTGAACTATGCGGTGCGGAAGTTCCAGCACTGTAACTCCTGTCAAATGTGAATCCTTCAGAGCCGAACGGGGCGTGTTAAACTGGCGCCCCGTTTTTATTGGGCGGCTGAAAAGCTGAGTCATTGCGTGGTGGCCGTTGCCAGTAGCGCCACTATTAATGGGGTGGGTTTCAACATAGCGGACTGTGCAGGTGAAGGGTGATGTCAGGGCCTATACTGATTTTTGATTCCGGCGTGGGCGGGCTTTCCGTTGCCCGTGCGCTGCGCCAGCACTATCCACCGGCTGCCCTGTGCTACGCCTGCGACAACGCTTGGCTACCTTACGGCCTTCGCGACGATGCGACCCTCGCTAAGCGGATTGTGATGGTTTGCCAGGCGGCAGTCCAAGCGTGCCAAGCCAGCGTGCTGGTGGTTGCCTGTAATACTGCCAGCACCCTTGCCCTAGAAGGGCTGCGCCAAACGCTCTCAATTCCTGTCATTGGTACCGTGCCCGCGATTAAACCGGCAGCGCTGATGAGCACATCGCGCCATATTGGCCTGTTGGCCACGACGGCTACGGTGAATCGCCCCTATACCCAGGGGCTAATCGACAGCTTTGCCAGCGACTGCGTGGTGACCAAAATAGCGGCAGATGCCCTGGT
The DNA here is from genome assembly GCF_002087295.1 of Vreelandella lionensis. GTDB lineage: Bacteria > Pseudomonadota > Gammaproteobacteria > Pseudomonadales > Halomonadaceae > Vreelandella > Vreelandella lionensis. The sequence goes on along the minus strand of NZ_MWVI01000100.1, from coordinate 39,232 downwards.
TACCGAAGCTGAAGCGTGGCTAGCCGGAACGCCGCTCAACGCACCGCGCATTCAGCAAGCGCTAGCGCCGCTATGGCAAGCCACCCAAGAGAGCCCCGCGCTAGATACTGTCGTGCTTGGCTGCACCCACTTTCCGTTGCTGCAACCACTATTAGTCCGCGTGGCACCAGCGCCTATCGCATGGGTAGACTCCGGTGATGCCATTGCCCGCCGGGTGGGGCAGGTGGCCACTACCCTGGTGAGCAGTGCACACGATGGCCGTTGCTTCACCACGGCGCCTGCTCAGGCGCTTACCGATGGCTTCGCCCGCTACGGCTTTCATGAACCACGGCCGCTCGTACTGCCCGGCGCCCGCTAGGCGGCGGTGAATAAACGTCTTTTTTCCTATTTTAATACTTAGTGATGAGGAGCCACCTTGGCGATCCCTACAGTAGATCCAGCACGCTACGACGAACAGGTGGCTGAGAAGCAAGCCTATGTGGGGAGCACGTTTGCAGCGTTTGATACGCCTGCGCTAGAGGTGTACCCCTCGCCGCCCAGCCACTATCGCCAGCGCTGTGAATTTCGCATTTGGCATGAAGAGAATGACCTCTTTTACGCCATGTTCGAGGTCGACCCGGAAAACTCCAAAAACAAACGAGTGATTCGCTTAGATCAGTTTCCGGTGGCCAGCGCCCATATCAACGAGCTCATGCCTAAGCTGCGCGACGCCTTTCTCGCCAGCGACGAGTTGCGCCGTCGTCTATTCCAGGTGGAGTTTTTAACCACGCTCTCGGGGCAAGCGCTGGTCACGTTGATCTACCATCGCCCGCTGGGCGATGCCTGGGAAGCCGAAGCCCGCGCTCTGGAAAAAGCCCTAGATATCATGATCATTGGCCGTTCGCGTAAGCAGCGCCTGGTACTGACCCAGGATCACGTATGGGAGCGGCTCACGGTGGATGGCGCACGCTGCACTACCAGCAGGTAGAGAACAGCTTTACCCAGCCCAACGCGCATATTTGCCAAACCATGCTGAGCTGGGCCAAAGAAGCCACGCAAGGCCGCCAAACAGAAGATCTGGTGGAACTATATTGCGGCAACGGCAACTTTACCATTGCGCTGGCTGAGAACTTCCGCCGCGTGCTGGCCACCGAGATTTCACGTACCTCTGTCGCTAGCGCCAACGTCAACCTTGAAGCCAATGGCGTGACCAATGCCCACGTGGCCCGCATGTCGGCGGAAGAGTTTGCACTGGCACTGAAAGGGGAAAAAGAGGGCCGGCGCGTGGCCGAGATGGCGCTGGACGAGTATGACTTTTCAACCGTTTTAGTAGACCCGCCCAGGGCCGGGCTGGATGAACAAAGCTGCCATCAAATCAGCGAATACGCTCAAATCGTCTATATTTCATGCAACCCGGCCACGCTTGCCGAAAACTTAACGCTACTGACTAAGACTCACGATATTGAGCGTTTTGCGCTATTTGACCAGTGCCCGTTTACCCACCACTGTGAGTGTGGCGTATTGCTGACCCGTCGGCAGCCAGAAGCGCCCTCACAAAGTTGATACGCTGAACTTGTCAATAGTGCTTATGATGCACAAGCGGCATACTCCATGAATAACCTGTCAGATGGTTAGGGTGGCGGTCCTGGGTAGCGTAAGCTAACAGGTAGAGTGGCCTAAAGGCCTATTGTCCTTCGTTTTTTTGGCCTATGTAGTGGCCCCAGGCAGTCGAGGTGATGGATGCATTACGTTGCGATTGAAGAGAGTCGGCGGGATCTTTTAAAGCAGCTACAAGAGCGATTGGAAGCGCGACTGGAGCCAGCAAGGGCGGCCGCCATCGAAGCCTTTGCGCGCCACTTTTACGCCACGGTACCAGTGGAAGACCTAGTAGACCGTCGGCTGGACGACCTTTACGGCGCGACGCTCTCCATCTGGCAGTTTTTACAGCACCATGACCCGCAAAGCCCCAAAGTGCGTATTTTTAGCCCGGACTTTGAAGAGCATGGCTGGCAGTCGACCCACACCTTTGTGGCGGTGCTCCATGAAGATATGCCGTTTTTGGTCGACTCCGTAGCATTGAACTCAACCGTCGCGGCCTAACGGTACACGCCATTCAAAACGCTGTGTTCGCCGTGGCGCGTGATAGCCAGCATCAATTGAAGGCGCTGACCTCTCCCAAAGATGAGAACGCACCGGACGCCCGTGAATCGCTGATTGTGATCGAAGTAGATCGCCACACCGACGCCGAGTCCCTGGCGAAAATTGAGCGCAATCTGCATGAAGTGCTGCGCGATGTGCGCACCGCCGTGGGCGATTTTGATGCCATGTGCGGTCAGATTACTTCCGCCATTCAAGAGCTGGAAAAGAACTGCCCACCGCAAATTGACCCGGATGACCACGAAGAAGCCATTGCCTTCCTAGAGTGGCTGTTGAAGGATAACTTCACCTTCCTAGGCTACGACGAGTACCTACTGGACGGTAACGAGCTGCAGCGCGATCCTAACAGCGTGCTGGGTGTATTCCGCCTAGATCAGCCGCGCTACCGTGAGCGTATCCGTACCGAAGAGGGCATCGACGAGCACGACCACTACGTGCTGGTGCCGCAACTGCTCTCGTTCGCCAAAAGCGCGCACCACTCCCGCGTGCATCGCCCCACTTATCCAGACTACATCACCGTCGACCGCTACGACGATGACGGCAATGTGATCGGCGAGCGTCGTTTCTTTGGCTTGTTCACCGCCACGGTATACAACGAGTCGCCGCGCAATATTCCGCTGCTGCGCCGCAAGCTCAAGGCCGTGATGGATATTGCTGGCTTCAACCCCCAGGGCCACAACGGCAAGCAGCTGCTGCAGGTATTGGAAGTCTACCCCCGCGATGACCTGTTCCAGATCAGCACGGAATCCCTGGCCAGCACCGCGTTGGGTATTCTCAATATTCGTGAACGCCGTCAGGTGCGCCTGTTCATCCGCGCGGATGTCAGCGGTAAGTTCTACTCCTGCTTAGTGTTTGTACCACGGGATGTATTCTCCACCGACCTGCGCCAGCGCATTCAGGGCATGCTGTGTGATGAGTTGGATGCCCACTTTGGCGACTTCAATACTTACTTGTCTGAGTCGGTGCTGGCGCGTATCCAGCTCATTCTACGTTTCAACGGCGATGCCCCCAGCCAGTACGACCTGAAGCGTCTGGAGAGCAAAGTCGCCCGCTTGGCGCGCAGCTGGCGCGACGAGCTGCAGGCAGCCATGGTCGAAGGTTTTGGCGAAGAGCGTGCTAACCACCTGATCGATCAGTTCCACGATGCGTTCTCCGCTAGTTACCGGGAAGACTTCAATGCCCGCACGGCGGTATTTGACGTTCACCACCTGTTAACCTTGGATAGTGGCGATGACCTGTCGCTATCGCTCTACCGCCCGCTGGAAGAGCAGGCAGGCGGCATGAACCTGAAACTGTTCCACCGCGAATCGCAAATTCCGCTCTCTGATGTGTTGCCGATGATGGAAAATCTCGGCCTGCGCGTGATTGGCGAGCGCCCCTACGATATCAATGCGCCGCAGCAGCGCTATTGGATTCACGACTTTGAGCTGGAACATAGCCGCGAAGGCGTCAACCTGAGCGAAATGCGCGACACCTTCAGTGAAGCGTTCAAGCGCATTTGGGCAGGCGAGGCCGATAATGACGCCTTTAACCGCCTGATTATCGGTGCTGGCCTGGACTGGCGTGAAGTGGCTATGCTGCGCGGCTATGCCCGCTACCTGAAGCAGATCCGCTTCGGCATGTCCCAGGACTACATCGCCGCAACGCTGGCCAACTATCCGGCCATCACCCAAACCCTGGTAGAGCTGTTCCGCTTACGTTTCGACCCGGCCCAACAGCCCAGTAACCTAGACGACTGCTTAGCACGCCTTAACGAGCACCTGGAAGGCGTTGCCAGCCTCAATGACGACCAGCTGCTGCGCCGCTTTATGGAGCTGATCCAAGCGACCCTGCGCACCAATTATTACCAGAAAACTGACGATGGCCGCTTTAAGGATTACATCTCCTACAAGCTTGAACCGTCGAAAGTAACGGGTATGCCCAAACCGCGCCCGGCGTTTGAAATCTTTGTCTGCTCGCCGCGTGTCGAAGGCGTTCACCTGCGCGGTGGCAAAGTGGCGCGTGGCGGCCTGCGCTGGTCGGACCGTCTTGAAGATTTCCGTACCGAAGTGCTGGGGCTGGTTAAAGCGCAGCAGGTGAAAAACGCGGTCATCGTGCCCGTTGGTGCGAAAGGCGGCTTTGTGTGCAAACGCATGCCGGAAAACGCCGACCGCGAAACCCAGCAGAAAGAAGGCATCGCGTGCTACCAAATCTTCATTCGCGCGCGGCTGGATGTCACCGATAATCTCGTGGGTGGCGAGGTGGTACCGCCGCAAAACGTGGTGCGTCACGATGAAGATGACACCTACTTAGTGGTTGCCGCAGATAAAGGCACCGCGACCTTCTCCGATATCGCCAACGCGATTTCCGTGGAGTATGGCCACTGGCTGGGCGACGCTTTTGCCTCAGGTGGCGCAAACGGCTACGACCATAAGAAGATGGCGATTACGGCCCGCGGCGCATGGGAATCTGTGAAGCGTCACTTCAAAAATCTGGACGTGAATACCCAAGAAGACCTGTTCACCGTGGTAGGTGTGGGCGATATGGCGGGTGACGTGTTCGGCAACGGCATGCTGCTCTCTGACAAGATCCAGCTGGTCGGTGCGTTTAACCACCTGCACATCTTTGTCGACCCGAACCCCGATGCCGCGGCGGCCTTTGCCGAGCGTAAGCGCTTGTTTGATCTGCCGCGTTCCAGCTGGGAAGACTACAGCGCCGAGCTGATTTCCCAGGGCGGCGGTGTCTTTAACCGTAGCGCCAAATCGATCACCATCACGCCGGAAATGCAGCAGGTGTTTGGTATCGAAGAGCCCCGCCTGTCTCCTAACGATCTGATTCGCGCCATGCTCAAGGCGAAGGTGGATCTGATTTGAACGGCGGTATCGGCACTTATGTGAAAAGCTCTGAAGAGACCGATGCGGACGTGGGCGATAAAGCCAACGACGCGCTGCGCATCAACGGTAAAGAGCTAAACTGCCGAGTGGTCGGCGAGGGCGGTAACCTGGGCCTGACCCAGCGTGGCCGGATGGAAGCCGCCGCCAACGGCGTGCGCGTCTACACCGACTTTATCGACAATGCGGGCGGCGTGAACTGCTCGGACCACGAGGTCAATATCAAAATCTTGATCGATGAAGTGGTCAAGCGTGGCGATATGACCGACAAGCAGCGTAACCAGCTGCTGGCCGACATGACCGAAGAAGTTGCCGACCTGGTGATTCTAGATAACTACCGCCAGACCCAGGCGCTTGATCTGTCGGAAATTCTTTCCCACCAGGGCATGGGGCCGTACCGTCGCTTTATCAGCGGGCTGGAGTCCGCTGGCCAAATCGACCGCGAGCTTGAATTCCTGCCTGCCGATGACGTACTCAAAGAGCGTGCCAGCAGCAATCAGGGAATGCATCTGCCGGAGCTGTCGGTACTGATCTCCTACGCTAAGAGTCCCCTGAAAGGCGACTTGATCAACTCCGACGTGCCGGACGATCTGTATATTCACCGTCACTTGGAGCGCCTGTTCCCCGCCGTACTCACCGAGCGCTATCAGACCGAGATGTACGACCACCGCCTGAAGCGTGAGATTGTTGCCACCCAGGTGGCCAACGACCTTGTCGATCATATGGGGATCGTGTTTGTACGCCGCTTGATGGATTCCACCGGTGCTGGCCGTGCGGATATCGCCCGCGCCTACGTCGTCGCCCGGGATGCCTTCAATCTGCCCGCGCTGTGGGCGCAGATTGAAGCGTTGGATAACCAGGTGTCCAGCCGCGTGCAGTACTACATGATGCTGGACCTGATGCGCATGATCCGCCGCGCAACGCGCTGGTTCCTGCGCCAGCATTTGGGTCTCTCGACCCAGGACACCATCGAGTACTTTGGCCCGCGTTTGGCGCAGTTACAAGAGAGTATTGGCGAGCTGCTCAGCGGTGAAGAGCAGGCCGCGTGGCGCAAGCGCTGTGACGAGCTGCAAGCCGCTGGCGTGCCCGAAGCCCTGGCCGCCACCGTGGCGGCCGCACCCAGCCTTTACGCTGGCCTGGGGATCATTCAAGCGGCACGGATCACCAACGAGAAGCCCCAGAGGGTGGCCGAGGTGTTCTACGAAATCGGCAGCCGCCTAGAGCTACCCTGGATGATCCGGCAGGTCACGCATCTGGAAGTACGCGACTCCTGGCAGGCCCAGGCGCGGGAAACCTTCCGCGATGATATCGACCGCCAGCAGCTGGCGCTGACGACAAGCGTCTTGAAGCTGGAGGCGGGCAGTCGCGATACCCAGGAGCGCGTGGCCCAGTGGTTGGAGCAGCACGCTGAACTACACCGCCGCTGGTGCCGCTTGATCGACGAAGTGCGTGGCGGAAGCGAAGGCGGGTTCGCGCTGTTTGCCGTCGCGGTTCGCGAGCTGGTGGATTTAGCGGAGAGCGATAGCGAAGCATAAGCCCTTACGGGTTCTATGAGAAAAGCTACGTTCTAACGAAAAGCCGCGCCCTGGGAGACCAAGACGCGGCTTTTTTCATTCTGCGAAGAGGGGGCGATGTGCGTTATACTGCGCCCGCCCCGCACTTCGCCCACCGCTCAGGAGAGTCTTGCCGATGTATCCAATTGCCCGCTCGCTGCTGTTCCGCCTGGACCCCGAAACCACCCATGGCATGGCGTTGAACGCGCTTGACGCGCTGCACAAGGTGGGCGGCATTAAGCGTGTGTATGGCGAGCCGGTGAGTGATCCTGTCGAACTCATGGGGCTGCGCTTTCCTAACCGGGTCGGGCTGGCCGCCGGGCTGGACAAAAACGCCGACCACCTTGATGCGCTGGGAGAGCTGGGGTTTGGCTTTGTGGAAGTGGGCACCGTGACCCCTAAAGCACAGCCGGGTAATCCTAAGCCGCGTCTATTTCGCCTAGCCGGGCATGAAGCGATCATTAACCGCTTTGGGTTCAACAACAAAGGGGTAGAGCATCTTGTTGCCCAGGTTAAAAAGCGTCACTACAACGGTATTGTGGGCATTAATATCGGCAAGAACCTGAGTACCTCTGTAGAACACGCCCTGGACGATTACCTGGCCTGCCTCAACGCGGTACACGGCGCGGCGGACTATATTGCGGTGAATATCTCCTCGCCTAACACGCCAGGGCTACGCACGCTGCAGTTCGGCGAGCAGCTTGATGCGCTGTTAGGGCCTATTCGGCAAAAAAGCCGTGAGCTGGATACCCAGACCGGTCGTAAGGTGCCGCTACTGGTGAAAATCGCGCCGGATATGAGCGAAGAAGAGGTGGCGCTTGTGGCAGGCAGTATTGCCCGTAATGAGCTGGATGGCGTAATCGCCACCAATACCACCGTTTCTCGGGAAGCGGTAAAAGATGATCCGCAGGCCCAAGAAGCGGGCGGGCTTTCCGGTAAGCCGGTATTTGAGGCCTCCAATACGGTGATTCGTCTGTTGCGCGCTCATCTTCCCACGCTGCCGATTATTGGGGTAGGCGGTATTGATAGTGGTGAAGCGGCCAAGGCGAAAATTGCCGCCGGTGCGGACTTGGTGCAGCTCTATTCGGGCTTGATTTACCAAGGGCCTGCGCTGGTGAAGCAGTGTGCACAGGCGCTTAAGCAGAGCGCTTGAAGCGGCTGGCGGTGTGGCAATAAAAAGCCCGCCTGGCAGCGGGCTCCGTTCTCCAAATGTTTGGGTAAAAAAGGTAAATAAACTAGGTCATGACCATGGGGTTTTTATGGATACCGGAAACGCCGGTCATCCCATCCCACTGGTCGCCGCGACCTTCACGCCAACCGCTCATCCAATACTCGCGTAAATTGACATCTTGACTGGGGCAATCATCACGGGAGCGACCCGTAATACCAGCTTTGTAGCCGTGAACATAAGCCCGTTGGAAGCGATCACGTTTTTGTCGTTTCATTGGCTAACCTCTTTGCATGAAAGCCTTTGATAAGAAGCAGGGCGTAAGGCGACATGGTATAAGCATGCCTGTTAGGGCGCGCCTCACCAAAATGGCCAACTCTACTTCGAGAGGTGACTTCAAGTTCAAGAGTGAGTTGCTGCCTCTGCGCTAATGCCTAGCACTCACGTGCTGAACGGGCGAAGCGGCAAACTCAAACAAGCCATGGGTCGTTACCGGTGTTATGAAACATGCACAATAATGACCCAGACAAGCAACGCATGCGTTTTTAGTAGCTACCCTCTTATTGTTAGACCATGATGGGGTCACTTGTCGACCATCAAATTGTCATAATACGTAAACTCATTTGCCATATATAGGAATAACGCGCGGTTACGCGCGGCGATCACCATGACCGAGCTGAGCCAAACTGCCCCCCTAAACCTCCTGGCGACCTGCCCTAAAGGCATTGAAGGCCTGCTAGCGGACGAACTGACAGCCCTGGGCGCCGCGCCGGGTAAAACCACCGTGGCAGGGGTCTATTTTTCTGCCGACCAAGCCACTGCCTATCGGGTATGTTTGTGGTCTCGCTTAGCGAACCGCGTGATTTTGCTATTGGCGCGTGAAGCGATGATAGAGACCGCAGAGCAGGTGCGCGATGTGGTTGCACGCATCTCCTGGAGCCAGCACCTTGCCACCGGCAAGACCCTGGCCGTGGATTTTCATGGCCGCAGCGACCACATTCGCCACACGCGGTTTGGCGCACAAACGGTGAAAGATGGCGTGGTGGATGCGCTGCAGCTGGCCGGTCAAGAACGGCCCAATGTCGATACTAAAACCCCCGACCTGCGTATTTACGCCCACCTGCACCGGGCCAACCTGAGCCTAGGGATTGATCTCTCTGGCGAGAGCCTGCACCGCCGTGGCTACCGCCGCGATGTGGGCCACGCGCCGCTTAAAGAGAACCTAGCGGCAGCGCTGCTGGTGCGGGCCGGCTGGCCAGAGCGGGCTAAAGCGGGCGAGCCACTGATTGACCCTCTATGCGGTGCGGGTACGCTGCTGATTGAGGCGGCGCTGATGGCGGCTGACCAAGCCCCTAACCTGAACCGCGAGCGGTTTGGCTTTCACGGCTGGGCAGGCCATCAAGACGCGGTGTGGAGTGAATTAAAACGCGAAGCTGAAGCACGCGCCTCGATTGGCCGCAAACGCTGCAAAACGGAACTGATGGGCTTTGATCAAAGCCCGGCAGCGCTGACCGCCGCGAAATCTAACGCCATGCGGGCGGGCATTCCTGCGCTGATAACGCTCCACGGCCAGAGCCTTGCTCAACTGACCCGGCCAGAGACCCTGACCGCCGAGCAGGGGCTATTGATCACCAATCCGCCCTACGGCGAACGCTTGGGCGAGCTGCCTGAGCTGGTGCAGCTTTACGCCCAGCTCGGTGAAAAAGCTAAGGCGCTGTTCCCCGGTTGGACGCTGGCGATGTTTACCGGCAATCCGGATCTTGGCCACCGCTTAGGCCTGCGTGCCCATAAACAGTACGCGCTAAAAAACGGCGCGCTGGATGCCAAACTGCTGTTAATGGAGATTGGCAGCGTCCGCCCTGCGCCTCAGGAGAGCGGTGAGCCGTCAGAAGCGGGCGTGGCGCCCCAGGCAAGCAGCACTGCAAAACCGGCGGTGTCGGAAAATGCGCAGATGTTTGCCAATCGTCTAGCGAAAAACCAGAAACGCCTGAAAAAGTGGCTGAAGCAGAGCGGTGAGACCTGCTACCGCATTTACGATGCCGATATGCCGGAATACGCGCTGGCGGTGGATCGTTACGGCGACCGCGTGCATGTGCAGGAGTACGCCGCGCCCAGCTCTATTAACCCGGCGCAGGCGCAAAAACGGCTGTTCGATGCCCTGGAAGTGCTGCCCGAGGCACTGGGTGTCGACCCCAGCAAGATTTACGTCAAGCGCCGCGAGCGGCAAACCGGCGCTGCCCAGTACCAAAAGCGCGATGCCAGCGGAGAGCGTTTTGAAGTGCAGGAGGGCAGCGCACGGTTATGGGTCAACTTGCGCGATTACTTGGATACCGGCCTGTTTCTGGATCACCGTCCGGTACGCCGGATGCTCGGCGAGATGGCCAGCGGCAAGCGCTTTCTCAACTGGTTCTGCTATACCGCGACGGCCACTGTGCAAGCCGCGCTGGGCGGGGCGAGCGACAGCGTTAGCGTGGATATGTCCAACACCTACTTGGAGTGGGCGCGGGACAACTTTGCGCTCAACAAGCTCGACCCTAGGCTGCACCGTGTGGTGCGGGATGACTGCTTCCGCTGGCTGGAAGCCGCCAACGCGCAGTTTGATCTGATCTTTATGGAGCCGCCGACCTTCTCGAACTCGAAAAAGATGCGCGACACGCTGGATGTGCAGCGCGACCATCCGCGCTTAGTGGAACTGGCCATGGCACGCCTAGCCCCCGGCGGTACGCTGGTGTTCTCCAACAATCAGCGGCGCTTAAGCTGGATGAAGCGCTGAGCGAGCGCTACGCGGTAGAGGAGATCACCACGCGCACCTTCGACCCGGATTTCCAGCGGCGCACCAATCTGCACCACGTGTTTTTGCTGCGCCACTCTTCGTGAGCCACTCCTCCGGAGCCGATAAAGAGCAAGGGCGATGATTGAACTATCGATTTACACGACGCTGGGGTGCCATTTGTGCGCCCAGCTAGAGGCGCTGGTGGCCACACTGGCTAATCAAGAGGTGAGGTTGCACCACATCGAAATCAGCGACGACGACGCGCTGGTGGAGCAATACGGCACGCGGATTCCGGTACTGGTGGATGCCAACGGGGTTGAGCTGGATCGCGGCTTCGATGTGGAGCGTTTAAGCCACTGGTTGAACGAGCGGGGCTGGTTGGATGAGGCGGCACGTGCCGCGCTGACCACGCCGCCGGAAAAAGCGTCCCCTGTGGGGGTGCATCAGCGCAATGGGCGGCGCTTCTTAGGTTAACGAAACGGGCGAATCCGGCTAACAGGTGATGCGTCAGAGTGCGTCTAATAGCGACAGCTGGCGCATCGCTTCCTGGCCTTCCGGTGTGTGGTCGGCGGCTTCCAGCACCTTGCGGAATCCGCGGGAGGATTGAATCGTTGTTTCATCCTCCAACCACATCTGTGCTTGCTCCAGGCTATCCGCCAGCTGGTGGTTCAGCCCGCCAAACTGGGTGCCGATTTGCCCCCAGGCGCGGCTGAAAATCCAGTCGCCGAACATATCCTGGTGAATATGCACCAACACATAGTCATGGTCGGTTTCCCAGCGTACGATCACACCCATCTCCTTAACAACTTCTTGATCATGCCTGCACAGCAAGCCATTGCGGGCGTATTGTAAAGCCCGGATACCAAAACGCCTATGAAACTTGTTATCGACGCTAATATCCCCGCCGCCGACGCCTGTTTTGGGGGCGTGGGTACGTTGCACCGCCTGCCGGGCCGCGAGATCCGAGCGACTGACCTGCAAAACGCCGATGCGCTGATCGTGCGCTCTATCACCCAGGTGAATCGCGCACTGCTGGCGAACAGCCCGGTACGTTTTGTGGGCACCTGCACCATTGGCACTGACCATATTGATCTCGATTATCTCAAAGAGCGCAATATTGGCTTTGCCAGCGCGCCGGGGTGCAATGCGGAGGCGGTGGTCGATTATGTGCTCAGTAGCCTGCTGACGGTGAGCGAGCGAGAAGGCTGGCCGCTGCTGGAGCGAACCGTGGGTATTGTTGGGGCAGGCAATGTGGGTAGCCGTTTGCAGCGTCGCTTAAAGGCGCTCGGTGTGGCGGTGCGGGTGTGTGACCCCCCCAGGGCGGAACAAGAGGGCGCAAGTGGGTTTGTATCACTCGATACGCTGATTGATGAGTGCGACGTGATTTGCCTGCACACCCCGCTGGTGAAGGCTGGCCCTCACGCCACCTATCAACTGCTGAATGCTCAGCGCATCAACGAGCTGGCCCCTGGCACGCTGCTGTTAAACGCCGGGGGAGGCGACTGTATTGATGGCCTAGCGCTGCGCAGCCGTTTGGCGGGGAAGGGCGATATCACCGCCGTGTTAGACGTTTGGGAAGACGAGCCGGGCATTGATGCGGGGCTGCGTGATCTGGTTGCTTTAGCAACGCCGCATATTGCCGGACATAGTCTGGATGGTAAGCTGCGCGGCACCTGGATGATTCAACAGGCGTTGGCAGCGCAGTTAAACCAGCCCAGCGGTATGCCGTTTAGCGAGCTTTGCCCGTCACCAGCCCTGGCCACGCTAACGTTGCAGAGCGCATTGCCGGTGGAAGAGGCACTTCGGCTGTGTGTGCGGGCCGTGTATGACGTGCGCCGTGACCACGATGCGTTGCAGCGTCAGGTGATGCTCCAGGGGATTGCCAAGGGCTTTGATAGCTGCCGCGCCAACTACCCGCTGCGCCGCGAGTTCGCCACGCTGACCGTTTACCTGGAGAACGATGCGGTGTCATTGCAGCCATCGCTTCAGGCAGCAGGCTTTCAGGTGCGCTGCGGCTAACCCACCTTATGGGCTTGCCGAAACGCACAAGGCCCGAATTGGCGGGCCTTGGCGTATTTTATTGAGCGCTCACAGCTTACTGACGGTACGCGGCTTCTTTTAGGGCGCGAATACGCTCATCCAGCGGCGGGTGGCTGGCGAACAACTGCTCCACCAGTGAGCGGGTCTGGCCTTTGGTGATGGCCATCGCACGCAGGGTGCCGGCATTTGGTCGGGCATCTCGGTTTCAGCCTTCAGGCGTGCCAGGGCGTTGACCATCGCACCGGTGCCTGCCAAGCGGGCACCCGCTTCATCAGCCCGGTACTCGCGGTAGCGGGAGAACCAAGCCACAATCGCGGAAGCGACGATGCCAAACACAATTTCTGCCACCATCACCACCGCAAAATAGCCTATAAAGCCCAGGCCACCTTCGCCGTCGCTGCGGCTTTTCAGGAAGCTATCGACCAAGTGGGCGACAACGCGGGCAAAGAACATAACAAAGGTGTTCACTACGCCCTGAATCAGCGCCAACGTCACCATGTCACCGTTAGCCACGTGGCCAATTTCGTGCGCCAGCACCGCGCGAACTTCTTCAGGACGCATGCGGTTGAGCAAGCCCGCCGATACCGCTACCAGGGCATCGTTTTTATTCCAGCCGGTGGCAAAAGCGTTGGACTGCTGGGCGGGGAAGATGCCTACTTCCGGAGTTTTAATGCCCGCTTCCCGAGACAGCTCGGCCACGGTATCCACTAGCCACTGCTCGGTGGAGTTCGACGGGTTTTCGATAATCACCGTGCCGGTTGAGCGCTTCGCCATCCATTTAGAGATAAACAGCGATACCAGCGAGCCCGCCATGCCAAACACAAAGCAGAAGATCAGCAGGCTGGTGAAGTTAATACCCTGGCTGTTGAGATAGCTCTCAACGCCAAACAGCCGCAGCGTAATGCTGGCGACCAGCAACACCGCTAAGTTAGTGGCTAAAAACAGCACGATTCGCATCATGGATGAAGATCTCCCTCAAGGTCATAACAAGTGTTAATGGAATGATGGCTTAGATACGTGCATTTCATGTCAGTTTCAAGTCGCTGGTTGAGTGTCGATAGCTGCTGCCGATAACTACTGGCGATAGCGAGACAAGAAATTGGCAAAGCGGTCAAGCGCGTCACCGAGCTGGTCGGCCCAGGGCAGCGTGACAATGCGCACGTGATCGGGTTCTGGCCAGTTAAAGGCGGTGCCCTGTACCAGCAGAATTTTTTCCTGCAGGAGCAAGTCCAGCACCAACTGCTGGTCATCTTTAATATTGAACACTTTGGGGTCTAAACGCGGGAACGCGTAGAGCGCGCCTTTGGGCGTTACACAGGAGACCCCAGGAATTGCGTTGAGCTTCTCAACGGTAATGTCGCGCTGGGCCAGCAAACGCCCGCCCGGCAGAATTAAATCGTTGATCGACTGATAACCGCCTAGCGCCGTTTGAATGGCGTGCTGGGCAGGAACGTTGGCGCATAGTCGCATCGAGGCCAGCATGGTCAGGCCCTGAATAAAGTCCTTCGCCCGCTGTTTCGCTAGAGTGCCGGCAATCGTCATCCAGCCAGAGCGAAAGCCCGCGCAGCGGTAGCTTTTAGACAGCCCGTTCATGGTGATCACCAGTTGGTCATCGTCGGCCAGCGCGCCGGTAGCGGTGTGTTCAACCCCGTCGTAGAGAATCTTGTCGTCTATCTCATCGGAGAACACCACTAGATTGTGCTCTTGGGCGATATCCAGCACTTCCCGCACCACTTCCGGTGGGTAGACCGCACCGGTGGGGTTATTGGGGTTGATGATCACAATGGCGCGGGTACGGCTGGTGAATTTGGCACGAATATCGGCCATATCCGGTGCCCAGTCGGCCTGCTCGTCGCACAGGTAGTGCACGCCATGGCCGCCGGAAAGGTGGGCGGCTGCGGTCCAGAGCGGGTAATCCGGCGCGGGGATCAGCACTTCGTCGCCGTCGTTTAACAGCGCCTGCATGGCCATGACGATCAGCTCGGAAACGCCGTTACCAATATAGATATCTTCGATACCCACCCCAGGAATCTGCTTACGCTGGCACTCCTGCATAATCGCCTTACGGGCGGAGTAGAGGCCTTTGGAATCACAGGAGCCCTGTGCGGTGGGCAGATTGCGCATCACATCCTGCAGAATCTCTTCCGGCGCTTCGAAGCCAAACGGGGCCGGGTTGCCAATGTTGAGCTTCAAGATTCGCTGGCCTTTCTCTTCCAGGCGCTTGGCGTGGTCGAGTACCGGGCCGCGAATGTCGTAGCAAACGTTGTGCAGTTTGTGTGATTTTTTCAGCGTGTGTGATTCTCTAGGCTGCGGGGTGTCCATGGGGTGCGTTATCCAAAAGTGTCCAGTGCCGTGGAAGTGTTTGACGTGTGGCTCATTATGCGTCGGATGAGGCCGGGCTGTCTTGGTCGTTTTGCGCTGGCGGCGGTGGAATATCTGCCGGGGTTTCCAGCGTGACGCGGCCAAGCTTGCCATCGCGTAACTCATGCAGCAGTACTTCCGCGCCGCGGTGCAGGTCTACTTCGCCGCCAGGGCGCAGGCCGCCGCGTTTTCCGGCGATCTCTTTGAGAATGGCGTGGCCGTCAAACCCGGCAATAGTAAGGAAATCAGGCTTCTTCGGGCCGTCGGCGTCGACTTCCTCCACCACGGGGGCTTCGTAGGTGGGCAGTTCTTTCAGCTTGTAGCGGGCGGTTAGCTCGGCAGGGTAGCGTTTGGCGAGCTCCGCGCTGGCCACAATAGCCACATCGGTATACTCAATGGCGGTATCGCGAATCGCGCCGCTGGCCGCCAAGCGGTAGGCGCTGGCTTGGTCTTCGATTTTGGGCCAGAGCACTCCAGGGGTGTCGATCAGCGCTACTCGGCCATCAATGCGCACTTTTTGCTGGCGCTTGGTCACCGCAGGCTCGTTGCCGGTTTTGGCAATTTTGCGCCCGGCCAGGCCGTTAATCAGCGTCGATTTCCCTACGTTGGGAATGCCCATCACCATTACGCGCACGTCGCGGTCGGCGCGCACCGCCCCTGCCAGCTCGTGGCAAAGCTTAGGAATCTTCTTAAGCTCGCGGGTATTGGTGGTGGTAATCGCCAGGGCGCGAGTGTCTTCCTGGGCGTCAAAAAAGGCCACCCACTCGTCGGTACGGGCGGGGTCTGCCAAGTCGGCGCGGGAAAGAATTTTCAGCACCGGCTTATGGCGGGTCAGCTCGGCCAGCATGGGATTTGCGCTGGAGTAGGGCAGGCGCGCATCGAGCACCTCGATCACCACATCAATTTCCGGCAGCGCGTCCTTGATCTGGCGGCGGGCCTTGTTCATATGTCCGGGGAACCAGCCGAGCATGGGTTTCTCCTACAAGCGCAAAAATACAAGCATAAAAAAGCGGGCGACCATTCTAGCAGATGGTGCCCGCCTTGCCGTGCTTCCTTTCAGGGGTTACTCGTCAGGGTGAAACTCTAACGAGACCGAGTTGATGCAGTAGCGCAAGCCGGTGGTGTCTGGCGGTCCATCGGGAAATACGTGGCCTAGGTGGGCATCGCAGTGGGAACACACCACTTCGGTACGAATCATGCCGTGGGTGGTGTCGCGGTTCTCTTCTACGCTGCGGGCACCTAACGGGCGGTCAAAGCTTGGCCAACCGCAGCCCGCATCGAATTTGTGCTCGTTTTCAAATAGCGGCGCGTGGCAGCAAACACAGTGATAGATACCTTGGGCATCGCTCACTTGGTAGTCACCGGTAAACGGCCGTTCGGTGCCTTTCTCCCGTGCAACCCGGTACTGCTCTGGGGTGAGCTGCTTGCGCCATTCGTCGGGGGATTTTTCTATTTTCGCCATGGGGGTCTCCTCTCCCTCTGGTTACCGTTAACCAGAGGCTTACTTGGCAGACTAGCCTATCACCGTTAGGCCGTCTTATGGCTAATGACAATAGGCTGCCTGCCCAAGTTCAGCATGTGCGGAAGTGGAAAAATCCGCCAGTGGGCTTTATAACGCTCGCAGCACCGCCGTTGCTGCGAGGGTCGTGAGCGCTCTCAATCAGCCCGTCTGGGTGGCGCACAATGCCGCCTGCGTGGCCCATGGTGTCGCTGAAGGCCTCGGGCAGTACTTCTACGTCGTGGCCTGCGGTGGCAAGTGCGCTCACTAAGCGGTCATCAAAGCGCTCTTCTAACTTCAGGTTGGTGCTGGACTCTCCCCAGGTGCGGCCTAATAGCCAGCGCGGTGCGGTGACTGCCTGCTGCAGCGGCATGCCGTGTAGCGCGTAGCGGGAGAACACCGCTGCCTGGGTTTGTGGCTGGCCTTCGCCGCCCATGGTGCCGTACACCATGGTGCGACCATCGTTAAACAGCGCCAGCGCCGGGTTAAGCGTATGGAAGGGTTTGCGACCAGGGGCTAAGCCGCGTAAATCGTCTGGGTTGAGAGAAAAGCTAATGCCGCGGTTTTGCCACAGCACGCCGCTTTCAGGCAGCACCACGCCGCTACCAAACTCCCAGTAGATGCTCTGAATAAAGCTCACCGAGCGGCCTTCGCTGTCGATAGTGCCCATCCAAATAGTATCGCCGGGCGCGGGTTCATAGGGCCAAGGCAGCGCCTGGGCAGGGTTAATTTCGGCGGCTTCTGCACCAATGCGCTCTTCGCTGAGCAGTTCTTGCAGCGGCGTGGGCACTCGGTGTGGGTCGGTGACGTAGCGGTCGCGCAGCATAAAGGCGCGTTTGGTGGCTTCAATTAACCCGTGCAGGTGGTCAAAGCCGTTGGGCTCGGCGGCTTTAATGCGCTCGTAAATGCCCAAAATCATCAGCGACGCCATGCCTTGCGTCGGTGCGGGCAGGTTATACAGCGTAGCGTCATTGAGTTGTACGTGCAGCGGTGTGACTTGCTGAGCGCGGTAAGCGTGAAAATCGTCTAGGCGCAGCGGGCTGCCTAGAGCCTCTAAATCCTTCGCCATGCTGGCGGCAAGCTCGCCACGGTAGAAATCATCCAGCCCGGCACTGGCCAAGCGCTTTAACGTATTGGCCAAGCGCGGCTGGCGCAGGCGCTCGCCTTCACGGGGAACTTGGCCGTTAAGCAGCAGCGCATCGCTAAAGCCGGGGCTTTGGCTCAGGCGTTCCAGGTGTTTGGCGGTGAGCGTTTCCTGGCTTTGAGAAACAGCAATGCCCTCATCGCAATGGCGAATGGCATCGGCCAGCAGCGTGGGCAGCGGCAGTGCTTTACCCCAGCCTGCCGCTACGTTGAGCGCTTCCTGCCAGCCGCTAGTAGTGCCCGCCATGGTAAGCGCGGCTTTTGGCCCACGTTCAGGGATCTGCGACTCGCCTGCGTAAAAATCACGGTTGGCGAGTTGGGCGGCAGGGCCGCAGGCGTCGATGGCCACTGGTGCTTTGCCTGGCTCGTGAATCAGCCAAAAGCCATCGCCCCCCAAGGCATTCATATGCGGGTTGACCACGGCGATGGCCGCCGCCGCGGCGACCATGGCTTCGACGGCATTGCCGCCTTGCTTTAATACATCCGACCGGGGCTCGCGGCAAGGTGGTGCGGCGCGACACAGCTGCCGCCGTAACTACGTTGGGTATGGAGCATTGAAAAGTCCTTTGTTATTGGTTGTGGTTACCAGCCAATGGCGTTAGGCAGCCACGTGGCAATGCTTGGAAAGATAAACACCAGCGCCACGGCTAAAAACTGTAGCCCGATAAACGGCAGCGCCCCTTTGTAGATATCTAGGGTGGAGACTTCTTTAGGCGCCACGCCTTTCAAGAAAAACAGCGACCAGCCAAACGGTGGAGTAAGAAACGACGTTTGTAGCACCAGCCCCACCAAAATGCCCAGCCACACCATATCCACGCCCATCTGCCCGAAGAAGGGTAAAAAGAGCGGCAGGGCGATATAGCTAATCTCAATCCAGTCCAGGAAAAAGCCAAGTACAAACATCAGCAGCAGCATGAACAGCAGGGCGCTGACTTCTCCACCGGGCACCCACTCAAACATCCGTGCGACCAAGTGCTCGCCGCCCAAGCCCCGGAACGCGAGGCCGAACACCTGAGCGCTGATCAAAATAAAGAACACCATGGCGGAGATCACCAAGGTGGCTTTGGCCACTTCGCTCAACAGCGATACGGTTAAGCGTCCCGAGCAGGCAACAAACACAAGCGCCCCCAGCGCGCCCATTGCGGCGGCTTCGGTTGGGGCGGCAATCCCGCCAATGATGGAACCCAAGACCGCGAATACTAGCCCTACCGGGGGGCCGACCACGGGGACCGATTTATACAGCAGCCGTTTCTTGCTGAGCTGGGCCCGCTCTTCAGCGGGAATGGGCGGCATCATGCCAGGGTAGAGTTGGGCTACCACTAAAATTGCCACGATGCAGATGCCTGCCAGCGCCAAGCCAGGCACCATCGCGGCGGCAAACATAGTACCAACAGATTCGCCGAGGATTTCTGCTAAGAGAATCAGTACCAAACTAGGAGGGATAATTTGCCCCAGCGTACCTGATGCGCAGATCATGCCGGTGGCCAAGGTTTTGGGATAGCCGCGGCGCAGCAAGGTAGGCAGGGTGAGCAGGCCAAGTGTGACGATGGTGGCACCCACGACACCGGTGGCCGCTCCTAACAGTACACCCAACGAAAATAATCGCCACGCCCATACCGCCGGAAATCCCGCCGAACAGGTGGCCAATCACATCGATTAACTCTTCGGCCAGTTTCGACTTCTCTAGCATGACCCCCATAAATACGAATAGCGGTATCGCCATAAAGGTGTAGTTCGTCACTACCCCATAAATGCGTGACGGCAACAGGTTGAACAGCATTGGGCCAAAGCCCAAATAGCCAAACACAAAGGCGGTGACGGCAATACTGATGGCCACCGGTATACCAATGATCAGCAGCACAAAAAAGGCGGCGATCATACCGATCGCGAGCCACTCATTAGGAGACATGCGTTATTCACCTCGGCTTGGAAGGGCAAACCCTTGGCGCAGCGCGTGGGCCAAGCCCTGCATTGCCAATAAGAGAAAGCCAAAGGGGATCAGGGCTTTGAGCACCCAGCGAAGCGGAAGGCCGCCAGGGTTGGGGGAAGCTTCGTTACGTAGGTAGGACTGTTCCACCCAGGGCAGCGTGAGCCAAGCGATATACAGCCCCATGGCGAGCAGCAGCAGGCCACCAATCACTTCAATTACCCGCTGTAGCGCCACTGGGAAGCGCTCATAAAACACATCGACCCGCACCTGTTCGCCCATAAACAGCAGATACGACATACCAAACAGAGCAATGGGGGAGATTAAGTGCCACTGCAGCTCTTGAAGCCATACGGCACCAATGCTGAAAAAGTAGCGCATCACCACATCGCCTGCGACCAGGGCCACTAGTACCACGCAGGTCCAAGCGGCGATCCAGCCAAACAGCCGGACCACCGCCTCGATCCCGTGGACAACACGTTCCACGGCTTGCATATCACACCCCGATAATGTCGTTTAACCAAGCACGTTCGCTGGCGCCTGCCCAGCGGTCATGGTTGGCCTTAAAGGCCATGTAGCTATCGTGTACTTTGCGCACCAGTGGATCGGCGTTGGCTTCTGTGGCCAGTGTGTCCATGGTGGCTTCGCGCAGGGCGCTCACTACGGGTTCCGGCAGCATGCTGGCGGTCACGCCGTGGTTATCAACAAGGTCGGTCATTGCTTCGCCGTTCACCGCTTCTGACCACGTCACGCTTTCCAGACAGGCTGCCATACAGGCGCTCTTCACGATCATCTTCAGGTCATCAGGCAGTTCGTCCCAGTGCTGCTTGGAAATCAGCAGCTCGCCGGTGGTGGAAGGTTCGTGCCAGCCGGTGGTGTGGTAGAACTTGGCCGCATTTTGCAGCCCCATGCGGCGGTCCTGGTAAGGGCCAACGAATTCAGCGGCGTCAATCACGCCACGCTCCAGCGCTGGGAAAATTTCACCGCCGGGCAGTACACGGGCATCGACCCCCAGCGCTGAGTACACCTTGCCTGCCAGGCCGGGTACGCGCATGCGCAGGCCGTTCAATTGGCCGATGTCTTCAATCGGCTCGCGGAACCAGCCGGTCATCTGCACGCCGGTGTTGTTGAGCGGCAGAGCGATCATGCCGTAGGGCGCGTAGACCTCTTCCCATAGCTCCAAGCCGCCGCCGTGGTACAGCCAGGCCATGTGGCCCATAAAACTCATACCGAAGGGCACGGTGGTGAAGTACTGGGCAGCGAACGTAGTGCCCGACCAGAAGTAGCTGTTGGCCGCGTTCATTTGAATCGTGCCGCTTTGCACCGCCTCGAACCCTTCCAATGCAGGAATCAGTTCACCCGCAGAAAAGTGCTGAATGTTTAAACGCCCGCCAGACATGGCGTTAATTTTGGCAATCACATCGGTGGGGCTGCCGGGGCCTTCTACATAGAAAGGTGAGCCGGGGCTGTAGGCGTTGGTCATGCGCCAGTTAAACCGTTTGTAAGACTGGGCTTTCGCAATAGAGGGTGCGCCCAGCACCAAGCCAGCGGTGGAGGTGAGCGCAGCGGTGGTGAGGAATTTGCGACGGGTAAAGGACATAAGGCACCTCAAGCAGTCAGGAGTAAACGAGGGTTAGCAAATAAGACACGTCGTTTGTTCACTAACGAAGTTGCAAGGGGCGTGCCAAAAAATCGATTTTATTCAAAATGAAAGATTTTTAGCGGTTTGTCGTTACTTTAGAGAGGGGATTACCTAACCGCAGCTGACATTGGAAAAAGCCGATGCACCGCAATGATGCGAGATAGAGGTGAAAAAAGCAGCGCCCGGCACTATGATTGCGCACGCAAGGCGCGCGATGATAAATCCTCAAATCGTCATCCAATCAACGTTTTGATATCAGAGTGCTTGACAGCTAGATGAGGTCTGGGTAACATACGCGCCACCTCGACGAGGCAATGAAACGTCCCATTCGTCTAGTGGTCTAGGACACCGCCCTTTCACGGCGGTAACAAGGGTTCGAACCCCTTATGGGACGCCACTCACTTTATAAAACATCGCTGTATTGTTTGCGTTGCGGGGAATAGCTCAGTGGTAGAGCATCGCCTTGCCAAGGCGAGGGTCGAGAGTTCGAATCTCTTTTCCCGCTCCATGCAAACCTCTTTTCTGAAGTCTGAAATCCTTATTGCCTGATCCCTAATTTAGTTATTGCTATCCACCGCTTATCAATAGCGGCGTTTTTGCGTGCGTGCCGTTTGGGCGGCGCTAATGATAGCGCCCAGGCGTAAGGCCTGAGCGCTGTAGGGTTAATCCACCAACGTGAAGTGGCCTACCACGCTGTTAAGTGACCGTGAGCACAAGGGTTCGAACCCCTTATGGGACGCCATTCCGATGGTAAGTAGTTTGTAGAGTGATAGCTTGTTACTTGCTTAAGGTTTTGGGCGGCTGTGGCTGTTTGCTGCACCATCGAGGCGTTGTCTTGGGTCGCCTGATCCAACTGGGCGATGGCCACATTAATTTGCTCAATGCCACGGGTTTGCTCGTGGGTGGCGGCGGTGATGTCTGCAAACAGGTCGTTCACCCGTTGGATGCGCTGATCAATATCCTGCATACGCTGCTTGGCGGTATCTACTAACGTGGCGCCGTTGCTCACTTGGGTGTTCGACGCGTTGATCAGCCCTTTGATCTCATGAGCGGCACTGGCCGAGCGGTTGGCTAACTGGCGAACCTCCCCGGCCACCACTGCAAAA
The DNA here is from genome assembly GCF_002087295.1 of Vreelandella lionensis. Taxonomy (GTDB): domain Bacteria; phylum Pseudomonadota; class Gammaproteobacteria; order Pseudomonadales; family Halomonadaceae; genus Vreelandella; species Vreelandella lionensis. The sequence continues at coordinate 17,015 of NZ_MWVI01000100.1, read as the reverse complement.
CCGCGGCCATGTTCCCCAGCGCGAGCCGCTTCAACCGATGCATTAAGGGCCAGGATATTGGTCTGGAAGGCGATGCTATCGATCAGCGTGACGATATCGGTGATTTTGTCTGCTTCCGCAGTGATCTCTTGCATAGAGGCTACCGCATCGCCAATGGCTTTCTGGCCCGCTTGAGACGTTTCCCCTGCGCTGCGTACCAGCTCTTTCGCTTGCTCTACCTATCGGCGGTTTGGCGCACTGTCGCGGTTACTTCTTCCATGCTGGAGGAGGTTTGCTGCAGTGCGGCAGCCTGCTGTTCGGTGCGCGAAGAGAGTTCCTGGTTGCCCTCGGCAATATCCGCTGCGTTGTGGTCAACCGCAGCGCTAGTCGTTTGGATTTCTTGCATGGAATCGCGCAGCTTATCGCGCATGTGGCGAATATCATACAGCAGGCTGTTGGTGTCGTTTTGCTGCAGTATCACGGGGGCTGTTAAATCGCCTTGAGCAATGCGCGATACCACGCTAGCGGCATAGTCGGGTTCGCCGCCTAAACGACGCAGAATCAACGAGACCATGCCCCAGAAGGCTAGCGTAACCAGCGCTCCCGCCAAAATGCCGACCAGGACGCTCTCGATTAGCTGTTTCAGGATGGTGCTGCTCACATCGCCCACAAAAACGCTGCTGGCAACGTAGGCATCCCACGGGGTAAAGGCGGCAGAGTAGGCGCGAACCTGCGGTTGGGCATCACCGCCCCGAGCGAAGTTAGAGAAATACTCGGTAAAGCCGCTGCCCGTTGCCTGGGTATTCTCCAGCATGGTTTGGAATATCAGCGTGCCTTCCGGGTCTTTTACCTGGGAAACATCCTCACCCACTTCCCGTTTAGGGTGGGCAAGTATGTGTAGACTGTCATTAAAAGCGAATAGGTAATTGTCCTCTTCGCCAAAACGCACGTCGCGCAGCGTGTTAAAGGCTTGTCGCTGTGCTTCCTGGTTGGAGAGCTGGCCTTGTTCGGCTAGCTGGTGAAAGTGCTCCAGGGTTGAGATGGCGATATCGACAGCGGTCACCATGCGCTGTTCGCGTTCGGTGTAGAGCAGCGCACGGCTTTGAAACGCGTTGATCGCGATCATAACGGCAAGGATCAGCCACAAGATGGCGATGCCTAGCAGCCGCTGTCGGCGCAGTGGCAAAGCGGCAAGCCCTTTATGAGCATTTCCTGATGAAGATGGCGTTGAGGTATAGGCATTCATGCCTAAAGACGGAGTAATAGTAGTAGTGCTCATTATTGGTGAGTTCTCTTATTAAAAAGGGTGCTTCTTGGGGTGCCGCTAGGAGGAGGGGGAGGAGCGGCGCGCAACTAATACTAAAGTATTAAATAGTGAGTTACCTCAGTAATAGCGTGGCAAAGTGTCACTTAATGTAGTGCGAAATAGAGGGAAATCAGGGGCATGGCGGTAGGTGTTCAAGCGTTATAAGCCGCTAACTTGAAAAAATATATGCATGCCCCGATATCCTCCCTTCTAGCTCTTTTGTGCTCCCACTTGCTGACAGGACATATTCATGGCCGAACCGGCATTGTCGATCCGTGGCCTTACCAAGGTGTATGGCAACGGCTTCCAAGCGTTAAAAGGTATTATTTAGACGTCCAGCAGGGCGATTTTTTTGCGCTGTTGGGCCCCAACGGCGCAGGAAAGTCCACCACCCTTGGCGTCGTTTGCTCGCTGGTACAGAAAACGGCGGGTAAAGTGTCGATTTTTGGAATCGACATTGATAAAGACTTCGCTAAAGCCAAGTACCAGCTGGGCGTGGTGCCGCAGGAGTTTAACTTCAACCAGTTCGAGAAAGTGCTGGATATCGTGCTGGCCCAGGCGGGTTACTACGGCATGAAGCGCAGCGAAGCATTGCCTCGCGCCAGCAACTGCTGACCGATTTAGGGCTGTGGGAAAAGCGCAACGGCAGTGCGCGAATGCTCTCAGGAGGTATGAAGCGCCGCCTAATGATTGCGCGTGCCTTGATGCACCGACCCAAGTTGCTGATTCTCGACGAGCCCACTGCCGGGGTCGATATCGAACTGCGCCGCAGCATGTGGGAGTACATGCGCCGCATTAACCGCGATGAAGGCACCACGATCATTCTGACCACGCACTACCTCGAAGAAGCCGAGAGCCTGTGCCGTAATATCGCCATTATTAATCATGGTGAAATCGTTCGGAACACCAGCGTGCGAGAGCTGCTGGCGGAGCTGGACACCGAAACCTTCCTGCTGGATCTCGCCGAGCCGGTGGAGCAAGTGCCCACCATTGAAGGCTTTGAGCTGCAGCAAATCGAGTCCTCCCAGCTGGCGCTGGTGATTCATCGTGGCCAGCAGTTGAACGATGTGTTCAGTGCGTTAAGCGCGCAGGGCATTCAGGTGGTATCCATGCGTAACCGTGCCAACCGCTTAGAGGAGATGTTCTGTTTCCATGGTAGAGAGCAGTCAGCAGGCCATCGACCAGCGTGAAAAGCAGGAGGCCCGCGCATGAATGCAATGCAAACCCTCGTGGCTTTATGGACGCTAGTACTTAAAGAGATCAAGCGCTTCACCCGAATCTGGCCGCAAACCCTGCTACCGCCGTCCATCACCATGGCCATGTACTTCATCATTTTTGGCAACCTGATTGGGACGCGCATTGGTGATATGGACGGCTTCAGCTACATGGACTTTATCGTGCCAGGGCTGATCATGATGTCGGTGATCACCAACAGCTACTCCAACGTGGCGTCCAGCTTCTTCTCCAACAAGTTTCAGCGCTCCATCGAAGAGATGATGGTGTCACCCATGCCCAATGGCGTGATCCTTTCCGGGTTTATTCTGGGCGGCATGGCGCGGGGTTTGGGCGTCGGGCTGATTGTGACGCTGGTGTCGCTGTTTTTCACTCGCTTAACGGTTGAGCATCCGCTGCTCACGGTGTTGGTGGTGGTGCTCACCTCGCCGCTATTCTCCATTGGCGGCTTTATCAACGCCCTGTTGGCGAACAAGTTTGACGATATCTCCATCGTGCCGACGTTTATTCTGACGCCGCTGACCTACTTGGGCGGTGTGTTCTACTCGATTTCGATGCTGCCGGATTTCTGGCAGGGCGTCTCGATGCTCAACCCGATTCTGTATATGGTGAACGTCTTCCGCTACGGCTTTTTGGGCGTCTCTGATATTCCGGTAGTCTGGGCATTAGCGGCTATTTTCGCCTTTATTGTTGTCCTGTTTATGGTCGCGCTGACCATGCTAGAGCGCGGTAAGGGCATTCGCAGCTAATTCACGGCCTGACTGCAATGCCCTTATTGAACTAGCACGACTGAGAGAGTTTCCATGGCACATCGCCCCGACACTTTAGAACACGCGCCCCTGGGGCGCGATTCCGCTTACCCCGAGCAGTACGATGCAGGGTTGCTGTACCCCATTCCCCGTGCGGCCAATCGTGCGCCGCTGGGCATTGAAGAGGGCGCACTGCCATTTGTTGGCGAAGATGAGTGGCACGCGTTTGAAGTCTCCTGGCTCAATGGCCGCGGCAAGCCGATCGTCGCCGTGGCACGCTTCCGTCTGCCAGCAAGCTCGCCCCATCTGATTGAGTCCAAATCCTGGAAGCTCTACCTCAACAGCCTCAACCAAACTCGCTTTGCTAGCCAAGCTGAAGTAGAAAAGACGCTAGTGCGCGACCTCAACAGCGCTGCCGGTGCCAGCGTGAGCGTTGAGCTACTGGGGGTGGATGATAGTGAACTGGCCCCTCAGCGCCTGCCGGGGGAGTGCTTAGACGACCTGGATATCGAGGTTAGCGACTACACGCCAAGTGCCACGCACCTTACTGCCAGTGATGAGATCGTCGAAGAGACGCTGCATTCGCATCTGCTAAAATCCAACTGCCCGGTGACCGGTCAGCCGGATTGGGGAAGCGTCTTGATTCGCTATAAAGGCCCCAAGCTCGACCGAGAAGGGCTACTGCGCTACCTAATTGGCTACCGCCAGCACCAGGATTTTCACGAGCACTGCGTCGAACATATTTTTACTGACGTAATGCAGCAAGCGAAGCCAGAAGAGCTGTTGGTATTGGCCCGCTACGTTCGCCGTGGTGGCTTGGACATCAGCCCTTGGCGTGCAACGCCGGGTCTTGCGCCCCCCAGCCCGCTGCGCTTAGCACGGCAGTAACGCTCACCTTTAATGGAGAAGAAGTTATCATGGACGCACTCGCACTGCTTCACGAACGTAGCTCCATGGGCAAGCTCACCGAGCCTGCCCCCAGCGCCGACCAGCTCAGCGCCATATACCAAGCGGCCCTACGCGCCCCTGATCACAAAGAGCTTCGCCCGTGGCGCTTTATCGAGTTCTCCGGCGAAGGCCGGGAGCGCCTGGGCGAGCTGTTTGCTGAAGCCGAATTTCAGGAAGACCCCCACGCCAGTGACGACACGCTAAACTCCGCGCGCAAAAAGCCCCTGCGTGCACCGATGATTATCGCGGTGATTGCCAAGGTGACGCCGGACCTTCCCAAAGTGCCTAAAATCGAGCAGGTGATTTCAGCAGGCTGTGCCGCTCACGGCATTTTGCTGGCGGCCCACGCGCTAGGTCTAGGAGCCATGTGGCGCAGCGGCAAATACGCGTTTGATCCCGTGGTGCGCAAAGGCCTGGGTCTGGATGAAGATGACAAAGTCGTTGCCTTTACCTATTTGGGCAGCCTAGCGGGCCGCCACAAGCCAGTAGCAACCCACAACAGTGCGGATTTTGTCGAGCGTTGGGATTAAACCTAAGCCCCTGTAATGCCAAGGAGGTCGCCATGAGTCAGCCCCGCCAACCCGGTATTCCACATCCCCGCCTGCCGCTACCGGAAGGCGAGGAGGACCTAGCTGCCTTTCAGCGCTGGCTGGAGGCGGCCATTCCTATGGTAGAGGCGCTGGGCATTACTCGCATGAGCCAAGCCAACGGCGCGCTCACGTGGCAACTGGCGCTTACGCCCAACCTCAACGACAAAGGTACCGGCTTTGGCGGCGCGCTGAGTGCACAAGCCACGCTACAAGGCTGGTGCTGGGTCACCCTCTGGCTACGCCAGCAGGGCAGGGCGCAGGATGTGGTGGTTGCTGAAGCCAGCCAACGCTTTCTTGCCCCAGTCACGGGTGATTATCGCATGACTTGTGCCCCTAGCCATCCGGATGGCCCTGCACAGCTTGCTGCTAAACTCAGTGAACGAGGTAAGGGCAGCATCGAGCTAACGCATCAGCTCTACTGCGGAGATTCGCTCTGCCTAGAAGCCATAGGCCGCTACGCCGTGCTGCCAAACGCCTAGGCAGGAAAAAGGCTTGCTATTTCACGGCTTAGACCATAGAATATGCGCCGTTCTGTTGAGAAAGGCAGCGCCTAACAGCAGAGCTAAAATGTGGAGAGGTGTCCGAGTGGTCGAAGGAGCACGCCTGGAAAGTGTGTAAGTCGAAAGGCTTCGAGGGTTCGAATCCCTCCCTCTCCGCCAGAATTAAAAAATCCCCGTAAATCAATAGATTGCGGGGATTTTTGTTTTCAGATTTGTCCCAATATTTTGTCCCAAAGCTTTTCATAAAACACAACTTAGCACTGTTCAATTGATAGACGTGCCCAGTTAGCTAATACCCCGATATAAAGCCCCGCCAAAAGCTAAAAAAACCGCCTTTACAGCCGTTCTACCCCTCTGCCCTAGGGCGATGTAGCCCCAGGCACCCTAAACGCCTTAGAAAGCCGTGCAGGCGGAAAACCGATTTTCTCGCAAATAATGCTTGACATTGAATAAATAATATGCTCACTTCTCCTTCCTTTTGCTTTGATTTAGCAATTTCTCATGTGGGCAGACGTATGAAACCACCTAAGCAAGTAAAGAAAATGAGAATCGTTCTTTAAAAATATGCAACAACCACTTTAATTCGTAAAAACTAACTGCCGTGATTAGATTTGCTAACTGTCACAGTTAGCAGTTGGGTAGGCGTGATGGTTAGACTTTTGCTGTTCTCTTTGTTCTAAGAAAACTAATACCTCCTTGCTCAATAACCCCAACCGAAGGGCGGGAGTAATTAAAAACAATAAAACAAGGGAGCGAAGCGAGCTTTGCGGGTTATTTTCAACATCGGAATTTCTAATCGTTAGAAACTAATCGCAGTGGTTAGAAAATAGGTGCTAAATATAATAGAGGGGGCGACTTCAAAAAATAATGTCAAAAACAACGCAAAAGACCTATAAATATGACGTTTTTTTGATTAAAAGTTTCTAATCAGGGGGGTTAGAGTTTCTAATCACCGGGGTTAGAGTTTCTAATCACCCTGATTAGAAACTAGGGTATTGCGATATCTGGTATAAAAAATAAAAACGCCTTATTTAAAGCTCTATAGCTTAAATATTGCAGTCAATAACGCACACTCTAAAAATACCGTATTTTATGCATAAGTTTCTAACCGCAGTGATTAGAAACTTAACGCCATTTTTAAGCCCATAAATACGCATTGGAAAATATTTCTTTCTAACTTCTTGAAGTTTGTTTTATTATGTTATAATAATATTATCGCAAACAATAAAAAGTTAGAAAGTGGAGGAATAAAAATGGCAAATGCAAAGAAAAAAGTCACAATGATTAGCAAACATACGCGCTTTAATCCTGGGACGGGAGAGGTAACAGAATCAGAAGAATGCAAAGTATATAAGATGCCTTCTGAACCTCCTTTCATTAAGTTGTATATACAGGATTTGACAGCAATACATAACCTTCCTAACTCAACATCAAATATTCTTTTTGAGTTAGTTAAGAAGATGAATTATGAAGGAACTGTGATTTTAAACAGCTACGTTAAGCTAGAAATTATGGAAAGGCTAGGCATCAAGCCGACTAAAGCTAGACCAACCCAAATGTTTGATAATGCGCTAATGAAATTAAAAAAATCAGGTATAATCAAGCAGATAAGCAGAGGGTATTATGAGTTTAACCCTCACTATTTTGCTAAAGGTGACTGGAATGATGTTCGAAAAAGAAGAGAAAATTTCGAGCTAACAGTAACTTACACAGAGAATGGTGAAAGAGTTGTGAAAGGTGAGTTTAAGAAATAAAAAAGAGTAAAACAGGCCAGTTAGTTGCTGGCCTATATTTGCTACCAATTTTCAAGCTGTTCCGCTATCTGTTCCTTCGCATACTTTTTAATTTCTAAAAAATACATATCGTCTCTGGTGGTAGGCTCCTGAACGGGGTCAAAATCCGCACCCTCGGCCTTTCCAGGCTTTTCTAATCCCCTACAATTGACGTTCCCCTTGTAGTGAATCTATGAACGATTCTGCGGTCCTATGATTACGATTAACGCCACTCTATCTTCTGCCAAATATTATTTGTGAACAACACAATTTCATTGAACCTTCTATACTGTAAGACTGTCAATTTATCTGCATTTATGCAGTGGAAATAGCAACAACAGGAAACTAGAGATGTGAGAACCATACTCTCTTACTCAATCAATAAAGCTTAAAACGGAGTGAATAGTTATGAATATAAATCGAAGCATCATAAACAAAGAAGCACTAAACAAGATTTTGAATAACCCTCTGCAACGCCAATTTGAACAATTTCGATCCGAAACTGAGCCCTTTCATAAGCCTTTTCAAGATGGATGTAATCGGTTGCTAGACGAATCAAACTGGATAACCGAAGTTGCTCATTACCTTAAAGAACGAAACGAAGCTACCCCAATCTTATTTCTAAAGGCAGGCTGGCCTCCTCCCCTTGATTTTCCAGCTAGCCAACTGGACAAATTAATGGATGATTTTTTAAATATATTAGAAAACGAGACGAGGCATATAGATAAATTCATAAAAGAAATGAGCAAGGTTTTCATTGACTTTTATGATAATGAGAGAATAGATGAAATAGAAGATCGGTGGTCTAAAAACCCCTTTCTATCTAATCGAATGTGCATACTTAAAGAGGGATTGTTGAACTACCGGGAGAAACGATTTCAAGTTGTGTTGCAATTATTCTCCCTCACATAGAGGGTCTCGTGGTAGAGCGTCTGCTTGAAGTGCTTGACGAAGAAGATGACAAAGAAGAGTTGAAAAAGATAAGAAAAGGAAATATCAAACCTTTCATAAATGATTTTTTTGCTTTTATGGAGGATGGTATTTCTAGGGAGTTCTACGAAAATATTTTATGGTCAGGTTTTGTTTGGGGCGATGAAAAAGAGGACGTTCTGAGCAGACATCGAATCTTTCATGGGAATAATGTAGATTATGGTACGGCAGAAAATGCACTGAAAATAATACTGATATTTGACGCATTTCAAAAAGCTATCTTTGATAAAAATAATGGCTAAGTATTAAGGGATGAAACGTGGTTAAACATCCCGTTATTTCAACGGGATGTTTAAATCAATCAATATTTTGGATGATAGTCCATTCTTGGGTAGTTGTTTTGCTTTTTTTGTTTTAGCTTGTTAGCAATTCTTTGTGAGTCTTTTCGATGATTTTCACTCTCTCGTTCAAACTCTCGTAGTTTTTCAAGATTATCTCGTAAGATTCGGTTATCGTGCTGTAATTTTTCTCCATATTCTTTTGATTTTCCAAGACTTGTTCTAGCCGTTTGGAGAATTCCTCCAAGAATACGTTTAAGGCTTCTTCTTTTTCTTCGTATTCTTTCGAGAAATTCTTCATAAGTTGCATTATTTCTTTTTCTATTTGTGTCTGCATCGCTTTCTGTCTCCTTTTTTATAGTTGGCAAAACTTCTGGTTTTTTATTTCGTAAAACTCCTGGCACTGGATAAGGTTCCGGTGGTCGGGGTGGGTCGTTACGATGGCTTTGTTTTCTAGGTAGTACATCGCTACCGCTCCCAAGGCTATTCCTAGCGTCAATACGACTAGCAGGGCTGTTATCGGGGCGTATATGCGCCACAGGGTCAGGCTTCGCATATTTTGTCCTGTTAAGCCTTTCACGCCTTTCACATAGTTCCTTAACTCGGTTTCTAGCGTTTCTAGCTCTTTCCTGATTCCTGCGGTCATAATCTTCGCTTCTTCTTCTAACAGCTTCTTCCGTGTGTCTATCCGGTCTAAAATCTCGCTCCCATAGTGAGCCTTTGAGTCGGATGTTTTGCCCTCCTGCGGGGTCTTTGATTGAGATTGATTTGTTTGTTTCACGCGACACCTCCAATTTTAATTGTTTTAATCCATTTTAAAATGCCATCTCTGCTTGGTTCTATTGCTCCTTTTCCAATCATTTCAAGCATATAGCGCTTAATGCTTCGACAATTTCCTTTCTTCCCTTTGGTAAATTACTGGCATACGAGATTCTTTCTTTGTTGCTTGGGTGGTTTGGATCTTTGAATCCATACTCAACGTTTATTGCTTCTTTCCACGCATTTATTCTTGTGCTATCGGCTCGGTGATAGTAAGCATTTAAACGCTTGTTTGTGTGTAGTTCCTCGCCAGCAAACATAAAGTGAAGTTCTAGCCTCCCCTTGTCTCTATGTCTTACCCACAAGCTGGAATACTGGTCAAACTCAAGACCTGGCAACAACACGCTTTCAAAATCATCAATGATTTTTTCTTGTAAATCTTCGTCAATGTCGCTCTCTGCAAAGCTCAAAACACCACTTGTGTAGCGTCCCGCATGGTTCCCGTAAGCCACAATATCTGAAAATCCTTGTGGGTCGCCCCTGACAGTTTCAGGCTTAACAGAACGCTGTATTTTGTTTGAATCCACTTCACTGTAGAGATAGCCAACTGCTTGTTTTACCGACTTCGCGGGATTGTTCGTATTTTTCCCGTATTTAAAAAACTTTACGATCATAAGTGTGAGCCTCCTTAATCTCGTTTAATGATTCTGTTATTTTTGTGAGCTCAGATAAAATATGGAATAATTCAAGGGGCATTCCTGACTTCGAATCTTGGTTTACCTTTCTTGCAATCTGGTTTAAATTTATCCCCAATTTTTGAAGCTCAAAAATTAAATCTGGGTCAACTGGCGTATATATTTTTTTTATTTTGTAAACTTCTTTGATGGTATTGCCGAGCCCAGCATTTCTCAAAAATGCACCTAGCGGTTCGCCATTTGCATTCGTTCTCAATAGCTCAATCTCCGTTTCGTTGAAACGAGATTTTACGATTTTTGTTCTTTTTTCCACCTTCATTTTAATCCTCCTTAAGAATAAATTACCCTCCATCGGTCGCCGGTTTGGGGTTGGTTTTGGGGTTTGGTTTTCGGGGGTCAAGGGGGCGGTAGCCCCTTTGCGAGTATCACAGGGAAATGAGCGAAGCGAGTGCCCCCTGTGTATGCTCGCTTCTACCCAAAAACTAACTTTAAACATTATAACATACTTATATGGCAAGCCTTGTTTGGGCTTAGTTATTGAATGTGATTGATTAAAGCACACTATTTTTTAAAGCCATTTTAATCCGTAAAAATCAGTTTTCATATTACCTATTTATTCTAATTGGTTAACCTGTGTTATACTTAATATAAAAAATAAAAGGAGGCTTTTATGAAGAGAATTTTAAAAACAGTTTTAGCAATAGGGTTGGTTGCTTCATCATCATTGGCAGTAGCAGAAGGGAAGTTTGCTTATAGGCAACAGCTTAAAGGGGTAGATGCGAGCCCCACTTTTGGGATGACTGAACAAGAGAAACAAGAACATTTAAGTAATGTAGAAATGTGCTCAAATGAAGGTGTATTCGAAACAGGAGAGCATGAGGAAACAATAATATATAATGTTGAAATAACTTTGGAGGCAGGAGTTCCTGTATACAATAAAGATTTTGGCACATATTGGCAAGTTCAAAACTGTTCAGCATACCCGGCTGGTCAGGCTTACCCTAGACCCCATGTTGACGGCAAAAGGGTTGATAACTCTCTATTTATTAGGGGGGATTAAGGAGTAGCGTAAATTGCGGAAACCAGGGATCACTTTTATGAAATAATACCAAAAGAAGATTATACTTACATCGGAAGAAAAATGGAGAAAAAACCCATTTTTGCTGAAACTGAGAATTATCAATGGTGTAAAAATAACGGATACAATACCGCCAACTAAATAAAACGCCAGCAATTAAGCTGGCGTTTTTATTATTTAACCCCTAAATCATTATAATTTTTGATCCCAAAATCTCTCAAAAGCGGTTGATGTAGCTCGAAGCTCTCCGTGTGCCTGCCGATAATCCTGATATTTAACTTTATTCAAGTCTCGGTAATGTCTTTATCGCTTCTAGTTTTTGTTGTGGGCTGGCTCCGTCACTATATATATCAAAAGTGATGGTTCCAGTTTCGTGACCGACGATTGATGCAATTATCAGTGGTTTAACATCATTATGCTGTAGAGTGGTTATTACCGTTTTTCGTATGCTATGAAAAACATAACGATAATCGTAGCCAAGTTCTTTTTTTAATCGGCCAAAAGCTTTGCTTATTGAGTCTGAACGGATTCCATATTTATTACCGCCCGATGAGTGTATTAGATAGCCCTCGGAGTCGGCATTTTTTACCAACTGCTCAACAAGCGGTTTCAAGCTTGGATGAATCGGAATTTTTCTAATGCTAGCATCTGTCTTTCCTTCCTCAATATATAGGCTTAAAATCCCATTTTCAGCAACGATATGCCTTTTTGTGAGCCTACATACCTCTTCAATGCGACAGCCCGTTAAACTAGCTATTTTGACAGCATACGCCACTTGATGTTTTTGCTTCGATATAGCAAACTCATAAAGTTTTTTAATTTCTTCGTTTTTAAAAGCAAGTCTTTTATCTTCTTTCTTTTTGCCTTTTTTCTTACTATTGGGTAACTCATGGCCTAAAAATGGGTTGATTCTCGTATCATAGCGATTTTTATAGTCTAAATCGTATTTTGAAGCCCATTTATGAAAACCCGAGCCAGCATGGATATGGTTTTGCTTTGTTTTTGCTTGAATACTACTTAAGCTGTCCAAAAACTGTTGATAGATTTCAAAAGTTAATTCTAGCTTTTCCTCTTCAAGATATTTTTTTAAAATCTTTAGTTTGGAAACATAACTATCCACGGTTTTTTGTGCAAGCCCCTTAACTTCTACTTGGTGCTTGGCGAAGGCTTCAAGCCGTTGTGGTGTAAACGGAGATTTTGGAGAATAGGTTTCAGGCTTATTAAAAATGCGGGTGATTGTTTCTGTTTGCTCTTTGCTGTAACCTTTGGTTTTTGATATATAATCATTTTTAATAACAACAAATTCTTCTACTGCTTTTAAAAAATCGGCAACTAAATCTGTTTTGGGCTTATCATCACTTTGGTCGTAAAAATCGCTACCCATTTGGTAAAACCGATGACGCCAAATTTTAGCTTTTTCTGTATCGTTTTTAAATATTGTTGAAATGTCTTTATCAAAGGTCTTGATAAGGCTCAAAGCATTTTCTTTTGTAAATATTTTTTCGCCACGTATATGTTTTATAAGTGTGGATTCAAAAAAACCTCTGAGATGTTCACTTGTGTTTTTTAGAAGATGCAACTCATTTTCAAGCTCTTCAGCAGTTATTCCGTTTCGTGCTTTTGTTATAACTGATTTCCATTCCGCTAGGATTGGCAGTTTTCTAGCGTGTGCCTCGGCTTTGTTTCCTGTTTTGAGAGATTTAGTTAGCTTCCTACGATTTCCGAACGCATGACGAACATCGTTAGGCAATTCCAACCGAACATGCCAAGTGGAGCCTTTCAAAATTAGATTATCAGCCATACGTTTTCCGCTAATTTGTCCCAAAGATTTGTCCCAAAATAGCAAGATATCGTCGTATATCAAGCATTTCAGCGGGTTAGGTAGAAAATCAGATAGTCCCTCCCTCTCCGCCACAGAATTTAAAAAAAGCCCGCTGAGCAATCAGCGGGCTTTTTTGTGTCTGAGATTTTCGCGAATAAACAAACAGTGCTCATGCCTCAGCGTGCAGAATTCCCCTCTCACCACCATAAGAGTTGTCCAGGCAACCCTCGATCCGTCTATACTCGAGAAAAGCCACCCAACTAGGCTGTCCATGTCCGTTGATTTGCAGGCGCTCTATCCTAAGCTGATTCACTTGATGCTCGACACTGTGTTCGTCGTGGATGCGGATCATCAGATTCTTTTTGTCAGCGATGCCTGCGAATCGCTGCTGGGCTACCGTGCCGATGAGCTGGTAGGCACGCTAATTACTCACTATATGCACCCGGAAGATCTGGCTATTACCAAAGCCTCTATTAAGCGAGTCATGAATGGGCAGCCCCATCTCGATTTTCGTAACCGTTATCTGCATAAAAATGGCAGCGTGGTGTATGTGCTTTGGTCGGCTCGTTGGTCGGATGAAGAGCAAGTAAGAATTGGCGTTGCTCGAGATGTAACCGCACAGGTGCAAGCGGAAGACGACCTGCGCTTTCTGGCACATCACGATCCGCTCACCAAACTGACCAATCGTTCACTGTTTTACGATCGTTTGGAGGCGGCGTTAAGTACGGCAAGGCGCTATCAAAACCGTTTTGCGCTGCTGTTTTTAGATGTAAACGACTTCAAACGAATTAACGATGTGCATGGCCACGCGGTGGGAGATGCGGTGCTTTGCGAGGTAGCTCGCCGTTTGAGTTGCTGCGTGCGTGAGACTGATACGGTGGCACGTATGGGGGGCGATGAATTTACGGTGATATTAACCGACGTTCACTCTAAAGAGGCCGCCATCGAAAAAGCTGCCCAAATACTGGAGGTGCTCTCTGAACCGCTCGCGGCAGAGGTAGGAGGGGCGGATATGCGGGATATCGGCATGCCGCCTTGGAGTGTGGGTGTGGCCAACTACCCAGAAGACGGCAAAGATGCTGATACGCTACTGAATTATGCAGACGTGAAAATGTACCGAATGAAAAGGCGTCGTTCGCGTTAGTAAAGCTACTGACTTTAAAACGGTAACTTTTAAAACGGTAGCCCACCGCTAAAGCCAAAAATTGCCACGGCAATCACAACAACGACAACAACAATGGTAGTGGTAGACGGCATGTTCTCTTCCTCTGAGAAATAAGTGTGCCTTAAGCCTAGCTGCTGGCTAGCGGTTTCGCACATTTTTATCCGCGTGCGTGGTTCAGCGCTGCGCCTAGCGCTGTGAAGTAGTCGCTAAACGCGCTATTAATTTGTTCGCGTTGTTCCCCTTGTGGGTATAAGCCGCGTTCGGCTTCTGTCGAGCTTTTGGTGCCTTTCACCAAAAAGTGATTTTTGAGCGGGGCATCCTGCACAAAAGCCTCAAAGGCTCGGGCGCATAGCTCTTCTGGCTTGCTGTAGTAGAGCTGGCCTAACACTTTATCCATCGCCGCAGAGTGGTGAAACAGAGGGCTGGGCTGCTGACCATCTGGCTGAAGCATAATGGCCCGGAAGCAGGCGATTAACCGCTGATTTAACGTGTGGTGAATAGGCTTGGTGTCGGCCAGCCAGGCGGCGGAAGCAAAGACGCTGTTCGGCACGGCTTGAAAGCATTTAGGCGCAATGTAGTGGTCGAAGGCGTGAAACCACTCATGGGCAATACTGCCAGGGCCTGCGTTTTTGGCCAGCGCGAAGCTACGCTGGCTAGGGTCGTAGTGGGCGGATACACCGGGTCTGCCACCAGTACCGTATTGCAGCGCGAGAGAGCCCCTTAGTGAAATCAGCGTTTCGGTAACTTGGAGAATTAGCATTAGGTCGCAAAGCGCATCGTGAAATAGCTCCGCTGCCCGATCTCGCTCAGCGCTCGTCACCCAGCGGCCAATCTCGATGGAGCGAAAATCAAATTGGCGACGAATCAAGCCAAAACTGCTGGCCGATTCCAAGCGGTGCGAAGGGCCGTTGCGGAAAAATGTTCGTTCGTGAAAACTCACTCTCTACCTATTGCTGTCTGCATGAATGGCCTTGTGATACGCGGCCAAGGTGTGATGAGCCAGCCTTGCACCCATGAAAAAGCGCCCTCATAAATGAGGACGCTTTTTTAAGCACCAATGCTTCTAGTACCTAGCCTTCCGTGGTGTCACGTAGCTCATCCTGAGCTGACTCCTTCCGTGGGTAATATTCGCTGATCCTTATCGTACATTCCCTTGTGACGCGGTATCCCTGCCGCGAACCTTTTTAACTATAGGGTAGGGTTAAATGATGTACAAGATAATATTGTATGTTTATTGTACTTAAATAGTACGTAAATGATGGTTTATGTTAACTACCCATATTAAAACAAAGAGTTAACGATGAATCTGAAGAATATTGTTTTTTATACACGGATGGTAGATAGGGCTTGTAACCTTAGACGAGCGCCCCAAAGTAATTAAAGTAACGCACAACGCTATCCCACTCTTCACTATCAGGAGCATCGAGATGAGCAAGCGTATTCTAGTGGTACTAACCTCACATGATCAGCTAGGCGATACTGGCGAGAAGACCGGTTTCTGGTTGGAAGAGTTTGCAGCGCCTTACTACGTGTTTAAAGACGCGGGAGCTGTGGTCACGCTGGCATCACCGAAAGGCGGCCAGCCGCCGCTGGACCCTAAAAGCGATGCAGAAGATAGCCAAACCGACGAAACGCGTCGTTTTAAGCAAGACGAAGCTGCCCAAGCAGAGCTTGCCAATACACACCTGCTGAGCGAGATGAAAGCGGACGATTTCGATGCAGTCTTCTACCCCGGAGGCCACGGTCCGCTGTGGGATTTAGTGGATGACAAAGACTCCATCAAACTGATTGAAACCTTCATTGCCCAGGGCAAGCCGGTGGCGTCTGTTTGTCACGCGCCAATCGTGCTAGTAAATGCCAAAGACAGTAACGGCGAACCGCTGGTGAAAGGTCGTCAAGTTACTGGCTTCACCAACGGTGAAGAAGATGCTGTCGGCCTCACGGATGTGGTACCGCACTTGGTAGAAGATGCGCTGCAGAAGTATGGCGGTATCTATAGCAAAGCCGATATCTTTACGCCCTATGTACGTGAAGATGGCCAGCTAATTACCGGCCAGAACCCGCCTTCTTCAGCACCTACAGCTGAAGCGCTGATGGCGTGGCTGACACGCTAAACGAGCGGCTCGATAGTAAAAACGGCGGGTGGTGGGCCCGCCGTTTTCCCACCTTATATTGCAACTTAGAAGCGGTAGGTCAACGATACGCCGGTTAATGCCTGCCCGCCAGTAACCGCCATCAGGTGTGTAAGCCGCTATGCCGCTGCGGGCGCTGTCTTGTGCCGAGACGCCAAAGAACGATTCTGTCCATTTTTCATTGGAGTAGCTCACATCGGTGTCAGAGTGAAGAGCGTGCGTTCGCTCATGGGCAGGCGCAGGGCTGCATCACCTGTGAAGTTAGCGCCTTCGACATCCCCCGTCACCGCCGTACTGCCCGCGACGCTGTAACGCCAAAGGCCTTGTTGATAGCTCAAGCGCAGGCCAAGAGTGGCACCGCCATCGACTTTCTCAAAGCGGCTGATGTCGCCTTCGTTATCGCGCCCGAAGGTATAGCCGATAAACGGAGAAGCGGTCCAGTTGCCCTGGCGAATTGCGTGCCAAGCAATACCGTCGCGCAGGTTGATGGAGAGCTGGTCGCCGTAGGTAAGATTGAGCACTGGCAGCGCTTGGATATCGTAATCGTCGCTACCCAGGTAATCAGGGGCGTAGGTGGCGCCAGCACCAAAGGTGCCTTCCCAGTTATCAGCTAACGCTGGTGTGGCCAAGGCGATGCCCAGCGCAGCCGCTAGCCAGGGGGCGAGGCGTTTTGCCGTGGTGGTTGTGAAAGGGGAGTGGCTCGTCGTCACGGGTATGTCCTGATAAGTTACAAACGTGCATGATTGTATGTTTTTGATTGAAGCAACTGCAAGGTGTCGTGTGTTTATCCGCCGATAAAGCAAAAACTTTTAGCGTTTCATATCCTATGTTAGATAACTCAACGGCTATAGGGCGCACTGTGTGCACATAACGCAGGGACGGCGTTACAAGGAAGTGCAAGCAGGGAGTGCTTGCGGCGCACAAGGAAGCATGAACAGGAAGTTCGTGAAGTAGGATTATGGAGGACCTGATGAAACCCCGGCCAGCAGTGGCCGGGGTTTTTTTATGGTGCGCCAGGC
>NZ_MWVI01000099.1 GCF_002087295.1 Vreelandella lionensis | reverse complement strand
ATTACCTGATCAAATTGTTAAAGAGCTTTTCGAAGGGCGTCGCCGTTCGATGTGGGGCGTATTTTACGCATTTAAATCAGCGCGTCAACACCTTTTTTCGCATTAGTTCTCTGACCGAGAAAGCCTCACATAAAGACTTAACATTTGACCCAGCGCAACCTTCCAGAATCGGCCCTTTTTTAAGCTAATACTCACGTCACACCACCGCTAATTGTCGGCGTGTCGTTAAAAAAGAGCCAGATGAGAGAGGGAACTATGCGTAACAAACATGAAGTGATTTCAGCGCTCGGCGCCACTCTATTGCTTTCTGCTAGCGCAGCGAGGCAAGCGATGGTCTAGATGAGTATCGCCAGAGGTTTGAGCCTTTGCCACACCTACCACCATTACCTGCCACTAACTCCCAGACAGAGGAAAAAGTTGAGCTGGGTAATATGCTGTTCTTTGAACCGCGCATTTCCGCTAGCGGGGTTATTAGCTGTGCCACCTGTCATAACCCAGCGTTGGGATGGTCAGACCGCATACCTCGCGCCGTTGGCCATAACGGCCAAGTTGGCGAGCGCAATACGCCAACTGTACTCAACAGTGGATTTTTAGAAGCACAGTTTTGGGACGGCAGAGAACCCAACCTTGAAGCACAAGCGTTAGGACCCATCCAGGCAGACGTTGAGATGGCGATGCAGCTAGAGCATGCTTTGGAGCGCCTAGCTGAATTTGAACGGTACCAAGATAAATTTTCAGCCGCATACCCTGATCAAGAAGACCCGATCAACGCTGATAATTTAGGACAGGCATTAGCCGCTTTCCAGCGAACGCTCAATACCCCGGATGCGCCCTTTGATCGCTATTTAAGAGGGGACATGGACGCGATTAGCGAACAAGCGAAAAACGGCATGGTAGCTTTTGTTGATAATGGCTGCATTGCCTGCCACCGCGGACCAAACTTTACCGACAGTCAGTTTTATGCCATTCAGGTACCAGGCTCGAAAGATTTAGGGCGCTATGTAGTAACGGGCGAAGAGAGTGACCAGTATCGCTTCCGGACGCCGACACTACGTAATGTGGCAGCCACTTACCCTTATATGAACAATGGCGCAACGCCTACGCTTGAGGAAGCCATCTCGGTTATGGGCAAAGAGATGCTAGGCCGTGAATTTGATGAAAGCACGGTCAACGAAATTGCAGCATTTCTCAACACCCTAACGGGAGAAATGCCAGCATTCGAGGTACCTGCCCTGCCCTAAGACAAACACCGCCGACATGTCATCGGCGGTGTTTGATCAAAAATCCGTCAGGCGTTTAAATAACTCCTGGCGTCGACCTTCACTGACAAAAGCCTCTTCAATAGCATGCTGGTTCAGCAAACGAAAGGTATCAGCCTCCCAACCAAATGCCTGGGCACAGGCAATATGATTCTCTAACAGCCCACCTCCAAAGTAGGCAGGATCATCAGAGCTAATTGTCACCTTTAACCCCTCTGACAAGAGCTGGGGCAAAGGATGATCACTCAATTGGTCGACTACTTTTAAACTGACATTTGATAGCGGGCACACGGTTAACACGGTTTGATGGTCACGAAGACGTTTAACGACTTCATCACTTTCCAGGCAACGCACACCATGATCAATACGCTGTACATCAAGGAGATCTAAGGCTTCAGTAATGTACTCTGCTGGGCCTTCTTCTCCGGCATGAGCGACACGTACTAAGCCAAGCTCTTTAGCACGCACAAAGAGCTTCTGGAACTTAGCAGGCGGATTATCTCGTTCCGCACTATCCAGCCCAATGGCATCTAGGAACTTCCAATAGGGAGCTGCTTGTTCGAGCACATGTAGCGCTTCTTCAGCGGGGCGGTCCCGCAGAAACGCCATGATCATGCCAACTGTTAAATCAATCGACGCTTCAGCTTCGTCTTTGGCACGCAACAGGCCTGCCATCACTACTTCCAAAGGAACGCCACGCTGAAGGTGCGCTTGAGGGTCAAAGTGCATATCAATATGCAAAACCCCTTCACTCCTTGCGCGCTTGAAGTAATCCATCGCAAGGTCATAGAAGTCCTGCTCCGTGCGCAGCACATTCATGCCTTGATAATAAAGATTTAGAAAGCCTTGAAGGTCTTCAAAATCATAAGCTGCCTTGGCTTCCTCAACAGATGAGTAAGGAAGGTCAATGCCATTACGGGCAGCAAGAGCAAACATCAGCTCTGGCTCTAACGAGCCTTCAATATGCAAGTGGAGCTCGACTTTGGGAAGTTGGCGTAAAAATTCATTCATACTGCACTCCTGCTTGCCGTTGAGTTAGCTTTCTACAGTAGTATCTGTAAATAACCGCCCCCCATCAAGACGCCATCTATATTCAACGCCAGGCAAAAGAGTCACGTCATCTACTTGATGAAGAAGGAAAATGGCCGTCCGGCAGCCTAACCATCGATCAAGAGCGCCAGCCAAATGCCTAGCTGTATCAGCGTCGACGCCTGCAAAAGGCTCATCTAGCAATACAACAGTAGGATTACGAAGCATCAGCCTTGCCAAGGCTACCCTTCTGGCTTGCCCACCCGAAAGTTGCTGACCTTTCTCACCCACATGGGTCAGCAACTGCTTAGGCTGCTGCTTGACCCAGCTCTCTAACGCAACCATGGATAGCACTTGCCACAACTCCTCCTCTGCTGCATCGGGCTTAGCAATACGCAGATTCGCTTCCAGCGTTCCATCAAACAGATCCGTTTGCTGAGTGAGTAGCGCAAAGTGCTCCGCACGGCTTTCTGGTGAAATATGCAAAGGTGATACCTCTGCAACACTGATAGCTCCTTGCGTCGGCGCCACTCTACCCATAATCAAACTAGCTAGTGTCGACTTACCTGCGCCAGAGACGCCGGAAATCACTGCCCGCTTTTGGGCAGGCAACATCACCTGAAGATTAACCAGCGCAGGATGGATGGCCCCTGGGTAACAATAATCAACATTATCCAGTTGAATCGCATGCCCCCCTGCCCCATCGGGAAGCTCGGCAATATCCCATGCAGAATCATTCGCTTTAAGCGCATTTAAGCGTTGCGCAGCTGCATAGCTCGACCCAAGCTTCAAAAAAGCAGCGGGGAGTAATCCCAGCACTTCGTTAATTCCCAGCACCGCAATGACGGCCATGACTAAAATTGGCCCAGAGACTTGTCCAGAGGAGAGGGCAAAACTGCCGATCCATAAGGTAGCTAGCAACAAAAGACCAGTAACCGCAGAGACGAATGCATTCCCCACGGCGGACTTCATTGCTAAACGACGCTGATTGCCAAGAGCTTTCGCCTCATGCTGTTGAACTTTTTGACGATGCCAAATGCTAGTTTGATAGCTCAACAACTCAGCTGACGCTTGAACCTGATCAAGCACCAGCCGACGCAGCCCCTCTTGATCACTTACTTGCTGATAGCTATTTGCAAAACCCAGCCAGCCATAGCCTAGCGTAACTACTGCCCAGAGAAGCGTCAGCACTACAGCAACAACAGCCCCCACCACAGGTAACCAAATGGCAATGAAAGCAGACACTATAAGAATCGTTAACAGCGCAGCAACAGGAGGAATAAGTAACCGTAAATAAAGATTATCCAGATTATCAATATCGGCGGTGAGGCGACTTAGCCATTCGCTTGCGCGCCGCTGCTTGAGAGAAGCATCGTCTAAGCGGGTCAAATCACCAAACACGCGGTAGCGCAAATCCGCTAAGAGCGTCAGTACGGTATTATGGTTGTACAAACGCTCCACATAACGCGCAATGGTTCTTAGCAGCGCAAAAAACCGGATGCCGCCGCCAGGCACATACACATCTAGCGAAGAAGGCAGCCCTGCGGTCAACGCAATACCTGCAAGAGCGCACGACACAATGAACCAGCCTGACAGGCCTAACAGAGAGAGCCCCGCCAGTAACGTTACCCAAACAAGCAATGCACCTACCAAAAAACGCTGGCGCCGGCGGAGCAACAGTTTGAGCCAGGGAAACAGATCACGATAGAGCCGCTTCATGCCGCACCTCAATCAGGTGGCCTGAACGGCACTCAAAATGGCGATAGGCCACCGCCATAACCGCAGGATGATGCGTCGCCATGACCAGCGTGCGCCCCTCTTGTGCCCATTCAAGTAATGATTGAATGACCACACTCTCCGTTGCAGCATCCAAGCTCGCCGTGGGTTCATCTAGCAAAACAAGCCGTGCTTGGCTTAAATAGACGCGCGCTAGCGCTAACCGCTGAGCTTGACCACCTGAAAGGCCAACCGCCACGCTCGCCAATGGTTGTTTCAAGCCCCTGGGGCAGACTGGCCAATAGCTCGCCTAGCCCTGCCTGCTTCAGCGCTGATGTCAGCGCCGTATCGTCAGAATTTGGAGCCGCTATGCGCAGGTTATCAGCCAGAGAACCTTGGAGAATGCAAGGGGCTTGGTCCAACCAAGCAACAGGAGCTTCAGCGTCAAAACGGCACTCGCCACGGCTAGGCGCCATGAAACCTGCCATTAGCGCCAGTAGCGATGACTTACCGCTTCCGGACTCGCCGGCAATCACCACCACATCGCCAGCCAACACGGACACATTAACGTCGCTCAGCACAGCGGCGCGCTCGGCATAGCGAATAGCTACGCCCTCTAATTCGATGAGCGCCTCTGACGACAGCGGGAAAACGGGCGATGATGGCACCCTACTGGGTTCGTTAAGAATAGTGACCACACTCTCGGCCGCGCCCAGCGCAGCGGCGCGATCGTGGTAGTGCTGAGACAGAGTTCTTAACGGTTGAAAGAATTCAGGTGCCAGCAGCAATACCGCCAGCCCGCTAAACAGCGTTAACGCTGGCGAGGGACCGTAGTCGATATAGCCCAGCAAGCCAAACCCAACATACATAGCAACCACGGCTATCGCCACGGATGCAAAAAACTCTAACACCGCCGATGATAAAAACGCTAAGCGCAGTGTCCGCATGCTGAGCCTGCGGTAGTGGTCTGTGGCATACCACACATCCTGCTGGGCAGCTCTGGTATGCCCAAACAGTTGCAGTGTCGTCATTCCGCGGACGCGATCAATAAAATGAGCAGAGGCGAGATACCGCCATAAACTGATCTCGATTAAGGCGCTCCGCGCCCATTCCTACCAACGCCATAAACAAGGGGATCAGCGGCGCTGAGAGCAGCAGGAAGATCGCCACGAAATAATCTAGCCAGCCAACAACGCAGAGAATTAGCAGCGGCAACGCCACCACGATTCTTAATTGGGGATGAAAGCGCGCAAAGTAGCCATCCAAGGCCTCAATGTGCTCCACCGACTGAGTGGCCAACGCACCACTCTGCTGACGTGTTAGCCATACAGGACCCAGTGCCGCGATTTTATCGAGTAACGCTTGCCTGGCATATTGCCGAATACGCAGACTTGCTTGAGCGCTACAAGACTCTTGCAGCGCTTGGAAAAGTGAACGCAGAAGAACAACGGCCGCTAGGCCAATAAATACTGGGACAAGTGACGAGGGGGAGCGACCTGTAATCACTAATTGATCAATTAACCAGGCTAGGCCCACCACTAAAATAACGGTTTG
This sequence comes from Vreelandella lionensis, assembly GCF_002087295.1. GTDB lineage: Bacteria > Pseudomonadota > Gammaproteobacteria > Pseudomonadales > Halomonadaceae > Vreelandella > Vreelandella lionensis. The sequence continues at coordinate 218,099 of NZ_MWVI01000099.1, read as the reverse complement.
CCCGCCTGATAACACTCCCCAAACTGCCGCCCACATAAGCTTACGCTGCTCGCGTTTTGCGAGCTGAACAAGCCAGTGGCGCGGCGTTATGGCCACCATCGTCTCAGTCTCTGGAGGATGGTTAGCCATATCGTTAGTGGTACCCCTCTCCTACACGCACCTTGCCGCGGAATACCCAGTAGGTCCAAGCGGTGTAGGCTAGGATGATCGGGATAACAAACAGCATACCAATCAGTAGGAATAGCTGTGATTCTGGTGCTGATGCGGCGTCCCATAACGTATAGTCAGGCGGCACGATCACTGGCCACTTACTTACAATCAACCCCAGGTAAGTAAATACGTAGATACCAATGGTTGCGACAAAGGGAATCCCTTCATCGCGACGCTTGACCGAGCGGTACACCATAAAGGCAGACAACAGGGCAAGCGCAGGAAAAATCCAGATCAGTTGAAGATGGCCGAACCAGCGCTCCCATACTAACGGGTTCACGAAGGGGGTCCAAATGCTGATAATCGAAAACACACCCAGCACCAGCGCCAGCAACATCGGCGTAATTTTATAGGCCCAGTCTTGGATATGCCCTTCTGATTTGAGAATTAGCCAAGTGGCACCCAGTAATGCATAGCCCGCCATTAAACCGAGTCCAGTTAGTACAGAGAAAGGTGTTAGCCAATCAAAAGCGCCACCTACAAAGGCAAAGTTTTCTACTCGAAAGCCTTGGATATAAGCCCCCACCACAGCGCCCTGGGCAAAAGCAGCCACGCCAGACCCCCAGCTAAACGCACGGTTCCACCAGCGACGGTTGCGACGGGATTTAAATCGGAACTCAAATCACCGCCCCGGAAAATCAATCCCGCCAGCATCAGAAAGACGCCAATATAGAGTGCTGGTAAGAAAACGGAGTAAACCAGTGGGAAAGCGCCAAAGCAAGCCAGCGCCACCCAATACCAGCCAAGTTTCATTACCATCCCAAACGGGCGCCACCGAGTTCATCATCACATCGCGAGCATCTTCATCCGGGGCAAAGGGGAACAGGATCCCCAAGCCCAGATCAAAACCATCCATCAAGACATACATCATGATGCCGAAGCCAATGATACCCGCCCAAATTAGCGTTAAATCAAACATTTCCATGTTTAGTTCCTCACCGGGTCAACATCATCATCAAAAGGCGTGTGTGCAGCTGAGAATGGGCGCATCGGGCGCTTAAAGTTCTCGCTAGTGGTTTCTTTCTCCTCTTCAGGCAGCATACCGTTGCGCACAACCCGAGTGAGGTAATAAATACCGGCATAAAACACGACGGCGTATACCACTACATAACCGATAAGCGTAAATAGCGCCATGCCACCCGTCAGTGAGGGAGTGAGCCCTTCTGCATGGGTCATCATGCCGTATACCAACCAAGGTGCGCGGCCTGATTCGGTGACCATCCATCCGGCCAATACCGCAGCAAACGGCATCGGAATCATGCACACCAGCGCTTTCAAATAACCGCTATGCTCATACACCTTTCCTTTACGGCGCATCAACAGACCAATAAACGCGGTCGCAATCATTAACAGACCGATACCCACCATCACGCGGAAAGCCCAGAAAACAATAATGACTGGCGGTTGCTCTTCAGGAGCAGCTTCGCTAATACCAGGAATTTCACCATCAGGTGAGTGCGTCAGAATAATACTGGCTAGATTAGGAATCCCAATATCAAAATGGTTGGTTTGTGCTTCCTGGTCAGGAATGGCAAACAATAACAGCGGCACATTAGTAGACGTTTCCCAGTGGCCTTCCATTGCCGCCACCTTTGTAGGCTGATGCTCCAGAGTATTCAGGCCATGGAAGTCACCCACTACCGCCTGTGCAGGTGCTAAGAATAGCAGCAGCCATAAACACATGGAGAGTGCGCGACGGTTCGCTTCTGGATCACGACCACGCAGCAGGAACCACGCGCTCACGCCTGCCACCACGAAGCCACCGGTTAGGAACGATGCCATGGCCATATGCGCAAAGCGATACGGAAAAGAAGGATTAAAAATAGCCTCGGACCAAGAAATCACATGGAAGCGATTGTCGATTAATTCGACACCAGCGGGGGTATGCATCCAGCTATTGGCAGAAAGGATCCAGAAGGAAGAAATAAACGTCCCAACAGCCACCATAATTGCCGCGAATAAATGCACCCCTTCCGGGACTTTACCGCGACCAAACAGCAGCACCCCAAGGAAAGCAGCCTCCAGGAAGAACGCGGTGACTACCTCATAGCTCAACACTGGCCCGAGGAAGTTTGAGGCCGCCTGAGAGAAGTTGCTCCAGTTCGTACCAAACTGAAAAGACATCACGATACCGGAGACCACCCCCATACCAAAGACAACGGCAAACACCTTTGTCCAGAATAGGGAGAGCCGGTCCCATGCGGGATTGTTGGTCTTAAAGAATAAGCCATGAAGCAGCGCTATGTAGGACGCGAGCCCGATGGTAAAGACAGGGAAGATCGCATGAAACGATACAACGAAGGCGAATTGCATTCGCGATAGCACTAGGGGGTCGAGTTCCATCACACTCTCCTAAGACCTGGATTAAAATCCCATCAATGGGTGTCACAAGCTTAGTTGAGCCTTAATGGCACTGCATTTTAGTTATAAGCACTAAGCTTATTCTTTACATGTGTTGTAGTTTAACGCTTCGACCACCGTTATACAGCGATAGTTTGCCTGAAAAGCTGTGTCGCATTGACGCATACTCCTCAGACAAACCACCATTTTTCGGTGCAATCGTTTAAGACATCACCACAATGCTGACCATATAGCCTGTGTAGGCGATAAAAATGGCGAAGAGAACACCGCCTTCAACGCGGTTGATACGCCGCGGGCGACCACGCAAAGAAAATGCGAAGAGCACCATCATAAGCGTCATAAAGGTCATGACACTCCAATCACGCACCAAGACTTCACGTCCTGCTTCAATAGGTGCAATCACTCCCGCCAGCCCAACAACGGCCATACTATTAAACAGGTTAGAGCCTACAACGTTACCCAGTACCATATCGTGCTCATTGCGCCGCAGTGCGCTGATTGAAGAAGCCAGCTCCGGCAAAGAAGTACCTACGGCGACTACGGTTAGACCGATAATTAAATCACTGACTCCGAAAGCTACCGCGATCTCGACAGCTCCCCATACCAGCAGCCGAGAACTGGCAATCAACAGCACCAAGCCAATCAGCGTCCACATGATGGCCTTACCGCGCGACATCGGGTTGCTATCAAGACTTTCGGTCACTTCACCCGACAGCGGATCATCTTCCTGACCTCGAGAACGAATAATGCTGATCGCAATAAATATGCCAAGCGCCACTAGCAGTACAATAGCTTCAACACGGGAAATCCAACCGTCGAAAAGCATATAGCCGGTAAGCAGCATCACCGCTACCAACAGGGGCATTTCTTTACGGATAACACCTGAATGAACAGCTAACGGAGAGATAAGTGCGATAAAGCCCAAAACCAAACCAATATTGGCAATGTTGGAACCGTATGCATTCCCCACTGCCAAGCCAGGGTTGCCTTGCATCGCTGCCAGCACCGACACCATCATTTACCGGTGCAGAAGTACCAAAACCGATTACCAACATACCAATCAGCAGCGGCGACAGCCCCAGCCACCGCGAAGTTGCCGCAGCGCCATCAATAAATTTTTCTGCGCTCCAGATGAGCAGGACCAAGCCTACTACCACAGCAATAAAGGCAAGTAACATTTCAGTTCCTTAATGTCATAATGTTAGGCACTATCGCGGCTGCATCCTTGTCTAACTCTGGTATTTGGTCAAGTGCTGTTTGCAAGTAGTTATCAGGTTACCTAGGTTGACACACACGATGTCCCATCGTATTGGTTCTAACCGTATTATGCACAGAGAGTTTGCTGTTGCCCCATTACCCCTTTATGAAACGGCCTTCGCTGCCGGTTAATACACCCCAGGTTGATTGCTTCCCCCCTGAAACTCGCACCCAGCGAAGGCGTTTGCGTGCGTGCCATGAATGTGACTGGGTATCTGCGCTCCCCCCCCTGAACTCTGGTGAAAAAGCCACCTGCCCTCGCTGCTCGCATGTGTTAGTGAAGCGCCACCGCTATCCTGCTCAGCGCAGCATGGCGCTAGCGTTAGCCTCATTGGTCGCATTAATAGTCGCGGTATCTTTTCCTTTTGTCAGTTTCAGCGTTAGCGGTGTTGGCAACCGCATTGATCTTTCGCAGACCGCTACTACGCTGATTGCTTTCCACCAGCCGGTAGTAGCTATTGCGGTCATGATGACTATTATCGTGCTGCCCGCCGTATATCTTGTAAGCGTCGTCTGGCTTCAGTTTGGCTTACTGCAGTCTCGCCCTATGCCTTTTAGCCGTGACATTGCCCGCTCCCTGGCACATCTAAACCCATGGATGATCGCCGATGTATTCATCATCGGCGCACTGGTAAGCTTAATTAAAGTTGCTGGCATGGCGCAGATTGAACTTGGCATCTCCTTCTGGGCATTCTGCTTGTTCGCCATACTGTTATTAATGACGGTGCAGTCCATTGACGCTGACTGGATGTGGTTCTCATTGGAAGGCGAACCCCTTGCTCCTGAAGGCACGCTCACTGGCACCACCGCTGCTAGCCAACATGTCACTGGCTGCCCCACCTGCGGATTGATTAATCGCATTCAGCATGGAAAAGAACGCTGTGTTCGCTGCCATGAAAAACTGCATAAGCGCCTACCACATAGCTTACAGCGCACCTGGGCGCTTCTCTTTGCAGCCAGCATCATGTATATACCTGCCAACCTTTACCCCATCATGACCACTACCAGTTTAGGCAGCTCAACACCCTCCACTATCGTTGGCGGCGTTGTTCAGCTCATTCAAATGGGGTCCTGGCCGGTGGCTGCAGTGATTTTTATCGCCAGTGTTATTGTGCCTGTTGGCAAACTGGTGGCACTCGCATGGCTATGCTTGATGATTAAGCGCAGCAACGAGCTCAACGCACAGAGCCGTACCCGCCTCTATCGATTAACTGAATTTATTGGACGCTGGTCAATGGTTGACGTATTTGTCGTGGCCATTTTGGTCGCCCTCATCCGCGCCGGGTCATTAATGTCGATTACACCAGGTCCTGCCGCGCTAGCTTTTGGTGCCGTCGTAGTGCTCACCATGCTGGCTGCCATGACATTTGACCCTCGCTTAATCTGGGATACCCACACTCCACGCCCTCTTCGCCGTAAAGCGGCCACCAAGGAACCTGTTGATGGCTAATGATTCAACGCCTCAGAATACCTCAAATGCTGAAAACAATGAGTTACATAAAGCCAAATCGTCGCCACAAACTCGGCTATCGCCTATTTGGATAGTTCCTTTGGTGGCCGTCATTATTGGGCTGTGGCTGGTTTATGATAACTACTCAAGCCGGGGCACCATGGTGACGCTGACCATGGACAGCGCAGAAGGTATTGAGGCGGGCAGTACGCTGATCCGCAGCCGCAATGTTGAGATTGGCCGCGTACAGAGCGTTCGTTTGTCTGATGACCTGTCTCACGCGGTGATGATGGCTCAAATTCAACCCGAAGCCGAAGCCATGCTCCGCGAAGACAGTCGCTTTTGGGTCGTTAAGCCACGCATAGGGCGCGAGGGGATCAGCGGCCTGGGCACCGTACTCTCGGGGGCTTATATACAGCTTGAGCCTGGGCAATCAGAGGAGCCTAAGCGGGAGTTTGAGGTAAGCGATATCCCACCGGTCGCGCCTGCTGGGCAAGCAGGGCTACAAATTAGCCTTGTCAGCCAATTGGGCAATTCGCTGCGTGTTGGGGATCCCGTCTCTTATCAAGGTTACACGGTAGGGCGCGTAGAAGACGCTCGCTTCGATGCAGGCACACGTACCATGCACCACCAAGTATTTATCGAAGAGCCCTACGCACAGCTGGTGACCGATAGCACCCGCTTCTGGACCGCTAGCGGAGTGGATTTCCGCCTGGATGCTGACGGCGTGCGGGTCAACGTAGAATCGCTGGAAGCTCTGCTGGGTGGCGGTGTCACCTTTGGTGTGCCTGAAGATCTTCCCATGGGTAAGCCGGTAGAAGCCAATACACGTTTTAACCTCTATGCTGATGAAGATACTGCCCGGGAAGGCACATTTAACCGCTATCTAGAGTATGTATTGCTTGTTGATGACACGGTTCGCGGGCTATCACGAGGCGCACCGGTCGAGTTTCGTGGCGTCCGAATTGGTACCGTGGCAGCAGTACCCTGGAATTTTACGGCGCCACAGCCCGACTCGCGGGCTCGTTTCGCCATCCCAGTGCTCATCCGCATCGAACCACAACGCTTAGGGATCGAAAACACCGATATTGACCTGGAGGAGTGGGATAACCGCTTTAAGCGCATGTTCGGCTTAGGCCTTCGGGCATCACTCAAGAATGGCAGCCTGTTAACGGGTGCGCTGTTTGTGGACCTTAACTTCCGGCGCGACCTTGCCGACGAATACGTCGCGGAAGTTTTCTCCGAGCGGACCGTATTCCCGACGGTAGCGGGCGGTTTTGCACAGATTCAGGCTCAGGTGACTAGCCTGCTTGAAAAACTAAACGCCTTGGAAGTAGAACCTTTGATAGCCGGGCTGGACCGCAACCTGCAAGCTTCTGAAAGTGTACTGAACGAAGTGCGTGAAGTCAGCGCGTCTATCAATCAGTTGCTCAATGATCCAGAAACACAAGCCATCGGGAGCAACCTCAACGGCACGCTGGAAGAGCTGCGCAGCACCCTTCAAGCGGTCTCGCCTTCATCGCCCGCCTATCAAGAGCTTACCGGCGCCATTGAGCGTTTGGATCGGCTGATGCGTGACCTACAACCGCTCACTCGGACGCTGAACGAGAACCCACGCGCACTGCTGTTCGACAATTTAGAAACGCAGGACCCGATTCCTCGTGCTCCCCGTTAAGAAGGATTGAACGTCATGTTACGTCGATTACCGCTACTACTGCTGATCATCAGTTTGAGCTTGCTGCTTTCCGCCTGCGCTAGCAGTGTCTCTCCCCCTGCACGCTATATGCTTCCTGCCAGCCCAGCAGTGAACGCACCGGCTAACGCCCAAGCCACGCTGCAAGTGCGTACACCTCGCCTAGCCCACTATTTAGACGTGGACGGGATTGTGATGCAGTTAGACGACATCACGTTAAACGAAGCGCGGGAGCACCAGTGGGCGGAGGGTATTGGGCGCCAGCTTGAACGCGCCTTACGGGCCGAATTGGCAAATCAGTTACCCAGCGTGCAAGTGGTACGAGCAGAAGGCAGCAGCCCTGGGGCGCTCACTCTGTCCATGGAAGTAGATCAATTCCAAGGCCGCTTTGACGGTGTCGCGGTAGCCAGCGGCCAGTGGCAGCTTCGAGATACCGATGGCGAGTTGCTCGCACTCAAAAGCTTCACTGCAGAAGCCACTCTTGAACAGGATGGCTACCCTGCCCTGGTCCGTTCGTTGGGCGAAAGCTGGGAGAGTGTTGCTGCACAAATTGCTCAGCAGGTTCGACAAGGCGGCTACTTCTAAACCTTTATTGCAATCGCTAGGGGAGCAGCATTGGTGTGAGACTTTCGTGTTACACTCTTTGCCAATAAATGACATCACTGTCAGCACTACCCTGTCACCCCCTTGTTATGCCTGGTATGGCGTAACAAGACGTATAAATGCCCGTCGCGGCACAGCGTATTATCTGGCAAACTTCGCTGCCGCGACGGTGTACCATCCTCGCTTTTTGAACATTACGCCTAGCAACGCCGCTGAGCTAGTGGCGCCGATTGCTATGCGATTGCGGAGAACGCATGAGTTTTTCTGATCTTGGTCTGCATGACGATTTATTGCGCGCGGTAACTGCACAGGGCTATACACAGCCTACGCCTATTCAACAACAGGCCATCCCCGTCGTTCTTGAAGGTCGCGACCTTCTTGCCAGCGCACAAACCGGTACCGGCAAAACCGCTGGCTTTACGCTACCGATGCTACAGCGTTTGGCAAATGGCAAACGCCCTGGCAAACGCCAGGTTCGCGCACTGGTCCTCACACCCACCCGCGAACTAGCTGCACAAGTGGGGGAAAGCGTGGCTGCTTATGGACAGCACCTCTCACTACGTTCACACATTATTTTTGGTGGCGTGGGCCAGCAGCCCCAAGTCGACGCTTTAAGAGCCGGCCTGGACGTTCTAGTAGCCACCCCTGGGCGCTTGCTTGATTTGCACCAGCAAGGGCATGTCGACCTCTCCGCCATTGAAATTCTGGTGTTAGATGAAGCCGACCGTATGCTAGACATGGGCTTTATCCACGATATCAAACGGCTATTGCGTCTGGTGCCGAAACAGCGCCAAAACCTGCTGTTTTCTGCCACTTTCTCTAACGAGATCCAAACGCTGGCCCAGCAACTGCTGAATAACCCTGCCCTCATCGAAGTGGCTCCGCGCAACACCACGGCAGAAAAAATTGAGCAGGCCATCTACCGCGTTGATCGCGACAAAAAACGCGATCTATTGGCCCATCTGATCCAGCGCCACAACTGGTTCCAAGTGCTGGTGTTTACCCGCTCCAAGCATGGCGCTAACCGGCTAGCTGAACAGCTCTCTAAGCAGGATATTCCCGCGATGGCGATCCATGGCAACAAAAGCCAAGGGGCACGTACTCGGGCGCTGGGTGCTTTCAAGAGCGGCGACCTACAAGTGCTGGTAGCCACCGATATTGCGGCACGCGGGCTAGATATTAATGAACTTCCTCACGTGGTGAATTTCGATCTGCCCAACGTGGCTGAAGACTATGTCCACCGTATTGGGCGCACGGGGCGCGCGGGTAGCAATGGCGAAGCGGTATCTTTGGTGTGTGTCGATGAACATGGCCTACTCAAAAACATTGAGCGCCTGATTAATCAAACGCTGCCGAAGCATATTGAGCCAGGCTTTGAGCCAGACCCCAATGCCAAGCCAGAACCGATCGAGAATGGCCGCCGCGGTCAGCGCCAGCCAAGGGCTAACCGCAAGCCTGACAGCCAAGCTGCCAATGCTGGTGGCGAGCGCCGCCGTCGCACTCGCCGGTAGCCCGAACGCCCGGAATATGCGAAGGTAGCGCCTCGCTTATTCCGGCGTTTTTGCTGAATTAATTCATGGAGTGATTATGGCGTCTTCACAACTCATGGCAGATTATCGCCAATGGCTGACTTTTCAGCGTCAGGAGCAACTCAGCCGCGAGCATCAAGGTATTTCTCAGCGCCTAGAGGACGCCCGTGCCTCAGCTAATCAGGTCTTGCAGGCCTATCGCAGCATGGCTGAAAAAGCCTCAAACGAAGGTGCCTGTTATCGCACTCTGTTTTTACGCGAACGCGATAACGCCTCACTCCCCTGTGAAGGTTGGTTATTTGTACGGCGCGTACTGAGCGAAGGCAACAGCACCCGCGTTCGGGTCACACTATTGGAAACTTTTACCCTAGAAGATGGCATCATCGCGCCAGGTGATAAACCGGCAAGCAAGCTAACGCTGGAAATTTACGACAAGCTTGATATCAATAAAGGCATGCGTACCCAGGTACGTGTTGATTGCTTGGATACCACGCAAGATTATCACTTCATCACCTTGCTAGATGCGGTGCGAGGCGACCTTCGCCCCTACTTAAAATAAGCGCCGCTTCATGATCTCACGCCACGCTTGCCGATTCATTTTGCTGATGTTTATGGTGGGGCTAAATTTACGCCCTGCCATGTCCTCGGTCGCCCCCCTGCTAAGTCGGCTGCAAGAAAATGCGGGGCTTTCCGCCTCAGCGGCGGGCTTGCTAACCACGCTCCCCGGTCTTTTTCTTGGCTTAACCCCCCCCTTGGCACCAATGATTGGCAACCGTATAGGGAGTGAGCGTGCACTTAGTGCCGCATTAATCCTGCTGGCCCGCGGCTTGCTGTTACGGGTTCTGCCTTTTCCTGGATTGCTTTATCTAGGTACCGCCATGGCCGGTAGTGCTATTGGCTTGGCGGGCACGCTGTTACCCGCGCTAGTCAAGCGTGAGCTGCCTCAAAATGCGGATTTGCTCACCCGGCTCTACACCATGGCACTCTGCTTGGGGGGCGCTCTAGGCGCTGGGCTCAGCGTGCCGTTAATGCAGTGGCTGGGCAACTGGCAAGCCAGCCTAGTCAGTTGGTCACTGCTCGCACTGGCTACACTCATCGTATGGGTCAGCTATGCGCCATCTCCTGCGCCAAAATCAACGCTTAACCTGCCCACCGGCATCCCCCTCGTGTCGCTACTCAGGCAGCCGCTAACCTGGCAGGTGATGCTCTTTATGGGCATTCAATCTTCCATGGCATATATCGTTTTCGGCTGGCTGCCAACTCTTCTGATTGAGCGCGGATACAGCGAGGCAACCGCTGGCTGGACGATGGCCGTTTCCATTATGTGCCAACTGGTCTCAGCACTGAGTGCGCCTTGGATTGCGCGATTGCATCACGACCAGCGCCCGGCCCTGCTGTTGGTACTGGTATGTACCGCCTTAGGGCTTGTCATGTTGTTAGCCGCTCCGTTGGCATGGCGATGGCCCGGTGCCGTGTTGCTGGGGCTTGGGCAAGGCGGAAGTTTTAGCCTTGCATTAAGCTTATTGGTACTGCGAACCGCGAACGAACGCCTTGCAGGCCAGCTTTCTGGCTTGGTGGAAGGGGGCGGCTATACCCTGGCCGCATTGGGGCCCTTTGGGGTTGGTCTGATGCTCCAAGCCGGTGCTACCACGCAGCATATTGCTTGGCTACTGATTGGATTGATCGGCGTTTGCTGCGGCTTTGCGTTCTTTGCGGGACGCAAACGGCAGCTTGATGACCAAAGCGGCCAACTACAGGTATATCACCGCTAACCACTTCTTAGCTTTTAACAGGATACAGCGATGAGCCAGGCTCCTCTCCTTGCAGATGCTCAAAGCAGCCAAGAGCGGTTGCTTGTGATTTACACCGGCGGCACGATCGGTATGCAGCCTCAGGCTAACGGGCTCTCACCTGCCGGTGATTTTCCTGAACGCTTGGCCAGCGCACTGAGCCAGCTGCCGTTGCGGGACCAACAAATGCTCCCTGCTTATGATGTCATCAGCTACTCACCTCTTATTGATTCCAGCGCGGCGACCCCAATGACATGGCAGCAGTTAGCCGCCGACATCGCCGAGCGCTTTACAGAGCATCGTGGTTTTGTGGTGATTCACGGTACCGACACGCTAAGTTGGACCGCCGCTAGCTTAGCCTACCAATTGCAGGGCTTAGATAGGCCTGTAGTGTTGACGGGTGCCATGGCTCCCCTAGAGGCTCCTAACAGCGATGCCTTACAAAATCTCTACGGCGCCCTACGATTTGCTGCCCATCCCGAACTACAGGAAGTGGCCATTTATTTTGCCAACCGCCTGCTCAGAGGCACGCGCGCCATCAAACAGCACAGCGAGGCTGTCGAGGCGTTTTCCTCACCCAACTACCCACTGCTGGGCGAGCGCATCGGCGACGACTTTATTCTGTTCCCCAGCCGCGGCTTGTCTTACCAGCAGCGCGGGGCTCCGCGCTTTGAGCTGGTGGACTACCAGCCTGTCGCCAATGGCGAGGTGGTTCGCATTACCCTATGGCCTGGCATGGCGCCCTGGCAATTAGAGGCGTGGCTTAGCCATCCAAACGTGAAAGGCGCGCTGCTACAGCTATGGGGCGCAGGCAATTTACCGGATAACCCCGCGCTACTAGAGGTGATTGCCAAGGCGAGCGGAGAAGGCAAACTCATCGCCGCCATCAGCCAATGCCCACAAGGGCGTGTACATATGGGGGCTTATGCAGCAGGGCACGGTCTCACCGATGCTGGGGTGTTATCCGGCGATGACATGACGCCCGAGGCCGCCTACACCAAACTGGTGCATGTGCTAGCGCAACCAATTTCATTAGAGGATCAGAGGCGACGATTTTTAACGACGCTAGTGGGCGAACGTTAAATGATCTAGCCAGTACTACACTGGCATAGTGGTTTATTCCCGCTATGGTTAAACAATGTCCTTAACGTGTATTAACCACCCACTGGATAGGAAGCCACTTATGGATCAACCGGTACATCACTTTAGCGAACTATTTGAGCAGTTAGGGTTACGCTCGGATGCTGAATCCATCGAACGCTTTATTCAGCGGCACTCACCGCTGCCTAAGGAGATGCCGCTGGCAGACGCCCCCTGCTGGAATGAGGGCCAAGCTGATTTTCTAAAAGAAGCCGTGCAGGAAGACGCCGATTGGGCAGAAGTGGTCGATCATCTTGACGCCTCCATGCATAAACCTGTCTAACAACGCTCTCTTCAGCGCCGCCTATGGGCGGCGCTCAGCCATTTAAGCGCGCTTCAACACGCTCAAGAATTTGCCGACTGACCTTTCCCACTAATGGTTTCGCCGCTTTGTTTACCGCTTTTTCCATTAAACGGTTGCGGATATCGTACTGCAGAGTCAGTGCTACTTCCGTCCCCTCAGGCACTTCGCGCAGCTGATAGCGACCCTGGTTTTTCACCCCCTCCAACGACTCCCAAGCCAAGACATGGGGTGGCTCAATCTCAGTAACAGCAACATCAAATGCCCAATCCATCCCCACTGCTCTCACATGCCAGCGGTAACGGTTTTCACCCAAGCTGTCGATGGAATGGATAAGATCGGAATAATCGGCAAAATCCTCCACGCGGCGCAGAAGATCAAACACTCGCTCCGGAGACGCTTTGATGATTTCGCTATGTTTTATAGTGGCCATAAGTATCTTCCTAACGGCTAGAGCCAGTAGCTTAACATGGCAACCAGCCACCCACACACCGAATGAGAAGCACCTCAAGCGCGGCGGATGCTGGTCAGATTAATCGCTATTGCGTAAACTGCCGCCCTTCCGGACCGGACCCCGGAACACTGTCTTGCCCAATTGACAAGTACGCATAAATTCTCCGACTATGAGCAACTTGTATGTCATCTACCGCCACACCAGACGCTAACGCGTCAGCCACCGTCGTGATTTACTCAGGCGGCATGGATTCCTTCACTGTGTTACACCGAGCCATTCGGCGAAGGGCTTAACGTTCACGCCCTCTCTTTCGACTATGGCCAGCGTCATCGTCGGGAGCTCGATACCGCCCGCCAAGTGTGCGAATCGCTGGGCATCCCCCATCAAGTCGTTGATATTCGCGCGATTCACGGCTTGATTGATAACTCAGCGCTAACCAATAGCGCTATCGACATGCCCACCGGCGACTATGATGCTGACAATCTCAGCGCCACGGTGGTGCCCAATCGCAATATGATTCTACTGTCACTGGCGATTGCCAAAGCGGTCAACATTGGCGCTGCGCGCGTCGATTATGGCGCTCACGGCGGCGATCACATCCTATATCCCGACTGCCGCCCCGAGTTTGTGGAAGCCATGAACCACGTAGCTGGCATTGCCAACTTTGAGCCTGTTGCGCTGCATGCCCCTTACCTGCATGCCAGCAAGGCGGATATTTTGCGCGACGGGCTGAGCATGGGCTTGGACTATCGTCACACGTGGACCTGCTATGAGGGCCGCGAGCTTGCCTGCGGCCAGTGCGGTAGTTGTCGCGAGCGGTTGGCCGCCTTTGCGGCTAATCACAGCGTCGATCCTCTCGACTACGCCATCGACACTTCACAGGTGGCGCACTGATGTATCACGTTAAAGAAGCCTTCTACACCTTACAGGGTGAAGGCGCCCAGGCAGGTCGTGCCAGCGTGTTCTGCCGTTTTACAGGCTGCAATCTTTGGTCAGGCCGGGAAATAGATCGAGCGAACGCACAATGTACCTTTTGCGACACCGACTTTAACGGTACCGACGGAGTTAATGGCGGCCGGTTTAACACAGCCCAGGCGCTGGCAGAACACATCAAAGCGCTGTGGCCTCAGGAAGCTAACAACGCCGTGCCATACGTGGTATTTACCGGCGGCGAACCGCTGCTACAGCTCGATACCGAGCTCATTGCCACGCTGCATAGCGAAGGCTTCGAAGTGGCAGTGGAAACCAACGGTACGGTGCCCGCTCCTGCGGGCATTGACTGGCTCTGCGTTAGCCCTAAGGGTAGCAACCCGCTAGCGATCACCCAAGGCGATGAGTTGAAACTGGTTTTCCCCCAGGCCGATGCGCCACCGGAGCAGTTTTCTCACCTCGCCTTTAGTCACTTCTTTTTACAGCCGATGGATCTCAGCGCCGTCGCTCAAAAGAGTATTGCCACCGACGGCGCGGCGACCGTTCAGGCCACCACTGCGTACTGCATGGCCAACCCACAGTGGCGGCTGTCACTGCAAACGCACAAAATCGCAGGATTTGAGTAATGGCGCTATTTGTTAACCACCTGACCCATATCGATGTCTCTCTTTGGTGCCCCACGAAAGGGTTGGTTGGCTGTAGCTGGCAAGTGGATGCTCAACTAGAGGGTGAACTAGGCGAGGACGGAATGCTGTTCGACTTCGGTGAAGTAAAGCCGTGGATCAAACGCACCCTGGATAGCGGACTGGACCACACCCTACTGGTGCCCACCCAAGCACCCGGTGTTGAGGTCAGCGAATGCGATGAAGGGCTCTGCATTCGCACCACCACGCCCTACGTGATGGAAGTTCGTGGACCGACAGAGGCATTTACCCTGCTTCCCTGGGCATCGATCACTCTAGAACGGGTGACTCAGCACCTCAGCGCCCAACTCACCGAGCAGCGGCCAGCCAATGTTGAACGCGTGACGCTCACGCTAAGCGATGAGCTTATCAATGGTGCTGCCTATGGCTATAGCCATGGATTAAAACGTCATTCGGGTAACTGCCAGCGCATTGCCCACGGGCATCGCTCTCGCCTGCATATCTTCCAGGAACAACAGCGACAGCCGCAGTTGGAACAGCAATGGGGAGCGTGGCTGGATAATCGTTATCTTTTGGAAGAGAGGCAGATATAGCAGAGCATAGCGAGTCACAGCTCACCTGCCGCTATGAAGCAGCCCAAGGCAGCTTCTCAATCACCTTGCCATCTGAGCGCTGTAGCGTGCTGCCAAAGCCCACGACGGTAGAAAATATTGCCCTCTGGCTGGCCGATCAGATCGCCAAGCAAACGGGGACCGCCACTCACGTATACGCCTTTGAAGGAATCGACAAAGGCGCGACGGCACAAGCGAGCCCATGAGCGAGTTGATCACCAGTGACAGCAGCGCCACATGCCGAGCAGGCTGCGGCGCTTGTTGTATAGCTCCGTCTATTACATCGCCGATACCCGGAATGCCCGAGGGCAAACCGGCGGGGGTGCGCTGCGTTCAACTCGACGCCAACAACTTATGCATGCTGTTTGGCAGCCCGCTGCGCCCGATGGTGTGCGGGCAGTTCGATTATGACCCCACCGTGTGTGGCGAGCACCGCGATGAGGCGCTCGCCACGCTGTCGTGGCTAGAAGAGAGCACTCGCTGAACGTTTAAGCCTCGTTTTCAACACTCAGCGAGTGGGGCAAACGGCGATCCAGTAGGCTAACCCAGCGCACCAGCACCGGTGCATCGCTGTGGCTAACCTCGCTCAACAGGCGACGGAACGCCTCTTTTGCCTGCTGATCATTGGGTGAAATCCGCGTAAGCCAAAGCTCCAAGGCCGCTAACTCTTGATGGCGGTTGCCGTGTTCCCGTGACTGCACAATCGCCATTTCGGCAAGCGCCTTTACTTCACTGGCCGGGTGCCCCAGCAAGTCACGCACTCTGGCCAGTTGAGTCGCCAACTCGGGCAAAAAGAGCGTGGTGCGCTCTCGGGCAATCACCAAACACTGATCCAGATACTCCTCGGCGGCCTTTAACTCGCCAAGTTCAATACAGGCATCTGAGTACCAAAGGACGGGGCGCTGGAAACGATCTCGCCCATTCAGCTCAGCCATCTGGTCCAGACTATCTCTTAATTGGACTAAACCAGCGTGATCCCCCGCCATGGCCCTCTGCCAACCCAACACACCTTGGGCGGAGATTTGCCACAGCTGAAGGTCCGGCGTGCCCGTCATGGCGGCCGCGCGCTCAGCATGGCGTGCCGCAAGATGCACATGCCCTAATTGGCGATAGAGCGCTGCGGCAAACATTAACGCCATGGCAAGCGTTCCCGGGTGACCAATTTTCTCAGCAAGACGGATGGCCGACGAGACGTGACGCTCGGCGCGCTGATAGTCGCCACGTAAACAGAGTGCCCAGCCCTGGAAGCAGGCAGCTGTCACTTGCGGGTGATCCGAGAAGGGCAGCCACTCGATCATCATTTGCGCATTGAGCGGGTCGATTTCATCCAGGTGGTCATGGGCCTGCTGAATTCGTCCGGCCCAGTACTCACAGTGCGCCCGGGCATAGTCGGCCAAACGGCGATAGCGCGGGTCTTCCAGACGCTCGGCAATATCCGCCAAGGTAGAGGCAAGTGCAAACGCATCGGCATGGGCGTAGCGCTGGCTGCGGCCTACCCACAGCCCCCACTTGACTAGGAAAATTTGTTCTAAATCTTCCGGGTCTTCCGGCGAATCACCACCGGATTGACGCAGCAGCTCCCGGGCGCGCACAAAGCTTTCGTGGGCAGTGGGCGAGCCATGGCCTTCCAGCGCAAACGCTGCCTGCCCACGCACGGTAAGTAGGCTGACCTCACGTTCCACTTCATGGTCAACGTGGCGCAAACTGGCCAAACCGAAGTCGGCCATCCGCAGCGCCGTACGGTTCGCGCTCACCTTCAGCGCTTCACGGGCAGACAGTTCGAAATAGCGCGCGCCTCGAGCGTAGTGGCCGCTGCGGCGCAGATGGGTGGCGAAATCCCCCGGATGGCGGCTGATCCACACAGGGAAACGCTCTTCAATCAGCGTAACGACCTGCTGGTGCAGCTTGACCCTTACATCCCGGGGGCAGGAGAGATAAGCCGCTTCTTGTAGTAGCTGATGGCTAAACTGGTACTCGTGCTCGCCGCTCTCTTTATCAACCGGCTCAATAATTTCCAGCAGGCGCATATGCTCTACGGCTTGAGAAATCCGCGCTTTATCCCAGCCGCTGCATTCAGCCAGGAAGTCGAGGCGGAAGCGTTTGCCCAGCACCGCCGCAATATGGGCAATTTCCCGATCCCCTTCCAGCTGATCGATACGGCTGGCCAGCAGGCCAAGCAGCCCTTTGGGCAACTCATCGAACTGGACGCTGCGCCCTTCGCGACGGTCCATATCCAGACGACGGCATATCTCCTGCATGTAGAGTGGCACGCCGTCGCATCGCTCAATAATCTGATTACGCAGCCGAGGGCTCAAATGCATTCGATAACGGCGCGATAGCTGGGAGAGCAGCCGAGACGACTGCAGCGCATCGAGCTTGCCGAGGGTAATTTGCTGATCCCAATGCAGCTTCACTGGTAGCGCTTCACGACCGTGATGACTGGCCACCAGCATGAAGGCCGTATTGATGGGCAGACGAGCTTGTAAACCGGCCAATACTTTGAAGGAGGGTTCGTCCAACCACTGTAGATCATCAACCATCAAGACGAGAGTCTGGGTGCCAGCGCGCTGGACGATCAGACGGAGCAGCAGTTTCACGACCAACTCTACCGCTTCCCCGCTTTGGGTAAGCTGAGTAATTTCCTGAACGTCCCTAACCCCCAGCGCCTCTTCCAACAGCTGTTGGCGAGCATCGTCTAGCGCTGTATCACCCAACGATGCCTGCAACTCATGCAATGCTTCTTGAGTAGGCGTGGCGCCTAGATGCCACGCCAAGAGAGAACGGGCCACCCCGTAAGGCTCTAACACCGACAAGCGTGTGGTTGGCTGCCAACAGATAGCGGCATCGCGGCTAAGTTCAAGCTGACGAAAACCAACCATCAGCGCCGATTTTCCCATGCCTGAGGCACCCCGCACCAAGACACTTTGCCTTAAGCCGATACCCGCTCTTGCCAGCGCATCACGCAGCGTACGCAGTGACGTTTCGCGGCCGACCAGACTAGGCGGCAGCGCATCCCGGCCGCCTTCATTCTGGCCTAACACCAGCGCCCGCAAGCGCACTCGACCATCGCTTGCCACCAAGCGCGACACCAAGCGCGGCTGCAGGTCCAGTGCCGGGGGCATGTGCTGGCTGGCTTCTTGAGAAATCACTAGTTCACTACCTTCAGCAGCGCCCATTAGCTCAAGGGAGACCTGGGTGACTTGGCCAAGCGGGTCAGCCAACTGACGTTCAGGCAGATAAACCACACGGCCGCTATGTAACCCAGCCGCCAGCTCAAACGAAGGCGCTTCCCCTTCCCCACCCCAATGGCGCTGAGTTTCCGGCGGCAGCGCTTGGCGGCAGTGTTCATAGAGCGCTACCAGCTCGGCAAGCTGATGCGCAGGGCCGTGGGTGCCAAACACGCCAGTCCCAAACCGCCGGTGGCCCCTGGCAGCCAGAAGCCACCTAAGTGATGGCACTGCTGCTCTAGCCAGCGCAATAGTTCCAGCTGAAGCGCTAGACAGTTACGAGTTGCCGCCCGGTCTTGCCAGTCGCCTTTCAGACGTAAGCGAATCGCCATAACCGACAGTTGGCGAAGCTCAATCTCATCTTCACGCAGCGGCTTGCTATCGGCTGCCAGTGCACGAGAAAAAGCGCCCTGGGGCGACATGGCTCGCGGGTCGTGGTTGCCGTCCGACCAGTAGCTGGCCAACTGTAAGAAACTGGGCTCCGGCTGCTGGCCCGACAGCGCGAGCAACTGCAAATAGCTGTTGTACTGCTCATGAGCAGCGGCCATTTGATTTTTTTCGGCCAGTTGACGCACCAAACGTTCATGGAAAGGCCCATAGCCTGAAAAGCGGCTCACCAGGCCTTCCAGCATGTCGTCTGGCGTTTCGTCGTGAGCTTCAAGCACTTGCTCGGCAACCCGGATCACCCGCTGACGCCACTCATTGCGCACCTGCACTAGCCAGCGCTGAAATTCGCTGCAACTTGCC
Source organism: Vreelandella lionensis (assembly GCF_002087295.1). Classification (GTDB taxonomy): domain Bacteria; phylum Pseudomonadota; class Gammaproteobacteria; order Pseudomonadales; family Halomonadaceae; genus Vreelandella; species Vreelandella lionensis. The sequence continues at coordinate 199,152 of NZ_MWVI01000099.1, read as the reverse complement.
AACTGCAACTCTTCAATTAGATCGCCTTGGTAGCATGACATCACCTCCTCAAGGGTTTCTAAATCCTTGGGGCCTTCTAGCAACTGCTGCAGGTCATGTAGATCTACCTGCCAGTGGGCAGGTAAATGAAAGGCGATAGTCTGTCGCGATACGTTCAATACCTGATCGGCGTTATCACCCATGGACTGACGCAGGCAGTGCAACGCGTGGCGCAAGTTGGTACGACCTGACGAAAGCCCCTGGTCTGGCCAGAGCAGCTCAGCCAGTGCCGCACGATTGACCGGCTGGCGATGCAACAAAAGATACACCAACAGGGCCTTAACTTTGTCGTAACTGAAATGAGTGAGTACATCCTCCCCCTGGGTTAAGGAGAAGTGACCAAACAAGGTCAGCTGGTCTGTCTGTTGAGCATCGCGCATGATACACATCCTGCCTGACTAGCAGCGGCTTAGGCGGGCACGCCGCTATGGAAACGAAACGCCGTATCCGGAGTCGTCATCAGCTCCGCTTCACGTGCGACAAAGAAGGCAATACGGTCATCAATCGGCTCAGCGGTCTGTTGACGCGCCAACAGCAGATAATCTTCAAAATGGCGCCCTTCTGACTTCACCAGCGTGCGGTAGAACTTCGCCAGTTCTTCGTCTAAGTAAGGGATAAGGCGGGCAAAGCGCTCACAGCTTCGTGCCTCAATTAATGCGCCAATAATCAGTACATCGATTAAGCGCTCAGGATCGTTACTGCGTAAATGTTTGCGCAGCCCCTCGGCATAGCGCGAGGCAGTGAGGTGATGATAGGCCACCCCACGCTTTTCCATCAGGCCCACCACTTGTTCAAAGTGCAGCAGCTCTTCGCGGGCAAGCTGAGACATTTTGCTTAATAAAAGCGGCTGATCGACATAGCGGTAAAGCAGGCTCATCGCGGTGGAAGCCGCCTTCTTCTCACACTGCGCATGGTCAATCAGCAGCGTTTCAGGATTGGCAAGCGCCCACTGCAACCACGCATCAGGCGTTGGGCAGGCAAGAAACTGATGCAGACTTTCTGGTAGCAAATCATCCGCTGAAAGGGAGTGATCTGCTGTTTTTAGTGCCATTAGTTGTATAGACATAATACCGCTACCGAGCGTTTATCTCACTATTGTATAACATATAAACGCCGTTGGCGTTTGTTCCCTAGCTATCCGAAGGCCACTTATTTAATGGCGCCTCAATTCTCATATAGCATATTTCTAATATATAAGCTCAGCTTATTTGGCGCTCCACACACCGCCTAAACCACTTCACTACGTTACTTAATAACGAATTAATCGTATGCCTATGGTAACGCGGCATCACAATAATCACACCCGCGCTTACCTCAAAACACCCCTGCTGGTAAAAAACTTTCAGATTTTGGGCACATTAACTAAAAAAGCCGCAAGAAAGGAGCTCAATATCAGCGCCTCAACATAAAGTACAAGCAGGCACTTAGCTTGGCTTCTTAACATTGTCGACAGTTTCCCGTAGAATCCCGCTCATCCACCAGACGCTGTTTGTCAAGCGTATGTCACGTGTCCGAACGCCTCACCCACCGTGCTAGTAGTCGTTCGGCACCACTGATTCATCACTACTAAGAAGATGAGAGGGCCCCAACGTGCTTGAAGCTTACCGCCAACATGTCGAGGAACGCGCCGCAGAGGGCGTCCCACCTAAGCCCCTAACCGCCGAGCAAGTCGCCGCCTTAATTGAGCTGCTCAAAGCGCCCCCGGCGGGTGAAGAGGAATTCATCCTTGACCTGATCACCAACCGCGTTCCGCCCGGTGTTGATGAGGCCGCCTACGTAAAAGCGGGCTTTTTGACCGCGATTGCTAAAGGGGAAGCCACCTCTCCATTAATTGATAAAATTACCGCCGTTAAACTGCTAGGCACCATGCAAGGCGGTTACAACATCGTCTCTATGGTGGAGCTGCTGGATAACGAAGAGCTGGCCCGTGAAGCTGGCGAGCAGCTGAAGCACACCCTGCTAATGTTTGATGCCTTCCACGATGTGGAAGAGCGTGCCAAAAAAGGCAATGCCGTCGCCAAAGACGTCATTCAATCCTGGGCAGATGCCGAGTGGTTCCTCTCCAAGCCAGCTCTGGAAGAGAAAATCACCCTGACCGTTTTCAAGGTGCCCGGCGAAACCAATACCGACGATCTCTCTCCAGCTCCGGATGCTTGGTCACGCCCCGACATTCCGCTGCATGCTAACGCGATGCTCAAAAACGAGCGCGAAGGCATTGAGCCTGAAGTACAAGGCACCACTGGCCCGCTCAAGCAGATCGAAGACGTCAAAGCCAAAGGCTTCCCGGTTGCCTACGTAGGTGACGTGGTAGGTACCGGCTCTTCACGTAAGTCAGCCACTAACTCCGTGCTATGGTTCTTTGGTGACGACATTCCTTACGTCCCGAACAAGCGCGCTGGCGGCTTCTGTTTCGGCGGTAAAATCGCGCATATCTTCTTCAATACCATGGAAGATTCCGGTGCCCTGCCGGTAGAAATGGACGTTTCCAAGCTGGAAATGGGCGACGTCATTGACGTTTCTCCCTACGAAGGCAAAGTGTGCAAGCACGGCACCGATGAAGTGCTGAGCACTTGCGAACTGAAAACTCAGCTGATTCTTGACGAAGTGCGCGCCGGCGGCCGTATTCCGTTGATCATCGGTCGTGGCCTGACCGGCAAAGCACGCGAGTCACTGGGCTTAGCACCTTCTGACGTATTCCGCCTGCCCGACCAGCCTGTCGATACTGGCAAAGGCTTTACCCTGGCGCAGAAGATGGTCGGCAAGGCCTGCGGCATGGATGGCGTACGCCCCGGCATGTATTGCGAGCCGAAGATGACCACTGTGGGCTCGCAAGATACCACTGGTCCGATGACCCGTGACGAACTGAAAGACTTGGCTTGCCTAGGTTTCCAGGCAGACTTGGTCATGCAGTCGTTCTGCCACACGGCGGCATATCCGAAGCCAGTAGATGTGGACACTCACCACACCCTGCCGGACTTCATCATGAACCGTGGCGGCGTTTCGCTGCGCCCCGGCGACGGCATCATCCACAGCTGGTTGAGCCGCATGCTGCTGCCGGACACCGTAGGTACTGGCGGTGACTCCCACACCCCCTTCCCGCTGGGTATTTCGTTCCCTGCGGGTTCTGGCCTGGTGGCCTTCGCCGCTGCTACGGGCGTAATGCCGCTGGACATGCCGGAATCCGTTCTGGTGCGCTTCAAAGGCAAGCGCCAGCCGGGCGTCACATTGCGCGATTTGGTTCACGCCATTCCGCTGTACGCGATTAAGCAAGGTCTGCTGACTGTCGAGAAATCCGGCAAGAAAAACGCCTTCTCTGGTCGCGTGCTGGAAATCGAAGGCCTGGAAGACCTCACCGTTGAGCAGGCATTTGAGCTTTCCGACGCGTCCGCTGAGCGTAGCGCCGCTGGCTGTACCATTACGCTGTCTGAAGAGAGCGTGACCGAGTACCTGAAATCCAACATCACGCTGCTGAAGTGGATGATTGCCAACGGTTACGGTGACGAGCGCACCATCAGCCGTCGTATCGAAGGTATGGAAGCATGGCTGGCTGATCCGAGCCTGATGCGTGCTGATAAAGACGCCGAGTACGCCGAAGTCATCGAGATCGACCTCTCTGACATTAAAGAGCCGGTTCTTTGCGCCCCGAACGACCCGGATGACGCCCGCTTACTGTCTGATGTTGCCGGTGAGAAAATCGACGAGGTGTTTATCGGTTCGTGCATGACCAACATTGGTCACTTCCGCGCGGCAGGTAAATTGCTCGAAAAACAGCCTGCGGGCAGCCTGAAAACCCGCTTGTGGCTTGCGCCACCGACCAAAATGGATCAGCACCAGCTGACCGAAGAGGGTTACTACGGCATCTATGGCCGTGCAGGCGCCCGCATGGAAATGCCGGGATGTTCACTGTGTATGGGTAACCAGGCACGCGTTGCAGCGAAAAGCACCGTGGTGTCCACGTCTACACGTAACTTCCCGAACCGTCTGGGCGATGGTGCAAATGTTTACCTCGCCTCGGCAGAGCTAGCAGCGGTTGCTGCTGTAGAAGGTCGTTTGCCGACCGTTGATGAGTATCAGCGTTACATGGGTGAGTTTGACGCCATGGCAGGCGAGATCTATCGTTACATGAACTTCCACGAAATCGAGGAGTATCAAAAAATCGCCTCGAACGTGATTCCGGTAGCCCAAGAGGCTTAATCGCCAGTGGCACCGACCCATCGCCGATGCTCGCAACATCGCAGCCAGGGAAATCCCTCGCTGAGCCGATGACAGAACGCCCCTTCCTTTCGAGGTTGGGGCGTTTTTTATGACGCTGTGAACCATAGTGCCGAAAACATAGGAGTAAACGATGACAACGACAACCCAAGTGGTCACCCCCGATCTGTGCGACGCTTACCCCGACGTAGAGGTGCTAGAGCCCCTCTTTGCTAACTTCGGCGGTGTCGACAGCTTTTATGGCCCAATTCGCACGGTAAAGTGCTTCGAAGATAACTCAATGGTCAAACAGGCTGTGGCGGAGCCTGGCGAAGGTGCCGTACTGGTTGTGGATGCCGGCGGCTCTCATCGCTGCGCGATGTTAGGCGATATGCTGGCAGAGCAGGCAGCGCAAAATGGTTGGGCAGGCGTATTGATGTACGGTTGCGTGAGAGATGTCGACATTTTGGCCACGCTTCCTTTAGGCGTACAGGCACTCGGCAGCCACCCGCGTAAAAGCGAAAAGCGCGGCGAAGGCCAGCGGGATATCGCCGTAACGTTTGCGGGCGTTACTTTAAGAGTTGGCCAGTGGCTGTATGCTGATAATAACGGCATTATTATCGCCGAGCAGCCCTTAAAGCTCTCCTAAACCCGCTTGTCAGGGCTGGCAGTTAGTGCCACCCTGATGCTTCACTCTGACACTTTTGTGACTATGCAGCCGCTCACTCAATTAGGCGACGCTCTTCTTCGCACTCTCCGAGATCACCTCCGTCCGCTCATAGCTTATCACTTGCTGTTTACCCTACTGGCCTCTGCCTTATTGGTACCGGCCGTTGCCTGGGTATCGCAACGCCTTTTGGCACAGCTAAACCGCACGGTGGTCACCACGGATGCACTCTTAGCGCTGCTCTTTAGCCCACTAGGGTTATTGGTCATGCTGGTGGGCCTTGGTTTTACGTTTTTACTCATTTACTGGCAGCAGGCTGGCATGTTGCAAGTGGCTGTCCGGTCAAAAGACAACCACTACCGGCTGGCGTTCGAGGCACTCTGGCTGAGCACACGACGGCTTCCCGCTCTGACGGTACTGTCGATTCTTCAGGCCGGTGCCCACCTGTTGCTGCTTGCCCCCTTTATGATGGCCCTCGCTTGGTTACACGATCTATGGCTTAGCGGTATCGACCCTTACTATCTACAGCGCATTCGCCCTCCTGTGCTGTGGTACTTTTTAGCTTGCGCGACACCGTTGGTGGTTATCTGGATGATCTTAGCAGCGTGGCTGTATCTGCGCTGGCTGCTGGCACTGCCACTTGTGGCGCTGGAATCTTGCTCACCGTATCAAGCACTCAAGCGAAGCGTTTATTTAACACGTGGCTGGCACCGCTCTATTGGGGTGGCTGTGCTCAGCCTGCTACTGATCATTATTAGCTTACCCATTATTACCACATGGCTGTTTGACACGGTGGTCACGCCCTTATTGTGGTGGCTACCAGAGCACAACGCAGTGCTGATTCCAGCGATGCTGGCCTATTTAACCGGCTATGTGCTGGTAACGCTCACCATCACTTTCCTCGGTATTGCTACTAACGCTCTGCTGTCCGCCTGCCTCTATTTACAGCTGGCCCATCATGAACCACGCCCTGCGCCGCCTTCCCACGATGCGCACCCTGGACGCATGGCATGGGCGATTGAACTTAGCGTGCTGCTGCTCGCTGGGCTACAGGCGTGGTGGATTCTTAACAGTTTTGAGATTCGCGATAACGTGGCCATCATCGCCCATCGCGGAAGCTCCATGGTGGCACCGGAAAACACCCTTGCTGCCGTGTCTCAAGCGCTGGAGGATGGTGCTGACGCCGTAGAGCTGGATGTTCGCCTGAGCGCCGATAATCAGGTCATGCTCTATCACGACCGAACGCTCGCCCGCCTCACCAGTGATCCTCGAGAATTTGGCGACCTTACCCGTAGCGAACTCAGCGAGTTTGATGTGGGTAGTTGGTTTGGCGACGCCTTTCAAGGGGAGCGCATAGCGGGGCTGGATGAAGCGTTGGCCACCGTCCGCGGGCGCGCATCGCTGATGATCGATATGAAAGCCCTGCCGGGACAAGAAGAGAGGCTGGCACAAGCAGTCATCGATGCACTGGGGCAGGAAAGCGACATACGCTATCGCTGCTGGGCCACCCAGCAAGAAGCACTAACAGCCGTGACGGCCTGCGGCTTTCCTAACGCGCTGATGAATATGCGTATGGCGACCATGTCACCTGCCCTGGTGCGTTACATTAAGCAAAAGGCCCCCGAGCTGCGTGTCACTCTGCTAGCACAGCTCATTCTTCCAGGCACTTTAGATCGACGCCAGTTTGATGCGTTAGGCCTTCGCCATAACCGTATTAGCGCCCAGGAGGTGAGCCTGGCGGCGCTTTTCGGTTACGAGATTCATGCCTGGACGGTCAACGATCGGGCGCGCATGTCGGCGCTGATTGACCTCGGCGTTGATGCCATCATTACCGATTATCCTGATCGCTTGCACGCCTTAACAGAAGACCGCCGTGCGCTAAGCGACGGCGGTCTTCTGTTGGTCAAGCTACGCAACTGGTTACGTCAGTAACAGTCGGGGCGTCGTTTACTCACCCATCACGACGCCTTCCCGACGCGGGTCGGCACCACCAAACAGTGTGCCATCCTCCAATCGCCGAATCGCCTGAAGGCCGCTCGTGAGCTCACGTTCGCTCACGTTGTGACCCCGCTCACGCAGCGATTCGATGATCTCTTCAGGGAAGCGCCCCTCCTCTAAGTAAACATCACCACCCAACGTAATCGCATGGGGAAGACTCAGCGCTTCCTGAGCGTTCAACCCCCAATCGCGCATCGCTGCCAGTGTTCGAGCAGTATAGTGGATGATCGCGGCGCCACCAGGGGAGCCGAGGCTCGCCACCAGCGCACCGGTTTCCTGATCAAATACCAAGGTGGGGCTCATACTAGAGCGTGGCCGCTTACCAGGCTCCACTCGGTTAGCCACCGGCTGCCCGTCCACCTCAGGAGCAAAAGAGAAATCCGTCAGCTCGTTATTCAATAAATAGCCGCCAGGCAGGTCAGTGCCGCCATCCGCCAGAATACGCGAACCAAAGGCTTGCTCAATGGTGGTCGTCATCGCAATCGCATTGCCATCGGCATCCACAATGCTGATATGGCTGGTGCCATACTCAGGTTGCTCGGGCTGGCTGGCAAAACTAACGGTCAATTCACCTGGATTGCCCGGTTCGGCGCTCTCACCCATGCTCTCTTCACCGATTAGCTCGCTGCGTTTACCAAGGTAATCAGGCGCTGGCATGAGCGACCAGTCACCGCCCGGTGCCTCGACAAAGTCAGGGTCAGCAATGTAGCGGCCCCGGTCAGCAAACGCCAGCCGCGAGGCTTCTAGAAATTGATGCAGCCAGCCACTACTGGTCACGCCATTTTCCAGCGGCGCTTCCAACAGCGGTTGCTGGTCCAGCATACCGAGAATTTGCATGATCGTTAGATGGCCAGAAGAGGGAGGAGGAAACCCGCACACTTCCCACTGCTGCCAGGGGGTGCATAGCGGCTCACGCTCAAGAGATTGGTAACCACTGATGTCATCAAGCGAGATTTTACCGGGTCGAACCGGATGCGATTGCACCTGCTCAACAAGATCCTCCGCGACCTCACCTTCATAAAAGGCAGCGCTGCCCTCTTCTGCAATGCGACGCAAAATAGCGGCTAAGGCAGGATTTTTTAGTGTGGTGCCCACTTCCAGGGGCTCTCCATCGGCGGAGTAATAAAACGCTTGAGCCAGGTCGTTTTCGCGCAGATCTTCGTCATTAGCCAGGCTGGTGTGCAGCCGCTGGCTCACCGCGAACCCCTCTTCCGCCAGTGTAATCGCGGGAGTAAAGAGCTCTTGCCAAGCCAACTGGCCGTGCTCAGCATGGGCCTGTTCCAACATACGCAAGGTACCGGGCACGCCCACCGACAACCCGCTGGCGACCGCTTCCATAAAAGGCAGAGGCTCGCCATCTTCCATAAACCAGCTCGCCGGTTACGGCGGCAAGCGCCGTTTCACGGCCATCATAGGCCTGTACATCAGCACCATCAAAGTGCATCAAAAAAGCGCCGCCACCAATCCCACTGGATTGCGGCTCCACCAGAGTTAATACCATTTGTACGGCTACCGCCGCATCAATGGCATTCCCCCCGGCCTTGAGCACCTGATAGCCCGCGTCGGTAGCCAGCGGGTTAGCCGCCGCCACCGCGAAGGAGTCTGCCGCCCATCCCGGCTTCTCCTCAAAGCCTGACCCTACTTCTGGTGTAATGGAGGGTGTTTCGTAACTAAACCCCCAACTCACCATTGGCGCCAGCAGTAAACCCGTGAGTGAGAGTGCCCTTTTTGGCAGCATAACCTTTCTCCTTAAACCGTGTCTCAGGCGTGAATCACCAAGGCGTAACCGCCTTTTGAGCGCTCAAGCAATAGCGTAGCCTATAAAACGACTGCGCCCGGCACAATGGCCGGGCGCAAAATAGCAAGCACGCTAATCAAGCTGAAGGAGGCTTAAGCAATAGTTTCCCCCGCCAACATGAACCACGTTTCCAGCACTGCATCGGGGTTGAGTGACACGGAGTCAATGCCCTGCTCCATCAACCACTTGGCAAGATCCGGGTGGTCCGAAGGGCCTTGGCCGCAGATCCCCACGTACTTACCTTTCTCTTTACAGGCCTTAATAGCCATGGCCAGCAGCTTTTTCACCGCGGGGTTACGTTCGTCAAACAAGTGCGCGACGATGCCGGAGTCTCGATCCAAACCTAGCGTTAGCTGAGTCAAGTCGTTCGAGCCAATCGAGAAACCGTCAAAGTACTCAAGGAACTCATCCGCCAGCAACGCATTGGCCGGCAGCTCGCACATCATAATGACTTTCAAGCCGTCGGGATTTTCGTCACCACCGCGCTTCAAGCCGTTGGCGGCGAGCAAATCGACCACTTCCCGAGCTTCGTCTGTGGTGCGCACAAACGGCACCATAATCTCGACGTTTTTAAAGCCCATCTCTTCGCGCACACGCTTCAGCGCACGGCACTCAAGCTCGAAGCAGGGGCGGAAAGATTCTGAAATATAGCGAGACGCGCCACGGAAGCCCAGCATCGGGTTCTCTTCGCCCGGCTCATAGAGTTTGCCGCCAATCAGGTTTTCGTATTCGTTGGATTTGAAATCCGATAGACGGACAATCACACGCTGTGGATGGAAAGCTGCCGCTAGCGTAGAGATCCCTTCAACTAATTTATCGACGTAAAAGCTCACCGGGTCAGCGTAACCAGCGGTACGGAGATCGATCACCTGCTGTAGATCAGCAGGCAGCGTATCGTACTCAAGCAGCGCTTTCGGGTGCACACCAATCATGCGATTGATGATGAACTCAAGACGCGCCAAGCCAACGCCTGCATGGGGCAAGCTGGCGAACCCGAAAGCACGATCAGGGTTGCCCACATTCATCATGATTTTAAACGGAATTTCTGGCATCGAGTCAACGCTGGACACGTTGCAGTCAAAGGCCAGCAACCCTTCATAAACGTGGCCGGTATCCCCTTCCGCACACGAAACCGTAACGTCAATGCCTTCTTGTAGCTGCGTGGTCGCATCGCCACAGCCAACCACCGCAGGAATGCCCAATTCCCGTGCAATAATCGCCGCGTGGCAGGTACGCCCACCACGGTTAGTCACGATTGCCGAGGCGCGCTTCATGATGGGCTCCCAATCTGGGTCCGTCATGTCGGTGACCAAGATGTCGCCTTCTTGAATTTTGTCCATCTCGCCTGGGCTGAGGACAATCTTAACTGCCCCGCGGCCGATACGCTGGCCAATGGCACGGCCAGTAATCAGCGTGCGCCCTTTCTCACGCAGTTGGAAGCGCTCAAGCTTACCGCCCTCCTGCTGTGACACGACGGTTTCAGGGCTCGCTTGAACGATATAGAGCTTGCCGTCGTCGCCATCCAATGCCCACTCAATATCCATCGGGCGCTGGTAGTGTTGCTCAATGGTCACTGCTTGACGAGCAAGATCCATCACCTGCTCATCGTTGATGCAGAAGCGGCCACGGTCTTTGAAAGGCACGTCAACGGTTTCAACAGATTTACCGGCGCTGGCATCTTGACCATACACCATTTTAATCAGCTTAGAGCCTAACGTGCGGCGCAGAACGGCCGGGCGGCCAGCGGCCAGCGTGGATTTGTGAACGTAGAACTCATCCGGGTTAACCGCGCCTTGCACCACGGTTTCACCCAGCCCCCAAGAGGCCGTGACAAAAACGGCATCACGGTAGCCAGATTCGGTATCCAGGGTAAACATAACGCCTGATGCGCCGGTTTCAGAGCGCACCATCTTTTGAACGCCCGCTGACAGCGCAACATTCTCGTGGGCGTAGCCACGATGCACACGGTAGGAGATGGCGCGATCGTTAAACAGCGAGGCAAACACTTCATGCACCGCATGTTTGATATTGGCAAAACCTTCAATATTCAAGAAGGTTTCCTGCTGCCCAGCGAAGGAGGCATCGGGAAGGTCTTCCGCCGTAGCGGAGCTGCGCACGGCTACTTTGAGGCTTGGATGTTGCGTTTGGAGCTGTTCGTAGGCATCGCGAAGCGCGGCTTCAAAGCCAGGCGGCAGCGGTGTATCAATGATCCACTGGCGAATCGTTTTTCCTGCCTCAGCCAGTGCTTTGACATCATCGACATCTAAACGAGCAAGCTTGTCGTTAATGCGGTCGTTCAGACCTTCGTGAGAGAGAAACTCGCGGTACGCGTGAGCAGTGGTCGCGAAGCCGCCTGGCACCGTGACGCCTACACCCGATAAATTGGAAATCATTTCGCCAAGCGAAGCGTTTTTACCACCCACGCGTTCGACGTCTGCCATACCTAGCTGATCGAACCACAGAATGTACTCTTCCACGCAACCCCCTCGCTTTTAGACTTCGTTACGACCCGTTGGGACGACACTAATAGACGTTGTCACCCTAGCACTGCGGCACCGTATTCGCCATTGGTCTAACAGCGAAGGGAGTGGAGGATTTTTACAACAAATACACGAAATTAGCGTTTTATGTAGTATCGACTAGGCGTTGTGCTCGTCGTTTGCACAGCACACAATAGCTTATCTATGAACATAGCAGACTGGCGGATCAGGTTATGAAACGAACAGCTTTCTTTATTTCGGATGGCACCGGCATCACCGCAGAAAGCTTAGGGCGCAGTCTCTTAGCGCAGTTCAGTGATGTGGAGATCAATATGCTGACTAAACCGTATATTGATACGGTTGAAAAAGCACAGGCACTGGCACAGATTATCGAATCGACCGCCGTACGCGACGGCTGTAGACCGATCATCATTGATACGATTGTGGATCAACAGATTCGTAACGTTATCCGCCAAGCGTCAGGGTTTAAGGTCGATATTTTTTCGACGTTTCTAGAGCCCCTTGAGCAGGAGCTGGAAACGCACTCTTCCTACAGCGTCGGCAGAACGCACTCCATCGGTAGCGACGACGTTTATATGGATCGCATCCACTCGGTTCACTTTGCACTCGATAACGACGATGGAGCACGCACCCACCAATACGACAAAGCCGATATTATTCTAGTGGGGGTTTCCCGCTGTGGTAAAACGCCGACCTCACTCTACTTGGCGCTGCAGTTCGGCATTCGCGCCGCGAACTATCCGCTCACCGAAGATGACCTGGATGAAGATGGCAGCTTGAAGCTACCCAAAGCGCTGGCACCTCATCGGCACAAGCTGTTTGGCCTTACCATTGATGCACGCCGACTCTCAGCCATTCGTAATGAACGCCGCCCCAATAGCCGCTATAGCTCGATGGATCAGTGCTTACAAGAAGTAGAGCAGGCAGAATCGCTGTACCGGGCAATGCATATTCCGTTTATTGATACGACGCGATTTTCAATAGAAGAGATCTCTACGCGCATGATTGCGGAAACCGGCCTAGCGAGGCGGTTCTCACCCCGCTAGGATTGCGCTAGCTTACATGCCCCTGGGAGCAAAAATTCCAGGGGCATTACGCCAGTAGCCTTTGTAGTCCATACCAAAACCACACTCGTAACGTGCGGCCACTTCTAGGCTGCAGTAATCTGCCTTTAATCCCGGAACGGCTTTGCGGTCGTGCTGCTTATCGACCAACACTGCGGTAGTCACACTGGCCGCCTGGGCTTCTTTGCAGTATTCCAGAATGGCCGCTAGGGTTGCGCCTTCATCGAGGATGCCTTCAACAATCACTACATGTCGGCCCGCCATGGGAACTTCAGGCGATACGCGCCAGAAAAGCTCACCGCCGCGCAGCTCGTTGCGGTAACGGGTCGCATGTAAATAGTCCACTTCCAGCGGGAAACCAAGACGCGTCAGCAGGTGCCCCGTGGTAATGAGCCCCCCATTCATAACGCAGTAAAACACCGGTAGCTTGTCGCCCAAGTCTCGCGTGATCTCTTCCGCCATGCGATCCAACGCTCGCTCAACCTGCTCTTGCGAAATCAGGCAGTCGGCGTTATCCATCAACTCACGCATAGAATCTAATGATTCAAGCGTTTCTTTATCCAACTTGGACATGCTACTTCTCCAAAAAACATCTAATAAGAAAACGGTATAAAAATGGAATTAATTCGCTAGCGCTTCGAGCTTGGCATGCGTGCGGCGCCAACGGCCGAGTGCAGCCAGTGCATCCAGTTCAGGCCTAGCACGGCCGTAACGCAGCTTGGCAGGCCGTTTATTCAGCACCCCTTGGAAGGCCTCTAGCACCTCAATGGCTGCCGCTCGGTCATTGCAGATCAGCAACATATCGCAGCCAGCGGCCAGCGCCGCTTTGGCACGCTCAGCCGGGCCGCCTGCCTCATGCGCCCCCGCCATGCTTAAATCATCGGAAAAAATACACCCTTTGAACCCCAATGATTCACGCAGCATGCCTAACCAGTTGGGTGAGAACCCTGCAGGGCGAGTATCAAACGCTGAATAAATCACGTGGGCAGGCATGACGCCGTTCAACACACCCGCTAACTCGCGAAACGGCACGAGGTCTCGGGCTTTCAGCTCGGCCAGGGGTCGCTCATCCACCGGCAGCGCAATATGGGAATCCGCCGCCACTCCGCCATGGCCAGGAAAATGCTTACCAACTGCCGCCATGCCAGCGTCATGCAAGCCTTCGATAAAGGCGTGTCCTAGCAAGGCGACATGCTTTGGATCGCTGCTGAAACTACGGTCGCCAATGACGCTGGAGATACCGCTCTCAACATCCAACACCGGCGCAAAACTCATATCCAACCCACAGGCGGCCATTTCCATCCCCAGCAGCCAGCCTGTGTCTTTGGCTAAGGTGAGCCCTGCTACTGGGTCGCTGGCATACAGATCGCCAATTCGCGCCATGGCGGGCAGCTTGGTCGCCCCTTTTTTGATCCGCTGGACTCGACCGCCCTCTTGGTCAATACCTAGCAGTAGATCACCACGCACACGACGAATACTGCTGCAGAGCTGCCGCTCTTGGTACGCATCTTCGACATTACGGGCGAACAGGATAACGCCGCCCACCGCAGGGTCTTTTAGCAATGTCTTTTCAGCGCTGGATAACTGCGGCCCTTCTAGGTCAAGCATGACCGGGCCAATGGGTTGCGTCATGGGGAGGATCCGACAAAAAGGGCGCCATTTTAGACTAACCGCTTAGCGTGTCAAAATTCTGGCAGGACGCCCGGAAGTGGGCTTAATGCAGCCAAACCGGCGTACCGGGTTGGGCGTGTGCAAACAGGTAGTGTAAATCGTGATTTCGCAGGCGTATGCAGCCGTGAGAGGCAGCCACACCTATCGGTTGTTCTTCAGGCGTGCCGTGCAAATAAATGTAGCGCCGCTGGGAGTCCACATCAGCGCCACGGTTAACGCCGCGCTCAAGACCGCAGAGCCACATAATGCGCGTTAGAATCCAGTCTCGCTCAGGGTAATTTGTCACCAATTCAGGCGAAAATACTTCGCCAGTCCATCGGCGACCACGAAATACCGCATTATCAGGCAAGCCCTTGCCGATAGACGCACGGACATAGTGCCAGCCCAGCGGTGTTTGGCCGCTACCCTCTTGCTGCCCTACGCCAGCAACCCCAGTGGAGATCGCGCACTCATAGCTCACTTCCTTTCCCTGCCACCAGCGCAACCGCTGCCGCTGGGTGTCAATCTCCATCCAACCAGATTGAGAAGGCGGTAATTCAGCTAGCCTGGGCGTTTCCATGGTTTCCCTCTTCAACGGCAGCCGGTAACGGCGCGTTCATCGCAGCAACAACGACTGGACGTAGCCGCCGCACAAGATCACGCACCGTCACCTGCTCTTGATAATCCTTTGCAGCAATATCACGCAGGGCATCCAGTCCCGAGAGCGTAAATATCACTGTACCTAGCATAAAGTGTAGCCGCCAAAAGCGCTCGGCATCCGGCAGCTCAGGCGTGGCTTTACGCACCAGCTCGGTAAAACGGGTAAATACATCGCCATACTGCTGCTGAATGTAGCGACGCAGATGCCCTTGCGCCTGACTGTAGGCTAACCCTAGTAGCCGCATAAATACCTTCAGGCTATTACGTTCGGCGGGCACTGCCAGTACCGTAGTGGCCATGGTCTCTAACAGCACTTCTAGAGGAATAGGCTGGCCTTGATAGTGAGCTTCTAGCTCGTCCAGTGCGGTGTGAAAGCGCTCTGAAAATGGATCGAGATAGCGGGAAAACACCGCTTGAATTAGCGCTTTTTTGGAACCAAAGTGGGAGTTCACACCCGCCAAATTAACCCGGGCCTTGCTGGTGATATTGCGCAGCGACGTCTCGGCAAAGCCTCGCTCTGCAAACAGTACCTCTGCAGTATCTAAAATACGCGTTACCGTATCCGATTGGGCCATAGCGCCCTCCAAAAAACAGGTGTTTTAAACATGACTGAATACTATGTCATAACCCCTGCTGGCCTCAATCTCTTATCCAAATGGTAGTAAGCGTTAACTGGACACTTAACGACTGTCTCGGTTGGGTGTAACTCGTCATGTACTGGACAGAGCAACATACTGTATACTTAAACACATACTGATTAAGCCGACATGTAGCTACTGTCTTTTCACTGTTTTGGAGTTTGGTATGTCGCGTCCACTCACAGCACGTCAGCAGCACGTATTTGATTTTATTGTTAAGACCATGGGTGAGCTTGGCTACCCCCCTACCCGCGCCGAAATTGCCAAAGCGCTGGGATTCCGCTCGCCTAACGCAGCAGAAAGCATTTGCGTGCGCTCGAGCGCAAAGGCGCTATTCGTATAATTCGCAATACATCACGGGGCATCCGCTTACCTAACCAGGAGCCGCAGGAGCTTAATGAAACGCCAGCGGCTGCAGCACCTGCTACTAATGAGCCGCTGCCCAATGGGCTTCCTGTGATTGGTGAGGTCGCCGCTGGCAGCCCTATCCTTGCGGCTGAACATATTGACCGTTACTGCCCGCTGCCCGCTGAGTACTTCACGCCTAAAGCAGATTACCTGCTACGGGTGCGCGGCCTATCCATGAAAGATGTAGGCATTCTTGAAGGCGACCTTCTGGCCGTGCATCGCACTGACCGCGTTCGCGATGGGCAAATTGTCGTGGCACGATTAGAAGACGAAGTAACGGTCAAGCGTTTTAAACGCCAGGGGCATCAAGTAACACTGATTGCCGAGAACGCAGATTTCGCACCAATTGAGATCGACCTACGCACTCAGCAGCTTGATATTGAAGGCGTGGGTGTTGGTGTCATTCGCGGTGGTAATGGGCAAGCGCTTGGCTAGTTGCCCAACCTGTAAGGCAGGCTACTGCAAGTCGATATAGCGGTGGTCATTAAAGGTGGCCACCCAGCTTGGGTGGTACACCAGCAAAATACTCAGCAGCATACCGGTTATAAATGCCTCTGACGGCATCAGTAACGGTAAAAAGCGGGCATACTCTTGGGCGAGATAGACGGCCTCGGGATCAGTGCCCGCTACGATAATCAGCGCAACAGCAGATAGCCCTCCCCCTAAGGTCGCCAAGGCCGTTCCAAAAAAGCCACAAGCAAATAAAAACACCATCAAATTATCAGGCAACCGACGGTCAACGATTCGCCATACAAAACCGGTCACGATCGCAGGCACAATACCTGTCACCAGCACATTTGCCCCCATTAGCGACCAATCGTTTCTGCCAATAGCCACCATGGCGACATTAATCATCACGTTACTGATCAACGCCAGCGGCATTTTAAAGACTAGCGTCATCAGCACCGTAAACACCAAGTGAAGAGTTAACCAGTCCACCGCTTGCGCACGCAATTGCCACATCAACATGACGGCCAACGTAGCTGCCATCCAGCGGTGCTGAAGCGCTGTATCCTCAAGCAGTGGCCGCCAGGGGCGCAGGCATAAGCACCAGACGATGACACCCAACGATAAAAGCCACGTCATCACGAGTGCCCACGGTGCCAATACGCTTTGTGCAAACGACATAGCGCCCCCTTCTGCCGATTAGCTAAAAACGACCGTTTTGTTGCCGTGAATTAGCACGCGATCTTCTAGGTGCCAACGCAGCCCCCGCGCCAATACCGCTTTTTCCACATCGCGACCAAAACGTACCAAATCGGTAGGCGTGTGACAGTGGCTGACCCGGTGAATGTCCTGCTCAATTATAGGGCCCGCATCCAGGCTCTTCTGTCACATAGTGGCAAGTTGCCCCAATCAGTTTCACGCCGCGCTCATAGGCTTGATGATACGGCTTGGCACCCGCAAAGGAAGGCAAGAAGCTGTGATGAATGTTAATCACGCGCCCTGCATACCGTTCGCAAAGCGAAGGCGGCAGAATTTGCATATAGCGCGCCAGCACTATGCAGTCAGCGCGGGCAGCATCAATCTGCTCCTGCACCTGCTCAAAGGCTTTCTGCTTATTGGCAGGATCTACTGGTACGTGGTGGTAAGGAATACCATACCACTCGGTCAGTGAGCGCATGTCGTCATGGTTAGAGATTACCCCGACAATATCGCAATCCAGCTCTCCTGCCTGCCAACGGTAGAGTAGATCGACCAAGCAGTGAGACTCCCTGGAAACCATCAACACCACTCGGCGGCGTTTTTGGGTATCCACCAACGACCATTGCATATCAAATTCAGCCGCTACTGGCTCAAAGACGTGCGTAGTGCTTCTGCCGACATGCCCAGCGAATCCGCCAGAATCTCGTAACGCATAAAAAAGCGGCCAGTCTCTAAGTCAGAGTGCTGGCTGGCTTCGGTAATTGAGCCACCTTGTTGAGCAATAAAACTTGAGACACGCGCCACGATGCCCACTTGATCTGGGCAGGAAACAACTAAACGATAGTAATGAGACATAACAAACACTCTTAACGTATTTAACGGCACGCTCGCCAAGCACCTGCCTACCAGCAGGTAAACCACATTAGCGGCGGTAGTGTACCGTAAGCACGATGAGGAAGCACCGTGGTCAGGTGCCGCGATGATTGTTACCCGCCCCCCGCTTCCCGTATAGTTAAGGAATTACTTTCTAGGCTTTTCATAACTGATGCATCCATCCCGCGTTCAACTTCGTCCCCGTCGTCGCCCGCCCCTGCGCCTACTCCCGCTAGGTGGATGTGGTGAAATTGGAATGAATCTTACGCTGTATGGATACGACGACCAGTGGATCGCCGTAGATTGCGGCATGATGATTCGCCAAGACCTGCCCAACTCGCCGCTACAAGTACCTAATACCGACACCCTAGAGGGCGCTGAAGATCACACCTAAGGCGCTGTTTATCACCCATGGTCATGAAGATCATATTGGGGCGGTGGCGTGGCTATGGCCCAAATGGGGTTGCCCTATCTTTGCCACTCCTCTCGCAGCAGGGCTATTGCGTTACAAATTCGCCGAACACCAGCTCAGCAGCGCCTCCATTGAAGTGATTGAACCAGGCGATGCGGTGGAGAGCGGGCCATTTACACTGCGCTACTTGAGTGTTACCCACTCCATCCCCGAAAGCTGCTCCATCATGATGCAGGCGGGTGATTACCGCATACTGCACACCGGCGACTGGAAACTCGACCCCAACCCACTGATTGGCACCCCCGTGAACGCTGCCCAGTTTAGAGCACTGGCGCCGGTGGATCTTCTGGTAGGTGACTCGACCAATGCGCCAATGCCAGGGCAGTCGGGCAGCGAGGGGGATGTTGCCAAGGCGCTTTCCACCACATTGAAAGCGTGTAAAGGCCGCGTGGTAGTGTCCTGTTTTGCTAGCAACCTAGCGCGCGTACTGGCCATTGGCTTAGCGGCCCAAGCGTGTGGCCGTCGCGTTAGCTTGATGGGCCGCTCAATGGAGCGCATGGTCAGTGTCGCTAGAGGCCTTGGTTATCTGGATGACTTCCCCCCCCTGGTGCCACCCCATGATTTGGGCTATCTGCCACCGGAGGAGGTCGTGATTATTGCCACCGGTAGCCAAGGCGAGCCTCGCGCTGCCTTGCAGCGTTTGGCGCAGCGTCGACACCCCTTTGTGGACTTGGAACCCGGCGATAGCGTGATTTTTTCCGCCAAAACAATTCCAGGCAATGAGCGCCCTATCGAGCAGCTTAAAAAACGTTTATTGCAACTCGATGTCACGCTGTTCGACGAAATGAACCACCCCGAGCTTCATGCAACCGGCCACCCCGCTCAGGAAGAACTGAAAAAGCTCTACCAGTGGGTTAGGCCCAAAATGCTACTGCCGGTACATGGTGAAGCGCGCCATCAGGAGGCGCACCAAGCGCTTGCTGAGGAGCTAGGTATCAGAGCGCCGCTAGCACCGGTGAATGGCGATATGATCGTGCTTGACCACCAAGGGCTGCGCTGCGAAACGCGCTATCCACAGCCGCCTTGCATTGTTAACCAAAATAGCGTCGTGCCTCACCCTGGCCTTGAGAGCAGCCATCCTACTGCCCGTCGTGGCAGTCTGTTTCTAGCGCTACCGGAAGCCGCAACAGAAACGGGATGGTGTCGTATTGGGCGTCTGATGCTTGACGCCAACGGCGCAAGCCCTATGGATGAAGATAGCTTCAGCGAGTGGCTGGATGAGCAGCTAGAAGAGATTGAGGCAGACACCTTGGCTGATTTGCGCCATGCGCTGCAGCCAAGGCTGGTGCACTGGCTGGCTAACCACTTACAACATATGCCAGACGTGCACCTGCAGATCATGGCCGCTGAAATGCCGACCATCGAAGAGTTAAACGACGAGCCTTAAACACAGGTGTTACCAGCGTTCAGCATCCTGCTGATCGGTGTGGCGCTCTTTAACCCAGTACGCCCCCTGCTTGGAGTGCTCTTTCTTCCAAAACGGCGCCTGGGTTTTTAAATAATCCATAATGAAATCGCAGGCCGCAAACGCATCGCGGCGGTGAGCGCTTGCCACCAGCACTCTAACGATAGGGTCGCCCGGGGATAAGTCGCCCACCCGATGAATAACGCGCACCGCCTGCAGCGCCCAGCGCTGCCAGGCTTGCTCAGCAATTTGCGTTAAGGTGCGCTCGGTCATTCCTGGATAGTGCTCAAGGGTTAACCCCGTTACGTCGGGCGCCTCGTTAAAATCTCGCACTAACCCGGTGAACGTCACAATCGCACCAATGTCGGTGCGCTGGCGCAGCGCGCTCTCATAGCCGTACGCCATTGAAAACGGAGCGGACTGCACTTCTACCGCGATATCTGGCAATGTCGGCTCGCTAACAGACACGGCTTAGCCTCCCGTTACCGGTGGAAAAAAGGCCACTTCGTCATCATCAGTGATACGAGCGCTATCATTTGCCATCACTTGGTTAATGGCACATAGAGTGCGCTGATCAGCCAGCACAGAAAAGCGTGCATCCTGGGCGCTAAGCGCAGCTTTTAGCCCGGCCACATCGCGGCTTGGCAGCTTATCAAGCCCAATGGCCAGATCGCTCTCACCGACCCGCTCACGCAGCTCTGCCAAAAACTTGACGCGCACACAGGGCGAGGCACAGCGCTCACCTAAGCTTACCTCTCCCACTGCGCCTTCACCGGTGACAATGGGCGTGACCATCTCACGCTCCCGCTGATAGTCACCACGCAATCCGCCTCGCTTGCTGTCGAGCTGCACAGCTTCAATGCGCATCTCTTTATCAACGGCTTTACACATATCGTAAAGCGTCAGGCAAGCAACCGAAACGGCCGTCAACGCTTCCATCTCGACGCCCGTGCGCCCATTCAAGCGACACATGGCCGATACATTCACCCAGCCATTTGCATGGTCAATATCGAAATCCACCGCTACTTTGGAGAGCGCCAGCGAGTGGCAGAGCGGAATCAGTTCATGAGTTCGCTTCGCTGCTTGAATACCCGCAATACGCGCTGTTGCGAGTACATCCCCTTTGGGCAGCGCCCCATCGCTTAATAGCTGCAGAGTATTGGGCTGCATCACGATTCGCCCAGAGGCAACAGCCTCACGACGGGTCTCGCGCTTATCGCCGACATCAACCATATTCGCTTCGCCGTGCGCGTTCAGGTGGGTTAACTGCATGGTGTCACCTTTTCATCATCAAGCCAGAGTGCGGCGTTGTTGGTCGGCCCACTCACTTACCCAGCGAGCAATTTCTTCACAATTATTTAAATCCAAGCGAGCCACCGATGGCCTAAGAGCCACCGGCGGCTCAGCAGTAAGCGCAGCCGCCTGCGCCCACTCATCGCTTAAAATAGCCGGATCGCCAATCCCTTCCCGGTAAAGCACCAGCTTGGGAATAGGCCATGCCTTGAAGCTTCAACGATCACTAAATCAGGGTGATGCGGCGCCATTAGGGTAAGCATAGGCTAAATCAGGCTCTTCCTGCCCTGGCGTTTCCTGCATCAGTGCAAAACGTTGGCGCGATGCAATCAGCATAGGGGTGGCCCCGGCACTACGCAGCTTGTAGCTGTCTTTACCCGGCTGGTCCACATCAAACTGGTGGTGGGCATGCTTTATTACCGCCACCGAGAGCCCCATTTCGCGCAGCCGCGGTAACAGCTGCTCTAGCAGCGTGGTTTTACCGGTCCCGCTCCAGGCTGCCACCCCTAATACGGGAAACGAGCATCGTAGGGCATCACTCATAAGTCACCATTCGCGCCACGGGTTACTCATCCTCTTTTTCTGCGGGCAATAACCAGTTTAACGCAATGCCTACCAAAGCGGCTAAGCTAACGCCCTGCAAAGTGAATTGCCCGCCACCAAACTGCATACCACCGATACCAAACACCAAAATAAGTGACACCACCACTAGGTTACGTGCCGCAGTAAGCGACTGACCTGCGCGCACCAGGGTATTCATCCCCACTACGGCAATAGAGCCGAATAGCAGCGTCATAATCCCACCCATGACCGGCCCAGGAATTGTCTGCAGCAGCGCCCCCAATTTGCCAACAAAGGCAAGGATGATGGCAATAACGGCAGCCACAATCATATATTTTGGATTGAATGCCTTGGTTAGCGTCACAGCACCGGTAACTTCTGAATAGGTCGTGTTAGGCGGCCCACCGAACAGGGCTGCTGCCGTCGTTGCCAAGCCATCGCCCAGTAACGTGCGGTGCAAGCCAGGTTTTTCAAGATAATTTTTACGTGTCACCGAGCCAATCGCCACCATATCGCCAATATGCTCAACGGCGGGAGCGATGGCCACTGGAATCATAAACAGGATGGCCGCCCAGTGAAAACTCGGCGCGGTAAAGTTGGGGATAGAGAGCCAAGCCGCTTCACGCACCGGAGTAAAATCAACCACCCCCATAATCAGGGCCAACGCATACCCCGTTGCAATGCCGCCTATAATCGGCACTAAACGCAGCAGCCCACGGCCAAACACCGCGAGCAATAAGGTTACTAACAGACTGGCCATGGAGAGAAAAATAGCTTGCCCATAGCTAATATTATCGCTGGTTTCACCGGTTGCATACTGACCGCGACTGGCGCTAGCGCTAAACCGATCACCATAATCACTGGGCCCACCACGACAGCAGGCAGCAAACGATGCAACCAGGCGGTGCCCTTCAAGCGCACCGCCTGGGAAATGGCAACATAGACAAGGCCCGCGGCCATCAGGCCACCCAGCGTGGCAGAAACGCCAAAACTGGCGATTGAGCCTTGAATAGGAGCAATAAATGCAAAGGAAGAAGCTAGAAACACCGGCACCGTTTGTTTGGTCACGCTATGAAACACCAACGTGCCAATCCCGGCGGTAAAGAGCGCCACGCTGGGGTCTAGCCCGGTTAATAGCGGAACCAACACAAGCGCACCAAAGGCCACGAACAGCATTTGCGCGCCGGTAAGCAGCATTTTAGGCCACGACTCTTGACCAGCACTGTTTGTCATCACACCACTCCTGGGGGTCGGTTATTAGTAACGGAGGCAAAAAAATGCCCCCAACGCGAAGCGTAAGGGGCCTTTTGAGGCGGAGCGCTTAACGCGTTCCGAAAATCTTATCGCCGGCATCTCCCAAGCCGGGGACGATGTAGCCATTCTCATCGAGTCGGTCATCTACCGACGCCGTGTAAATCTCTACATCAGGATAAGCATCTTGCACCCGTTTAATCCCTTCAGGGGCAGCAACTAAGACAATCACTTTCATATGTTCACAGCCACGCTCACGCAGCATATCCAACGTGGCCACCATCGAACCACCAGTCGCCAGCATCGGATCAATCACAATCGCCATGCGCTCTTCGATGTCGTTGCGAATTTAGCGAAGTAAGGTACCGGTTGAAGCGTCTCTTCATCCCGGTAAAGACCAACAACGCTTACCCGTGCGCTAGGGATTAAATCCGTTACGCCCTCCAACATGCCTAGCCCGGCACGCAGGATCGGCACGATAGTGACTTTCTTACCTTTCAAACGACGGGTCGCAATGGGCTCGCCGTTCCAACCTTGAATCTCATGGTCTTCCAGCTCCAGACCTTTGGTTGCTTCATAGGTCAAAAGCTTAGCCACTTCACCTGCCAGTTCACGAAAGCTCTTAGTGCTCAAATCAGCTTCGCGCATCAATCCCAGCTTATGTTGAACAAGCGGATGGTTAATGGCGTAGACACTCATGGGACTTCCTCACTGCAGGGGATTCAGGATGGCGACCTAGGTCGCATCGACATGCTTACAAAATTGCGCGCCATTCTACCCGCAACTGACCATCAGGTTAAGGGGTTTCGGGCAATTGCCACTCAATTGGCGTCCGCCCTTGCTCCTGCAAGAATTGATTCGCCCGCGAAAAGTGGTGATTACCAAAGAAACCACGGTGCGCCGACAGGGGCGACGGGTGTGGTGACTCAAGCACCAAATGGCGAGAGGTATCGATGAGCGCTTTTTTCTGGCGAGCATGACTGCCCCACAGCAGAAAGACGCAGGGTCCGGCGTGTTGGCTAACGGTTTCAATAGCCCGGTCGGTAAAATGCTCCCAACCTTTTCCCCGATGCGACGCGGCGTTGCCCTGTTCAACGGTAAGCGCTGTATTCAGCAGCAGCACCCCCTGCTTCGCCCACGACTCTAAAAAGCCATGACGCACTGGGGTAAAACCGACATCGCTTGCCAACTCTTTGTAGATATTGACCAGCGACGGCGGCACTTGCACGCCCGGCTGTACCGAAAAACAGAGCCCATGGGCCTGATTAGGCCCGTGGTAAGGATCCTGCCCTAGAATTACCACTTTCACCGAGGAGAGCGGCGTTAATTCAAAGGCGCGAAACCAGTTTGAGGAGTGAGGGTAGATCACTTTCTTAGCCGCTTTCTCTGCGGCCAAAAATGCTTTCAGGGCGGACATATAGTCAGCCTGAAAATCCTGCCCCAGCCACTGGCTCCAGTCTTCAGGTAGCGGGTTAGCCATATTACTTCTTCATTTGGTCAGCGAGAGGCTCTACGTAGGCAATGCCCATATCCCAAGGGAACTGAATCCAGCACTGCTGAGCCACTTCGGTCAGGTATTGATCCACCAAAGGGCGACCCTCTGGCTTAGCGTAAATCGTGACAAAGTGCGCTTTTGGGAGCATTTCGCGTACGGCGCGTGCAGTTTTTCCCGTATCGACGAGGTCATCAACCAGCAGCCAGCCGTCACCGTCGTGATCCACCCCTTTCATAATATCCAGACCACCTTGATCCATATAGTCGTAACTTTTGATGCACACGGTATCAATCAAACGGATATTCAGTTCGCGAGCAATCAGCGCAGCCGGAATCAAGCCGCCGCGAGTAATCGCCACAATGCCCTTAAAATCACGTTCGATTAAAAGATGGCAAAGTTGGCGCACGTCGCGGTGAATTTGGTCCTAAGAGACGGTGAAATGTTGATGGTAGCGTTCGCTGCTCATGGGGAGTTACTCGTCTTCGTTAAAGGAACAGACCGCGAATACGCTATAGCCCGCATCGCGAATTTTCTGAGAACCACCCAGCTCAGGTAGATCAATGATAGTGGCTGTTTCCACCACCTGCCCACCGCAGCGCTGAATCAAATTCGCGGCTGCGAGCATCGTGCCACCAGTGGCAATCAAGTCGTCCATTAACAGGATCCGGTCGCCTTCCTGGAACGCATCAGCATGCAGCTCTACTTCTGAATGGCCATACTCCAGCGTGTAGGTTTCGCTGACGGTTTTAAACGGAAGCTTGCCTTTTTTGCGCACCGGCACAAAGCTGCAGCCCAACTCATACGCCAGCGGCGCACCGATAATAAAGCCACGGGCGTCAATGGCCGCGATGGCATCCAAGTTCATTTCCTGGTAGCGGTGCACGAAGCTATCAATCAGCTTACGAAAGGCAGCGCTGTTCTGCAGCAGTGGGGTAATGTCACGAAAGTTCGCCCCCTGCTCTGGCCAGTCAGGAACCGTGCGAATAACCGACTTAATGTAATCGCCGTAGATGCTCATCGCGTCTCTCATTGATTAGTCAAAGGTCGGGTAATTAACCCAGGGATAAAAATTTCGCCGCAAATAGCAGCGCCAGTACAACCACTGCCGGGTTCAGATCTTCAAAACGGCCCGACAGCGTCTTAATCGCTACATAGCTGATAAAGCCCAGCGCGATGCCTTCGGCAATAGAGAAGGTCAGCGGCATGGCCAGAGCAGCAATGAGTACCGGGGCAGCATCGGTGGGATCTTCCCAATTCGCATGTGCAAGACTACCCGCCATCAGTACCGCTACATACAGTAGCGCACCCGCCGTTGCATAAGCCGGAATAGAACCTGCCAGCGGCGCGAAAAATAGGCTGATCAAGAACAGTACGCCCACCACTACGGCCGTTAAGCCAGTACGCCCACCAGATACAATACCTGCGGTTGATTCGATATAGCTGGTCGTGGTGGAGGTACCCAGCGCGGCGCCAGCCATCGAAGCGGTACTACCTGCCATCATGGCACGACCAATACGCGGCAGCTTGCCGTCTTCATCCAATAGTTGGCCACGGTGAGCAACACCTACCAGCGTACCGGACGTATCAAACAGATCGACAAACAAAAAAGCGAAGATAACGCTGAGCATGGCTACATCTAGCGCGCCCACCAGATCCATCGCCATGAACGTCGGTGCAATCGAAGGAGGCATCGACATAATGCCACCATACTGATTGTGACCCAGCACCATGGCCAGCACAGTGACACCAATAATGCCGATCATAACGGCGCCAGTAACACGCAGGTAAGCCAATGCGGTAATCACGAAGAAGCCCAGCAGCGCGTAAAGCGGCGCAGGCTCTGATAGGTCACCAAGGGCAACAAAGGTTGCCGGGTTTGCCACGACAATACCGGCATTCTTCAGTGAAATCATTGCCAGGAAAAGGCCGATACCCGCCGCGATGCCCAAACGTAAAGAGAGCGGAATAGAATTAATGATCCATTCGCGAATTTTAAAAATACTCAGCAGGAAAAAGGTCAAACCAGAGAAGAAGACGGCCCCTAACGCCGCTTCCCAGGTGTAGCCCATACCGAGCACCACGCCGTAGGTAAAGAAGGCATTCAACCCCATACCCGGCGCTTGAGCGATCGGATAATTGGCCCATAGGCCCATCACGAAACAGCCAATCGCCGCGGCCAAACAGGTGGCTACGAACACAGCGCCGTAATCCATTCCCGCTTCCGAGAGAATGCTTGGGTTAACGAAGATGATATACGCCATGGTAAGAAACGTTGTAATCCCGGCGATCACTTCCGTTTTTACATTGGTCTTCTGCTCTGTGAGCTTGAAGTAGTTGTCCAGTGATTTCATTTAGTTTTTATCCTTCGCGCTTACGCTGAATGCGTCCCTTGATGCGAGAAAAGCCGCACATACTACCGAAAGGCACCACGCGATGCGAGCACCTCAAGTGCGGCTGGCTAAGTTGAGGAGAAGCCTCATACCTAATTTATTTAGCAAACTTCAGGCCATGAGCTAACCGATTGGTCAACAAAGAGCCAAGATTTTCCACTATTGGCGGCTCGCCAGAACCCGCTCCACTGTCTCAACAATCACTTGAGTCTGCGTGTCAATTTCAATATTGACCCAGTCATTCATCAAACGGCTACCTAACATCGTGCGTGACAATGTTTCAGGGATGAGATTAACACTGAACTCCACCCCTACCCCATCGGCAGATGGGCGTACATCGCCAACGGTGAGGCTGATACCGTCGACGCCAATATAGCCTTTTTCAAACACAAACTTGGCCGCTTTATCAGACAACGCAAACCAGAGCCGACGGTTATTAGGAGCTTCTTCAATAGCCACTCCCTTCGCCATACAAATAATGTGGCCTGACATGGAGTGCCCGCCAATTTCATCCCCAAAACGAGCTGCGCGCTCTATATTGACGCATTGGCCTGGCGTAATTGCACCAAGATTGGTCAATCTCAGCGTTTCGCGCATCAGGTCAAAGCTAACGCGCTCACCATCTATCGCCGTTACCGTCAGGCAAACGCCGTTATGTGCCACTGATGCACCAATCTCTAACCCGCTACGCATACTCTCTGGCAGAGCAACCACATGGGTGCGGAACTCCTCTAGTTCATGCACCTCAACGACCTCTGCGATACCTTGAACAATGCCAGTAAACATTGGCCCTTCCTTTCAATCTCAGGTTAGTAGGATGGCGTAGACCATAAAAACTCGCGCAAGCTTACTACTAATGACCCAACCTTGTGCAGCGAGTGGTTAGCAGACGCCTATTGATCATGGCTTTTTTGCTGTTAGCAAGCAGTTCAATCACCCCAAAACAGCAACAAAAACCAAACATTACCAATAAAAAAGAAAATAAACCTGTATATGAACTCAAAAACATGAAATAGAACGGATTTAATTGACAACCCATTCGCCACTCTTTAGACTTTCGCCGCAAATGTAATGACGCCGATTTGTACCCAGATTGCGGGCGTCCACCTGGCCTTTGGCGGGGTGAAGTGCAGCTAAAAGGGTGTGTCCAGCGTTGATGGCCACCCGCAAGGGTGGCCTTTTTTTGTTCCCCGCCCTACGCTTGCTCCCTCGCACTCCGTCTTCGGCCTACCATTAAGGCAGACGCTATGATTGAACTTAGCAACGTTAGTAAAACCTATGGCAGCGGCGACAGCGCCGTCCATGCTCTTCAGAATGTTAATTTAACGATTCCCAAAGGCACTATACACGGCGTGATTGGTCTGTCCGGTGCGGGCAAATCGACGCTCATTCGCTGCGTCAATCTGCTAGAACGCCCCACTAGCGGTAGCGTTTTGGTGGATGGTCAAGAAATGACCGGTCTGCGCCGTCGTGAGCTCAACCATGCTCGCCATCGTATTGGTATGATTTTTCAGCACTTTAACCTGCTCACCACGCGGACCGTGTTTGATAATGTCGCCCTTCCCCTGGAGCTGATGGGCGAAAAGCGCAGCGCTATCAAAAATCGTGTTCTGCCGCTATTGGAGATGGTGGGCTTAGCCGATAAAGCGAAGCAGTACCCTGCCCAGCTTTCCGGCGGCCAAAAACAGCGCGTGGCCATTGCCCGCGCCCTGGCCAGCAAGCCCAACGTGCTGCTATGCGACGAAGCGACTTCAGCCCTCGACCCGCAAACGACCAGTTCAATCCTTGAACTCCTCAGGGATATCAACCATCAGTTGGGGATTACCATTCTGCTGATTACCCACGAAATGGAAGTGGTGAAATCGATTTGCCATCGGGTAAGTCTGATCTCTGACGGCAAGCTGGTAGAAGACGCGGAAGTCGGCGACTTCTTTACTGCGCCAGCCACCCAGCTTGGCCGCGACTTTTTGATCGACTTTCTACAGCTCAGTCCTCCCAAAGAGCTTTTGGAACGCCTGGAAGAGAGCCCCAGCGAACATACACATCCGGTGGTACGGCTGACTTTCTCAGGCGATGCTGTCTCCACGCCGCTCATTTCTCGCTTGGCGCGTGAGTGCAGCGTCGATGTCAGCATTTTGCAGGCCAAAGTCGAGTCCATTCAGGACCGCACGCTTGGCCTAATGATTGCCGAATTACTGGGCAGCCATGAGCAAACCCAGCAAGCCATGTCCTATTTAGAAGCGCATCAACTACAGGTGGAGGTACTCGGCCATGTCCAGCGCAATGTTTGATCTTATTTTACAGGCCACGCTGGATACCCTTTATATGGTGGCAGTGTCCGGCGTCATCGCTACACTGCTTGGCCTGCCGCTGGGCGTAATGCTTTATGTCACCCGCCCGCGGCAAATTCTGGCGATGCCGGTGCTTAACCCAGTGTTGGGTATCATTACCAATATTGGCCGCTCAATTCCCTTCATCATTTTGATGGTGGCCATCATCCCCTTCACCCGCATGCTGGTAGGTACGTCTATCGGCATCAACGCCGCCTCCGTACCGCTGACCATTGCGGCAATTCCGTTTGTGGCTCGCCTCATTGAAGGCGCGCTCAACGAGATTTCTCCAGGGTTAATTGAATCGGCACAATCCATGGGTGCGACGCCTTGGCAAATTATTACCAAGGTGCTGATTCCCGAAGCTCGCGGCGGCATTATTACTGGCCTCACCATTACGCTCGTCACTCTGGTGAGCTACTCAGCCATGGCAGGCGCAGTAGGCGGCGGCGGCCTTGGCGACCTTGGCATTCGCTATGGCTACAACCGCTTCAAACCACCCAGCATGCTAATCACTGTGGTGATTCTAGTGGTGCTGGTACAAGGGTTCCAAAGCCTAGGCGACTATTTAGTGCGCAAAAGCGACCGTAAATAGTCATAGCCAGCGCCTTTCATCAACATAGCCAAATATAACAAAAACGCATTAGACTTGCGTTTCTTATTCCCTCATCATTGCACCACGATGCATAACGACACTGGAGTAACGCCATGCAAAAAGTCATTATCGGCAGCCTGACCGCGCTTGCACTTGCCATCAACGTTGCCAATGCGGAAACCCGTACCATTAAAATGGGCACCGTAGCTGGTCCTGAAACCGAAGTGATGGAAGTCGCCGCTCGCATTGCCAAAGAAGAGTACGACCTGAACGTCGAAATCATCGAGTTCACTGACTACGTAACGCCGAATGCCGCACTGGCCGATGGCAGCCTGGATGCCAACGCCTACCAGCACGAGCCCTACATGCAGGCGATGGTGAATGACCGCGGCTACGACTTTGCCATTGCCGGTTACACCTTCGTGTATCCCATCGGCGCTTACTCTGAAAAGTACGACAGCATTGATGAGCTGCCGGACGGCGCGCAAATCGCGCTGCCCAACGACCCTTCTAACGAAGGTCGTGCGCTGATTCTGATGCACAATGAAGGCCTGATCACCCTAAACGATCCGACCTTCCTGGAAGCGACGCCGATTGATATCGCCGAAAACCCGCGTGACTTCCGCTTCCGCGAAATCGAAGCCGCCCAGCTTCCCCGCGTCCTTCCCGACGTGGACATGGCTTTCATCAACAACACTTTTGCCCAGCCGGCTGGCTTAAGCCTTGACGACGCGCTGATCAAAGAAGGCCCAGAGTCTCCTTATGTGAACCTGATTGCCGTGCGTGGTGGCGATGAAGAGCGTGAAGAGATTCGCCAACTGGTAGACGCCTACCAGCGTGACGAAGTCATTGAAAAAGCCGAAGAGCTGTTCAAAGGTGCAGCGGTACCGGGCTGGACCGAAGAGTAATTTTCCGGCCGCTCGTTTAAGCACGATCTTAAGTGCTATTTTCAGTACTATTTCAAGTACTATCTTAAGTAGATCTGAAGCATTATCAGGCCAGCCGAGAGGCTGGCCTGATGCGTTTTCACCAAAGGAGACGGTATGTCGACAACCGATTACACGCTGTTAAACCGCCAGTTAGAGGCTTTGCTGGATACCCGCGACTGGCTGACCAACAGCGCCCAAACCTGCGCGTTTATTCAGCAGGAGCTCAGCGAGCTGAACTGGGTCGGTTTTTATCTTCAGCGCGAAGCGCAGGTGCTCTGCCTGGGCCCTTTCCAGGGCAAGCCTGCCTGCCACCCCATCCCGTTTAGCAAAGGGGTATGTGGCGCAGCAGCACGCGAGCAAGCCACCCAAAGAGTCGACGATGTGCACGCCGTTGCTGATCATATCGCCTGTGATGCAAACTCGAACTCTGAACTGGTGGTACCTATCGTGACAGATGGCTTTGTCTGGGGTGTTCTGGATATCGACAGCCCGCAACATGCGCGCTTTAGTCAAGAAGACCAAGTTGGCATCGAGTAACTGGTCGCCACATTCATGCGCCAGACAGACCTGCCCCACTTTCTTTGATTCAAGGCCGGGCAAGCCAGGCGCGCACGCACAAAAAAGCCCCGCTCATTGAGCGAGGCTTTTGAAATATGGTAGGACCAGGCGGATTTGAACCGCCGACCTCCACGATGTCAACGTGGCGCTCTAACCAACTGAGCTATGGTCCTAGAAAATATTTGCACTCATAAAACTGGCGCTCTAACCAACTGAGCTATGGTCCTGCTGTGCAACGGATGCGTATTCTACGGCTTCATAGCTGAATTGCAAGTAGTTTTTATTCTTCACACCCTTACCAACGAGTACCTTATCGCTGTTTCTATGAATAATGTCGACACTTATCAAACCTAAGGACTAAGCTGGACATAGATTAATACTGATCGCCCGTGAAATAAGGAGGTAAGTTTTGCTAGGGCCTTTGCTAGGATGCATCGCCGCTTTACTGCTACTTCCCACGTTAATTGCTCGAAAAAAATTGCGCTGGTGGTGGATACGCAGTTTTGAGTTTCCCCGCCTGCAGATTGCCTGACTCGCTGGGGTATGTGCGCTAGCAAGCTGGATGCTGCTGGAGCCAGGTAAATGGCGAATGGCATCGACAGGCTTATCGCTGCTTACCCTGCTGATACAGCTGCGTTACATCATCCCTTGGACGCGTCTCTGGCCCGTTCAAGTGAAATCGACCCATGAGGCGCCAAGCAATCAAAAAATCACCCTGCTGATCGCCAATGTGCTTACTCCGAATCGCAAGGCGGATAAATTGCTCAGTATGATTGAGCAATACCAGCCCGATATTGTGCTAACGCTGGAGTCGGACCAGTGGTGGCAGGATCAACTGGATCAAGCGTTAGAGGATAAGTGGCCTAATAGCGTCAAAATTCCGCTCGATAATCTTTACGGCATGCATATGTCTTCGCGACTAACCCTCAGCGAGACCGAGGTAAAGTGGCTGATTCAGGATGACATTCCCTCTATCCATACCTATGTCACGCTGGAAAGCGGCGACAGAATCCGCCTATACGCTCTTCACCCGCGTCCGCCAGCACCCAGTGAAAGTGAGAAGTCGCTCTGGCGCGATGCTGAACTACTGTTAGTTGGTAAGGAAATTCATCGCCACCCTTCTGCCACTCTGGTCGCAGGCGATCTAAACGATGTTGCTTGGTCGCGCACCACCCGACGCTTCTGCCGCATCAGCGGCATGCTTGACCCTCGTCGTGGCCGGGGCATGTTCAGCACGTTTCACGCTAACTACCCGGTCCTGCGCTGGCCGTTAGATCACGTCTTTGTCAGTGAGCACTTTACGCTGGACAGCATGCAGCGCTTGGATGCCTTTGGGTCTGACCATTTCCCTATTCTGGCCACACTCTGCTATCGCCCTACTCGCCAGAACGAGCATGAAACACCAAAAGCCAGTCAAGAAGAGCGCCAGGAAGCCAGCGAAACCATTGAAAAGGGCAAAACGGAGACGCAGCAAACTTAACCGTTTTACCCAATCGCTAGGCGTAGGATGGAATAGGTTACTCGGGCACACCGCCTTGCGTTAATACGGTGGGATCAAGCAGGCGCTCTAGGGTGGCGCGGTCCAGGTCAGTCTCCTCTTCCGCGACATCGATAATCGGCCGTCCTGCTTGATATGCCTTTTTAGCAATCGCGGCGGCCGCGTTGTAGCCAATCACACTGTTCAGCGCGGTCACCAAAATCGGGTTACGCGCCAGCGGCACCTGCAGGTTATCTTCACGCACTTTGAAAGTTGCGATAGCACGCTCAGCCAACAGCTTGGCGGTATTACTCATCAGAGTAATTGACGTGAGCAGATTAGACGCCACCAGCGGCAGCATAACGTTAAGCTGGAAATTCCCCCTCCGCCCCGCCACTGTGATCGCCGTATCTAACCCCATCACCTGCGCCGCCGCCTGTGCCG
The DNA here is from genome assembly GCF_002087295.1 of Vreelandella lionensis. Taxonomy (GTDB): domain Bacteria; phylum Pseudomonadota; class Gammaproteobacteria; order Pseudomonadales; family Halomonadaceae; genus Vreelandella; species Vreelandella lionensis. The sequence continues at coordinate 166,319 of NZ_MWVI01000099.1, read as the reverse complement.
CCGACTCGGGAATCACCGGGTTGACTTTGCCCGGCATAATAGAGCTACCCGGCTGCAGCGCTTCAAGCTCAATTTCACCCAGCCCGGCCAGCGGCCCCGAGTTCATCCAGCGTAGGTCGTTGGCGATCTTCATCACCACGCAGGCGAAGCCTTTCAGCTGGCCGGATAATTCCACCGCAGCGTCTTGCGAAGCCAAGCTGGCAAAAAAGCTATCGTTAGGAACAAAAGAGAGACCCGTTTGTTGGCTCAGTTCTTTCGCCATTAAGTCAGCAAAGCCCTCTGGCGCGTTAATCCCCGTACCCACTGCAGTACCACCCTGGGCAAGGCGGCATAACCGCACCATCGCACTGTCAAAGCGCTCAATGGCTTGCCCCACCTGGCTAGACCACGCCCCTAACTCTTGATCCATCCGCAAAGGCATAGCGTCCATCAAATGGGTACGCCCGGTTTTAACGACATGGCTGAGTTCGTCAGCACGGCGATCAATGGTCGCTTGTAGCGCGACTAATGCAGGCCTCAGTGACTCATTCACGGCGATAGCGGCGGAGAGATGGAGCGCCGTCGGGATCCCATCGTTACTGGATTGGCCCATATTAACGTGATCGTTGCGCGCCACCTCGACCCCTCACGGCTAGCCAACGTCGCCAGCACCTCATTCACGTTCATATTGGTGGAGGTGCCCGAGCCAGTCTGGAAAACGTCAATGGGGAAATGGTCGTCATGCTGGCCATCAATCACCGCTTGTGCGGCTTTTTCGATAGCCTGCGCGCGCTCGGCATCTAATAGACCTAGCTGGTGATTGCTACGAGCAGCCGCTAGCTTAATGCGTGCCACGGCATGCACAAATGCCACCGGCATGGGCGTGCCTGAGACGGGAAAATTATTAATGGCACGCTGGGTTTGGGCACCGTAAAGCGCCTTTGCCGGTACCTCAAGCTCTCCCATGCTATCTCGTTCAATACGCGTATCCATTCCACACTCCTGTTAAGTCATCAGCAGCATTTGAACTAACACCACTCCATTGATAACGATTCTCTCTACGCTTCAGCCTAGCCACCCCGCCCGGTTTGGTAAACCACCAAGCTGGCTGGGCGCGTTTTCAAGGTTTATTTTGCCCAAATTGTTGCACTGCACAAAACCGCTTGCTATGCTGCAATGCAAGATAACCCAGATCAGTAACGGTGCATTCCTTAGCTCGCCGTCGCTGATAAACGAATCGTCTTGGGTTTAGCTTAGCAGCCCACAGACCTTAGCAATGGCACAGGAGTGTTGATTATGCGTACCTTTAACACCAATGAAATGACTCAGCAGTTCGATAACCTGTTTATGGCTCCGGCACGTGCCTACATGAGCCTCAGCATCGACTATTCTGAAAAACTGCTAAACGCTCAGCTAGACGCTAACAAAGCCTATGTTGATACCGGCATTGCACAAATGCGCCAGCTGATGAGCGTTAAAGACGCTGAGGGCCTGCGCAGCTACATGGAAGGCCAGCAGAAAGTAGCCAAAGAGTTGGCTGAGCGCGTCAAAGGTGATGCAGACAAAGTGGTATCACTGCAGCAGGACTTCTTGCAGAAGAGCCAAAAGCTGACGGAAGATAACGTTAAGCAGGCACAAGCTACTGCCAGCAAAATGAGCAAAACTGCCTAATGTTGAACTGATCGCGAAAGCGATTCAGCAACTTAAAAGCGGCTAGATGACGCCCTTGCCAGTTCTCTGGCAGGGGCGTTTTACCAATTAAGCGCGGATTTCACGAAAGGAATGGTGAGTTTGCGTTTCGCAGAGAGTGACGCTTGATCCAACGTTTCCAACGCTCGACACAGCTCCCCTAGCTCCCTTGGGCCACGATGCATAATGTAGCGTCCAACGTCATCCGGTAGTTGCATCCCGCGGACATTCGCACGCAGCTTTAAGGCGGCCAAGCGATCACTATCATCCATAGGATGTAGATGAAACGTTACCCCCCAGGCAAGACGCGATGCCAAATCCGGTAGGGCTACTTCCAAGTGGCGTGGAGGCTTATTGGCGGCAATCAGTAATGCTTTGCCCGCATCCCGTAAGCGATTAAACGCGTGAAATAGCGCTTCCCCCCAGCGCTTAAGGCCTATCACATACTCAAGGTCATCAATCGCGACTAAATCAAGACGCTCAATATCCTCTAGCATCAGCGGGGGGAAATGACCTAAATCAGCCAGAGGTAAATAGAGCGCTCGTTTGTCTTGATCAGAGGCCGCATGGCAGGCCGCTTGCAAAAGATGGCTACGGCCACTGCCCGGCGCGCCCCATAGATAAAGAAACGGCTCTGAGCCAGGCATTAGCTGATGGCTTAAGTGGTCTACCAACGAAGCATTGGCACTGGATGCGTAGTAATTATTAAACGTAGCATCGTCGCGCAGCCCTACCCCAAGCGGTAGCTGTGCCGGTACTCGGCTCATGATGACTCCCTTTTGTCGTCGCGACCCAGCTCATCATGCTGTGTTTGCTGTTCTAATGGTTCTGACCGTGCATCATACAGCGCACTATTTTTATAACGATCTTTTACTTCTCGCAGCAGCACCATAATCACCGCCGCCGCCGGAAGCGCTAACAACACCCCAGTTAAACCAAAGAGATCCCCCACCCGCCAGTACGGCAAAAATAACTGCTACCGGATGCAGGCCAATCTTATCGCCTAATAGCTTCGGCTGCAGCACCACGCTTTCAGCCACTTGCCCCAGACCAAACACGGCAATGACGCCTAGTAGCGCCCACCACGTATCAAACTGAAACAGTGCCACCACCAGAGCAATTACTAGCCCGACGATAAAACCTAACAACGGCACGATGCTCAATAGCCCAGAGAGCACGCCAATCAGCAGGCCAAAGTTAAGCCCCAGCAGGGTTAAACCCACTGCGTAGATAATACCCAAGCAAAGCATGACCAGCAGTTGACCGCGTAAAAACGAGGCTAATACCTCATCACAGCGACGTGCCAAGCGAAACGTATCGTCCACCCACTGGCGAGGTACTAGATTCGCCATATTGTTAAGCATGCGCTCCCAATCCAGCAGCAAATAAAACGTCACCACAGGAATCAGCGCTACATAGGTGACCCAAGAGACAAACGCCATACCCGAGCGGCCAATCTGGCCTAACGCCTGGGCAACGTAACTACCCGCATCACGCCAGTTTTCAACCAGCGTTTCACGTACATTGCTCAGCTCGGAGGCGAGGTCATAGCCCGTCCACTCTTGCACCTGTGGAGCCAATACGCCTTCAATCCAGTTAAGCACGCCCGGGAGCGCTTCGCCCAGTTGCTTAATCTGTTGCACCACCAGCGGAATAAGAATAAGTAAGCTCAGCGCCAGAACAATCATCAGGACTAAAAACACGCTGCTGACTGCCCAAGTACGCTTCATTCCCAGGCGTTGGAAATAATTGGTCAATGGGTCGGCCAAGTACGCCAATATCAACCCAGCAATAAAGGGCATCAGTACTGCATCGAGAAAGTAAACCGTGCCAACCAGCGCGACAAGTAGCGCAATTCCCCACCTTGAGTTTCTCATTCCACGCTCCTTCCTGGATATACGGTCAGCGGTAATGCTTGAATAGTAACAAAAGTTGCTCGCAGCGCACCTGATAACGCGTCACATCGATGCGACTTACGTCGCTGAGTGATACAATCGCACCCCGTTATTGCTCCGGCACTGGCTACTTGCCAGCACAATCGCATTGCAGCTTTGCATAGGCTTCACAGGACCTGTCATGACCGAGACCTCTCCCTCCCAGGCTACTCCCTCTCTCAGCTACAAAGACGCAGGCGTCGATATTGATGCCGGCAACGCCCTTGTTGATCGTATCAAGCACGTTGCCAAGCGCACATCACGCCCTGAAGTGATGGGTGGCCTTGGCGGTTTCGGCGCACTGTGCGAGCTGCCCGCGGGTTATAAACAGCCGGTACTCGTCTCAGGCACAGACGGGGTGGGCACTAAACTGCGTCTGGCAATGGATCTTGGCAAGCATGACACTATCGGCATCGACCTGGTAGCCATGTGTGTGATGACTTGATCGTGGCGGGTGCCGAGCCGCTACTTTTCCTGGACTACTATGCCACGGGCAAACTGGATGTGGATATTGCTGCCGACGTAGTGACCGGTATTGGCGCTGGCTGCGAGCTAGCAGGCTGCGCACTGGTAGGTGGTGAAACCGCAGAAATGCCCGGCATGTACGAAGGCAGCGATTACGATCTGGCTGGCTTCTGCGTAGGCGTTGTCGAGAAGTCTGAGATTTTGGATGGCAGCAAAGTCGCTGAAGGCGATGTGCTGCTCGGTCTGGCCTCCTCTGGCCCCCACTCCAACGGCTACTCGCTGATTCGTAAAATTCTAGAAGTCAGCAATGCTTCCCTGGAAGAAACCGTTGACGGCAAGCCACTAGGCGATGCCTTGATGGCCCCTACGCGCATCTATGTAAAATCACTGCTCTCCATGATGCGCGGCACCGACATTCCCGTACATGCCCTTTCGGACATTACTGGCGGCGGCCTGCTGGAAAATATCCCCCGCGTTCTACCAGACACCCTGGCAGCACACATTGACCTCACCAGCTGGCAGCGCCCTGAAGTGTTTAACTGGCTGCAGGCCAAAGGCAACGTCAACGAAACCGAAATGCACCGCGTGCTGAACTGCGGTATTGGTATGGTCATCGTGGTGCCCGCAGAGCAGGCAGCGAACGCTAAGGCGCACCTTGAGGCCCAGGGCGAGACCGTTTATCAAATCGGTCAGATTATTCAGCGCCAGGACGAGGCGGTCGTACTCGACCACACCCAAGCGAGCCACAACGCATGAGCAGCACCGACTACAGCAGCGACACCCTAAACGGCATGACGCCTGATCCTGTGGGCGCACGCCGCGTGGTGGTACTGATCTCTGGCAGTGGCAGTAATCTACAGGCGCTCATTGATGCTCAGCGGCATGACCGCTTGGGCGGTGAGATCGTTGCAGTGATCTCCAACGAGCCCGATGCCTATGGCTTGAAACGTGCCCATGAAGCAGGCATCGAAGCGGTAGTACTTCCCCATCGTGAATACGATAGCCGCGATGCTTACGATGGCGCGCTGATCAAGGTGATAGAACGCCACGAGCCAGACGTTATCGTTCTAGCGGGCTTTATGCGCATTCTAACACCGCGTTTTGTACAGCGTTTCTTGGGGCGGATGCTTAATATTCACCCCTCACTGCTGCCGGCTTACCAGGGCTTGAACACCCATGCACGTGCATTAGCTGATGGCGCCTCGCACCACGGCTGCAGCGTACACTCTGTCACTGAAGAACTCGATGGCGGCCCCGTTGTGCTGCAAGCGGAGCTGCAGGTTAGCTCAGATGACACGGTGGAGACGCTAAAGGAGAAAGTCCACGCGCGCGAGCACCTGATCTTCCCGATTGCGGTGCAGTGGTTCCTGGAAGGACGCCTGCAGTACAACGCAGAGGGTGCCACCATGGACGGCCACCCGCTTCCGCCGTACGGCATGCGCCTCTCCCATGCGGATGCCGCTGAAGAGCTGGATGAAGAGATCGACGACGCCTAATCTCTCAGAGCCTCCGTTAAAAAAAAGCCTTGCCGCAGTGATGCGGCAAGGCTTTTTTAGTAGCACAGAAGGCGTATTAGGTACGCGGCAACGTCACGCCACGTTGGCCCATGTACTTACCACCCCTATCTTTATAAGAGGTTTCACACACCTCATCCGACTCCAGGAAGAGCATCTGGGCGACGCCTTCATGGGCATAGATCTTCGCGGGCAGGTTGGTGGTGTTGGAGAATTCCAGCGTCACGTGCCCTTCCCACTCAGGCTCCAGCGGCGTCACGTTGACGATGATGCCACAGCGCGCGTAGGTGGATTTGCCCAGACAAATGGTCAGCACATTACGCGGGATGCGGAAATACTCCACCGTCCGCGCCAGCGCAAAAGAGTTTGGCGGAATGATGCAAACATCGCCCTTCACATCGACAAAGCTTTTGTCGTCGAAGGCTTTAGGGTCAACAATCGCCGAGTGAATGTTGGTAAATACCTTAAACTCATCGGCGCAGCGTACATCATAGCCATAGCTGGAAGTACCATAGGAGATCACCCGCTGATCGTTCACATAGCGCACCTGCTCTGCCTCGAAAGGCTCGATCATGGCATCGCTCTGCGCCATTCGGCGAATCCACTTGTCTGATTTAATGCTCATCGGTTACTTCATCACTCGCTAAAAGAAATCGTAGGGCCGCCGCTTTGGCTAGCTCTGCCGGACTGCGCTACTTGGCTGGCAATCTCGGCAAAGGTACGGCTAACGGCCCTGCCTGGCGCGGAAACCACGCTTGGGCGTCCAGAATCTGCCAGCTCGCGAATCGACAGGGTCAGCGGCAAACGTCCCAACACGGTAGTGTCGTACTCCTCCGCAATACGGTCGCCACCGCCAGTGCCAAAAATCGCGGCTTCATGGCCGCACTTCTCGCAGTGGTACAGGCTCATGTTCTCCACCACGCCCAGCACAGGCACGTTCACTTTGCGGAACATTTCGATGCCTTTACGGGCATCCAATAGCGCGATGTCTTGCGGTGGCGTGACGATCACAGCACCAGATACCGGCACTTTCTGCGCCAGCGTTAGCTGGATGTCACCCGTGCCCGGCGGCATATCGATCAGCAGAAAATCCAGGTTATCCCACTGAGTTTGGGTCAGCATTTGTTGAAACGCACCCACTACCATCGGGCCACGCCATACCATGGCATCCCGCGTGTTAACCATAAACGCCATCGACATGGCCTGAATACCGTGGGCTTCCAACGGCAGAAACTTATTATCTGCCGCCGCCTGAGGACGCACACCCTCTTCTACACCCAGCATTTGTGCCTGGCTGGGGCCATAAATATCTGCATCCAAAACGCCTACACGATAGCCCTGTGCAGACAGAGCCAGCGCTAAATTGACGGTCACGGTGGATTTACCAACGCCACCTTTGCCGGATGCCACTGCCACAATATGTTTTACACCATCCATCAATGGCACTCCCGTTGTTTGTTTATCGTGAACATGGCGTGAATGATACTCCTCAGCGGTCTATTTCTAAACCAACAAACAAAAGCGGATGTGGGAAACCCCACATCCGCTAAAGGAGTTATCAACTCCCGGAAGCCACGGCGCCGTGCTTAGTTGCTGCTTTGCTGGCTCTCTTCAGCCGCTTGGTCATCTTCCCTCTCTGCATTGCTGTCATCACCAGCGCTATCTTCTTGGTCCTGGCCTTCGTCCTGGCCTTCCTGATTTTGCTGATCTTGTTGGTTTTGCTGTTCACCCGTTAGGCTGGGCACCTCACCAGAGGCAGCATCTTCTACGTTTAAACGCTCATCCAGCGTAGAGAGTTCATCGCGCCACTCGCTCAACTGTGTTTCTAAACGTGCCAGCTGCTCTTCACGGCTCTCGATATCGCTCTCGACCTTAGCCACTTCATCGCGACCGATATCCAGTGCCACCATCAGGTCGTCCATTTCAGTGCGAACCTGCTCTAGTCTTTGCTGTTCTTCTTCGCGCAGCTGAGTTAAAGAGTCCACTTCTGATTGCAGCGAGTCACGCTCTTCCACCACGTTATCGCGCTCATCCTGCAGGGTTTGCAGCTCGCTCTCCTGGGCAGCAATTTCCTCTTCAAGCGTCGCTAAGCGCTCATTGGATCCGTCACTTGGGTTTCAAGATCGCTTAGCTTGGTTTCAGCGGCGCCTAGCTCTTCAACAGCTTGCTGACGCTGCTCTTCAGCTTCCTGACGAGCAGACTCTGCCTGCTGACGAGCGTCCTCGGCACTTTGACGAGCTTCTTCAACCTGCTGAAGCGACGCCTCCGCCTCATCGCGCTCACTTACCACTTGCTCACGCTCTTCACGAAGCGACTGCAACTCGCCTTCGGTGCTGGCAAGCTGCTCTTCCAAAGCAGTGACTTCCTGCTGCAGCGTTTCACGCTGGCTTTCTAACTCTTCAAGACGAGACTGTACGCTGCTGACATCTCCCTGAGCAGACTCAAGGCTGGCAGTTGCCTCTGCTTGCTGCTGCTCTAAAGACGCCATTTCATCGCGCATGGCGGTCAAATCAGCTTCGGCCTGCTCTACTTCCGACAGGCGCTGGCTGAGCTCAGTATTCTCTTGCTCAACGCTGGCGAGCTGCCCTTCGAGCGCCTCTACACGCTCCTGGTGGGTGCCTGAATTGGATTGCGCCATAATGGCCCAGATCACCGCAATGGCTGCAATACCGGCAATACCTTTGACCCGGTTATCCTTAAACAGCGTTTTCATATCCGGCTTGTGGCCTGGCGTGTACTGATCTGAACGGTTTTCTTCTGACATGCTGCGTCCCTCTTTTTGCTTGGCTGCTGGCGTTAGCAGCGTTAGTGGCAAGTAGCACGATAAGTGAATGATCGTTTTTTAAAAGTGTTCTTTACTAGCATACACAGACAATTACATAACGCCACCCGGCTTGGCTCTCAAAACGCTCAACCATCTGTTAAACGTGCATGCTTACCCTCTGAAAAACCAACTGCTGTTCCGCTATCGGTCTCAAACCATGAAAGCGTCCGGTGCAGCGATACCACGCTACCAATTATTAACAGCGTGGGTGGCTTAATGTCACCTGCTAAAAAGCCATCCGGCAAATGCTGTAGTGTGCCTATGTGGGTTCGTTGCTGTTGTGTAGTGCCTTGCTCGATCAGTGCAAGAGGTGTTGCTGGGTTTAACCCATGAGCAATCAGCTCCTGACAGATCAACGTGAGATTGCTCAACCCCATATAAAACGCCAGCGTTTGGGCAGGCTGAGCTAAGGTGGGCCAATCTAGGGTAAATTCGCCATGCTGAAGATGCCCGGTCACAAACCGCACCGACTGCGCATGGTCGCGATGCGTCAACGGAATGCCCGCATAAGCTGCACATCCGGAAGCGGCGGTAATGCCAGGCACTACCTCAACGGGCACATTAGCGGCGACCAGCGTCTCAAGCTCTTCACCACCGCGCCCAAAAATAAATGGATCACCGCCTTTCAGGCGTACCACCTGCTTTCCTTGCCTAGCCCACTCTACCAGCGATTGATTGATATCCTCCTGCGGGACGCTATGGGAGGAGCGCGCTTTGCCCACGTAGTAGCGCGCGGTCTCTGCGGGTAACAGTGCCAAAATTTCATCGCTAACCAAGCGGTCATACAACACGACTTCCGCACTCAAAAGTCGTTTGTAAGCCTTTAACGTTAATAAATCAGGGTCTCCTGGGCCAGCCCCTACCAAGCTAACGCGCCCCTGGGAACGCGGCGTCGCTTCAGATGCTGTTGCCGTAACGGCGCCCGTATGTAATTTCTGCGTAACCAAAGCGACCACCAAATAGAATTAAAATATTTTTTAATATTTCAAAAAAGAATAAAAAGCATACTCCGCCCCAACTTTTGTTATTTTTACGGCAAAACAACAAAAATGGAATAGATAAGCAATTTTTAATTACCAAAAAATATTAAAAAAAGATGAATTGTCAGCAAAAGCTTACATATTGTTTACGATTTTACCGCTAATCTTCACGGCTAAATTACAACAGGCATAAAATTGGAGATTCACGCATGCCCGTGAATGATGCACCTGTACCTCCTGTAGCCATTCCTCAAAGTGCTGATACCTTAGTTCCACATATCCCTGGGGTGCTTTTTCAATTCTATCGCTCCCATAGCGGCCATATGCACTTCCCTTACCTAGAGGGCGGCGGCATGGCGCTTGCTTATGTTGACAGACAGCAGCTAGCGACCAATGCAAGCCAAACTAATCGAACAGTTGACAGGTAATGATCACCCTAAGGTGATGTCAGCCATTGAGCGCTACGCGCGCTGGATGCTGCCGTTAAATACGCGTTTCAGGCTGCCCTTTCCTAAAGCAAAACCGCACTGGATCGCCGTTAGCGCTAACCCCGAGCCAATGGAGTCGGGGGTACGCTGGAACGGCATTATGCTGGATATTACTGACCAAGTGCTGGAAGAGCTTCGCTTGCGCAAACTAAGCGATACCGACCCGCTGACCGGCCTACCTAATCGGCGCAAACTGATGGGGCAATTAACCCACCTCACATCGCTGAGCACACGCCACGGTACGCCGCTTTCGATCATGATGATCGATATCGACCACTTCAAACGGCTCAACGACCGCTGGGGTCATCTACAAGGTGATAGCGTTCTGCCACAGCTAGCCGATGTGACGCAGTCACTGCTTCGCTGTGAAGATATGGTGGCAAGGCTAGGGGGTGAAGAGTTTATGGTAGTGCTGCCGCTTACCTCGCTGCAGCAATGCCATAAGCTTGCCGACCGTTTACGCCACACCATTGCAGACTACGATTTTGGCATTGGCCAGGGTAACATCACACTCAGCATTGGTGTGGCTGAATATCGTTGCGGAGAGCCACTGGTGAGCCTGATCGAACGGGCCGATCGAGCGTTATATAGTGCAAAGGATGTTGGTCGTGATTGTGTCTGCCTTCTACCCTGATAGATGAGTCAACCTTGGAGGCTAACACCATGACATCTCTTGCTCAGTCGCAGTGCGAACCCTGCAGTGGTAGCGCTATACCGCTCTCTTATGACGTATGCCAAGCGCATCTTAAGGCGCTTCCAGAGTGGCAGATTATCGAGCACGATGGCATCATGAAGCTGACGAGACAATTTACGTTTCGTAATTTTGCTGATGCGCTAGCGTTTAGCCAGCGTGTTGGTGATGTCGCAGAGCAGGCTGGCCATCACCCAGTATTGGTGACCGAATGGGGCAAAACCACGGTGACGTGGTGGTCCCATAAAATAAACGGCCTGCATCTTAATGACTTCATTCTTGCCGCCAGAACCGACGAGGTAGCCGAATAAATGTTTGAGCAAATTGAGCGAGTCCCTGGAGATGCCATTCTCGGGCTGATCGAAGCTTTCAAAAAAGATACCAACCCGCAGAAAGTGGACCTTGGTGTTGGTGTATACCGCGACGCCGCTGGCAACACGCCGGTCATGCGGGCCGTCAAGGAAGCAGAAGCTCGCCTGCTCAAGAATGAAACCACCAAAACCTACATTGGCTCCCACGGTGCACCCGCTTATGGCGATGTCGTTCTGCCGATGGTATTAGGCGCTGACTCTGCAGTGCTAAAAGCCAACCGCGCCAGCGCTACCCAGTCCCCTGGCGGCACCGGTGCCTTACGTCTGGCAGCCGACTTTATTGCCAGCCAACTGCCAGGTAAAGGCATTTGGGTCAGCGACCCCACTTGGCCGAACCACCACGGTATTTTCACCGCTGCAGGCATTGAACTGCATAAGTACCCCTATGTAGATGCCGACAACCGTTTAGATTTTGATGGTATGTTGGCCGCGCTGAAAAAGATCCCCGAAGGCGATGTAGTGGTATTGCATGCCTGCTGCCACAACCCGACCGGTTTTGATCTTTCTCAGCAGCAATGGCAAGAAGTGCTGGCGGTACTGAAAGAGCGCCAGTTGTTGCCACTCGTCGACTTCGCTTACCAAGGTTTCGGTGAAGGCCTTGATGAAGACGCCTATGGCGTTCGCCTGCTAGCTAAGAACCTGGATGAAGTGATCATCCCCAGTTCCTGCTCCAAGAACTTTGGTATTTACTGTGAGCGCACGGGCTGCTTGATTCTGGTCGCTAAAGCCGCCGAGCAGATGGAGAACGTTCCCTCCCAGGTGGCTATTGTGGCCCGTGAAAACTACTCTAACCCGCCAGCCCACGGCGGTGCGATTGTCAGCGAGATTTTGCATGATGCAGAGCTTTCTGCCATGTGGCGCGAAGAGCTGACCGAAATGCGTGACCGGATCAACACGCTGCGTCGTGACTTCGTCGAAGCCCTGAAGCCTTACGGCCTGGATGAGAAGTACGCTTGCGTTGCCGAGCAGCGCGGCATGTTCTCTTACACCGGCCTCACGCCGGAACAGGTAGATCGTCTGCGCGACGAGTTCGGCATCTATATGGTGCGCTCTGGCCGCGCGAACGTAGCAGGCTTCTCCCATGAAAATCTGCCCTACCTCGCCAAAGCCATTGCTGCGGTTAACGACTAACCAACAGCATACGCTATCCACGCCCAGGCCAAGCGCCTGGGCGTTTTTGTTGGTAACAACTGGCTATTTCGAAAAGCCATAAGATTATCAACCCCTTGGCAAATGTTGTGTACAATTGCGCGTTCGCCGCCAGAGCCTGGGGCGCCCGTGCGGCGCTCGTTGCAAAGCAACGCTTGACCGATTAGTCAAATCTTCGGCACACTCAGCGCTGCCTTGTATACAACACACGATAACCAAGAGGCCTAACATGGCGGCTGCCAACACTCACTACCCGTGGTACAAAAAAGAAGATACCGACGCCTTCTTCGCGCTCTTTCAAAACAATATTGCCAACTTCGTTATCATCGCGATTACGATGTTAGGCATGGGGTTCCCCACCTCAATTGTTTACGGCCAAGTGCTCCCCGGCGCCGCAGTTGCGGTGATGGTAGGCAATTTTTATTACGCTTGGAGTGCCGCAAGACTTGCTCGCAAAGAGAACCGTAGCGACGTCACCGCACTCTCTTACGGCATCTCTACCCCGGTGATGTTTGTTTTCCTCTTCGGCGTATTACTCCCTGCCAAACAGCTGACTGGAGACGCGGAACTGGCCTGGAAAGTAGCCGTGGCCGCCTGCTTTATCAGCGGTGCTATTGAAGCCGTGATTAGCGTGATTGGCCGCTGGGTGCAATATCACCTCCCCCGTGCCGCCATGTTGGGGGCAGTCGCGGGCGTAGCGCTGACGTTTATTGCCGGTGAAATGCTGTTCAAAACGCTGGAAATGCCCGTCATCGGCTTGTTGGTACTGGGTATTATTATTGTCGGTTTGGTTGCCCGGGTTAGCATGCCCTTCAAGCTGCCTACCTCACTGTTTGCCATTGTCGTTGGCACCGCCATGGCCTATCTGATTGGCGATGCGGGTAGCGAGCGATTCAGCGATGCCTTCACTCATTTGGGCTTTTACCCGCTGCTACCTAACCTCGCCTGGTTTGAAGGGCTAGGCCTGCTGTTTACCGGTATGCTGGCCGTGCTCACCGTCGTGCTACCGATTACTCTCTATAACGCCATCGAAACTATGAACAATGTCGAGGCAATGGAAGCCGCAGGGGACAAATACGACGTGCGTGAATGCCAAGCGGTAGACGGAGTAGGCACCATGATCGGCGCGCTATTTGGTGGCGTATTCCCAACGACGGTTTATATCGCTACGGTGGGCGCGAAATGGATGGGCGCGGGTCGCGGTTACAGCCTGCTCAACGGTGCCGTCTATGCACTGGCCACCATGTTTGGGCTGATTGCCGCCCTGGCCGCCATTATTCCGGTCTCCGTCGTTGCCCCCATTCTGGTATTTGTGGGCATGTCGATGATTGCCACGGCGTTCCAAGCTAACGATACCCGCTACTACCCCGCCATTGCCCTGGCAATGCTGCCCTACTTTGCCAACTATGTAATGACGCGCTTTAACCGGGGTGCAGGCGAAGTTGTGAGCGATATCTCCAGCGCAATTGTGGTGATGGGGCAAGGCGCTATGTTTATGGCCATTTTCTTGGGTGCCATGACAGTGTCTGTGATTGATCACCAATTCCGACGAGCAGCCGCGTTTGCTGTGATAGCCGCAGGCTTCTCGTTTGTCGGCTTAATGCATGCGCCCAAACTCGCTTTTAACGCCGCGCCGGAATTTGTGATGGGCTACTTAGCCATGGCCCTGCTGTTTACGTACTTCTCGTTCCAAGAAGCCCCCCATAAACGCTAAGCTAGCCTGACGCTCCCGCCTGCCGATGCGGGCGGGAGAGGATACGCTTCAGCAAGACCCACGCCGTTAGCCCGGCCAGTAGGTTGCCGATAGCTGCACCAGCAGCGAGGCCCGTCCAGCCAAATAGCTCTGCCCCTAGCCATAAACAGGGCAAGTAGCAGATAAACAGCCGCGCACTGGAAAGCAGCATTGCCCTAAGCGGCCACCCCAGCGCATTACCCGCCGATACGACCAGCATACAGACACCAAGTGCTGCGTAGCTTGGCAGCATAAAGCGAATCAGCAGAGCAAGTTCACTCTGCACCTCTGGATTGCCCGCCAAGGCCATGGCCACCCACGGCGACGCTAACGCCAGCAGCACGCCAAGGCTTAGCTGCCAAATCACGGCCACTTTTAATGCTAGGCGCATAAGCTGCTGAATTTGCCCCCAATCCCCCGCGCCATAACAGCGCCCCAGCCAAGGGGGTAGTGACATGGTCATGGCAAGAATCACCATCAGCGATAGCGTCTCAAGGCGACTCGCTAACCCCCACGCCGCTACTTGGGTGTCGCCTAAGCCCGCCACTGCGGCAATGGCAAGCATTGCCGCCAGCGGCGGCATTAACTGGCTGCCCATCGCGCGAGCGGCAATGCCTGTAAAAGGCCGCCATGAGCGCACAGCTTCTTGCCCAATATCATCCATAGTCGCCCACTGACAGCGCCGCAATTTAGCCCCTGTTAGCAACAGCCCAACGGAAAACGCCACGGCAGTCGCCCACGCTGCCCCCGGAAGCCCCCAACCTTCCCAGCCACCTACACCAAAAATAAACAGCGGATCGAGCGCTAGGTTGATCAGGCTACTGAGCACCATCATCTTGCCGGGCATGCGTGTATCACCGTGAGCACGAAAAACGCTATACATAAAGTAAAGCAGCGCCCCTAACCAGGCAGAAAATAGCTGAGGCCCCCAGTAGGCACGAATATACGTCAGCGCCGTTTCGTCCGCCCCCAGCAGCTGAAAGAGCGGCACCTGAAGCAGCCATAACGCCACTGCCAGTACGGCAATCACCGCCCCACCAGCAATCAGCACCAGACTGGAGAGCCGCTTGGCCCTCGCCTGCTCTCCTGCTCCTAATGCTCTGGAAATCAGCGCGGCGATGGCAATGCCCATTCCCACCTGTATACCAATGATCAAAAACGACAGAGGAAAGGTAAACGACTGAGCCGCCAGCGGCGCAGTGCCTAAACGTGCGATAAACGCACTGTCCACAAGCTGAAAACCCAATAGCGCCAGTACGCCAATGGCCATCGGCCACGTTTGCCGCCATAGGGTTATCGCCAACTCGCGTTGTTGCATGACAGCTGCCAAAAACTGACTCCTTAGCGTCATAAATGTAGGAATACTAAACGCAAAAAACGCCACCACCCGTTAGGGTGGCGGCGTTTTTAAACCGTATCGCTTACTGGCGAATACCTTCAAACGTCACGTACAGCTCAACTTCGTGCATAACTTCCGGGAAATCGCTCATGTTAATACCGAAATCGCCGAGGGTAAGCATCGTGCTGCCTTCAAAACCTGCACGGTAATTGCCCCAGGGATCTTCACCTTCCCCCATCAGCGTTACCGGCATTTCGATCTCTTGAGTCTGACCATGCAGCGTTAGCTCACCGGTCACAACGCCTTCATTGTCGCCGGTAGATTCAAAACCGGTAGAAGTAAACGTCGCCGTGGGGAATTCGCTGGCATTCAGGAAGTCACCACTCAAGATGTGACGGTCACGCTCAGCATGATTACTGGTCAGACTATCAATTTGAACTTCCATTTCGACAGAAGAAGCGTCCAGATCGTCAGCATCGTAAGAGAACTGGCCGTCGAACTCTTCAAAGCTGCCCAGGATGTAGGAGAAGCCCAGGTGGTTAATTTTGAATTGAACGAAGGCGTGCTGGCCTTCCGTATCAATCTGGTAGTCCGCTGCCTGTGCTTGGCTCAAAGGAACCATCGCCGCTGCCGCTACGGCCACTGCCATTACGCTTTTCTTCATCATTATTTCCATCTCCTTTCTTTCCTTTATGGGCACTGTCGGCGTTGCCTCTACCTTACCCGACAGCGTTCAAAAATTGTCACCCAGCAATCAGAGGCTGGTTCGGCTATAGCGGGGGTTTACCATCCGACTCAGCGTTGTATGACGATACCGGTAGTGATGTACTAACGCTGCCAGGGCATGACCACCCGCCAACAGCATTAGCGCAATCGCGCTATACCAATGAACCTCCCCCGCAAGGCTTGCCTGATTCGGCAGATCGTGCAGCACCGCAGGAATCTCAAACCATCCAAACACGCTAATACCGCGGCCATTCGCTGTGGAAATCAAATAGCCACTGGTCAACACAAGCAGTAATAGTACATAAAGCGCTATATGGCCCAGGTGAGCAGCAGCTTGCTCTAAGCGGCTGCCTTCTCCCGCAGGCGTGGGCTGTGCAAAACGCCATATTAAGCGGCCTACGGTCGCCAGTAGTAACAAAATACCTATCGAGCGATGAGCCCAGGGGCCTTGGTTATACCAAGGATCGTAATAACCCAAACCGGTCATCCACCAGCCCAAAATAAACAACCCAATGATCGTCAGGGCACTGAGCCAGTGAAAAAGAATACTAATGACACCCCAACCGCTGCGTGTGTTCCGCAACATCCTTGATTCCCCGTATAAAACTGCCCGCAAGGGTCTGCCCGCTCGTTTCGTAATGAGCATACCGTTTCACCGGCAAAAACTCTGCTGAAAAAAGCAGAATACATCGTTCGTAAAAACCATTGGTTATGTCGCTAATGATTCTGATGCTTCTTCACAAATTCTCCACGACATGTCCCAAGCCTAGCATCTTAGACGAAAGTTTAAAAAATCGAACAAACCCAGCAATTTTAATCAATTTTACTATTTGTTTAGCGCGCTTATTATTAGCGCACGTTCTGACACGACACATCACAACGCTTTTAAACGAATCCACTATTTATAGAGAGTATGACCCATGAAAAAATTGACCCTTATTTCCGCTATCGCCCTAACATTGACCTCTACAGCGGCTCTAGCCGAACAAGGCTCTGCTGAGCTCAATGAAATCGTTCATGCCAGCTCTTCTGTGAACCACAGCACAGAAAGCTTAAACCTGACGCCCGCTGATCTGACGCGTGTGAACGGTGATGCTGCTAAAAACACCGTTATCGAGCCTAGCTCTGAAGCGCATCACTCAAACAGCAACAATGACCAGATTGCGAAGTCTGAACTGCCGCACCGCAACGCCTCCTAAGACAGGTAAGCGCTGCTGTCCAACGCAGAAAACGCTTAGCTTCTTAGATGACAAAAAACCCACCTCTCGGTGGGTTTTTTATTTAGCTTAAACCAATGCTACTTACTGGGCAGCTAGTACATCTAGGCCTCGTGCCAAGTCACGTTGAATATCTTCCTGGCTTTCAAGCCCAACGGCCACACGAACCAAGCCCGGCGAAATGCCTGCCGCCGCTTTCTGTGCGTCCGAGAGACGGCCATGCGTGGTGGTTGCCGGATGAGTAATAGCGGTTTTTACATCACCTAAGTTCCCGGTAATGGAAAGCATGCGCGTGGCATCAATGACCTGCCAAGCGCCCTCTTGCCCACCTTTCACCTCAAAACCGAGCACCGCACCAAAGCCCTGCTGCTGCTGTTTCGCTAACACATGTTGAGGATGTGCTTCCAGCCCGCTGTAGTAGACGCGGTTGACGGCCGGGTGCTGATCTAGCCAGAGCGCCAGTGCCAGTGCGTTTTCACAGTGCGCTTTCATACGCAGTGAGAGGGTTTCCAAGCCTTTGGTGAAAATCCACGCATTAAACGGGCTCATGCAAGGTCCACAGGTGCGCACGACACCAAAAACTTCTTCCAGCACGTCATGCTTGCCTACCACGGCTCCGCCTACTGCGCGTCCCTGACCATCCAGATATTTCGTGGCAGAGTGAATGACCAAGTCCGCACCTAGCGCGATAGGCTTTTGCAGTGCGGGGGTCAAAAAGCAGTTATCAATGGCGAGCAGTGCACCGCTACGCTTGGCGAGCGCCGCCAGCGCAGGGATATCCGCCACTTCGGAAAGCGGGTTTGAAGGCGTTTCAGCAAACAGCAGCTTAGTCTTAGGGCTGATCGCCTCTTCCCACGCGGCCAAGTTGGAAAGCTCCACATAGCGCGTTGTGATACCGAACTTGCCCAGATACTTATCAAACAGGCTGACCGTGGAGCCAAATAGCGAACGAGACGCCACAATCTCATCGCCTGCCGAAAGCAGTGCCAGCGCCGTTGAGAGAATGGCTGACATGCCAGAGCTAGTCGCCACGCAGCGTTCACCACCTTCAAGCGCCGCTAGACGGCGCTCGAAAGTATGTACGGTAGGGTTCGTAAAGCGCGAGTAAACATTGCCTGGCTCTTTACCACCAAACTTGCGTGCCGCCTCGGCAGCACTCTCGTACACAAAGCTTGATGTGGGAAAAATGGGTTCCGAGTGCTCCTGCTCAAACGTGCGGTGGTGGCCCGCGCGAATAGCGAGCGTCTCAAGCGACCACTCATCCTGATGGCTATCTTCGTGCATGGCAGAGCCCCTTATTCCAAACGCGATTTCAAAATGCTAATTATTGCACCACATACACATTTCTCCTGCGGGCCACTTGGGCACCGCAGGCAGCGTGACACTTAATCGTCCAGATCGTCGTCTTGATTATGCATATCGACCAGCGCGTGGTCACCCGCGCTCTGATCTTTTGCTGAATCGTTACGGCTGGCTTCCAAGACGGCCAAATACGCATCGTCAATGTCGCCAGTGACGTAGTTACCGTCAAACACTGAACAGTCGAAGGCTTCCATGTCAGGATTTACTTCGCGGCAGGCGTCTTTTAGATCTTCCAGATCCTGATAGAAGATGCGGTCGGCACCGATCAGCTGCCCAACTTCCTCTTCAGTACGACCATGGGCGATCAGCTCAGACGCCGCTGGCATATCAATCCCATAAACGTTGGGGTAGCGAACGGGCGGCGCGGCAGAGGCAAAGTAAACCTTACGCGCACCGGCATCTCGCGCCATCTGAATAATCTGTTTGCAGGTGGTACCCCGTACGATGGAGTCATCCACTAGCAGTACATTCTTGCCTTTGAACTCCACATCAATGGCGTTCAGCTTTTGGCGTACCGATTTTTTACGTTGGGTTTGACCCGGCATAATAAAGGTACGGCCAATGTAGCGGTTCTTCATAAAGCCTTCGCGGTAGGTCACGCCGAGATGCTGAGCCATCTCTAGAGCGGAAGTACGCGAGGTATCGGGAATCGGAATAACCACATCGATATCGTGATCCGGCCACTCGCTCAAGATGCGATCACCCAGCTTACGACCCATCTGCATCCGCGTGCCGTAAACGTAAGCACCGTCCAGGATAGAGTCAGGACGCGCCAGATAAACATGCTAAAAATGCACGAGCGTAGCTGTGGGCGATCTGCACATACCTGGGTGTGTACTTGCCCCTGCATATCAACAAAAATCGCTTCGCCGGGGCCAAGGTCGCGTTCCAGCTCGAAGCCCCCCACGTCCAGCGCCACCGACTCAGAAGCAATCATCACCTCTTGGCCATCAGCATCCTGACGGGTACCAAACACCACCGGACGAATGCCGTGAGGGTCACGGAAGGCCACCATACCAAACCCGCTAATAATCGCGACCGCCGCGTAGCCGCCTTTGCAGCGCCGGTGCACTCTACGAACCGCATCGAAAATATCCTCAGCTTCTAAATGCAGCCCCTGCTTGCCCAATTCATGGGCGAACACATTCAACAGCACTTCCGAGTCAGAGCTGGTATTGATATGGCGAAGATCAGTGGAGAACAGCTCCTGTTTCAACTGCTCTGAGTTGGTCAGGTTACCGTTATGAGCCAGGGCAATGCCGTAAGGAGAGTTAACGTAGAAAGGCTGTGATTCTGCCTCGCTGGAGGAGCCTGCTGTCGGATAGCGAACGTGACCAATGCCCAGGTTGCCTTTCAGGCGTGCCATGTGGCGAGTATGGAAGACGTCACGAACTAATCCGTTACTCTTGCGCAGTAGGAAGCGTCCCTCATTCCAAGTCATCATTCCGGCAGCGTCTTGGCCCCGATGCTGAAGTACGGTCAGGGCATCGTAGATTCCCTGATTTACTGCCTGCTTGGCCAGAAGGCCCACTATACCGCACATTCCAGTTACCTCGCTTTAATACCATGGCTTACTGACGCAAGCCCGTACGTTCATCAAACTGACAAGCACTGGCGCTGGAAGCAGCACCAGCGGAGAATTTTCTGGCAGCTCCCGTTACTCAACCTCAGGGGCGCTGCTGGAGGGTAGCGTCGGCTGTGGGCGACGCAGTTCAGGTAGCGAAATATCGCGCAGCGACTCAGGCGGTGTCGGCAGCTCCCGCTCCCACTGGTCTAGCTGGCTGACCGCCCAATCGCGAAGCTCAATAAAGGTTGGCCGTAACGATGCTTGCTGCCAAGCCTGGAGCTCAGCCAGCGGCGTTAGGGTAATCAACACAGTAGCCACTAGCAGAATCACCGCCCCGCGGGCTATCCCAAAGGCAGCACCTGCGAATCGATTCAACAACCCCATGCCAACCCATTCAACGGCCGCATGCACCACGCGAATAACAATGCCACATAACAGAATGACGGCAAAAATCACCAGAGCAAATGCCAGCACTAAGCGTGCATCAAAGCTCTCAATAAAGCCGCTCATTAACTCTGCAACGGGCTCCGCCAAAACACGTGCGACCATTAACGCAACGACCAAAGCAGCTAAGCCAAGCAACTCGCGCACGAAACCGCGCACAAAGCCCGCCAGCATCGAAAGCCCAAGAACGGCTAAAACAGCGCATCAATCCAGGTCAATGCCATCGTTAATCTCTTACTCGAACAAGCAGACCCTGCACATTAATACGCTGTTTGATAAGCGCCATCGCTGCCTCACCATCCTCAGACGTGGCGTAAGGGCCTACTAATACAGTAGTCAGATTGTTATCACGGGCGCGCTGAAACACGCTAAAACCTTCACCGCTTAGCTGGTCGCTAATACGCTGGGCGTTGGCGGTATCACCAAAACTGCCCACCTGGACTGCCCACTCGCCCTGCTGCTGAGCAGAGGGTGCTACGGAGGCACTGCTATTGCGGCTCTCATTCGCTGCGACCAGCGCGGCAATGGGGTCTTCTTGCGGCGGAGAATCCGGTTCACGGCTGGGCTGCGAAGGCGCTTGTTGGCTAGGCTCGGCAGCAGCGGTTAGCGACGATGAACCTTCATCAGAACTAGAGCTCGCTACTTGATCTGTTTGTGGCGCCCGAGGTATTTCCTCTATCGGCTCATCCAGCGCTTCATCGGTAAGGACAGGTGACGACGGTGCAGGTGTATCAATGGTGTCAGGCATGTCAGGCACGGGCACATCTTGACGCTCCACATCCACAGGCTGTTCGATCACAAAGGTGGGCTGAGGGCGCTCTTCCCGAGGTGCGGGGTCGCTCATCAACCAAGGGACAACGATGGCCAGTAGCGCCAGCAGTATCACGATGCCACTAATGCGTTCCGTTTTACCGTATTTCATATCCCTCTCCATCAAGCTTAGCGTGCCCGCGGCGTTGCTTGCGGCAGTGGCATGGCCAGTAACTCAGCTACCGTGAAGAATGAGCCGGTGGCCAGCACGCGGTCCTCTGCGGCTAGCTGCTTGGCAAGCTTGGCAGCCCCCGCTGCGGGGGAGTCGGCGCAATAATACACGTGTCCGCCCAGCGACGTAATACGTTTGGCTAACTCGTCTGCAGAACGGCCACGCTCACCTTCAAGGGTAACGCACACCCAGTCCGTGATACTTGGCGAAAGCGCCTGAATCACACCGTCGGCATCTTTGTCGTTAAGCATACCAATCAACGCCCACTGACGACCCCCTTTTGGTGGTGCTGGCAAACGGCGGGCCACGTACTGTGCCGCATGAGGGTTATGCCCTACGTCCAAACACCACTGCCCTACCCACTGCATTCGCCCGGAGAGCGTTACCGTACGCAGCGCTTTGCGCACCGTGTTTAACTGCAAAGTGACACCTGCTAAGGCCAGCGCTTGAAGCGCCGTGGCGGCATTATCAATTGGCAATCCAGGGTCTGGTAAACCATCCAGAGAAAGCGTACTGCCATCGGCAGTAAGGCCATGCCAGCACCAGGGGTTGCCTACCGTCTCACCAGCGCTATGACTGAAGGCGGTGCCTAGTGCGTAGCTATGGGCTGCTATCGCTATTGCTGATTCCAACACGCTTGGCGGAAGCGACTGGCTACCTAGCACAGCGGGTTTTAGCGGGCGAAAAATACCCGCCTTTTCTCGCCCGATCTGTTCAAGATCGTTGCCTAGAAAATTCGCGTGATCAAGCGCAATCGTGGTCACGATAGCCACATCCGCGTCAATAATATTCACCGCGTCTAAACGGCCGCCCAGCCCCACTTCCAGAATCGCAATATCCAATGTGGCATTAGCCAAGCACCACAGCGCACACAGCGTGCCAGCTTCGAAATACGTGAGGCTAATTGAAGGCTCTTGCAAGCGGGCGTTTTCTACCTGCTGAAAGCCTTCCACCAAACGCTGGTCGCTGGCTTCCCGGCCATCCACCGTCACGCGTTCGTTGTAACGCAGCAGGTGCGGAGAGGTATAAGTACCCGCCCGCAACCCATGAGCGCGGGCGATAGCATCTATCATGGCAAGGGTAGAGCGCGTGCCATTGGTACCTGCTACCGTGATGACCTGTTTCGCGATGGGGCGCTCTAGCAACCCCATACGCTTGGCCACCAGAGAAACACGCTCCAGCCCCATATCGATCCCTACGGGATGCAGGGTTTCAAGGTGATGAAGCCATTCGGCTAAGGTGTTAGGCATTGCGTGAAGCGTCATCGCTCGTCGCGTGACGAGAATCCGCTTGAGCAGATGTCTCTGCCGCTTCCGCTAGCTGCTCTTCATTGGCCACCGGCTCAACCACCTCAGCTTCAGGCAGATCACCTTCAGCCGGGTTAGCGCTTTGATGTGTCAGCTTACGCAGCACGCCACCCACGCGGGCACGCATATCGTGGCGGTGAACAATCATGTCCACCGTGCCGTGCTCTAGCAGGAACTCACTGCGCTGGAAGCCTTCCGGCAGCGTTTCACGCACGGTTTGCTCAATAACACGGGGACCAGCAAAACCAATTAGCGCGTTGGGCTCGGCAATATTTAGGTCGCCCAAACATCGCCAAGGAAGCCGAAACACCACCAAACACGGGGTCAGTCAGCACCGAAATATAGGGCACGCCCGCCTGCTTGAGTTTCTCAAGGGCCGCTGAGGTTTTCGCCATCTGCATCAGCGAGAACAGCGCTTCCTGCATACGCGCGCCACCCGAGGCAGCAAAGCAGACCAACGGAATGCCCTCTTCCAGAGCGATGGTGGCGGCACGTACAAATTTCTCACCCACCACAGCGCCCATGGAACCACCCATAAAGGTGAACTCAAACGCCACAGCAACGATCGGCAGGCCATCCAGCTCGCCGCGCATCGCCACCAGCGCGTCTTTCTCGCCAGTCTCTTTTTGCGCTGCGGTCAGGCGGTCTTTGTACTTCTTGGAGTCGCGGAATTTGAGGCGATCATTCGGCTCAATCTCTGCCGCGATCTCTTCGCGCCCCTGCTTATCCAGGAACCAGTCCAAGCGTTTGCGCGCCGTTAAGCGTAAATGATGCTCACACTTGGGGCATACGCTGTGATGTTTCTCTAATTCAGGCAGGTAGAGAACGGCTTCACACTTGGGACATTTACGCCAGAGACCATCGGGCACGCTGGCGCGACGGTCTTTACGCTGGATACGCCCCATGGAGGGCACGATCTTGTCTAACCAGCTCATATCAAAAAGGCTTCCGTGTACGTCAAGGCTTGGCAGCGCCAAGCCTGATGAGTGTCGTCAATCAATTCAGTGTAGACGATGAGGGAACGCGCTTAGGCGTCCATCGCGGTGCGCATTTCTGCCAGCACGCTTTTTAACTGCCCGGCGATCGTTTCAGGCGCATCGACGCTATCGGCAATACGGTTAACCAGTGCACTGCCCACAATCACGCCGTCGGCAACTTTTGCCACTTCGGCAGCCGTCACACCATCGCGAATACCAAAACCAACGCAAAGCGGTAAATCGGTCATATCACGCAGTGGCGCAAGGTGCTCGGCAACGTCTTCAGCGTTCAACGTTGCCGCACCGGTGACACCTTTTAGCGAAACATAGTAAAGGTAGCCCTCACCGTGGGCGCATATTGTAGCGGCACGGGCATGGGAAGTGGTAGGCGCAACGAGGAAAATCGCTGCCAAGCCACGCGCTTTCAGCAGCGGGCCGAACTCATCGGCTTCTTCTGGTGGCATATCAACTACCAGCACGCCATCCACCCCAACACTCGCGGCTTTATCGGCAAACACCTCATAGCCGATGCGCTCGATAGGGTTGAGATAGCCCATCAAGACGATGGGCGTCGTGGTGTCGGTTTGGCGAAACTCGGCCACCATTTCCAGCAGGTCCACCAAGCGAGTGCCCTGCTTCAGCGCCCGCTCACAGGCTTTCTGGATCACCGGGCCATCGGCCATGGGATCTGAAAACGGCACGCCAAGCTCAATCACATCAGCGCCCGCGTCTACCAAGGCATGCATAAAGCCAACGGTATACTGCGGTGCCGGGTCGCCTGCGGTGATGTAAGGGATCAGGGCTTTACGCCCCTGCTGCTTTAACTCTGAAAAACGCTGGTCAATACGATTCATGCTAGCCCTTAAAACTCGATGCCGTCGATTTTCGCAACGGTCATGATGTCTTTATCACCACGACCCGAGAGGTTCACCACAATATGCTGATCCGGGCGCATGGTAGGAGCCAGCACCTTGGCATGGGCCAACGCATGGGCAGACTCCAAGGCGGGCATAATGCCCTCCATGTGGGTCAGCTCACGGAAAGCTTCCAGCACCTCTTTATCGTTCGCGGCTACATAGTTAACCCGGCCCACGTCTTTCCACAGCGCGTGTTCGGGGCCAACGCCGGGATAATCTAGGCCTGCAGAAATAGAGTGCGTATCCGACACCTGCCCCGCCTCATCCGACATCAGGTAAGTTCGGTTGCCGTGCAGCACACCGCGCGGTGCATTAGACGAAAGCGGCGCTGCATGGCGGCCTGTCTCTACCCCATCGCCACCGGCTTCCACGCCGTACATGGCCACTGCGTCATCTTCTACAAACGGGTAGAAAAGCCCCAGTGCGTTGGAGCCACCGCCCACGCAGGCGACCAGCGCATCGGGTAAACGGCCGACTTGCTCTAGTGACTGGCGACGGGCTTCGCGGCCCACCACGGCATTAAAATCACGCACCAGCTGCGGTTATGGGTGCGGGCCCGCCACGGTACCGATGATATAGAAGGTATTATCCACGTTCGTTACCCAATCGCGCAGGGCTTCGTTCATGGCGTCTTTAAGTGCACGGGTGCCAGACTCCACCGGGATAACACGGGCACCCAGCAGACGCATGCGGTAAACGTTGAGCTTCTGGCGCTGCACATCGGCAGCCCCCATATAGACATCGCACTCAAGGCCCAAGCGGGCGGCTACAGTGGCTGTGGCAACGCCGTGCTGGCCAGCACCGGTTTCAGCAATCACGCGCGGCTTGCCGGTCTTTTTCGCCAACAGCGCCTGACCAATAGTGTTATTAACCTTATGAGCGCCCGTGTGGTTGAGGTCTTCCCGCTTCAGCCAGATTTGCGCGCCGCCTAACGACTCCGACCAGCGCTTTGCATGATAAAGCGGAGATGGACGGCCCACGTAGTGAGCCAGGTCACGATCAAACTCGGCCTGAAAATCCGGATCATCACGCAAACTCAGATAAATCTGCTCCAACTCTTCCAGGGCAAAGCTTAAGGTTTCTGACACAAACCGGCCGCCGTAGGGGCCAAAATGACCACGGGCATCCGGCATTCGGGTCAGGTCGCTGAACTTGGTTTCAGTTGCTGAGACAGTCACAGGCATACCTCACAAGATCGCCAGAAAAGGCAAAAATGAATGAACAAACGTCTAGCGCGCCCACGTTCGCGGTGAGCCACGCATCGTAATTCTGAGTGCACGCAGGTGGTAACGCTTAATGCGTATTGGCCTGCGCCACATGACGAACAAAAGCGGCCATTAACTCGGCCTCTTTAACACCGGGGGATGCCTCAATACCGCCTGAAACATCAACCGCATACGGCGCTACCTGAGTCACCGCGGCGGCAATATTATTGGCTGTTAGCCCACCCGCGAGGATAACAGGTTTTTCCAAGGTTGCGGGGATTCTAGACCAATCAAAGGTCTCGCCAGTTCCACCCGGCACGCCCGGACGGTAGGCATCTAACAGCAGCGCTTGCGCCGCTGCGTACTCTTTTGCCGCCTCGTGCAGGTCGATGTCATCGCGCATGCGCAGCGCTTTAATCCAGGGTCGCCCAAACTGTTGGCAAAACGCCGCCGACTCATCGCCGTGGAACTGAATAAGATCTAAATGCGGCAGACACTGCTCAATCAGCTCGGCAGGCTGGTTCACAAATAGCCCCACGCGGGTCACAAACGCAGGCACCTGTGCGGCAAGTATCCGCAGGGCCTCAGGGGTAATGCTGCGGCTACTTTTCGGCCACATCACAAAACCTAGCGCATCGACACCCAATGCCACCGCTTTGGCGATATCTTCCGGGCGAGTGAGTCCACAAAATTTGATACGCGTGCGTGCCATCAGCTGGCTCATGAGGAAGTCTCCTGCTGCTCGGGTTTCGCTTGCTTGGAGAACGTCAGCCGTCGCCTTGCGGCCACCCGAGGGCTTTCCGGCAATACGCGCTCTCCGGTCCACTCCCCAGTAAAGGCGAGTAGATTCGGGCCTAGCGGCTCTTTGGGTAGCTCGAAACGCTCATCGTAGATGGAGTCGACAAAATGCAGGCCGCAGGCAGGCGCGGTCACATCCCCTTTACGGCGGTTTTTCAGCGCCAGCAGGCGCTCAATATGCCCTTCGTCCTGCACGCCACGCCCAACGCTTGCCAAGGCTCCCGCAATATTGCGAATCATGTGGTGCAAAAAGGCGTTGCCTTGAATATCTATGACCACCAGCGGGCCGTGACGCTTCACTTCCACAAAGTGCATTTGCCGCCAGGGGGTTTTCGACTGACAACCGGCGGCGCGAAAACTACTGAAGTCATGCTCGCCAACCAACGCCTGGGCAGCACGGTGCATGGCATCGGCATCCAGTGGGTCACGGCACCAGGTCACGTTAGCGCGCTCTAACACCGGGCGGCTAATTTGGTTCAAGAAAATATAGCGATAGCGGCGCCCCAGCGCCCCCAGGCGGGAGTGAAAATCGTCGGAAACCGGCTTCACCCAGCGCACGGCCACGTCTCTGGGTATATTGGTATTCGCGCCAAAGATCCAGGCCTTTTCGGTGCGCTGAACCGGAGGGTCGAAGTAAATCACTTGGCGAGTGGCGTGTACGCCTGAATCTGTGCGCCCACTGGCATGGATACGCACCGGCGCGCCAGCCACCTTGGCTAACTCATCCTCGATGGCCTGCTGGACAGAGGCCGCATGCTTTAAACGCTGGAAGCCGCAAAAGCGTGAGCCATCGTACTCAACGCCCATCGCCAAACGGCCAGCCAGCGGTTGTGTCTCATCAAAGTGGTAGAACAGCGTCATCGAGCCACGTCATTTAGAGGATTTTGAAGGTTAGCTATTATCCCGACGTCGCGGCTCGAATGCCACCTCTTCAATCTCCCATTCTTCTTCCGGCTCTCGGCGCGGGTAAGATGGCGACGCCTTAGCATTCTCCGACGCTCTCTCACCCCATACAGGCTCATCCGCACTGCCGACGTCATTGGTTAAAGAGGGTGGGTGGTAATCAATGTAATGCGCGCTATCGTCCTTTTCCTCTGCGACGGTCGCCGGCGGCACTTCAGCTTCTTGGGCGGCATGCTCACGGTAAGAAGCATCCTCCACCGGCTCAGGCGTCTCTAAAAATGCGGCGTTGAGGGCCGCTTCATCTTCTTCATGCATGGAAGAAGCGCCTTCCGTGTCAGCCTTGTCTTCTTCATCCTGCGTTTCCCAAAGCGTATCGCCTTCGTGATCAACAGACTGCTGTGCTGTAGCCGCTTCATCGACGAGACTAAATGACTCACTGCTTAGTGGTTCATCATGGCTATCCGCCAGCGGCTCCTCTGCTGGATACTCAAAAGCATCACGGCGACTCCCCTCCTCTTTATCGTGGGAGCCCGCAACGGGCGGCGTCTGCTGAGATTCGTCAGCAGCCATATCCATAACACTCGCTGTAGTAAAGGCAGCAGCGGCAGGCTGGACGGCCTCTCTCTCCTTTGGCGAAGCGGCAGCGCTTGGCTCAGATCGCTGGGGTGCAGGGGATGCCACCTCCTCCCACTGGCGTTCACGTCGTTTTCGCGACCAAATCAGCGCACCCAACAGCAGCGCCAAAGCAACACTGGCCAGCGGCCATTGATATGCTTCTAGACGTTCTATCAAACTAGGGGTGGAAGAAGTGTTCACAGCGGCACTGGCAGGTATTGTGGCATTGGCAGCTCGCGACTCGGCAGCCGCTACCGCCCGCTGGGTCTCCCGCTGAGAGGCATTGAGCGCCTCGGTCAATGATGCCACTTCCTGGCGCAGCGCAGCCATTTCAGCACGCATTTGCTCGCGCTCTTCCAGCACCAATTGCAGCATGGCCTGGCTTTCCTGAAGCTGCTCAGCGAGGTCTCTAAGCGTCAGCCCGGCTAGCTCACCCTCTTGCACGACTGTTTCCTGTGCATCTTCCGTTGACTGGGGCTCGCTAGGTGCAGCATCACTGCCGCGCGCATCGGGCTGCGCTAATGGCTCAGCAACTGTTGTGCTTTCAGCCTGCTCTTCTGACTCTGTTTCTGGCGCTGATGCCGAGCGAGGGGAAGGCCGCCGCATTGCCTGAACCGCCTGGGCGGCCTGCGCTGGGGACAATGCCATTAGCTGTTCACGGCTAGGCACACGCAAGGTTTGCCCTGCTCGTATATCATCGACATTGCCCGTAGGGAAAGCAGCAGGATTACCCTCCACCAGGGCCATCATCATTTGCTGAACGCTTACATCAGCGGGCTTAATACGTTCAGCAACGCCCCATAGCGTATCGCCACTGGCAATGTAAGCAATATTACGCTCAGGTGTTTGGGCAGGCGCAGCCGGAGCCGCAGGCAGAGATTGTGATGGCACAGGCTGAGCCACTGAAGATGCCTCGGCCACCGTAGCATCAACACTGGCCGCATAGTTGGGCGGGTCAAACAGCAGCATAATCGCTTCCGTACGCCGCCCTTCAGGCGTAGTGATGGTGACCAAGAGATCCAACCATGGCTCGCTCACCGCTTGCTCAGAACGCAGCACCAACTGTGGGCCACCGGGCATATGCTGTAATTCAGCGCGCACGCTGGCGACCAGCGGCGTCCACTCTAAGCCCAGCGCGTTAAAGGCAGCTTCATTTGCTATTTCCACGCGTACATCGTCTAGCGCCACACCGGCGGCATCGACCAGCGGCACGGTGGCATCTAGCGGCAATTGCAGAGGAGAATTCACGGTGGCTTGCCCAAGCCCAACCGCTAAAGCCAACGGGCTAACAGCGCTCAGTGGCAACCACAACCACCATGCCAGCTTCTTTTTCATGTAGGGCCCCTACTGCCTGCGATTCACTGCCACGATGCAACACCTGCATTCTGTTGCGACGAGATAAGTTAGTTCGTTCTTATCATAGCGTATTTATCATGCCGTTATGTTCAACGCATACATTTGCATGAAGTCACAGATTAGAAACATAAGTCACGGCAAAAAAAATGGGAAGCTGCGAACAGCTTCCCACTTTTAGCTAGCGATTAAACGCCGGTGTTTCGCGACCGCTTACTGCTCACGCAGAATTTTCAGCATGCGCTTGAGCGGCTCAGCAGCACCCCACAGCAGTTGGTCGCCAACGCTGAAGGCAGAGAGGTATTCACCGCCCATTTTCAGCTTACGCAGGCGGCCTACCGGCACTTGCAGCGTGCCAGTGGCAGCTGCAGGCGTTAGGCCCGCAATGGTGGCATCTTTATCGTTGGGGATTAGCTTAACCCACTCGTTATGCTTGGCAATACGCTCTTCAATCTCATCCAGCGGCACATCTTGCTTCAGCTTGATGGTGAACGCCTGGCTGTGAGAGCGCATAGCACCGATACGTACGCAGAGGCCATCAATGGGAATCGGGTTGTTCTCAAGACCCAGAATCTTGTTGGTCTCGACACTACCCTTCCACTCTTCACGGCTCTGGCCGTTATCGAGCTTGGTGTCGATCCACGGCAAAAGGCTGCCTGCCAACGGCGCAGCGAAGTTGTCAGTGGGGAAATCACCGCTGCGCATGGCTGCCGTCACTTTGCGGTCGATGTCCAGAATCGCGCTTGCCGGGTCGGCCAGCTCGCTGGAAACGCTGTCGCGCAGCTGGCCCATCTGGTTCAGCAGTTCACGCATGTGCTTGGCACCGGAGCCAGACGCCGCTTGGTAGGTCATGGAGGTCATCCACTCGACCATATCGGCTTCAAACAGGCCGCCTAAGCCCATCAGCATCAAGCTAACGGTACAGTTGCCACCAACGAAGGTTTTAGCTCCATTGGCGAGCTGGGCGTCGATAACCTTACGGTTCACCGGATCGAGGACGATAGTGGCGTCATCTTCCATACGCAGCGTACTGGGGGCATCAATGCAGTAGCCTTTCCAGCCGTCGTTACGCAGGTCGCCGTAGACTTTCTTGGTGTAGTCGCCACCTTGGCAGGTCACGATGACATCCAGGGCTTTTAGATCGTCTAGTGCAAACGCATCTTTCAGCGGAGGCACGTCCACGCCGATGTCGGGACCAGGCTGGCCGACTTGAGAAGTGGTGAAAAAGATCGGCTCAATGCCGTTAAAATCACCATCTTCCTGCATGCGCTGCATCAGCACCGAGCCAACCATGCCACGCCATCCCACGAAACCGACTTTCAACATGTGAAGTCCTCCAACTAAGAATGAGACCTATATTATACACAAATGTCAGACACGACGTCGGCCACCCCTCAGGGCAGCCGACGTGTGCTGCTCAAACAAGCATTGAAATGAATCAATTAGTTAGCAAGCTTTCTTTGTTACTCAGCGCGCGCAAATGCGGCAAGTACCGCATCGCCCATCTCAACTGTCGAGACACGTCGCGTGCCTTCAGAAGCGATATCAGCAGTGCGCAGGCCTTCATCTAGAACGCTACCCACGGCGGCTTCAATGCGCTCGGCCATCGCTGTTTCATTAAGCGAATAGCGCAGCATCATCGCCACGGATAGCATCATGGCCAGCGGGTTAGCAATGTTTTGGCCCGCGATATCCGGCGCGCTGCCGTGGCAAGGCTCGTACATGCCCTGCCCGCTCTCGTTGAGTGAGGCCGATGGCAGCATACCGATAGAGCCGGTCAGCATGGCGGCGGCATCAGAGAGAATGTCGCCAAACATATTGCCGGTCACCACCACATCGAACTGCTTCGGTGCGCGCACCAACTGCATCGCAGCGTTATCCACGTACATGTGAGACAGCTCGACGTCCGGGTACTCCGGCGCTAGGCGCTCCATCACTTCACGCCACAGAATAGTGACTTCCAGCACATTGGCTTTATCTACTGAGCAGAGCTTTTTGCCCCGCTTCTGGGCCATCTCAAAGGCGACGCGGCCAATGCGCTCAATTTCGCTTTCAGAATAGATGTAGGTGTTAAAACCAACGCGCTCACCGTTACGCTCTTCGATACCGCGCGGCTGGCCAAAGTAGATGCCGCCGGTGAGTTCACGCACGATCATGATATCCAGGCCAGCCACCAGTTCAGGCTTCAGGCTGGAAGCGCTAGCCAACTGCGGGTAGAGCATGGCCGGGCGCAGGTTACCGAACAGGCCGAGATTTTTACGCAGCCCTAACAGGCCTTGTTCAGGGCGCTTGGAGAGGTCTTCGAGTTTATCCCACTTAGGGCCACCCACCGCCCCCAGCAGAATGGCACTGGCGGCTTTGGCTTTTTCCGGGGTTTCAGCGGGCAGCGGCTCGCCGTGGACATCGTAGGCGGAGCCGCCCACCAAGCCCTCTTCTACTTCAATATCCAAGCCCGCCTCTTGGCAGGCTTGTAACAAACGCGCCGCCTGGGCCGCGATTTCCGGGCCGATACCATCACCGGGCAGCAGTAACACTTTATGAGTCATGCTCAATCCTTAGCACTGATAATTGAATACTTACGCAGGCTGGCGGAACAGCCACGGGCGCTGCTGGCGGTGCTTCTCTTCAAAGCTACGAATGGCATCTTCGTCTTGCAGGGTGATGCCAATATCGTCCAAGCCATTCAGCAGGCAGTGCTTGCGGAATGCATCCACCTCAAACTCCAGAATCTCACCCCCTGGGGTAATCACCCGCTGATGCTCCAGATCCACGTCGCGCTGATAGCCTTCGTTGGCGTCCACTTCCGCAAACAAGCGGTCGACTTCCTCTTCCGCCATCGTGATCAGCAGAATGCCGTTTTTAAATGCGTTGTTGTAGAAAATATCGGCAAAGCTAGGGGCAACCACCACCTTGAAGCCGAAATCTTCCAGCGCCCAGGGGGCGTGCTCGCGGGAACTACCGCAGCCGAAATTACGGCGCGCCAGCAGCACCTCAGCGCCCTGGTAGCGCGGCTGGTTCAATACGAATTCAGGATTCAGCGGGCGCTGGGAGCAGTCCTGGCCCGGCTGGCCTTCATCTAAATAGCGCAGCTCGTCAAACAGGTTTACGCCAAAACCGGTGCGCTTAATGGACTTCAAAAACTGCTTGGGAATGATCAGGTCGGTGTCGACGTTAGCGCGATCTAACGGCGCGACCACGCCTTCAAAACGTTCGAACTTTTTCATGGCTTAGGCCTCCTGCGCGTGAGTGGCGTCGTTAGCGGGTAAGGTACGTACATCGACAAAGTGGCCAGCAATCGCCGCCGCCGCTGCCATAGCAGGACTCACCAAGTGAGTACGACCGCCATAACCCTGGCGACCCTCAAAGTTACGGTTAGAGGTAGACGCACAGTGCTCGCCCGCGCCCAGCTTGTCGGCGTTCATGGCCAAACACATGGAGCAGCCCGGCTCGCGCCACTCAAAGCCCGCCTCAATGAAGATTTTGTCCAGTCCTTCCGCCTCCGCTTGACGTTTCACCAAGCCAGAGCCCGGCACCACCATGGCGAGTTTGATGGAATCAGCCACCTTATTGCCCTTGGCCACTTTTGCCGCTTCACGCAGGTCTTCAATACGCGAGTTGGTGCAGGAGCCGATAAAGACTTTATCCAACTTGATGTCGGTGATTTTCTGGTTCGCCTGCAAGCCCATGTACTCCAACGCGCGGGCGTGGCTGCGCTGAACGGTTTCATCCAGAGCCGCTTGCGGGTCGGGCACTTGGCCTGAAATACCGGTGACCATTTCCGGGCTGGTGCCCCAGCTCACCTGCGGCTCAATCTCTTCCGCTTTTAGCGTGACCACTTTATCGAAGTGGGCATCCGCATCCGATACCAGGTTGCGCCAATCCGCCACCGCGGCTTCCCACTGCGCTTCCGTTGGCGCGAAGGGGCGCTTGGCGAGGTAATCGATAGTGGTATCGTCCACCGCGATCAGGCCCACGCGAGCGCCCGCTTCAATGGCCATGTTGCACACCGTCATGCGGCCTTCCATAGAGAGCGACTCAATGGCGCTACCCGCGAATTCGATGGCGTAACCCGTGCCGCCTGCGGTGCCGATCTTGCCGATAATCGCCAGCACCACGTCTTTCGCCGTCACGCCAAGACCAAGCTCGCCTTCAACGCGCACCTGCATGTTCTTCATCTTCTGCGCCAGCAGGCACTGGGTGGCCAATACGTGCTCCACTTCGGAGGTGCCGATACCGTGAGCCAACGCGCCAAACGCGCCGTGGGTGGCGGTGTGGGAGTCGCCGCATACCACGGTCATGCCTGGCAGTGTGGCACCCTGCTCAGGGCCCACCACGTGCACGATGCCCTGGCGCGGGTCGTTGATTTTGAACTCTTCGATACCGTACTCGACGCAGTTATCGTCCAGAGTTTGCACCTGAATAAGCGACACCGGGTCTTTAATACCGCTATTGCCCTCGGCGCGCTCTTTCAGCGTGGTGGGAACGTTGTGATCCGGCGTTGCCAGGTTGGCATCCAAACGCCAGGGCTTACGCTTCGCCAAACGCAGGCCTTCAAACGCCTGGGGCGAGGTCACTTCGTGAAGCAGCTGGCGGTCGATGTAAATCAGCGCCGTACCGTCATCGCGCTGTTTCACCAAGTGCTGGTTCCAGAGTTTGTCGTAAAGCGTTTGACCTGACATATGGCTCTCCTGGGCGGTGCCCTGCTAGTTCGGTGTGACAGCCTCTGCGTGCTGCTTAAATTGCGATGAACAGGAGTGTTACGCGACTCGCCCATAAAAGCAATTCATGTTATTCATACTTTAGATTCCAAACAGGAATAGATACTCCCGGAGTGGCACGTGGATACCCAAAGCCTGCAAGCCTTTCTCGCCGTGGCAGAAACCCAAAGCTTTTCTCGCGCTGCCGAACAGTTACACCTTACTCAGCCTGCGGTGAGCAAACGCATCGCTACGCTGGAAGATTTACTGGGCACGCGGCTGTTTGACCGTATTGGAAGACGCATTGCGCTAACCGAGGCAGGCAACGTGCTACTGCCCAAAGCGCAGCGCATTCTGTTTACAGTAGAAGATAGCCGCCGAGCGCTGGCCAATCTCTCTGGCCAAGTGGGCGGCAAACTGACGCTCGCCACCAGCCACCATATTGTTTTGCACCGGCTGCCGCCGCTATTGAAGCAGTACACCCAGCGCCACCCAGAAGTCGCGTTAGACCTGCACTTTTTAGATTCCGAACTGGCCTACCAGGGCGTAATGGATGGCACGCTGGAAATGGCCATCGTCACCCTTGCCCCCCACCCCGTTGAACAACTGCAGGTCGTGGAGCTATGGCGTGACCGGCTGTGCTTTGTGTGCGCCAAGGACCACCCGCTGGCCCAACGCAGCCGTGCTGATGACAAGCCCCTGAGCTTGGCGGAACTGTGTGAAGTGAACTGCATATTGCCGGGGGCCAAAACCTTTACTCGAACGCTGATTGGCCAGCGCTTTGAAGAAGTAGGCCTTAACCTGCCCGTGAGCATGTCCACCAACTACCTTGAAACGCTCAAAATGATGTGTGGCGTTGGTTTAGGGTGGAGCCTGTTACCCGAAAAAATGCTCGACAGCGAGCTAGTAGCGATACCCGTAGACACCGCTCCCATCCATCGTCCGTTGGGCTATCTAGTACATAACAACCGCACGCTCTCTAATGCTGCCCGCAAAATGATTGAGCAATTGGAAGCAAATCGCGAAACATAAAGTTACAAAAAAAGCTTACCTTCACTCTGATTGCCTCATTATTTCTCCTCAAAATCGCTTCCAAATAGCTAATTTCTTGAGCTGTCTCATTGAAACCTAGCACTACCCCAACTTAGCATAAAATCTATTTTTTATTCCTAATCAAAAACATAAGGGGATTTTTCGTTGCAAGCAGATGAGGCCTCTCACCCCTTTAGCTGACAATATTACTCTTCAAGTTCATGTTTTAGTCCAATTTTTACTTAAAGATACTTCTATACACTAGGAAGATACATTTGATTACAAATCTACTTTCATTAGCTTCCAGGGTAGGAGTATCACCATGCAGAATCGCCCTAGCTCCTTACTGCCGATTTGCCTGCTCGCCTGCCTCACCACCAGCGCGGCTTATGGGCAAACCACTACCGACGCGCAACGCGAAGCACTGGTTATCCAGGCACGTCAGGGAGCTTTAGATACATCCATCGATGGCTTAAAGACACTCTATCACCAAACACGCGACAACCGCGTGCGTGAAGACTTAGTCGCCCTGCTCGTGCGTGCCTCCCGAAATCAGGAAGCGCTGGCCGTTTGCACCTGGTGCCAAATTGAGGATTACAGCGATTCTGAGCTTGCCAACCTAGCCGGAGCTGCTCGTAGCGCGGGTGACTTTGACCAAGCGTTAGAGATGTTTCGAGCGCTCACCTACCGTGACCCCTCCAATGCACAAGGCTGGCTAGGTCAAGCACTGGTCCACACCGATATGGGTAGTTACACCCTGGCACAGATCGCCCTGGAGCAGTACAACCAGGTAGCTGGCACCACAACCGCCGGCCTTGAAGCCAAGGGCTACCTAGCCGCGCGAACCACCAACGCTATGCAAGAGCTAGATGCCCGCCAAGCACTGGTCACGCAAGACCCCAGCAACACAGGCGAACTGCAAGCGCTTTACCGGTTGGCGGTAGGCCTTGGAGCCAGCACCGCGGCACGGCGCATTATGCAGTCCAACCCGGATGTGTTTAGCGAAAGTGACCGCCTCTGGCTCACTTATTATGAAGGGGTTACCGATATTCGCTTGGGCATTCATACAGATGAGCCCTCCAGAACGGCCAACGGTTTGGAGCAACTGAATGTCGTGCTACGTAACCCGGACGCCCCCCAAGAGCTGATTACCGTAGCCGAATACGACAAGGTAGTTGCCCTGGCTGAATTAAGGCGCTTTTCCGAAGCGGAGGCCCTGGCGGTTAGGCTTGAAAACCAGCACGGCCAGTTGCCCAGTTACGTTACCCGCGCTAGAGCCCATGCGCTCAACGGCATGGGCCGCCCACACGAAGCCATCGCGCTCTATGAAGGCCTGATTCGGCAATTCCCTGAACAGGCCACCAACCCGGACGACCCGCTTAACGAAGGGCTGTTCTATAGCTACACCGATGCTCAGCGCTTCCGCGATGCCGACAAACTATTGCAGTCATGGCGCGCCAGCGAGCCCGAGCAGCGGCTGGATTTCACCCGCACCGTACGTATCGAAAACCCCAACTACCAGAAAGTGCTGCTACTGGAAGTATTGCTAGAGGCCTGGCGTGGCCGCCCTGAAGAGGCCACTGAGCAATTAGAGGCCTATCAGGCGCAAGCGCCTGCCGAACCCTATTTATGGGTCGTGAAAGGCGATATTGAGCGCGATAGAGGCTTGCCAAGAAAGGCCGAGGAGTCGTTCTTGCAAGCCATCCCGCTACTGCCACCCGACCGTAAGTAATTGGCTGAACACGGCATCTTGCTCTCCCGCTTACAGCGCGGCCAATGGCGCGGCACCACCGATGAGGTTGCACGTGAGCTGGTTGAAGCCCGGCCCAGCGCCACGCGGGACGATATGGCCAGAGAGTGGCGTGAAATGCGCGCCCCTCAGCTGACCCGCACGTTCGAGCGTAGTAAAGGCCAAGGGAGCGGCACCCAAGCCTCGCGCGAATGGCGCTATGAAGTGCTCTTGGAAGGCCCGCGTAACAGCAGTGGCTCTCGCCCTTTCGCACAGCGCATTGGCCAGTACGGTGAGTTTGAAGATGAAGACCTCTATGCCTCGTACAACATAGCGGGCTACGAATGGAACCTGTACCCCGCAACGGTCACCCTGGCAGCGGGCCACGGTTCACAGCTGAACGAAGATTTTCTTGCGCTGGCCGAACTGAAGTACGCCCACAACGACCACGTCACAACGACGCTGGGTGTCGAAATGAACACCACCGACACCCCGCTGCGCGCCTTGCAGGATGACGTTAACGCCGACCGTTACCGGGCCGAGTTTGCCTATCGTCACGATGAGCGCGGCGCGGGTGCCCTCGGCCTCATGGCAACCGATTTTGACGACAGCAACCTGCGGCAATCCGTGTACGGCTACTGGAATCAAACCCTCTACCACTTGGATCGCTGGCAAATCAACGGCGGCATTCAAGCATCTGCGTCACGTAACGATGACGTAGAAGCCAGCTACTTCAACCCCAAACAGGCTGCCAGTCTGGCCGGTGTATTAAGCGTCAATTACGAGATCCCGCTTGATTACCGTCAGTCCTTTATCCAGTCCTTCTCACTCGGTTCAGGGCGTTACTGGCAGGAAGATTTTGATAGTGAAAACACCTGGTCGATTGGTTACCAACATAGCTGGGAGTTTGGCCCCACCGTGAACTTCGAGTATGGCATCACCCGCGAGCGAGCCGTCTACGACGGCGTTCCTGAATACGACAATGTTATTTCAGCTGGCTTTGTATGGAGATTCCTATGACACCCTGGCGCGTCATTGTAATGAGCGCGGTTTTGCTGATGACCATCTCTATTCAGCAGGCCCAAGCCGCCCGCGCACCGGATGATTACGTAGTCATCAGCTACCACGATGTCGTGGATTCCAGCGTCACTCCCGAGCTGGATATCTACTCACAAACCATCACCCGTAGCCGGTTAATTGAACACTTCAACCTGATTTCCACAGGCGGCTACCAACCCGTGAGCTTGCAGCAGATCCTCGACGCCCGAGCAGGCAAAGCACCGCTGCCCGAAAAAGCAGTGCTGCTTACCTTCGATGACGGCTACCGCAGCTTTTATGACATCGTCTTCCCGCTACTCAAGTTGTACAACTTCCCTGCCGTACAAGCCGTAGTGGGTAGCTGGCTGGATACGCCTGCGGGGGGGCGGGTTCCTTACGGCAGCATCACCCTTCCCCGCGAACGCTTTCTCAGCTGGGAGCAGGTCAAAACCTTGGATGAGTCACCTCTGGTGGAAATTGCCTCTCACTCCTACAACCTACACTACGGGGTATTTGGCAACCCGATGGGGAACGAGCAAGCCGCTGCCGTTACCAGTATATGGAACCCCCGCAGCGGTTATGAAACCGAGGCAGGCTACCTGACGCGGATACGCAATGACATGGCGCTTACCCAGCAGCGCTTCCAAGAAGAGATTGGAAAAAGCCCGCGTATCATCGTTTGGCCTTACGGTGCCTACAGCGAAGCAACGCTGAACATTGCCGCTGAATACGGTATGGAGTACACCTTCAGCCTGCTCAGCGCCCCTAACCGCCTACACGACTCCATGCGTAGCATGAACCGCTACCTGATTGACCAGGAAACCACCCTGGAAACGATTGAAGAGATCCTCTCCAACCGGCTATGGGAGAACGAAGAGCAACGCATCGTTCACGTTGACCTGGACTACGTATACGACCCGGACCCCATTCAGCAAGAGCAAAACCTCGATAGGCTGATTGAGCGCATTTTCCGCTACGGCGTCAGCACGTTTTATCTGCAAGCCTATGCCGACCCGGATGGCGACGGCGTCACCGATGCCCTCTACTTCCCCAACCGCCACTTACCGGTTAGGGCAGACCTCTTCAACCGGGTTGCCTGGCAGTTAAAGAAACGCGCCAACGTGAAGGTCTACGCCTGGATGCCAGTGCTAGCGTATGACTTAGGGGATGACTATCAGTACGTCACTGACGTGAGAACCGGCCAGGAGTCGCCAAACCAGTATCGTCGGCCCCCTCCCTATGTCGAAGAGAACCGCCGCACCATTGTTGAGATTTACCAAGACCTTGGCCGCCTAACCAAGTTCGATGGGCTGCTGTTCCATGACGACGCCTTCTACACCGACTTTGAGGGTGCCAACCCCGCAGCGTTAGACGCCTATGCCAGCGCCGACCTGCCCAGGGATATCAACGCCATCCGCAACGACGACAACTTGATGACGGCCTGGACCCGTTTCAAAGGGGAACACCTAACCGACTTCACCCAAGAGCTGGCCCAAGCGGCTAACTACTACCGGCAGGCAGATAACAAGGTTTTCACCACCTCGCGCAACCTCTACGCCGTGACGGTGATGGAGCCACGCAGCCAACGGTGGTTTGCCCAGGACATGCAAAACTTTGCCTCGGGCTACGACTATGTAGCGGTAATGGCAATGCCCTATATGGAAGAAGCCGACAACCCCAATGAGTGGCTAAGAAGCCTAGCCCGCCGCTCGTTAGCCCAGGTAAGCGCCGACCAATTGGTGTTCGAGCTGCAGGCGCAAAACTGGCACACCCAAACCCCCATTCCCAGCAAGGAAATGGCCCAATGGGTTCGCATACTCCGCGAAGAAGGCATCAAACACATTGGCTACTACCCGGATGATTTCCACAACAACCATCCAGATATCAATGTGATGAGGCCGGTCTTTTCCATCGGACGTCGGTTTAGGGCCACCCCATGAACATACTCGACCACCTTGCCATCTTCACGCTTGGCTACCCAAGCCTCATGGCAACGATCTGGATATGCGGCGGGATCTACTTCTACGTGCACTGGGAGCGCAAGCAAGCCTGGCCCGCCACCTTCGTCTGGGACGAAAGCGCCCCCAAGGTAACGGTACTGCTGCCCTGCTACAACGAAGAGGCCAACGTGAATGAAACGGTGCACCACCTCTTCAAGCAGAACTACCCCAACATGGAGGTGATCGCCATTAACGATGGCAGCAAAGATAACACCGCCGAGCGGCTGGCAGCCCTGGTGCAGCAGTACCCCACTCTCAAGGTTCTGAACCAAACCAACCAGGGCAAAGCCAGCGCGATGAACCATGGGTTGAGCCACGCCACCGGCGAGATCATCGTCGGGATTGATGGCGACGCTATTCTCGACTACGACGCCATTGGCTACATGGTTAATCACTTTCTGAGCAGCCCCAAGGTGAGCGGCGTTACCGGCAACCCAAGGGTAAGAACCCGCTCGACCGCCATTGGCAAAATTCAGACCGGCGAGTTCTCCGCCATTATCGGCCTGATTAAGCGCGCCCAGCGCATTTACGGGATGGTGTTTACCATCTCCGGCGTCATCTGCGCGTTTCGCCGCCAAGCACTGGAAGAGATTGGCGGCTGGAGTACCGACATGATCACGGAAGACATTGATGTGAGCTGGCGTTTTTAGCTCAAAGGTGGGCAAGTGCGCTACGAACCCAGGGCCATGTGCTGGGTACTGATGCCGGAAACCCTACGCGGGCTGTTTAAGCAACGGCTGCGCTGGGCGCAAGGGGGCGGCGAGGTTTTTCTGCGCTACTTCACCCAAACCATCCGCTGGAAAAACAGGCGCTTTTGGCTGCTGATGCTGGAGTACATCATTAGCGTGGTGTGGTGTTACTCGGTAGTCACCCTGTTAGCAGTCTGGCTGATTTCGCAACTGACCATGCCAATGGCCTGGCCCATCACCGGAACGCTGCTCTCCTATTTTGGCAGCATCCTGATCGCCATCAGCTTCATTCAATTTACCGTCAGCTTCTATATCGATAGCCGCTACGACAAAGAGATCTACCGCTGCGTTTATTGGAGTATCTGGTACCCATTCGCCTACTGGATTCTCAATATGGCCACGGTTGTTATCGCCTTCCCTAAAGCCATGCTACGCCAAAAAGGAAGGCTCGCCACATGGACTAGTCCTGACCGAGGGGAGCAATTTAATGAACAATAAACTGGTGTCTGTCATCATCGACAACCCTTACCAGAAAAGCTGGGGGTATCGATCACGGGATACGCTTATCACCCTTGCCACGCTAATACTCTGGGGGTTAGTCATGGCAAAGGTATACATGTTCTTTATTGTGGGAGAAGCATTTCTGGAACAGCTCTACAGCTCAGTAATGATCAAGCTGGTATCGGTGGGTTTTGTACTCACCTTCCTGACCTTTCACTGCTGGGCGGTTTACAACCAATACCTCTATACCAGCTACTTAAAACGCCAGCTGCGCCACTTTCAACAACCAACGCTTGAGCTTGAAAGCGACGATTACACCCAGCTCGACCGGAGGCTGGCAACCGAGCACACGATCCGCGAACACGAACTCATCGGCACCCCCAGCCAAGCAACCAACTAACCCCCCACTCCCCCTTCAAGCCCCCACCGCTTGAAGGGGGAACACCCCATAAAGCACAGAACAGCTCCCCAGAAAGGCCGCGGGAGAAAGGCCGTAGGAGGGCGCTTCAGCGCGCCATGATCCCGGCACAAAACCCACTACATATCAAACGGTAACAAGCAATCAGCAAAGCATCACCACCTGATCTAAAAGCCAGCCCTATCACTCCCCAAACCGATGCATCTCCGCATTCGACAACACAAACGAAGCCCCCTCACCCACCCCACCTAACGCCACATCAATCATCCCCGCCGCCACATACCCCACCTCAATCGGCCGCACCGAGCGCGGCAACCAACGCGCCGCCGGGGCCAACAGCACACTCGCCCACTTCTCCGCCAACCGCCCATCCTCCGTCCGCCCCAATAACAGCGAAGGCCGAGCAAAAAACACGCAGGGCAAACCCAACGCCTGAATATCCCGCTCCACCTCGCCCTTCACGCGGTTATAAAAAATCGAAGAACGCGCATCCGCCCCTTGCGCCGTCACCACGCCTAACCTGCTAACGCCCGCCGTTTTACAGGCCCGCGCAAAGGCCAGCACCAATCCATAATCCACACGGCGAAACGCCTCTTTACTCCCCGCCTGCTTCTTCGTGGTACCCAACGCCACAAAGGCCACGGCAGCTGCGGGCATACACTTGGCGGCTTGGTCTTCTAACTGGTCGAAGTTGAGCAACGCAGGCTGGATTTTGGACATGATAGCGTTGGGAAATTCACGGGTAAGATCCAGCTCACGGGGGGTAATTACGATGACGCTTTCCACCTCACCCCGCTGGGTAAGCTGAGTAACAAGCTGCTGGCCGATAGCGCCAGTAGCACCAAGAACGATGGCGGTGGGCATGGGTGAACATTTCCTTATGATGTTAATGGCATAAACACAGGATCAGAACGGCACTGGCAGGCATAGAATGAGGTTGTAGCGCGTGGTAACGAGCGATTAGCGAGGCACCCGCGAGGCCGCGCCACCTCGATAAATAGCATGCAAGCACTTACCACCCCCACCAACGTCTGGTTGAAAAAAACACCCGCATACAGGCTAATTGTCGATACCTACAAAGCGCGACTTCACCTCTGCTAACGGCACCATGCAAAAATCTTTCTGACCAAAGAGCTTATAACGATTCCGAGCGAATAACTTGAAAACCGCGTCTCTAATCGGCTTGGGCACAACCTTGAATGCATAACAGAACCGCCACGGCCCTTTCAGGTCTTTGGCGATCTCAAGGGCCGCATCTGAAAGGACGTAACGCTCTCCATCTTTGATAAGTACCAAGGTGTCCATTCCCACATCGGGCACGTTAAAGCCCTGCGTCAGCTCCTGCGCCAACTCGCTTTGCATTGGGGTGAATGCAAAAGCTCCCTCGGGGTCTCTGTGGATGATGAAATTCACTGCACCGTTACAGAAGTTGCAAACACCATCGAATATGACGATATGGGGGTTGTTCATAGGCTCGTTTAGCGTCTCGTTAATCGCTTGGTCATGCACGCTTGGTTGGCTCTGGAAGCCCCTCGAACTCTGGAACGTCGCTCGTCGCCTCCTCCCAAGCTGCCCTTCTCGATGTGAAGATATGTGCTGTTGGTGGCATAGAGACCTCCGTATCCAAACACCCAGCGGGAATGACGAGCAGACCTGCCTCTTGAAGGCTTGGCAGTGCTGAACCACAGAACTTACAGAAGCTTTTCTTGTGACGACTGCCAGGAAGCGTGAAGGTAGTCACAGATTCTGAGCCCTCCAACCAAGTCAACTTGGCTGACTTCAAAAACAAATTGGCTGCATAAGCGGACCCAGTATCCTTTTGGCAATACTGACAATGGCACAGGTAAAAGCTATCGAGGTCGCCTTGCACTTCAAATTTTGTGTTGCCACATAGGCAAGAACCAAGATAATCGGGCATCAGTTTTACCTTTATTACTTGCGGCTCGTGCGAGTATAACGCCAGAGCGCACCGGCGCACTTTTAGGAACTTAGCGCTAGAAAGCGAAGCTCGGATATTTCATGCGCACTTGTGGGAGCACCTCATTGAGAAAGCAATTTACCAGACCAAAGATGCTAATGGTTGTTGCAGGGAATTTATCTGTCGAAACCCTTATGTATACAGTAATCAGATTTGCTTCTGATGCCAGAAAGATCCGTCGATGATCTGAGTGGGTGTTGCCCACCACAAAAGATCGCATGTGCATCAAAGCATTGAGCGCGTTGCGATAGCTGGTTTCCCAGTCCCCTGGGTCACCGCTTGATATTGATACGAGCTTAACGTTTATTGACGGGAATGGATGGTTCATCAGACCGCAAAACTCGTTGACTTTCCTTGCATGGAAAGCAAATTCAACGAGGTCTGGAACTATTGTCTCTATCCACTGGTTGCTCCACTCACCGGGAAAGACGGCGCTTGTGAAGGCAAACAAGCGCAATGCTCTCGACCTCGCCTGCGCAATATGAATTTCTACAAGCCTTTAATGACTATCCATGCGACGAGATCCTTTCTCCGGCGCCTAACGTTGAGTTGAAGCGCCTGCTTGGATTTTCGCGCTGGTCGCCTCAAACGAGTGGTTAGGTCGCTTCGTCATCTAGTGATTCTCGAAGAAACTTCAGAATATTGTCGTTGAAGGCATCATACGGTCTTCGAGTAACGGTAGGGTCTAGTTTTAATAGATCGATAGATAGCGTTGCTAGGTCGAACAAAATTTTTAGGGCACGAGTCTTGTCCGGCATGCCATGAATAATCGAGTTAACCTCATCAATGAGTCGATCCACTTCTAGGCCACGTCGTCGAATTTCCTCG
This sequence comes from Vreelandella lionensis, assembly GCF_002087295.1. Taxonomy (GTDB): domain Bacteria; phylum Pseudomonadota; class Gammaproteobacteria; order Pseudomonadales; family Halomonadaceae; genus Vreelandella; species Vreelandella lionensis. Next base: position 121,881 of record NZ_MWVI01000099.1, on the reverse strand, counting down.
TCACGATTCTCAATCGACGGCGCAACAGCTTGGCAAATGAACGCCCAAATTCGATTCCGAAACTTGACTTTTGTAACGCTGCGTCCATTGTGCAATTCTGCACGCGGCGGAAACAGCACATCTGCAAGCTGCTCGATGTACCGCCGTCCGGAAATTCCCACATGCGCAATATCCTCCTCATTCTGAGCACGCGAGACAGCTCGAACTGCTGCACCAAGTGTGTTGAAAAGGCGCGGATTCAGATCCTCCATCAACATTACGAGTTCTTCAGCTTCATAGTCTCCTTCAGGCAAGCCACGTGCAAAAATAGCCTGAACGTCACGCACTTGCTGAAAATGCTCAAGAGTGTCGTAGTCGTCAAATATTGTTCCGTGTGCCCCGCGATCTTCCCAATCTACTTTCGTGAATCCAAGGGTAAGTAGATGCTCTGCCTCAGACTCGTCTATTTCGTCTTCATTACCCATTGAGTATGGTAGTACGCAAACATTGCCAATAATTCGGCAGTACTCCGGCATGGAGTTTCTGTAAAGCGCAAGATGCTGCGGGTATGAATAGTAAACGGCATGTAGGCCCAGGTAGGAGCTCTCGGATGAAAGCGCATTGTCAAGATCCTCTGCAATCTGGTGAGTAACATTCTGAATGATCCATGCCCAGATTGTTTCACGCATGTACGAACCTCGAATGCGTTCCTCCTTTACGCGCGACCAAGTAGTTCCAAAGTAGGTTGCCTCAGCTATTCGCTCATAATCTTGGTATGTTCGCGCGCGTGAGTAGATAAGCACATCACCAACTTTACCTTCATGTGGCGGTTTGATGATTGGAGGACACCCGTTGCAAAAATCCTGTCTCGAATTGGCGGTCCGTAGTACCCCCCAAACTTGGGGTCATCGGAGTTAAAGAGAACCGCAATGATCATGTTGCCTCCAGTAAAGCGCCCTAACTCTGCAAACATCGGCGACAAAAGTGAAGCGAAGCGGAACTTTTGACATCCGAGAGCTTTGCCTTGTTTTATTTTGGCTCAATTTTTAGAAGGAGCGTATTTTTCTGCCCATTCTAAGAATGGAACTGCCGCCTTATCTAGCGAACCGAAGCTTTTCGTTGCTTCTTTTTTAGCTCGAGCAGTCCAAGGGCGTTTCCTTTCTCTGGTTATCTCCGGCACTGGCTCTATATATTCCGAGTCCGAGACCCAATCCACGACCATTTCATATGCGTACTTTTCGTATGACAACTCAATCTCAGCACCTTTTTTTAGATTTCCATTTTTGAAGCGAGCATGCAGACTCAGAAATTGTCGGTCGCCAGATAGCTCAGACTCTATATGCCATCCGAGCTTGTCGAATAAATTGGCGTTTTCTTCGAAAACACAAGACAAGTTCACATATTCAGATTTCTGCTCTTTCCCTTTCTGCCATTCATCCCCTTTTTTAGCAAAGCCAACAATCTCAACTTTTCTTATAACGAAAGTTTTGACAGCATCGGATGAGTAACATCGCGCTCTTACCTTGTCGCCATTAACAGAAATTGGTGCAATTTCACGAAGTGCACCGGATTGGCTTCCCCCGTGATACCGGACTTTAAGAACCTCGCCTGTTTCAATAGCGTCCTTTAGCGATGCCTCAATGTTCATCTAAGCCCCCAAAAATATAACATTAATTATATAGCCCACCACATAACCCCAATAACTATGCCGTCACAGCCATTGATATTATACAGCCCCAAAAAATCACCTAATCCATTGATTTAAAACCCCACTGCCTTAGGCTAGGCTACATATACCCCATTATCGTGCCCGCTTTTTTTGCCTGCTTAATCACACTCTATTAACAAATTTAGCTTAGGTCACGCGTTAGGTGAATTTTTTTGCTGTGCCTGATTGGCCTGCGTGGCGCTATGGCACCGCGTTGCGGTGCTTCGCGGGTGCCTCACTTCGTTCGTTACGCCGCGCTACGGGATCGGTGCGTTATCGTTGGCTTGTTGGCTTTATCATCGCGCGCTGAAGCGCCCTCCCACTCCTGTCATCTCCAACTCCTTCCATCTCTCACGTCTATTCCATCTGTCATCTGTCACCTCTCACATCTGCCATCTTTCAACTCTGTCACCTCCCACATCTGCCATCTATGACACCTGTTATCTCACTTACCCCGTCACTTCTTGCTACTAGCCTTCTCTTGCAAACCCGATTAGCCTGCTAACTCAACCAGTAAGGGATTGAGATGCAAGAGACAACGACGCGGCAGCGCTTGGCGGAGGTGTTGGTGCTGCTGGGGCTTTTGGCGCAGATAGTGGGCTTTACCGGGGCGGTGCCGACCGCGCAGGCGGTGAGCTATTTGCTGTGGGCGGCGGTGGCGCTGCTGTGGCGGGGTATTTCCAAGCGTTCGCGCATTCAGCGGGGGTGTTGATTGCCCTTGGCGTGGTGATGCTGGTGGTGGCTCAAGCGGTGTACGGCGCGGCGGTAAACTGGCTGCCATGCTGCAAGGCAACGTGTTTGTAGCCACTATGCTGGTGGGCGTGAGCTTTATTTCGCTGATTGGCACCCAGGGCAACAAACGTGCACCGGGTAAACGGGTAACCGGTGCGGATGGCGTGCTGCGTACCTGGCTGGGGGTGCATTTCCTTGGCACGGTTTTGAATCTTTCCACGGTGTTTATGGTGGGCGACCGGTTGGCTCGCCGTGCGCCGTTAACCACACCGCAGTTATTGGCGCTGAACCGTGGGCTAAGCAGCGCGGCCCTTTGGTCGCCCTTCTTTGCTTCTATGGCGGTGGTAATTGCCTTGGTGCCTTCGGTCAATATGCCCAGATTGCCGTGGTGGGTTTTCCGATTGCTATGCTCTCAGGGCTATTAACCACGCTGGAGCTGCGGCGGCGGTTTGATTTAACCGAGGTAGATGGCTTTTCGCTTTCGCCCCGCAGCCTGCTGATGCCTGCGGGCATGGCGGCATTGGTGATGCTGTTTCACTTTTGGATCACGCCGTCGCTCACTATAGTCAGCATCATTACCTTTTTACTGCCGGGAGTGGCGCTGTTAAGCAACCTGCGGGAAGGCCCGCGTTTTACCCTGCGGCGCATTCGCCAGCACACCGTTACCCGGCTTCCCGCCATGCGTGGGGAGATTTCGCTGTTTTTGGCAGCGGGGTTATTAACATTAGGGCTTTCGACGCTGGTGGCCGCCGCTGCGGGCGATGAGTGGACGCTGTTTGCCCGCTTTGGTACGTGGCAGGCCATGGCCAGCTTTGCTGCCATTACGCTGAGCGCGCTGGTGGGGCTGCACCCAATTATTGGCGTTTCCGTGCTGGCGTCTATTTTGGATTTAAGCGGTGGCGAGCAAACGCTATTCGCCTTTGTGGCGTTAAGCGCCTGGGCGGTGGGCACCAGCGTTGGGCCGCTTTCCGGTATTAACCTTTCCTTGCAGGGGCGTTATGGGGTGAGCGGTTATCGCATGATGAAAGATAACCTGCCCTACGCGGCGATAATGAGCCTGCTCTCGCTGGGGGCGATCGCAGGCTTGAGCGCTTGGCTAGGTTAAAAATTAGGTTTCGACAATTTTATTGGGGAAGCGGTAGAAGTAGCGGTGGCCGCACTGGTGGCAGGGTTCCAACCGCGAGACTTCGTTAAGCATTACCTGGGCATCGCAGTGGGTGCAGGCCATTAACCCCGGGGCGGCGATTTCGCCTTCGCAGTAGTCGGCGCGGGCGGCTTCTAGGTCGTCCTCAAAGCGTTCGCGGTCTACCACGCTGCGGTCGGCAATGGAAAGCAGTGATTCCGCCACCCGGCGTGAGAGCTGGTCGATATCGACCCCCAGCCAGCTCGCCACCTGCTTGCCGGTATCCGCCATGTAGTAACGCATATCTTTTAAGTCACGCTCTACCCAGGCGCGCAGCAGCGCCAGCTCGTCTTTGGTGTACTCCTCAAGCTCGGCCTCAAAGGCAACGGCGTCGTCCAAATCCTTTTGTAGATTGTCCCAGGTGAGCTCGTTGGCGCCGCCTTGCATGCGTTCCAACAGGCGCTCGTAGCCTTCGCGGAGGCGGTGATCGTTATGTTTTTCCATGGGTCCTCTCCTTTTATTGCCACAGGTGATGCCTATGATCGGCTAGCCGTTCAAGGATACACCCGCATAGGATACAATCGACGCTACTTATCTGACAGTCGTCATCTATTATTCACTTTGCGCCCTTTTTGGGCGAATGACCCCAAGGCATTGAAAACACCGATGGACGCACATTACAGCCCCCGCGATATTGAACGTGATGCTCAACAGTACTGGGAAAAGCACCAGTGCTTTAAAGCCGTAGAAGACGCCAACCGCGAAAAGTTCTACTGCCTATCCATGTTCCCCTACCCCAGCGGCAAGCTGCACATGGGCCACGTGCGTAATTATACTATCGGCGACGTTGTCTCACGTTTCCAGCGCATGCAGGGTAAAAATGTCATGCAGCCCATGGGTTGGGATGCGTTCGGGATGCCGGCGGAAAATGCCGCGATCCAAAATCAGGTGCCGCCCGCCAAGTGGACCTACCAAAACATTGATTACATGCGCAACCAGTTGAAGGCATTGGGCTTTGCCTACGACTGGAGCCGCGAATTCGCTACCTGCGACACCAGCTACTACCGCTGGGAGCAGTGGTTCTTCACCAAGCTGGTGGAAAAGGGCTTGGTGTACAAGAAGATGTCCACGGTGAACTGGGACCCGGTCGACCAAACCGTACTCGCCAACGAGCAGGTCATCGACGGCTGCGGCTGGCGCTCCGGCGCGCCGGTTGAGCGTAAAGAGATCCCGCTGTGGTTCTTAAAGATTACCGACTACGCCGATGAGCTGCTGGCGGATTTAGATAACGTCGAGTGGCCCGAGCAGGTCAAGACCATGCAGCGCAACTGGATTGGTAAATCCCGTGGCGTCGAGCTGAGCTTTGATATTAAAGCCGCCGATGGCAGCGCCTGCGAGCGGCTGGCGGTGTACACCCCCCGCCCGGATACGCTGATGGGCGTGACCTACATGGCCGTGGCCGCTGGTCACCCGCTGGCAAAACAAGCCGCCGAGCAGAGCAGCGAGTTGGCAGCGTTCTGTGAAGAGTGCGCCAAAGGCGGCACCTCTGAAGCGGAAATGGCCACCAAAGAGAAGCTGGGCATGGCCACGGGCCATAAAGCCATTCACCCGTTAAGCGGTGAAGAAGTACCGGTATTCGTGGCTAACTTCGTACTGATGGAGTTCGGCACCGGCGCGGTCATGGCCGTACCCGCCCACGACCAGCGCGACTGGGAATTTGCCACCAAGTACGGCGTTGAGCTGAAGCCGGTAGTGGCCGACGAGCACGGCAATACGCCGGATATCTCGGAAGGCGCTTACACCGAGCACGGCACGCTTATTAATTCCGGCGAGTTCGATGGTCTGGAATTCCAAGCCGCGTTTGATGCCATTGCCGCCAAGCTGGCCGAGCTGGGCCGTGGCGAAGTTAAAACCAACTATCGCCTGCGTGACTGGGGCATTGCCCGCCAGCGTTACTGGGGCGCGCCGATTCCGGTGAAGTACGGCCCGGAAGGCCAAACCGTGCCGCTCTCCGATGACGAGCTGCCCGTTGCGCTTCCCATGGAAGTCACCGTGGATGCCTCCGGTTCGCCGCTGAAGAAGATGCCGGAGTTCTCCGAGCTGGGCGACGGCTGGGTGCGTGAAACCGACACCTTCGACACCTTCATGGAGTCTTCCTGGTACTTCGCTCGCTTCTGCTGTGCGGATAACCACGAAGCGATGCTGGATGAGCGCGCCACTACTGGCTGCCGGTGGACCTCTACATGGGCGGTATCGAGCACGCGATTCTGCACCTGCTCTACGCCCGCTTCTTCCACAAGCTGCTGCGAGATTTCGGCATGGTCGATTCCGACGAGCCGTTCCAGCAGCTGCTCACCCAAGGCATGGTGATCGCCGAAACTTCTACCGCATTAAAGATAACGGCGGTAAAGAGTGGTTAACCCCGCCGATGTGGAAGTGAAGCGCGACGAGAAAGGCCGCCCGCTGAGCGCCATTTTGATGAGCGACGGCCAGCCCGTTGAGATGGGCGGCATCGAGAAGATGTCCAAGTCGAAGAACAACGGCGTGGACCCGCAGTCGATGATCGACAAGTTCGGTGCCGACACCGTGCGCTTGTTTATGATGTTTGCAGCACCCCCCGAGCAATCACTGGAGTGGTCCGATTCTGGCGTTGAAGGCGCGCATCGCTTCCTGAAGCGCATCTGGCGTCAGGTTACCGAGCACCTGGAAGCGGGCACGCCGGGCACGCTGAACGTCGATGCACTCAACGACGACCAAAAAGCGTTGCGTCGCAAAACCCACGCAACCATCAAGAAAGCCAGCGACGACATTGGCCGCCGCACTACTTTCAACACTGCCATTGCGGCAGTGATGGAGCTTTCTAATGCGGTGGCTAAGTTCGACGATACGTCTGAACTGGGCCTCGCGGTCAGCCGTGAAGCACTGGAAGCCTGCGTGCTGCTGCTGGCCCCGATTACCCCGCACCTGTGCCACACCCTGTGGCAACAGTTGGGCCATGAGCAGCCCGCCATCGAAGCCCAGTGGCCGAAAGTAGACGAAGCCGCCCTAACCCGCGATAGCATTGAGCTGGTGGTACAGGTGAACGGTAAACTGCGCGCCCGCCTGGAAGCCCCAGCCAGCGCCGACAAAGCCGCCATCGAGCAACTGGCGATGGAGAACGAAAACGTCCAGCGCCATTTGGAAGGCAAAACGGTCCGTAAAGTGATCGTGGTGCCCGGCAAGCTGGTTAACATTGTGGTGAGTGGATGAAGCCAGCCCAACCCATAACGCGCCGTCGTTTCCTCGCGCTTAGCATCGCCGCCTCGGCGGCGGTGCTGCACAGCGGCTGCGGGTTCCACCTGCGCGGCACGGAATCCATGCCGCGCCTGCCCGCACTCTCGATAGAGGGCGACGATACTAGCGCCCTCGCCCAGCAGCTTCGCACTCGCCTGCAGCAGTTAGGCACCGAGGTAGAAAGCGGCGCGCCCTGGCGCGTCACTCTGGGCACACCGACGCTGCAGGAGCGGCGCATTGGCACCGATGGCCGCGCCAGCCGCGAACACGAGCTAACGCTGCGCACTACGCTCTCGGTTCAGCAACGGGAAACTAACGCTTACGCGCTGAATAACGCAACGCTGGCCACCAGCACGCGGATTCGGGTAAGCGATGATGATCTGTTGAACCGCGAGACGCTGTTCCAAGAGGCCGAGCAGACACTGACTCGGCAGCTTGCCCAGCGTATTGTGGAACGCTTAGCCAACCTTGAGGCGCCGCGGTGAAGGTATTTGCCGACCAACTGCCCGCTGCCCTAGCCAAAAAACTGCCCAAAGCGGTAATTGTGGCGGGCGATGAGCCGCTGCAGCACCGCGATGCCTGCGATGCAGTGCGCGCCGCCGCTCGCCAAGCGGGTATCGAAGAGCGGGAAGTGCTGGATGTAGAGCCCAACTTTGCCTGGGGGCGGCTCTTGGAAACCGCCAGCAACCTCTCGCTGTTTGCCTCCAACAAGCTGTTAGAGCTGCGCATGGGTAATCAGAAGCTGGGGCAGGAAGGCAGCAAGGCGCTTGCTCAATATGCGGAAATGATGGATGGCAGCGACGACCTGCTATTGGTCAGCATGGGCAAAGTCGATGCCAAGCAGCAGAAAAGCGCCTGGTTCAAAGCCTTAGATAAACAGGGAATTTTTGTTCCCGTATGGCCGGTAGATGCCTCAAGGCTTGGCTATTGGCTTCGCGACAGAGCCTCTCACCATGGCCTGCAGATTGATTTGGAAGCGGCACGGTTGCTGGGTGAGCGTACCGAAGGCAACCTGTTGGCGGCTGATCAAGAGCTGCAAAAGCTGGCGTTGATCTACCCGGCTAACACCCGGCTCAACGTCGAACATATTGCCCAAGGTGTGGAAGACAGCACCCGCTTTGATGTATTCAATCTGGCGGATGCCTGCTTGAAGGGCGAACCCAGCCGTGCCTCGCGGATTGTGAACGGCCTAAAAAGCGAAGGCGTCGAAGCGCCGATTGTACTGTGGGCGCTCACCCGCGAGCTGCGCACTCTGCTGTCGTTGCATCAGCATTTGGATCAGGGCCAGAGCTTTGAGCACGCCTGTAAAACCCAAAAGCCGATGATTTTTGATAAACGTCGCCCGTCCTATCAAAAAGCCATTAGCCGCCTTTCCATGAAGCGTTTACACAAACTGCTACTAATGGCCCAGCGCCTGGATTTAGCGGTGAAAGGGGCATCTGCCGTGCCGCTATGGCCGGGGCTGCACGACCTCGCCATGACCATGGCAGGGGCAAAAGGCATCCTGGCGGAAACGCCCTGGACCTATCGCATTAGTGCAAATAATTAGCACTTTGCATTTTCGTCTTAAAACACTCGCTGTTTGTTTCTATACTAATCACTCAAGCTACTCATAGCTTGCTCCCCGATAAGTCTAAGGATGAAGACAATGAAAACAGTGCGTGCTTACCTCTCGACCCTTTTGATTGCTGCGTTAGTGTTTGCCAGCCTGCCCGTTGTGGCGGCCCCTACCGCCCCGCAAGGCATGGATCTGGTATCAACGCAGTCTGTTTTAGCAGGCGACCGTGCCGGTGCGGACCGCGAGCGTATCAATGAAATCCTCGCCCGTGCCGATGTGCAAGATCAACTGCTAAAGCAGGGTGTTAATCCTGCTGACGTTGAAGCGCGTGTGGCGGCCCTGAGCGATGCCGAAGCCCAGCAAATGGCGCAGCAGCTTGAGCAGTTGCCCGCCGGTGCTGGTGTGATTGGTGCGCTGTTCGCGGTATTTGTGATTCTGCTGGTAACGGACATTCTCGGTTTAACCGATGTTTACCCGTTCACACGCTAATTCATCCGCGATGATGAACCGTTATGTTAACGCCCGCACTGCGGGCGTTTTACTGTTAAGCCTGCTGCTTCTACTGCTAACCGGCTGCGCACGCAGCCCGGTACTGCTTGAAAGCACCAAAGCGAGCCTGACGCCGCAAACCGAGCTTACCGAGGTGCCGTTTTTCGCCCAAACGGAATACCAGTGCGGCCCAGCTACCTTGGCCATGGTGCTCAATCACGAAGGCGTCGATGCTAGGCTTAGACGAGCTGATTCCTCAGGTTTTTTTGCCAGGGCGTGACGGCAGCGTTCAGCCAGAAATGCTGGCCACCGTGCGCCGCTACGAGCAGTTGGCGATTCCTATTCGCGGCACCATGGATGCACTGCTCACTCACTTGGAAGCTGGCGACCCGGTGGTAGTGATGCAGAACCTTGCCCTGCCCGCTTTCCCCATGTGGCACTACGCGGTGGCAATTGGCTTTGATCTGCCTAACGAGACGCTTGTTCTGCGCAGCGGTGAAATCGAGCGGCACACCCTGTCGTTTAGCCGTTTTGATGCTACGTGGGCACGTACTGAGCGCTGGGGGTTTGTGGTCAGCGAGCCGGGCAGTCTGCCGGAGGGCGTGACCGCCCGCAACGCCTTGGAAGCGATTAGCGCCTTTGAAGAGCAGCATGGGCCTGCAAAAACGCTCAGCAGTTGGCAGGCGTTTGGCGAACGCTTCCCCGCCAACCCGTTGGGGCAGTTCGCGTTAGGCAATGCGCTTTACGCAGCAGAACAACCCCAGGCAGCGTTAGATGCGTTTGAAGCCGCTACCCAACTAGACCCCGCCATGGGGGCCGCATGGCTTAACCTAGCCATCTTGCAGCTTCAGCAAGAGAATAGCGACGCCGCCAGGAAGTCACTAAGCCAAGCTGCTTCACTAGAAGGAGAATGGCAGCCCCGCGCCCAGCAGCTGTTGGAATCGCTATAAGGTATGGCTAACGGAAGGGGATGGTTATAAACACGAAGGGGGCATAGCGCCCCCTTTTTGTGGCCGCTTAAAAGACGCGGTTTAAGCCGTTTTGCGCCGCCACCCGGTAAGCTTCTGCCATGGTCGGGTAGTTGAAGGTGGTGTTCACGAAGTACTTCAGGGTATTCGCTTCGCCCTTCTGCTGCATAATCGCCTGACCGATGTGCAGAATCTCGGAGGCTTGGTCGCCAAAACAGTGGATACCCAGAATCTCTAGCGTATCTTGATGGAACAGAATTTTCAGCATGCCCACCGTGTCGCCGGTGATTTGGGCGCGAGCGGTATCTTTAAAGAACGCCTTGCCCACTTCATAGGGCACTTTGGCTTCAGTCAACTCACGCTCGTTGGGGCCAAAAGAGCTAATTTCCGGGATGGTGTAGATACCAGTCGGGACATCGCTGACAAAGCGGTACTCTTTTTCCAGCAGCTCGTTACAGGAGTTTAGGCCCTGATCGTAGGCGGCACTGGCCAAGCTTGGCCAACCAATGACGTCGCCCGCCGCGTAAATATGCGGAATCGAGGTGCGGTAGTGCTCATCCACGCTGAGCTGGCCCCGGCCATTCGCTTCCAGGCCGATGTTCTCCAGCCCTAAGCTGTCGGTGTTACCAGTACGGCCGTTGGCCCATAGGAATGCATCGGCACGGATTTTCTTACCGGATTTCAGGCGTACCACTACGCCTGCTTCATCACCCTCGACACTCTCGTACTCTTCGTTATGACGAATCAGCACGCCGTGCTTGCGTAGGTGATAAGAGAGCGCATCACTGATCTCATCGTCCAGGAACGACAGCAGGCTATCCCGGTTGTTGATCAGATCTACCTTCACGCCAAGCCCCGAGAAGATGGACGCGTATTCACAACCGATAACGCCCGCGCCGAAAATTACCAGCGTACGCGGCGTGTGGGACAGGCTCAGGATGGTATCGGAGCAGTAGATACGCGGGTGGCGGAAGTTGATATCTGCCGGGCGATAAGGGCGCGAACCGGTGGCAATAACGCTTTTCTTAGCCACTAGCTCTTCCATGCCCTCTTGGCGGTCGCGCACTACAACGGTGTGCTCGTCTTTGAAGCGGGCGACGCCGTGGAACAGGTCAATGCGGTTACGCGCATAAAAAGTGGTGCGCATTTCAACCTGTTTGTCGATGGTACCGCGCGAGCGCTCCATCACTTTTGGGAAGGAGAACCAGCGGGGCTCACCGATATCGCGGAACATGCGGTTGGTGTTAAACGCCATGATCTGCTTTACCTGATGGCGCAGCGCTTTCGAAGGAATGGTGCCCCAGTGGGTGCAGTTACCGCCTACCTGGGCCTGTTTCTCAATTATCGCCACCCGCATACCGTGCTTAGCAGCATTAATAGCAGCGCTTTCTCCGGCGGGGCCGGTACCGATCACCACGACATCGTAATTGTGAACCGCCATACGGTTTGGATCTCCTTGTTCCCTGACATCATCAATTCATTAGCGCATACGTAAACGCCCGCGGTTAAGCGAGCGTTTGATGTTATTTAACGCGTAGTAGCATCAGCGGTTAGCGGCGCGTTGCATCGTAACCTAAGTCGGCGCCACGGCTTTCATCACTACGGCGCCGTACGCTACCGCGTTTGCGGTTCTCTTCTTCGCATACTTCGTCTTTACCGCCGCAGATATCGCAGCCATCCTTCATGCCGATTTGATTAAGCCCACCGCAGGAGCCTGCAATGGGTTTACGCCCCATCAGCACGCCAACGGCCATCGCGCCCATAATCAGCGCCATAAACCCGAATACCAGTAGCCAAATTGCCATGTTGTCCTCCTAGCATTACGTTAGGTATCTCACCTGCCGACAATACTTGTGCCGATAAGTGCCTTAAAAATCTACCGCCCATTGTACCTCAGCCACCGCAAAATGATCAGGCATTGGGCGTTTTTCAGCACGGATACTTCGCATCTACCAACAAAACGGTAAACAAAAACAAACGGGGCTAGCCCAAAGGCTAGCCCCGCTTCTAACGTTCGCTGATGCGATATTAGCCGCCGAAGTCATCCAGCAGGATGTTTTCCGGCTCAACGCCCATATCAAGCAGTAGCTTAATAACAGAGGCGTTCATCATGGGCGGTCCACACATGTAGAACTCACAATCTTCAGGTGCCGGATGGTCCTTCAGATAGTTTTCGTACAGCACGTTGTGGATGAAGCCCGTCGGGCCTTCCCAGTTATCTTCCGGCTGCGGATCGGAGAGTGCCAAGTGCCACTCAAAGTTCGGGAACTCTTCCGCCAGCTGGTCGTACTCTTCGTTGTAGAAGGTCTCACGCCAGGAGCGCGCACCGTACCAGAACGAAATTTTACGAGTCGACTTCAGACGCTTGAGCTGGTCAAAGATATGGCTACGCATTGGCGCCATACCCGCACCACCACCGATGAAGACCATTTCAGCGTCGGTGTCTTTGGCGAAGAACTCACCGAACGGCCCCATCACCGTTACCTTGTCACCCGGCTTCAGGTTGAAGACGTAGGTGGACATCAGGCCCGGCGGATGACTGCTGCCAGGAGGCGGAGTTGCGATACGAATGTTGAACTTGAGGAGGCCTTTCTCTTCCGGATAGTTCGCCATGGAGTAGGCGCGGATGACTTCCTCGTTGCTCTTGTGGGAAATGTTGAATAGGCCAAACTTCTCCCAGTCGCCACGGTACTCTTCTTCGATATCGAAGTCAGAGAACTTGATGTCGTAAGGCGGCGCTACCAGCTGTACATAACCACCGGCGCGGAAGGCAACTTCTTCACCTTCAGGCAGCTTCAAGTTCAGCTCTTTGATGAAGGTCGCCACGTTCGGGTTGGCGGTTACTTCGGTTTCCCACTTCTTAACGCCGAAGACTTCTTCCGGCACTTCTACTTTCATGTCCTGCTTCACAGGAACCTGACAAGAGAGGCGCCAGCCTTCTTTCTTCTCACGCATGGTGAAGTGCGACTCTTCAGTCGGCAGAATAGAACCGCCGCCCTCTTCTACTCGGCACTTACACTGGGCGCAGGACCCACCGCCACCACAGGCAGAAGAAAGGAAAATACCGTTGGCCGCCAGGGTGTTCAAAAGCTTGCCGCCGGCCTGGGTCTTCAGGGTGTGCTCAGGGTCGCCGTTGACTTCAATGGTCACGTCCCCGCTACTCACTAGCTTGCTGCGCGCTGCCAGAATGATCGCCGTTAAGCTAATAACGATGACCGTGAACATGACAACACCGAGCAAGATGACAGATGTATCAACCATGTCGGTTTCCTATTGCTGAAGGTTTTCTGTACCTCGGCAGCCTAGGCTGCCGAGAAAACCGGCTCCGATTAAAGCTGAATGCCAGAGAAGGACATAAAGCCCAGTGACATTAAGCCAACGGTGATAAACGTGATGCCAAGGCCCTGCAGACCGCCCGGCACGTCGCTGTACTTCAGCTTTTCACGAATACCCGCCAGAGCAGCGATTGCTAGCGCCCAACCGGTACCAGCGCCGAAGCCATATACCACGGCCTCACCGAAGTTATAGCTACGCTCTACCATGAACAGTACGCCACCCAGGATGGCGCAGTTTACGGTGATCAGCGGTAGGAAAACGCCCAGCGCGTTGTAAAGCGACGGTACGTACTTATCAAGGAACATCTCCATGATCTGTACCAGTGCCGCGATAACACCGATGTAAGAGAGCAGACCCAGGAATGACAGGTCGATATTCTCAGCACCGCTAATGCCGGTCCAGGTCAGCGCCCCTTCCTGCAGCAGGTAAGTGAATACCAGGTTGTTGACCGGAACCGTGATCGTCAGTACGACGATAACCGCAATCCCAAGGCCAATCGCAGAGGACACCTTCTTGGATACCGCAAGGAACGTACACATGCCCAGGAAGAAGGCTAGTGCCATGTTCTCAACAAATACCGAAGCAACGAAAAGGCTTAGATAATGTTCCATGTTACACGGCCTCCTTCGGCTTGGTGTTGTGCTTCATCTTGAACTCGTTCTCTTCTACCTGCTCGGGGTTGACAGAGCGCAGTACCCAGATCAACAGACCGATGATGAAGAAGGCAGAAGGCGGCAGCAGCAGCAGGCCGTTCGGCACGTACCAGCCGCCGTTCTGAATGGTCGGCAGTACAGTGAAGCCGAAGATACTACCAGCACCCAACAGTTCACGAACGAAACCTACCACCATCAGAACGAAACCGTAGCCAAACCGTTACCGATACCGTCCAGGAATGACAGGCCCGGCGTGTTGGACATCGCGAAACCTTCCGCGCGGCCCATCACGATGCAGTTAGTGATGATCAGACCTACGAAAACCGACAGCTGCTTAGACATTTCGTAAGCATAGGCTTTGAGGATCTGGTCAACCACGATCACCAGCGAGGGAATGATGGTCATCTGAACAATGATACGGATCGAGGACGGAATATGGTTCCGAATCAGCGATACGAACAAGTTCGAGAAGGAAGTGACAAAAATTACCGCCAACGCCATTACCAGCGAAACGCTCATGCTGGTGGTGACCGCCAACGCAGAACAGATCCCCAAGATTTGCAGTGCAATGGGTGTTGTTCTTAAAAATCGGCGCCGTTAAAACGCCTTTTGCATTTACATCCGCCATGATCAGGCCCCCTCAACATCGTCGAAGTCAGTCTCGGTGTCTTCGGCGTCTGATGGCTCGGTACCGCTGCGGAATTTAGCCAGGTAAGGAGCAAAGCCCTCTTCACTCAGCCAGAACTGCAGCATGTTGGTCACGCCGTTACTGGTCAGCGTAGCACCGGAAAGCGCATCGACTTCGTGCTCGTTACTTGCACCGCCTTTGGTCAGGTGGATTTCCGGTGAAAGGTCGCCCTCTTCACTGTAAACCTCCTTACCTTCCCACAGGGCTTGCCAGCGCGGGTTGTTTACCTCAGCACCCAGACCCGGCGTTTCGCTGTGGCAGTAGTACGTGATACTGACGATGGTGTTGCCATCCCCTTCAACAGAGAGGAAGCCCATCATGCGGCCCCACAGGCCCTGCCCACGAATAGGCAGAACAATCTGGTCGGGGTTTTCAGCATCGCCCACGAGATAAACGGTGGCGTAGTTTTCAACCCGCGCCAAACCTGCGATATCACGGTCGCCAGACAACGTGCGGCCAGTAGCTGGGTCGCGCGCTGCTTCAAAACCATCGAAGGTACTGGGGTCAAACTGGTCAGTGTATTCACCGGTTTCCAGTTCAACAACGCGGGCAGTAATCTGGCTGCTGAACGCTTCTTCCACATCCATACCCGGCTCGTAAAGACGCGCCACATTAAGGATGTTGGTTTTGCGGTCCAGCTCCTGATTGAGCTGCTGCGCTGGGCGTAGTGCGACGGCCGCCGTCGAAACGATGACCGAGCACACGATGCACAGCGAGAACGCTACGATCAGGACTTTCTTGATGGAGTTATTACCTTGTGCCATTAGGCAGTCTCCTCGGCCGGTGTACCAGTGCGCTTGAGACGGCGCTTCACATTGGCCTGGACGAAGAAGTGGTCAATCAGCGGCGCAAACAGGTTGGCGAATAGAATGGCCAGCATAATGCCTTCCGGGAACGCCGGGTTTACCACGCGGATTAGAACGGTCATCACACCGATCAGCGCGCCAAATACCAAACGGCCTTGGTTGGTCATGGAAGCGGACACAGGGTCAGTCGCCATAAACACCATACCGAAGGCAAACCCACCAATGACGAGGTGCCAGTACCACGGCATCGCGAACATGGGGTTGGTTTCAGAACCGATCAGGTTGAACAGCGTGCTGGTAATCACCATACCCAGGAATACACCCAGCATGATGCGCCAGTTGGCAATCTTGGTCCACAGCAGTACGGCAGCACCGATCAGGATGGCCAGCGTCGATACTTCGCCAACAGAGCCAGGGATAAAGCCTAGGAAGGCATCCCACCAGCTGTAAGCGTTAGTCAGCGCAGTCATACCGTCTTGGAACGCCATAGAAAGCGCAGTAGCACCGGTGTAGCCGTCGGCTGCTACCCATACTGCGTCACCGGAAATTTGCGCCGGATAAGCAAAGTAGAGGAACGCACGGCCAGTCAGCGCCGGGTTAAGGAAAGTCTTGCCGGTACCACCGAAGATCTCCTTACCAATCACGACACCGAAGGTAATACCTAATGCTACCTGCCATAGCGGAATAGTAGCTGGCAGAATCAACGCAAACAGCACGGAAGTCACGAAGAAGCCTTCGTTAACTTCGTGACCACGCTTAATGGCGAACAGCACTTCCCAGAACCCACCTACCACGAAGGTGACGAGGTAGATAGGCAGGCAGTAGGTCGCACCCAGCACGAAGTTCGCCCACAGGCTGCTCGGATCATGACCGCCCGCCAGGGTCATCATGATGGCTTCGCGCCAGCCGTTCATAGAAGCATAACCTGCTTCAATCGCCGTGTTAGCCTGCCAACCTGCGTTCCACATACCGAAGAACATGGCCGGGAAGGTACACAACCAAACGGTGATCATAATGCGCTTAAGGTCAACGCCATCACGGATATGTGACGTGGTTTTCGCAACACTGGGGGGCGAATAGAAGATGGTATCTACCGCTTCGTAAAGCGGATAGAACTTCTCGTACTTGCCACCTTTATGGAAGTGCGGCTCGAGATTATCGAGTGTTTGTCGAATACCCATCATCAGGCCTCTTTCTCGATCATGGTGAGATTGTCACGCAGGATGGGGCCGTACTCATATTTGCCGGGGCAAACGTAGGTACACAGCGCCAGATCCTCTTCGTCCAGCTCAAGACACCCGAGCTGCATGGCAACCTCAATGTCGCCCACAATCAGCGAACGCAGCAGTTGCGTTGGCATAATATCCAACGGCATGACGCGCTCGTAGTTACCCACCGGCACCATGGCACGCTCGGAGCCATTTGTAGAGGTGGTCGGCGCGTAGTTACTCAAGCCTTTGAACTTGGAGAGGTAGATACCCATTACCGAGTGACGATTGGCACCCAGGGAAAGCCATCCCAAAAAGGTGCGCTTATTACCCTCTTCCAGCAAGCTTACTTGGTTATGGAAACGACCTAAGTAAGTCACCTTGCCTTCAGCGGCAGCACCAGAGAAGACTGAGCCGGAAATCACACGAGTGTCATCAGGTTGGATGACTTCACCTGCCAAGAGTTCCTCGGTGCTAGCACCGATACGGGTACGCAACAGGCGAGGTTTTTCAGCACGCGGGCCACCCACCGCAATAATGCGGCTCATATCCAGCTTGCCTTCAACAAACAGCTTACCGAAGGCAATCACGTCCTGATAACCGATGTGCCACACTTTTTTGTGCAGCGCTACAGGCGAGAGGTAGTGGATATGCGTGCCTACCAAACCAGCCGGGTGCGGCCCAGCAAAGCTTTCGGTTTTGACGCCGCTAACATCACTGCCTGATACGGAAGCATTATCCCCCGTGCACAGAAAAACGTTGCCCTCGGTCAGGCGGGTTAGCACCTTGAGGCCGTCTTCAAATGCCTGGGCATTTTCATTGATGATAAAGGCAGGGTCAGCGCTTAGCGGATGAGTATCTACAGCGGTGACAAAGATATCGGCAGGAACGCTATGGATGGCTGGCGTGCGTGAGAAAGGAAGGGTGCGCAGGGCAGTCCAAAGTCCTGACTCAACAAGCTGGTCGACAACGGCTTGACGATCAAGCTGTCCTAAAGCCTCACGATCATGCGAAGCAAATGTCATCGCTTCTTCATTTTCATCGACTTTAATAACCACAGACAGCAGACGACGTTTTTCGCCACGGTTAATTGCGACTACTTCACCACCGGCAGGCGCGGTAAAACGCACGCCGTCAATTTTCTTGTCGGTGAAGAGAAGCTGGCCTAACTTGACCTTCCCCTTCCTGAACTTCCATTGTTGGTTTCATACCAACATAGTCAGTGCCCAGGATTGCCACGTGACGCACAGGCTGCGCATCTTCAATACGCTGCTCGGGCGCTCCCGTGATGGGGAGATCCAGGCCTTTTTTGACTTCGATCATAGTCTCGCCCAGTTGATGGATCGGATATACGAAGGTAAGGGGTTCGAATGCTTATTTTCTGCTCAGTGAATTCTTATTTTCTGTTCAGATTGTTACCAGTCAGGCCCAAGCAAGCTTGAACCACCCCGAAAAATCTATCGCATTATAAAGATAAGCGCGGCCAATGACCACATCCCTGATGGCCTCCAAAAGTGCTATATGCATTTGTAGTGCATTTGTTTCTGGTACAAAAAACGCCACCCGAAGGTGGCGTTGATTCAACGTTTTAAGTAATGCCCTAATTTAGCGCACTACGGACCCGCACTAATTAACTCGCCTGACGTGGCAGCTTCAAAAACTGCACATTCGACATATGCTGAAGAATACGAATGACCTGGCAGCTATAACCAAACTCATTGTCGTACCAGACGTAGACCACTGCATGATTGCCGTTAGCAATGGTCGCTTTGGCATCAACAATGCCCGCGTGGCGATTACCAACGAAGTCAGAAGAAACCACTTCTGCAGAGTCAACGAAATCAATTTGCTTTTGGTAAGCAGAATCAATCGACATACGGCGCAGGTAGTCGTTCAGCGCGTCTGCATCGGTACCTTTATCCAGCGTCAGGTTCAAAATCGCCATAGATACGTTCGGGGTCGGTACACGAATGGCGTTACCAGTCAGCTTGCCTTCTAACTCCGGCAGCGCCTTAGCAACCGCTTTAGCTGCGCCTGTTTCGGTCAGTACCATGTTAAGCGCCGCACTACGGCCACGACGATCACCTTTATGATAGTTATCAATCAGGTTCTGGTCGTTGGTATAGGCGTGAACGGTCTCAACGTGCCCTGTCGCCACACCGTACTCATCGTTGAGTACTTTCAACACCGGCACAATGGCGTTCGTCGTACAGGAAGCCGCCGACACGATGCGGTCATTATCGCCAATCGTTTCGTGATTAATGCCGAATACGATATTTTTGATGTCACCTTTACCCGGCGCCGTCAGCAGCGCTTTTGCTGCACCTTTACACTCAAGGTGCTGGCCTAGACCCGCTTCACCACGCCAAATACCGGTGTTATCAACAATCACCGCGTTATGAATATCGTAGGTGGTGTAATCAATTTCGCTGGGGGAGTCGGCGTAGATGACCTGCACCACGTTGCCGTTAATGGTCAGCGTACGCGCGTCAGCATCCACGGCGATGGTGCCATCAAACGGGCCATGAACCGAGTCGCGGCGCAGCAGACTGGCACGCTTCTCCAGGTCTTTCGCCACATCACCACGGCCGCGCACCACAATGGCACGCAAACGCAGTAGGTTTCCGCCGCCAGCCTTCTCGACCATCACGCGCGCCAGCAGGCGACCACTACGGCCAAAACCATACAGCACGACGTCTTGAGGCTCGCCTTTGCTGCCGCCCGGCTGAAAGCCGTCGATGATCTCGCCTAGCTCATGGCGCAAAAACGCATCAAGGTCGCCACCGCCCTGGCGCTTAAAGCTCACTGCTAGCTTACCCACATCGACGTGAGCAGGCCCCAGGTTCATCTCACTCATCGCTTTTACGATGGGGTACGTGTCTTCTACCGACAGCTCTGTGCCTTCAATTTTGCGCACAAAGCGGTGATCTTTAAGTATACGAATGACCGACCGCTTGATCAGGGAACGTCCGAACATGGTGGCAACAACGTTGTTCTGGCGATATAGCTGACCCACCAGCGGAATCATCTGCTCAGCCAGAGCTTCATTGTTTTGCCATTCCTGAAAAACGTTTTCGAGAGCTTGCTGACTCACGTGCGGCCTCATTGGGTAACGGGGATGTGGGGATATTATCCGGGGCTTATTAGGGAGCCGCAATGAATGGATAGTCGCACAACATGTAGGGGTATTACAGAAAAAGGGCATTGACTACAAACAGTATTCATGTAGTACCAAATAGGCTCACAAAGCCCGCTTCACCTTAGGGCCTCTGCGTGAAAGGGCTGATCGTGTATGATTCAAGTTCCGTTTCTGCGCAAAACGATACCTTTACTATGCCTTCTTTCTCTCTGCTCGAACCGCCTCAGCCGCAAGGGATTCGCGATACGCTCTATTTGCAAGCGCCGCCGGGCAGTGCGACTGCCCTGGCGCTAGCTCAGGTAGCGTCAAGCGCACCGTTACTGGTGATCACTCCCAACACCGCCAGCGCCCAGAGGCTGGAACAAGATCTCGCTTTTTATAGCAGCGTGCCGGTTCTCCCCTTCCCCGACTGGGAAACCTTGCCCTACGACAGCTTCTCGCCCCACCAAGATATTATTTCTGCTCGGCTGAGAACGCTGCGCCTGCTGCAGGATGGCGTGCGCGGTATCGTGCTTGTGCCGGTCAATACCCTCATGCAGCGGCTGCCGCCTGTCTCGTACATCGCTGGCCGCGTGATGACGCTAAAGGCGGGGGCCACGCTGAATCGCGAAACATTCCGCGAATCGCTCTCCCGGGCAGGCTATCGTGCGGTAGAGACCGTTTATGAGCCGGGCGAATACGCCATGCGCGGCGCGATTATCGACCTATTTGCCATGGGCATGGATGAGCCGATTCGTATTGATCTATTTGATGATGAGATCGACACACTGCGCCACTTCGACCCCGGCAGCCAGCGCTCTACCGACAAAGTGGATATCATCGAACTGCTGCCTGCCCATGAATACTCGCTAAGCCGCAGCGCGATTGCCTGCTTCCGAGAGCAGTTTGAAACCCTGTTTGATGTCGACCCGCGCCAGTGCCCGCTCTATAACGATGCGCTGAAAGCGATTCCCTCTCCTGGGCTAGAGCAGTATTTACCGCTCTTTTTCGAGGAAACCGCCTCGCTGTTTGAGCATCTCACCGAAGACACTCGCATCGCCTTGCTCCCAGACGTTTTCCACGCGGCTGAGCAGCACTGGCAGTCGATTGAATCGCGCTATGAGAATTTAGGTGTTGACCCTACGCGGCCGCTACTACCGCCTCACCGGGCGTTCTTCCCGGTTAACGAAGTGTTTTCAGCCATTAAAGCGCGACCTCGCCTTGAGTTCACTGAGGACGACAGCCAACGCCATGCGCTTGCTCCTCTGGCCCAAGCACTCCCTTCTCTGGCCATTAATGCGCGCGCCAAACAGCCGCTGAGCGAGCTGGCGAACTTCTTGGATAACCATCCCAAGACCCGCATGCTGTTTGTTGCCGAGTCCCGCGGGCGGCGGGAAGCACTGGAGGAAGTCCTCTCCCCGCTGAAACTATCGCTGCCCCATAGCGATAGCTTCCAGGCTTTTTTAGCAGGCAGCGAGCACATCGCTATAACGGAAAGCTTGGTGGGTAGTGGCCTATGGCTCACCGAGCCCGATGTCGCGGTAATTAGCGAAACCGAGCTGTTTGGCGACGTCGTGCGGCAAAGCCGTCGGCGGGAAAAAGCCACCGACGATAACGAACTAGCGGTCCGCCACCTTTCCGAGTTGCGCGAAGGAGCACCGGTGGTTCACCAAGCCCACGGCGTAGGCCGCTACCTGGGCCTGGAAACCCTGGAAGCGGGCGGCCAGGCCAACGAGTTTCTCGCCCTCTCCTATGCCGACGGCGCCAAGCTGTATGTACCGGTGGATAGCCTGCACCTTATTTCACGCTATAGCGGCGCCGATGACGAACTTGCCCCGCTGCATAAGCTGGGCTCCGACCAGTGGGAGAAAGCCCGCCGCAAAGCCGCTGAAAAAATTCGCGACACCGCCGCAGAACTACTGGATATTTACGCCCGCCGTGAAGCCCAGCAAGGCACGGTGTACGACTCACCGGGAGATGAGTACGTTCGCTTTTCAGCCAGCTTCCCGTTTGAGGAAACACCCGACCAGCAAGCCGCCATTGAGGCGGTGATTAGCGATATGGTGTCGCCACAGCCAATGGATCGCGTGGTATGTGGCGACGTCGGCTTTGGTAAAACCGAGGTGGCCATGCGCGCCGCCTTCCTCGCCGTACAGTCCGGCAGACAGGTCGTAGTGCTAGTGCCGACAACGCTACTAGCACGCCAGCACTTTGAGAACTTCCGCGACCGCTTTGCCGACACTGCCGTCAATATCAGCCTAATCTCGCGCTTTACCGGTGGCAAAGAGATGACGCAAACCCTGGAAGGCATCAAAAACGGCCAAACCGATATCGTTATTGGCACCCATAAGCTGCTCTCGAAAAGCGTCGAGCTGCCCAAAATGGGACTGCTGATTATCGATGAAGAGCACCGCTTCGGCGTCGCCCAAAAAGAGAAGTTGAAAACCCTACGCGCGGAAATCGACATTCTCACACTCACCGCCACGCCTATTCCGCGTACGCTCAATATGGCCATGAGCGGCATCCGTGACCTTTCTATCATCGCCACTCCGCCCGCAAGGCGCTTATCGGTAAAAACTTTTATACAGCAGCGCGACAACAGCATTATTAAGGAAGCGCTACTGCGGGAGATCCTGCGCGGCGGTCAGGTCTACTTCCTGCACAACGAAGTAAAAACCATTGAGAATGCTGCTGAACAGATCCGCGAGCTAGTGCCGGAAGCCCGCGTTGCTGTGGCCCACGGCCAGCTTCCAGAGCGCAGCCTTGAGCGGGTGATGTCTGATTTCTACCACCGACGCTTTAACGTGCTGGTGTGCTCCACCATTATAGAAACCGGCATTGACGTACCTAGCGCCAACACCATTTTGATTGAGCGTGCGGATAAGTTCGGCCTAGCACAGCTACACCAGCTGCGCGGCCGCGTAGGGCGCAGCCACCATCAGGCCTATGCTTACCTACTAACCCCGCCACCCAAAGCCATGACGCGAGATGCCGTAAAACGCCTTGAGGCGATTAGCGCCTCAGACGACCTGGGGGCAGGCTTTACATTGGCCAGCCACGATATGGAAATTCGCGGTGCGGGTGAGCTTTTGGGCGACGAGCAGAGCGGCCAAATGGAAACCATTGGCTACACCCTTTATATGGAAATGCTGGACCGGGCGGTGAAAGCAATCCGCGCAGGCAAAACCCCTAACATCGACGCGCCCTTCAACACAGGCGTCGAAATAAGCCTGAATCTGCCTGCCCTCATTCCCGATGATTACATTCACGATGTACAGCAGCGCCTAGTCATGTATAAACGCATCGCTAATACGCAATCAGATACCGAGCTTAAAGAGTTGCAGGTAGAGTTGATTGACCGTTTTGGTCTACTGCCACAGCCGTTGAAGAATCTGATTCGGCAGACGAAGCTGCGCCACCGGGCAGAACAGCTCGGTGTTGCGCGCATAGAAGCAGGTGAACAGCGCGGCCGCGTGATTTTTAACACCACTACCCAGGTAGACCCGCTGACCCTGGTCACGCTGATTCAAAAATCTCCCCAGCACTACCGCTTAGATGGTTCCGATACTTTACGTTTTGAATTTCCAATGGAAACGGTCGAACAGCGTTTCGAAAAGATTGAAGCACTGCTAACGACCCTTAATCAAAAAGTAGCGGCGGCGTGAACCTTGGGGCAAACTTGTCATTAAGCAGCACATATCGGTAACGCATCGCTGCCCATTACCATGCGTACCAGCAGTGCATACATTGATTAGGATCGACCATGAACATTCGTAAGAACATTACCCGTTGGGGACCTACCAGCCTGGCAGTTCTGCTGGCAGCGAGCCTTGTGGGCCCCGTTTATGCACAGCCGTCGGCCGAGCAGGCCGAAAGCACTGCGGCGATTACTGACGACGCCACTGCTAGTGCAGAGCAAGTTGCTGAGGCGCAGGAACTACCGCGCGGCCACTTCCGACTACCCGAGCACGGCGACATTATTGGTGAGTACTACACCGTTACGGTGGAGAACCCCGAAGAGACGCTTATCGACATCGCTCGTCGCCATAATATTGGCTACGAAGAGATTCGCATGGCGAACCCAGACGTTAGCTTATGGGTACCGGGTAAAGGCACCGAGGTAGTGATCCCTGCGCGCTATATTCTACCCCCCGCGCCGCGTGAAGGCGTGGTTGTTAACCTTTCCGAGCTGCGCCTTTATTACTCCCCGCCGATAACCCAGGCATTGTTGAAACCTATCCGGTTAGCGTGGGTCGTGAAGAGTTCGCCACCCCAGTGGGCATCACCCGCACCACCGTTAAGGTAAAAGACCCCGCTTGGGCACCGCCGGCCTCGATGCGTCGCGAGGCTGCAGAGCGCGGCGATCCTGCGCCTTCTATCGTACCGGCCGGGCCAGATAACCCCCTGGGCCGCCACGCCATTCTGCTGGCCATGCCTAGTTATCTGATTCATGGCACCAACCGCCCTGACGGCGTAGGTATGCGTGTTAGCCGCGGCTGTATCCGCATGTACCCAGAAGATATCGAGTCGCTGTATGAACGCCTGCCAAGCGGCACTAAGGTAGACCTGATGGATGCGCCTTTTAAAGCAGGCTGGGCGGCAGACGGCACACTGTTTGTGCAATCCTACCCTCAGCTGGAAGAGAACGTAGGCAACTTTGAGCCGCTGCTTAATGCCATTGAGCGGGTCAGCGAACTGGCAGAAGATTAAAGCAGAAGTGGATTACGAGCAGGTCAAACGCGGGGTGGAAGCACCAGACGGCCGCTTTGTGGCGCTATATGGCCCGCAAGCACCCGCCCCTGAGCCGGAACCCGAGCCGCAGCCCACTCAGCAGCTAGAGGGGATTTTGGAAGGTGTCGAGCTTTCCACGACCGTTCGAGTTGAAGGCGACGCTTAACGCGTAAAGCGCTAGGCAACAAAAAACCCCGCCGAGGCGGGGTTTTTCACATCTACAGCGACCACCGAACATGCATCATGCTCGGTGGCCCAAGCAGAATTACTTCTGCATGGAACGCTGGAACATGCGGTTCATTTCTTCACGGTTCTGCTCAGACATCTGCAGAGCAGCTTGCGCGTCGCGCTGAGCTTGGTTTGCAGTGTTCAGAGCTTGTGAAGCCATGCTGCGTGCTTCTGCGGCATCAGCCTGTGCAGATTCAGCAGTCATGCGAACTTCTTCCAGAGCGCTGGTAGAAGCACAGCCAGCCAGGATTGCCAGAGAAGCGGCAGCGGCAGTCATCTTCAGAGCAGTCTTCAGAGTCATAGTGTTCTCCTTGAGTCTTCCTTGGGTACTACGTTAAGGGTATGACAAAAAATAAGGCTAAAGCGTTAGCTTAAATTTGTCTACCTGCGGTGCAGGTTCTTTACAGCGACTTGTACCAGGGTTACGCACCAAGGCACGCAAGTCAAACGCTGTTTTATAATAGACCACAGCGGTTGTCTATAGCCACATATTTAAAACCTAGAACTTCCTTCAACAACACAAGCCTAGCGGATCACCACGCGTGTGCCAACATCTACTAATTCGGCCACACGTGCGATCTGTTCATTGGTGACTGCCACACACCCTTGGGTCCAGTGGAAGCTACCATGGATCTCTGGATCACCGCCGCCAACTCCGTGAATCCCAATAGCGCCACCCAACGCAGTATTCTGCGGGGGCGAGCCATAACGCCGGTAGTGGTCAAAATAGGCCTCGTAATCCGCTTGGGAGTATATACCTTTTTCAAGCGCCATACGTGCGTGAGGTGGCGTAGGATAATCGATACCAATAAAGATATGCCACTGGCTTTCGAAATTAAATCGATTAACTCTGAATTCGCCCAGCGGTGTAACGTTATCGCCGCGAATTCGCTGGGTTTTTGCGCCACCGCGCCCCAATGAAATAGGCGCAAAACGCTCTACCAGCGCATTCCCGCGAAAAATGGTCAGCGTTGCCTCTTTATCGTCAATTAGCACCCACAACTCACTACTGTGGCGTGGCACAGCAGCGCGAGAAAGCAGCGTCTCAACCAAATCGGTTGGCTCATAATCATTCACAGCGCTTGTAGCAGTTGCGCTAGCCACTGCTGGCCAGCCCAGTGCCAACGCCAAAAATCGGCGACGGTTCACAGACATTATTTTGCTCTCAAATACAGGCCAGTGTGGCTAGGCCGAGGACGCATTAGTGGCGGCTGTTATACCTTATTCACACAGCTATTGTCAGCGTTTCGACCATCAAATTAGCGTTCAGAATAACGAGCAGCACTGAAACAAACTTTAATTCAACGATCACTAAATATCGTCAAACTCCTGCATGCTCGCGACTAGCTTGCGAGCTTCTGCATTATGACCTTCTGCCAATGCGCTAAAAAACGTCTCCTCGGGCTCAATTTTGGCCCGAGAAGCGCGATGTTCATAAAGGCTTTGCAACTTACGATGGGACTCTACCGCTGTTTCGGTTAGCTCATCAATCGAACCTGCCACGCTCTGCTTTGCCAGAGCATCAAGCTCAGGGGGCTGGGGGAAGTCGCTTGAATCGTCAAACCATATTTCTAACACTTCATGATGATCCGAGCCATCGTGAAACAGCGCCTCAAGCCCTGTTTTCATCTTTAGCTCGCTATCGGCTAGGTAGGTGAGCGCCATGGCTAGGCGCTCATGCTCGGCTTGTTCTGCGCCAGCGCTGTATTGGCGCGCCATGCGGCCATGATAACCCGTTGCCCACTCAATGAGATCTTTGACTTGGTTATAGCGCATCCGTGTCTCCTGTATCGTTGTTTCCATACAACGTGGTGACGAATAGGCACATTTCAACCTATCAGAGTAAGCAACCAGACGCTATTGGCAACCTCTCCCTCTATCACCACCGCACTGCCGCTGGACTACCACTCCTGGCTTGTCTCCCGTAGCGAGGCAATATCACGCTTAGCCGCTTGGAGGCTCTCTAACAGTTGCTCGGCTAACGTCAACTGGCTACCTACCGCAATCATAGAAGGATTTTGCACAGCGCGACGCGCAGCACCATCATCACTGTGCAGCTTCTCTAGCTGCCCCACCAGCCAGTAAAGCCAGCTTTCCGGCTGCTGCATGGCATCGCGTAGCCGCTGCAGCTCTGCCACATCGGGGCCGTCACTGGCGAGTAGCTCCCGCCAGTCATGGCTATTCAACCGCGCGTGTTCCGTGACTTCTTTTAGCAGCGAGCCAAGCGCCAGCTCAAACAGCGCCAACGCACTTTCCTCTATGGCCATTTGCCGCACTGGCGCATGCTCATCATCGCCAACCGGCAGGCCGACCAGCAGCTCGGCCTGATACAGCAGTTGATTGGTACGCGAACGTGGGCTCACTTGCGCTTATCCTCCACATGCCATTTGCCGCCTTCAAAGGTCGCCTTCCAGCCGGTCGCTTTGCCCTCTTCGTCTGTCATCACGTACTGTTCTTTGTTTTTACGCGAGAAGCGAATTTGCGCAGGGCGGCCATCCGGGTCTTCACTGGGTGCTTTGAGAATAAAGTGATACTTCTCCGGCAGCTCGTCAGCGTGAGCTTTCAGCTCTTTAACCAGCGGCGGGCGGGTTTCACGATTTTTTGGGAACTTACTAGCAGCCAGGAACAAGCCACTAGCGCCATCCCGTAACACGTAATGATCTTCCATCTTTTGGCAGGCAAGTTCGGGCATGGGAATCGGGTCCATCTTCGGCGGCGCGACTTCACCACTGCGCAGCAGCTTGCGGGTGTTTTTACACTCGCTGTTGGTGCAGCCAAAGTATTTGCCAAATCGGCCAGAGTGTAGCTGCATCTCGGAGCCGCACTTATCGCACTCAATGACCGGGCCATCGTAGCCTTTAATCTTGAACTTGCCGCTCTCTACTTCGTAACCGTCACAGTCTGGGCTGTTGCCACAAATATGAAGCTTACGAGTTTCGTCAATCAGGTAGTTATCCATCGCCGTGCCGCATTTCGGGCAGCGACGTTTGGCACGTAGGGCATTGGTTTCCGCTTCTTCGCCCGCGTCTTCCGCCACGGCCTCTTCACCAGGAATCAGGTCAATGGTGGTTTTGCAGCGTTCTTTAGGCGGCAAGTTGTAGCCGCTGCAGCCCAAAAACACGCCGGTAGAGGCGGTTCGAATCTGCATTTTTCGGCCACAGCTGGGGAGGAGATATCAGTCGGCACCGGCTGATTCGGACGCATGCCCTCCTCGCTTTCAGCCTTCATCAGCTCCATGCGGAACTCATCGTAGAAGGCATCAAGCAGCGCCTGCCAATTGCGCTCGCCTTCAGCCACTTCATCAAGGCTGTCCTCCATGCGGGCGGTGAAGGAGTAGTCCATTAAGTCAGGGAAGGACTCTTTCAACCGCTCTGTGACGATATCGCCCAATTTTTCGGCATAAAAACGGCGGCTCGCCAGCTTCAAGTAGACACGATCTTGGATAGTCGAAATAATCGATGCGTAGGTGGAGGGGCGGCCAATGCCCTGCTTCTCTAGTTCTTTGACCAAGCTGGCTTCGGTGTAGCGCGCGGGCGGCTTGGTAAAATGCTGCTGAGGGTCGAGTTTTTCTAGCTGCATTGCCGTGCCCGTCGGCAAGTCAGGGAGGCTTTGATCTTCGTTTTTGCCCGTCCGCTTCATTACCCGGGTGTAACCATCAAATTTCAGCACGCGGCCTTTGGCACGCAGGTCGTAGCCATCTACTTCCAAACTGAGCGTGCTGGAGAGGTATTCGGCCGGAGTCATCTGACACGCCACAAATTGCCGCCAAATAAGCTCGTAGAGGCGTTCTGCGTCACGCTCCATACCTGCCAAGTCAGTCGCTTTGCGCTCGACGCTAGAGGGCCGGATGGCTTCGTGCGCTTCTTGAGCACTCTCTTTGCTGCTGTATCGATTAGGCGACTCATGCAAATAGCGCGCACCATACTCATCACCAATAAACGAACGGACACTCTCCACCGCGTCTTTAGATAGGTTGGTGGAGTCGGTACGCATATAGGTGATGTAGCCCGCTTCATAAAGCCGCTGGGCCATGGTCATGGTCTTCTTCACCGAAAACCCTAATCGGCCGCTGGCTGCCTGCTGAAGCGTAGAGGTGATAAACGGCGCGGTCGGTTTAGAGCTGGTGGGCTTATCTTCACGCGAAGTAATCGACAGCTTGGCTTTGCGCAGCTGCTCAATGCGCGCCAGAGTGTCTTTTTCTGACGTGGGGCGAAACGGCTTACCATCCTGACGCGCCAGGGCAAAACGCACCAGCTCGCCGTCAGGAGAAAAAAGATCTGCATGCACATCCCAAAACTCTTCTGGGATAAATGCTCGGATTTCGCGCTCACGCTCAACAATCAAACGCACCGCGACAGACTGAACGCGCCAGCGGAAAGCCCGCGAGCAATCTTGGCCCACAGCAGCGGTGAAAGCATAAAACCGACGACGCGGTCCAGAAAGCGGCGCGCCTGTTGGGCTTCTACACGGGGAATGTTAAGAACGCCGGGGGCTTTGAAAGCATCTTGAATGGCGTTTTTGGTAATTTCGTTGAACACCACACGCTTGTAGCGGCTGTCATCGCCACCAATGGTCTCGCGCAGGTGCCAGGCGATAGCCTCCCCTTCGCGGTCCAAATCCGTCGCGAGGTAGACGGCGTCGGCTTTCTCAGCCAGCTTCTTTAATTCAGCCACCACCTTCTCTTTACCAGGAAGCACTTCATAGCGCGCTTCCCAGCCGTTATCAGGGTCAATGCCCATGCGCCGAATAAGCTGGTCGTGGGCCTTGCGCTTTTTATACTCCGCCTTCTCTTCCGCCGACATCTTACGCGTTGCCGCGGCCTGGCGAGCGCGCTCCTTTGGGTCGGAGGCTGCCTTACCTGAGCCGCTGGTCGGCAGGTCACGGATGTGACCCACGCTCGACTTGACGATGAAATCGTTGCCGCGATATTTATTAATCGTCTTCGCTTTCGCGGGCGATTCGACGATGACCAGTGACTTGCCCATAGTGCTCCACTTTTCTATTGCCCAGGCGCTATCGCCCATGCTCTGAATACGTTGCCGCCTCAATTTGTGCTTGGCGACCATGAGAAAAATGCGCCTACCCTACCCCAGCCCTTGATTAAGCGCTAGTAGCAACCGCCTCTTAGGGAGCTAAGCGAACACTAACAACAACGCATTAGCGGCGCGGTGCGTTTTACGATGCTTTTTTGCATCAGGGTAGCTAGACACTAGACTGCCGCTCGGCACTCGGCAACCCAAATAGCCGCCTATCAATGCAAAAGCCCCCGCTAAAAAGCGGGGGCGAAGGCGTCTTAGCAACTTTATCTAACGCTTACGGGGCGAGCTTCTGCGCTGCCCAGCCGGCCGGGTGGCTGGCTTTTTCTTTGGCGCCTCTACCGATGATTCCTGGGCCTTTTCAGCCGTTACCGTGTTACTCGCTTCGGCTGCTATTTCCGCTGTAGCCGCAGTGGAGTCAGGTGTGGGCGCTGTTTCAGGGGCTGGCGCCGCCAAGGCAGCCGGACGCGCTTTATCAAACAACGCTTTTACTTGGTCAAACCGGTTAGCGGCATGTTCAGTTAACTCACCGCTAGCGGCAAAGACATGCTCTAAGTGGCTAAT
Organism: Vreelandella lionensis; assembly: GCF_002087295.1. GTDB lineage: Bacteria > Pseudomonadota > Gammaproteobacteria > Pseudomonadales > Halomonadaceae > Vreelandella > Vreelandella lionensis. Next base: position 91,683 of record NZ_MWVI01000099.1, on the reverse strand, counting down.
ATAGTTATCTATCTCTTCACCGGTTTGCCCTTTTAATAGCTCCGGCAACGTATTAAGCGCCTGCTCACGATCAAGCTTCAAAATAAAGAACTGCTCACGCACTAGGCGCTTAAATTCGCTCAAGGAGGTGCTGGGTTCAAGCTCCGCCCGAGAGGCGCGTAGGCGCTTAAAGTTACGCTCATCGGTGGCCGGTGCGCCACCTAGCACATAGATCACTGAACGCATCACGGCTTCATGAGGGCCACCCTGAGCAATTTTATGACGCAGCTCATTTTGGCGGTTTTCAATAAAGCGACGGTGCTCAGGCTCTGCGCCAGGACGGCGGCGATGTACATGGGCATCCCCGTACAAGCCAACAGCGGCCTGGAGCAGCGGTTGACCATAAATATCCATAAACAGGCGCTCGGTTGAGCTATCGCGCAGGTCACGCCACGCATTCAGGCTCACTACAATTTGATCAGATGCCATGAGCTCTAGCGCTTTAAATATGTTGTCCTGCTCCACCGGCTGACGATGGCGGCGCACGTAGTCGGCCATAACCGGTAGCGGCACCGTCAGCGGGTTACGGTCTGACATGAGCTTGTAGCCCAGGCGAATGGGGTGCATACGCCGTATCCAGCGCGCCGCCTCGGGCGTCATGATGGACTGTATCCACGGCTGCACGTAGAGACGATAAAACCCCAGGTTAATTTCAGAGATGCGGGCAACGGTGGCGAAGCGACGATCATCCTCCGGCTGATGCATCACGTCACGATCAAGCTCTTCGAAGTTGCGCGGCGCAAATTCCAGCAGATAGTCACGCTCAATCAGCTCGGTGTCTGTGTGTTCGTCGGCGTGAGAAATCTCGTCGTTTCGTACAGCCCTGGCGGCATCACATCGATGTAGTCCATGTTCGCCGTAAATTCGGAGTGCTCTTTGCGGGAAACACTGCCAGATACGAAGATTCCCAGGTGCCCAGTGGTATCATGCAAGCAGTAAATAATCGTCTGCTCATTCGCAATGATATCCTCTTCGCCCGCGTACAGATCACGAATCCACCCCAGGGCCTGAGGCGGTGGCGTAATATCGTCCCCCCGTGAGCAAAACACCACCACAGGCGAGCGTACATTACGCAGATCAATACGCCGTCCATCGCGGGTAACCAGTTGCGCCGTAGAAAGACGATTGCCGACAAATAAGTTATCGACAATGTACTGGATCTCATTACCGCCCAGCACCACATGACCACCCCACCAGCGTTCAAACTCTAAATAGCGTTTGGACTCGGTATCAATATTGGCATACAGGTGGTACTGCTTTTCCCAGTAGTTATTAGCCGGGTTGAGGCCCTCAAAGTTCTGAACCAGCCACGCCCCATCAAATAGGCCGTTGCCGATATCACTGGTCAACGCAGTGATCCAACTTCCCCCTGTCATACCGCCGGTATAACGCATGGGCGCCTTGCCATGCTCGCCAGCCCAATAAGAGAGCGGTGCACCAGCGATTAAGATTGGCCCAAATACTTCAGGCTCAAGGGCGGCGGCCATCATGATTTGCCAGCCCGCTTGGCAGTTACCAACCACCATCGGTTTTTCAGTGGTTTCCGGGTGTAGCGCAATCACGTGGCGCAAAAAGGCCACTTCCGACTCCACCACATCTTCCACCGTTCGGCCTGGCTCAGGGAAAGGTAAAAAGCCGATAAAATAGCAGGGATGGCCCGCTTTTAGCGCGACACCGAGTTCGCTATCAGGCTTAAAACCGCCGATACCAGGGCCATGGCCTGCACGCGGGTCAATAACGACAAAGGGGCGTTTTTGTGGGTCAATCTGGCTATTCTTAGGCGGCAATACCCGCAGTAACTCATAGTTAGTCGGATTAGGCAGCGTACGGCCATCCACTAACACCTCGGTTTCAAAGCCGAGCACATTGGGCTTCGTTTGCTCCATGTGTTCGAGATACTGGTTGCCGCGCTCGCGCATGACATCCCAATAAAGGATGTTGCGCTCTACACTGTCACGCCAGTAGCTAACCGCGGCACGACCAAACCCAAAAGGGTCCATCATGCTAGCGAGAGCTTCACCGCCCGGTAACGCCGCGGAATCATTCGATGACACAAACCAAGGAGCAGCAAGCGCATTGGTGGTAAGCAAAGGATTAGCGAGAAAGTTCATATATTCTCCCATTGGGTTGATGCATGGCACCAATCCCGAAGCAATGATGCTGCAATGCAATATAGTTTAGGCCACTCCTTGCCTAACGTCGATGATTACCACCCCCCTTTTCCAACGACTGCCTTATTGATCGAAACGTACACCGTTTATATACCGCCAAGCTTTCAAGGCGGTAGCCCTAAATCAGTGATAGCATTTCGACGCTGAGGCCAAGCCCTATATAACAGGCCTTATACAGTGCGCTTTTTTTACCGAGGAAGTTTACCCTGAGGTGGTTATGTCATCCCCCACGCTGCTCAACCGCTTAACATTTCGACAGCTACAAGTGTTTCAGGCAGTGCATCAACAACGCTCCTATTCACGGGCCGCCGAGCAGCTCGGCCTGACACAACCAGCCGTGAGCGCGCAGATTCGACAGCTTGAGCAAGCGTTGGGGCAGCCTCTCTTTAAGTATGCGGAGAAAACTCTCCACGTGCTGCCAACGGCCGATACACTGGCCCTCTCTACGCGGGAAATCTTTGGTCAGCTGTCGCGGCTGCAAATGAACCTTTCTGATATTAACGGCAAAATTAGCGGCAAGTTGAATATTGCGGCTGTCTCGTCCGCCCAGTACGTCGTGCCTTATCTGCTGGCCAAGTTTCGCGCGCGATACCCGGATGTTCAGTTGCGTTTAAAGGTGTGTAACCGCAGCCAAGCACTTGAGCGGCTGGCCGAACAACAAGACGACGTGGTGATCATGGCCATGGTGCCAGAAGACGACGGCTTGGTGGTTATGCCTATTCTTGAAAATGAGCTTGTGGCGGTAGTGTGGTCAGAACATCCTCTGCTAAGTATGCCCAATCCAACGCTGACGGATTTCGCACGCCATTTCGTACTAATGCGCGAGCCTGGTTCGGGGGTTCGCAGCGCCTTTGAGCAGCTTGCCGTGGATCAAGAAGTGGGGCTTCCGCACCGTATCGAGCTGGGCACCAATGAAGCCATCAAACAAGGGGTAATGGTACATTTGGGCGTTGCCGTACTGCCTCGTTTGGCGGTACAGCGCGAGTTGGAACAGGGCCTGCTCGCTACCCTGTCTCTGCCCAATTTTCCCATTCGCCGCGCCTGGTGCACGGTATACCGCCGAGACCACTTTCCCACTCCGGTAGCAGAGCTCTTCCTGCGTTTTGTGCGTGAGCATCTGAGCGAGTTCCAGCGCCACTTCCAAGCGCCTGGCAGCCCGCTTCCTAGCCATGGAGTTTCCTGCTTACCCGCCCTGTCACTGGAATACGATCACTAGCGGTTCTACGGTGTCTTGTTGATTGCCAAATATGTTACATTATTTACAACCTACGTATCAGTTAGCGTTACTCAGGGCATGGTAAACAGTTGCATCGCGGCCACATTTTGCACGTATATTTTTCGTGATGCGTCGCTCGGATTTTCTGCTTACCAGCCGCACAGTAGAGAGGCTCTCTCCTATGAGCAACACCCCTTCCCAGCGCGTGCACAGCGGCGAAAAATTCCGTAACGAACATGGCATGACGGTGATTAAAGATGGCATGAAGCAGCGCAAAGCGCAGGCAGATGCCCCTTCACTTGAGCGCAAGCCAAAGTGGCTGCGCGCGCAAATTCCCGGCGGCGAGCGTTTTGAGGCCGTTAAGAAAAACGTGGCGACGCACCGGCTCAGCACCGTTTGCGCTGAATCCCATTGTCCTAACATGGGTGAATGCTGGAGCAATGGTACCGCCACCATTATGTTGATGGGCTCAGTATGTACCCGCGCCTGCCGCTTCTGTGCGGTTGATACTGGCAACCCTAAAGGTTGGCTGGATCACGAAGAGCCGGAAAATACCGCCAAATCCGTCGAGCTAATGGGTCTTCGCTATATCGTGCTGACCTCAGTAGACCGTGACGATCTAGACGATGGTGGCGCCACCCACTACGCCAACTGTATTCGCGCCATTAAAGCGCGCACGCCGGAGGTGGTTGTTGAGGCGTTAACGCCTGATTTTGATGGCGATAAAGCCGCTATTGAGCGCGTGGTCGATTCAGGGCTTGAGGTGTTTGCGCAAAACGTTGAGACCGTTGAGCGGCTGACCAGCAAAGTGCGTGACCCCCGTGCAGGCTACCGCAAAACGCTGGATGTGTTGGCCCACGCCAAGCAGTATCGTCCCGATGTCATCACTAAAACCAGCTTGATGTTGGGGCTGGGTGAGACCGATGAAGAGATCCTGCAAACCTTCGATGACTTGCGCGAGATTGGCGTAGACATCGTGACGTTAGGCCAATACCTGCGCCCAACCAAAAACCACTTGGCCGTGGAGCGCTGGGTAAGCCCAGAAGAGTTTAATCGTTATCGCGTACTGGGCCTTGAGAAAGGCTTTATGGAAGTGCCATCCGGCCCGCTGGTACGCTCTAGCTACCGAGCAGACCGTGTTTTCGAGAAAAACAATCTGGGTCTTGCCGCCCCAGCGGCCATTCCGGGGCAAGAAGAGCCGGACAATAACCGCATTCCTGCTTTTAACGTCGGTTAGTATATCTACCTTCGCCTGCATGGCGTTGCTCTGCCATGCAGGCGATATGCCCAGCATTTAACGCCCTTCGCTTTCCCTCGCTATTCAACTTCCTCAACTTCCCTGGTCAGCTGCTTATGCAGGCCTTACCAAGCGTCGTTGTAGCTGTGACGCTAACGCTATCGCTAGCTGCTCGCCCACATCGTGTTCTGTTGAAAGCTCAGTCACATCAGCAAGCCGTGTAACCTGCATCCCCGCATAGCCGCACGGATTGATTCGTGCGAACGGGGAAAGGTCGCCGTCTACATGGAGCGCCACACCGTGATAACTGGCACCACGACGAATACGCAGCCCTAGCGAGGCTATTTTGGCCTCCCCTTGAACGGTTTCCACATAGACACCCGGTGCATCCGGTTTAGCCCAAGCGCTAACACCATATTCCGCCAGCACGGCGATAACAGCGTTTTCTAAGGCACTGACCAAATCACGCACCCCCACTTTCCCGCGCCGTACATCCAACAGTGGATAAAGCACCACCTGCCCAGGACCATGGTAAGTCACTTGCCCCCCCCGATCGGTATTGACGACAGGGATAGCCCCCGGCATCAGCAGGTGCTCTGGCTTACCCGCCTGCCCTTGGGTAAATACCGGGTCATGCTCCACCAGCCAAAACTGATCGGCAGTGGTCTCATCCCGAGTATCGGTTAGCTCTCGCATGGATTCCCACACGGGCAGATAAGGGCGATGTCCTAGGCGATGAAGCTCTATCGGGGCATCATGCGTCATGGTTAAACCACCATGTGAACACGGCCTGTAGCTTTCAGCTCATCAAACAGCTGGCTTAGCTGCTGCTCGCCAGTAGCAACAATAGTGACACGCACTGACTGGAAGCGGCCATTACGGCTATCCACCACCTGCAGCGTGGTTTCATCAAAGTCTGGCGCATGCTTGACGATGACTTGGCACACCGCCGCAGGGAAATCGTCGGCGGCATCACCAACCACTTTCAAGGAGTAGTCACAGGGAAAGGTAATTTTAGGTGGCTCTTTGGCCGCAGGCTGGCGTAAATCTCGCAGCCCTTGTTTAGCGCCTTTTTTCATATCTCGCCTTTAGGGAACAAGTGAATCGTTTGATGGCTAACTGGTAAGTAAATAAGGCCCCACCCCTGACAATACAAGGTGCATCGCTCAGAGATCAGGCCTTATGGGATTAGCTGGTGAAATTGCTGATCAGGTTGCTAAAGAAGCGCTGAACTTGATCGAATAGGCGCTTGAACAAGCCGCCCTCTTCGATATTTTCCAGTGCTACCAGCTGACGCTCACCTACCATTTCCTCACCTAGATAGACTTCCAAAGTGCCAACGTTATCGCCAACTGCGACAGGGGCTTGAAGGTCAGCATCAAGATTCAAGCGCGCACGAAGCTCTTCATTTCGGTTACGAGGCAGCGTCATAAAGACTTCTTCATCCACTCCCACGCGTAGCTCGTTAGTATCACCGCCCCATACTCGCGGAGTCGCCAGTACCGCACCACGCTCGTACAGCTTCATAGTTTCATAGAAACGGAAACCGTAGCTTAATAACTTCTGGGACTCCTGGGCACGTGCTTCATCAGAGCTAGTCCCCATAACCACTGAAATCAGGCGCATACCATCACGCTGCGCTGAGGAAACTAGGCAGTAGCCCGCTTCCGTTGTCCAGCCAGTCTTCAGGCCATCTACAGAGGGGTCACGCCACAGCAGACGGTTGCGGTTCGGCTGATCAATACCACCAAAAGAGAAGTTACGCTGGGAGTAGATCTCATAGTGCTCGGGATAATCATTGATGATGTGCCGAGACAAGCGTGCCATGTCGTGGGCAGTTGAATAGTGATTTTCATGAGGCAAGCCGGTGGCGTTCATGAAGTTAGTGTCGTTCATTCCCAGGCGCGTGGCGTGCTGGTTCATCAAGTCTGCAAACGGGGCTTCTCCCCCCGCCAGATGTTCGGCCATCGCGACGCTGGCATCGTTACCCGACACAATAATGATGCCGTGCAGCAGGTTATCCACCGATACCCGATCACCGACTTCGATAAACATTTTAGAGCCGCCGGTGCGCCAGGCGTTTTCACTGATATTGACCATATCGGTCAAATTAATGGTGCCACGATCAAGCTCGCGCTCCACCAAATAAGCGGTCATCAGCTTGGTCAAACTCGCCGGAGGCAGGCGCTCATCAGAGTTGTGCTCAGCAAGAATCCGCCCGCTGTTGGCATCCATTAGAATCCACGAACTCGCCGCTAATTGGGGCGGTGCGGGAATAATTGTTTGCGGCTGAGGGATCACCTGCGCCATCGCAGGTGATACGACTGCCGTCATGGCCGCGAACAGGCAAAGCTTGGCGGTACGGCGAATTGACATCAAGACATTCATCACAAACTTCTCACTAACAAAGAAAAAGGCGGCGCATTACGCGCCACTTGTGCACATGTTGAGAGGTATTATCTCACGACAAACACTTGAGGAAAGCCTGCACGACGAAGTTCTTCACGTGCCTGCGTTTCTTGTCCAGGATTCACAGGGCCCACCTGCACTCGGTGAACATCGGCATCGCTTTTCACGCGCACACCGTGAGGCAATTCACCGGCCAATCGCTGCTGGAGCTGCTGTGCTCCTTCGGCACTCCCTAGCGCGGCAATTTGCAGATAGATCGCATCACTAGCCTCTACGGCACGGGATGCTGCTGCTTGAACAGGCGCCGCCGGGCGAGCCGCCGGAGAAGATGGCGCCGCAGCACTCGACGCCATCACTGGCGCAGCAGGCGCTGCTGGTGAAGCGGTTGTGCCGCCACCCCGGCCCCGCTCAGCTAGCCACTGGGCTGGATCAATGGCTTCTACGCGTACCGGGCCTGTGCCGTTGTCCAAAATACCGAGGCGCGCGGCTGCAGCATATGAGAGATCAATTTCGCGGTCGCTGTGAAAAGGGCCACGGTCATTAACGCGGACAATCACCGAGCGGCCGTTATTCAAGCTAGTGATACGGGCAAACGTGGGCAATGGGAGCGAGCGGTGAGCGGCTGACATTTTGTACATGTCGTAGATCTCACCGTTAGAGGTGGCGTAGCCATGAAATTTCTCACCGTACCAGGAAGCCGTGCCCTGACGCTCATAGCCACGGGCATCGGGCAACACGTGATATGTTTCTCCCCACACTTCATAGGTAGAGCGATTACCCGCTCTAGAGGGCTGTTCAAGGCGCGGCTCGGCGTCAGGTACGGTGGTGACATCCGGCGGCGCAACCGGGTAGGCATCGCCAGTCATCGCATAGCGCTCGCCACTGGCAGCCGCCGGAGCAGCAGGCGCGGAGCTTGAAGCACCTACCTCTCCGCCTGCACGCTGCGGCGCTTGGCTGGCACACCCGCTCACCAAGGCAGCTAACAGCAGCGAGCCGCTTAGGTAGCGCATATTGATTCGCAGTTTAGTCATGCTCAGCCTCAGCTTGCTGCTTGATGGCCTCTGCCAGTTCGGCGACTGCCATGGCGTAGAGGTGGCTATGGTTATAGCGGGTAATCACATAGAAATTGTACTCACCCAGCCGGTAGCTTTCCTGGCCATCGGCATACTCCAGCACCAGGGGCACCACTGGCGTATCGGGCGCCAGGGAGTCTGCTGTCACAATGCCCTGCTCGACAGGCTTAGCGGCAGTTGTTGTGGGACGCACCGTTTGGTTAAAGGTTAGCCCATCAGGGCGCGCGTCAGGCCCTTCTGCCTGGTGATAGATCGCTCCATCACGCTGCCAGCCGTGCTCGGCAAAATAGTTGGCAACGCTACCAATAGCATCCACCGGGTTATTCCACAGGTCGCGCTTATCGTCGTCATCAAAGTCAACGGCATACGCCTGGTAGCTGGTGGGAATAAACTGCGGGTAACCCATGGCACCTGCATAGGAACCGTACAGTGAGCTGGGCGCCACTTCCTGCTGATAAGCAATCGTCAAAAACGCTGCCCGCTCGCCCCGGAAGAACTCACCTCGCGCCGGGTGGTGAAAAGCCAGCGTTGCCAGCGAATCCAACACTTTATGGCGACCTTTATGACGACCGTAGTAAGTCTCCACACCAATAATCGCAGTGATCACCTCTGGGGGCACGCCATATACTGACTGCGCGCGCGCGAGCGTATCAGCATGCTCCTGCATAAAAGCCGCGCCCTCTCCAATGCGCTGCTCGGTCAGAAAAATATCACGGTATTCAAACCAGCGCAGCCGCCGTTCCGCCGCACCTGCCATGGCGTCCAGTACTTCCTGGCGATAATTTGCCTGCATCAGCGCCTGCTCAAGCCACTCGCTCGGCACGCCCTGCTGGGCCAGCTCATCGACCAACTGTTGGGTCTGCGTATTGCGCTGAGGATCAAAGCTGATCTCCTCCTCTGCCGCTAACGCAGGGGCCGAACACGCTACTAGCATGGCAATTGCGTAACCGCCTGCTTTACTTCGCGCCCTGTTCATTCGCTCACCACTCCTGTGAATACGCACTACCACTGTTCAAACCTTTAAGTGGCAATAACCGCCGATGGGCATGTATGGACATGCGAATACCGAACCCAGCTAACAAGGTCACGCTGGAGGTCCCGCCAAAACTTACCAGTGGCAACGGTACGCCTACCACCGGCAAAATGCCGCTCACCATGCCCACATTGACAAATACATAGATAAAAAACGTCAGGATAATACTGCCCGCAAACAGCCGCCCAAAGGTATCTTGGGATGACGATGCCAGCCATAAGCCGCGGCCTACAATCATGATATATAGTGTTAGCAGCAAGAGCATACCCACCAGGCCGAACTCCTCACCAAGTACGGCAATAATAAAGTCGGTATGTCGCTCTGGCAGGAACTCAAGCTGAGACTGCGTTCCTTCCAACCACCCCTTTCCCCACAGCCCGCCGCTGCCAATAGCCGTGGTGGATTGAATAATGTTCCACCCTGAGCCCAACGGGTCGCTATCAGGGTCTAAAAATGTCAGTACCCGCTGGCGCTGGTAGTTGTGCATGTTCATCCATAGTACCGGCAGGCCCGCCGCGCCCAGGGCCGCGACCAAGCCAATGAGCTTCCAAGAGAGCCCAGCCAGAAGCACCACAATCACCGCAGCACTAGCCACCAGCAGCGATGTCCCAAGGTCAGGCTGGATAGCCGTGAGCACCACGGGCACGCCGATAATCACCGCACACACCACAATATCACGCAGCCTAGGCGGCAACTGGCAGCGATTTAAATAAGCGGCCACCATGAGCGGTACGGCTAACTTCATCATCTCAGAGGGCTGAAAACGGATGACCCCCGGAATTTCCAGCCAACGCTTGGCGCCCATACCTACATCGCCGACAACTTCAACCGCCAACAGCATCGCTAGCCCAGCGCCGTAAGCCAGCGGGGCCCAGCGTAAAAAAGTTGAAGGGGAAAATTGTGCAATAATCACCATGCCAGAAAGCGCAATACCAAAGCGCATGGCTTGGGCAATCACGGTGTCGATACGCTGCCCGGAAGCGCTGTAAAGCACCATCAAACCGCCACCCATCAACACCAACAGCATCCCTAGCAGCCAAGGGTCGAGGTGGATACGCTCCCAAATACTTTTGCGACGGGCAATACCGCTATCAGGCGGGCGTACCGGATAACGGCGCAGCGAGCGGGTAATCAGTTGCCAAGGCATCGCTAGTTACCCTCCACGTTGGCAGTGTCTTCTTCTAGCACTTCTTTGACTTCGTCAACTTGAGGGGCATTATCTTCCAGGAGCCAAGCATCCGTCATTGCACGTGCCAGGTGTGCGGCATGCGTACTGCCGCCACCGGCATTTTCAACAATCACCGACACCGCAATTTTCGGTTCTTCAATGGGCGCAAAAGCCATAAAGAGCGCGTGGTCTCGTAGCCGCTCCTCTAACTCCTCCGCGTTGTAACGCTGATCCTGGCCGAGTGAGAACACCTGGGCAGTGCCTGACTTACCGCCCATACGGTACTCAAGCCCTACGCCAGTGCGCCTTGCTGTACCTTCGCTACCGTTGAGTACCTTCTCCATCCCGCTATATACACGGTTCCACCAGTTATCGTTGGCCAGCTGAATATCGGGGAGCGTATCGGGTAGTTCTTCGGGCACTGGCTCTTCACCAATACGCAGGGCAAGGCGAGGCTTCACCCAGTGCCCACGGTTTGCCAACGCGGCAGTGGCGCTGGCCAATTGCAGAGGTGTGACCTGCCAGTAGCCTTGGCCAATCCCCACCGATAGCGTTTCACCGGGGTACCAGGGCTGGTTGAAACGTGCTCGCTTCCAGTCTCGGGAGGGCATGAGTCCAGTGCTTTCCCCCTGCACATCGTGGGCAACGCGCTGGCCAAAACCAAAGTTGGTCATACGCTCATGGAGCTTATCAATGCCGAGGTCATGAGCCAGCGTGTAGTAGTAGGTGTTGTTGGAGACCGCTATCGAGCGCTCCATATCGACACGGCCATGCCCCCAGCGCAGCCAGTTACGGTAGCGTCGGGAGTCGTTTGGTAGCTGATAAAAGCCGGGGTCATTAATGGTGCTGTCGGGGGTAATGACCCCATCCACCAAACCTGCCAGGGCCAGAAACGGCTTGATGGTGGAGCCCGGCGGGTAGTGTCCTCGAATGGCACGGTTAAACAGTGGGAGGTCGATATCTTCCTGCAGTGCTCGATAAGAGGCTACGTCGATCCCGGTCACAAACTGGTTGCTATCAAACCCAGGGGTCGACACCATCGCCAGAATCTCACCAGTATTTGGCACAATAGCCACAATAGAGCCACGCCGACCATCCAAAAGCTCGTAAGCCAGCATCTGCAGGGAACGGTCGAGAGTAAGCGTTAAGTTAGCGCCGGGCACCGGGTCAGTACGGCCAAGCTCGCGAAGCACGCGACCAGGGGCGTTGGTCTCTACGTTGCGTAGGCCCGCCTCTCCATGTAGCTCGGTTTCGTAAAAACGCTCGACACCGGTCTTGCCAATAAAGTGCGTGCCCGCGTAGCGGCCTGGGTCTAAGTCCTGTAGCTCTTCGGCGTTAATACGTCCCACATACCCCAGAGCATGAGCCATGACTTCAGCATCGTGATAGTAGCGCAACAGCTGGGCTTCCACTTCAACACCAGGCAGCCGGTGGCGGTTAACGGCCAGTCGCGCAATCTGCTCTTCGCTTAAGTCACTCATCAGCAGTGCAGGTTGAAAAGGACGCTGACGCTGCCGCGAGCGCACCTGAAATGCCTCTATCTCTTCCTCAGGTAGCTCTAATAAATCGACGAGCAGGGCCAGAGTGTCGTCTAGATCATCAACACGCTCACGCACCAGGGTAAGGTTGTAGGTAGGACGGTTTTCCGCCAGCAGCGCACCGTTACGATCGTAGATAAGCCCGCGGTTAGGCGGCAGAGGCTCGACGCGTACCCGGTTCTTCTCGGAGCGCGTGCTGTATAAATCGTGTTGAACGATTTGCAAATAGCCAAGGCGGCTTACCAGCAAGCTCGTCAACACAATCACTACCAAGACAGCAAGCAGCGCCCTGACACGGAAAATACGCAGCTCTTGCTCAGGATTTTTTAGCGTGTCACGGCGCTGGGGCATGGCAACAGATGACTCTCAAATCAAACAATAAAAGCGGGGGCCCCAGTGGGGAATAAATGCAACATAACGGCTAGTGATTAACTCTGTGTTGCTCACTAGCGGTGATAGGGGTGGCCCACTAGCAGTGTCCAGGCGCGATAAAGCTGCTCTGCCAACATAATTCGCACGAGCGGGTGAGGTAGCGTTAGCGGCGAAAGTGACCAAGCTTTATCAGCCATAGCGGAAAGCGCAGGCTCTAAGCCGTCCGGGCCACCCACCAACAGCACCACATCACGCCCTTCCATGCGCCAGCCATCCGCTTCCTGCGCCAACTGTTCGGTGGTCCAGGGTTTGCCCTTTACCTCCAGCGCCACCACGATTTCATCGCCACGCAGCTTTTCACGAATTCGCTGCGCCTCTTGCGCGCGGGCTTTAGCGATATCAGCATTTTTGCCACGCTGGCCAAGCGGTATTTCTTCAATTTCCAGCGTGAAATCCCGAGGGAGCCGCTTGCGGTAGGTCTCAACGCCTTGTTCCACCCATGCAGGCATTTTTGTACCCACCGCTAACAGCCGAATCCTCATGACATCGTGGCTCGCTCTTCAAACTGCTTCAGCGATTCACTAATCGCGCCAGCGTCGCTAGGCAGATCTGCCCAAAGGCGCTCCAAGTCATACAGCGCACGGGCTTCTGGAAGCATAATGTGAACCACCACATCGCCCAGGTCGACCAGCACCCAGTCGGCATTATCGCCACCTTCAACACCGCGAGGGTGAAGGCCGGATGCCTTGGCTTTTTCGACAACGTTCTGGGCCAGTGCGGCCACGTGGCGGGTAGAAGTACCGCTGGCAATCAGCATCAGATCGGTAACTTCGGTTAATTTCGCAACGTCGAGTTGAGTAATATCGCGTGCTTTAAGCTCTTCTAGCGCGTCAATCGCTAGGTTTTTCAGTGTATCGATGTGCATGACTCCTGAAGGCAACCCCTTGTGGTGGTATCGAGTGTCGTTACTAACGTCGGTATTTCGAGTGGCATCAGCCTGTAAGCGGGCCATTGTAACGGCTTCTTTCACGACTGCCAGCGCTATTCATCGGATTGATAAAGCCCTTGATAAAAAATAGCCTGTTCTCCCGCTTCTGGTAGTAAGTAGCGCACGCTTTTACCCGCCTGCAGCCGCTCCCGAATATAAGTGGCAGATATCGCCATTAAAGACGGCAACTCAAGCATCAACATTCCGCCTCTCGTGCGCTGCATTAATACATCGACACTATCGACTTCTCGATTGCCGACCAGTTCCTTCAATGCTGAGGGCCAAGAAGATTGATAACCTGGGCGGGCAATGACCACTAGGTGGGCCAACTCGAAAAGCTGCTCTGCACGGTCCCACTTCGCCAAACGTAAAAAGGCATCGAAGCCGATCACCATGACTAACGGTACATCGTCGCCATACTGCTGGCGGAGTTCCGCCAGCGTATCCACGCTGTATGAGGGGCCGTCGCGCTGAAGCTCTCGATCATCCGCTAACAGCCCTGGCGTATCGCCAATGCCCGCTTTTAAGAGGGCTAAGCGCTGGGCAGCCGACACCTGCGGTGTATCTCGCAGGGGCGGCTGTGGCGCGGGCACCATATGCAGCGTATTGAGGCCTAACACCTCGCGCACTTCTACAGCGCTGCGCAGATGGCCGTTGTGAATGGGGTCAAATGTCCCCCCGAGCATACCTACCCGCATTGGCCCGGCGATGCTGGGCGTGTCACTCATTGTCTAACCTGGCCGTCACCCAATCCGATATACTTTTGAGTCGTTAAGCCTTCAAGCCCCACCGGACCACGGGCGTGAAGCTTATCAGTGGAGATACCGATTTCTGCCCCTAACCCATACTCAAAGCCATCCGCAAAACGGGTAGAGGCATTCACTATCACTGAGCTTGAGTCCACTTCGGCCATAAAACGCCGCGCCAGCGAGTAGTCTTGAGTCACAATCGCGTCGGTATGGTGCGAGCCGTAGCGCTCAATATGCTCAATCGCCTCTTCCATTCCATCGACCACTTTAATGGCGAGGATCGGCGCCAAATACTCCGCATGCCAATCGTCCTCTGTAGCCAAAGTGGCTTGGGGAAGTAACGCGCGCGTGCGCTCACAGCCACCCAGCTCTACCTGATGTTCTGCATAGGCCCGGGCCAGCTCCGGCAGCAAAATATCGGCAACGGGCGCATCCACCAGCAGCGTCTCCATGGTGTTGCAGGTGCCATAGCGGTGCGTTTTGGCATTAACGGCAATCGCCACGCTTTAGCGGGATCGGCGGTGGTATCAATATAGACGTGGCATACGCCGTCCAAATGTTTGATAACCGGTACTTTAGCTTCGCGGGAAATACGCTCAATCAGTGACTTACCGCCGCGAGGAATAATCACATCAATATAGGCAGGCATACTGATCATTTCACCTACGGCCGCACGGTCGGTAGTGGCCACTACCTGCACACTGCCCGCTGGCAGGCCCGCATCGGCTAGCCCTGCCTGAAGGCAGCGGCTAAGCGCTGCATTAGAGGCGCTGGCTTCAGAGCCACCGCGTAGCACGCAAGCATTTCCCGATTTAAGACACAGGCTGGCCGCTTCGATCGTTACATTGGGGCGTGACTCATAAATAATGCCGATAACTCCCAGCGGAACGCGCATTTTGCCAACCTGAATGCCGCTGGGGCGGTAGCTCATGCCGTCAATCTCACCCACCGGATCGGGTAGCGCTGCCACTTGGCGAAGACCTTCAATCATCGCGTCAATGCGCTGGTCATTCAGGGCCAGCCGGTCTAGCAGTGCATTGTCTAGCCCATTGTCACGCCCACGCTGCATGTCCTCGGCATTGGCCTGCAGAATATCACTGCGTGCCGCCGCCACACGTTGCGCCATTGCCTCAAGCGCTTGATTCTTAATGTGGGTATTGGCACGTCGCAATGCGCTTGCCGCTGCCCGAGCGCCCTGCCCCAGGGCCTGCATATACGCGGGCACATCCCCGGCAGCCAAATGGTGTTGGGCGTCTTCTTGGAATGCATCAGAACCGCGCATACTATCTCCCGGTGTTGTGGTCAGCGTTGCTAAGTGAAGTGGGCTTATATTACGCCATTTGGGCATTATACTGAGTGATTCAAAGGACTAGGCCAAGCAATGCGTTATGCTACTGCTAAATAGGCCAACCGCTATCAGGTAAATAGTAAGCCACCATGCAAAGCAAATACAAAATCAGCCTGCTAAGAGCCAATCTACTCGCCGCTGCCGTGGCGCTGGCTTTATGGACGCCCATGGCGCCGCCAGCAGCTGCCCTGTTACTCTGGCTGTCGGTTGGTTGGCTCTTTATTACGGCGCTGGTACTGGATTTTAGCCATCGCCGCTCTCCTGGGCTGCCCTGGCAGATGCTCGCTGGAACGCTACTACTAGGGTTAATTGCCGCCGCACCTGAGCGGCATGCGCTGCTTATTTGGGCATGGGGAGCAGTGTTTATGCTGCCTCAACATCGCTGGGCCGCCATTTTTAATGCATGCGCGGCCATGCTTAGCTGCTTACTACTCGCTCCCGTGGTGAGCCTACCGGAGTGGCTCCTAATGGTTTTATCGCTGGCAACACTCAGCGTACTGGCCCTTTCACGCACTCACCAGTTAATTAATATGAATGGCGATATACGCCAACGCCTAAGGCTAGTACCAGGAGCAAACCTATGGGCAGGCGAGCAGCTCTTACGCGATTTACTGCGAGAACAAACCCGCTCAGAGCGGGAAGCTATCCATGCCGAAGTGTTAGTCATTCAAGTAAAGCGGCACCAACTTTGGCCAGTCGCCCAAAAACTCTGCGAGTTGACTTATAAGTTTGAAAACGTCTATCGACTGAATGGCACGACACTCGCCACCCTCATATTATCGAGAACGCCCAAAGAGGCCGCTAAACGGCGCGAGCTCCTATGTGCTGTTCTACCCGACAGCGCCGCCATTTATCACCAGCCCCTAAGGGAGATCGAGCTGGCGTCACTCTCAATCGAAGCCCTAAGCCGCTACCCGAAACGTCGGCTAAGTGAGGCCGCATGAGAGTGCCGCCACTGCCCAAGCGACTGATGACTGCGGCCTATAGCGCCAGTATGTTCATCATGGTGGGCTACATGATGTGGCTGTACGCGATGGGCAGCTACCGCGAACTGCTAATACCGCTATTTTTGGCAATGCTGTTATTGGTCAGTTTGCTGATGCATTTAGGCCAAGGGTTTCGCCCCTGCATACCGCGCATACTGTTATTGGCGAGCATCTATATTGTTGTGCTAACCGCCACCTATACACAGCCAAGCCCAGCGCCCCTATGGCTCGGCTTACCCATTGCAGCCACATTTTTACTGTTGCCGCTTTGGAGCGCGCTTAGTCTGAATATGGTTTGCCTTTCCGCCTGGTGGTGGCTAGCACCTTTTGAGACGACTGCTTTTTCACTTAGTCATGTGGCGTTGACGCTACTGCTCGCCCTTCCCCCCTGGGAACATGCACGCCGCCGGGCGCTGCTGCGGGCCACAGACCCAAACGATAGCGACTGTGATGCTTACCATATTGATACGCTGAAAGAGCGGCTCAATAATGAATTTCAACGGGCGGCAATGCTCAATAAGCGCTTGGCGGTCCTAGTGCTTCACTTACCACAGTTGGATATGGCAGAAGAGCAGTTTGGTCACCGTGCACAAACCGCCTTATTGGGTGCCCTGTGCAGCGAGGTCAATAGCCGTTGCCGTGATCACGATATTCTGGGTCGCGCTGGCAATGCGACATTCTGGCTGGTCCTACCCGATACCAGTGAAAGTGGCGCCTTGCTTGTTAGGGAGCGCTTACAGAGAGCGCTTTCCCTTCGTGTGCTAGTGGAAACTGGGCAGCTAGAAGCGCGCATTACCACCTGCCTGCCTCTTCGCAAAGAGAGCTTCGAGCGATATGTACAGCGCCTGGAAGCGCGTGCCGAAGCTATTGCCAACGTGTAACCCATCTGCGGACGGAATCGCCCTTGTCTATCGCCGACACACTGTTATCTCTGTCGCTTTCACCTACGTTGCTGCTCCTACTGGTGCTGGGGATTGCCATGGTGGAATCTCTAGCGCTGGTAGGCTTACTGGTGCCCGGCGTTGTGCTTATCACTGCCGCTGCCTCTATGGCAGGGCATCAAATGGTCGCGCTACCGTGGCTAATCGGCGCAGCCTTCGCAGGGGCTGTACTAGGCGATGGGCTTAGCTACTTTTTAGGCTATCGCCACCGCGATACCGTGGTGACCCGTTGGCCGCTTTCGCTTCATCCCGAATGGCTAGGCCGAGGCGCCCGTTTTTTTGAGCGTTATGGTATCTACTCGGTGTTTATTGGGCGCTTTGTCGGACCCGTGCGCCCTATTATTCCGCTCATCGCGGGCATGATGCATATGCCAGCGCGCCCCTTTCTCTTAGCCAACGTAATTTCTGCTGCTCTTTGGGCACCGGCATACGTTTTACCCGGCTACCTGCTGGGCCACACTTGGCAACAGCGGCTCAACCTGCCCGCCAATGTTGAAATGGCCGTGGTGATGATGGCCGTTAGCGTCGTGGCACTGGCCATAATGTTCTCCTGGGGCCGCGCGCAAGTAGGTCACAAGGGGCGGGTGTACTTTGCAATTGCACGTATTGCTCGCCGAATACCCGCCATGCGCCGCCCGTGGCTCGCTATGAGTCGCAGCGGCGAGGTGCCTTTAGCCTCACTCTTTTTATGCATCATAGCGCTTACCGCAGCATCCGCCTGGACACTGATGGTCATGCAGCACCCAAGCCCTTTGCTGATTGACTTGCAGGCGCAGCGACTCTTCTCCTGGCTGGTAACTCCCTGGCTAACAGACGCCAGCCTGTTACTTGCCGAAGTGGGCGATAAAGCGGGGATTATTACACTCGTCGCCCCTTGGGCACTCTGGTTGCTGTTGGTCAAACGTATTGACCTACTTGCCCATGGGGCGCTAGCGCTGGGTGGTATTGGCGCACTCAACACATTAGGTAAAGCCGTATTTGCGCGGGCTAGGCCTGACACACCGGACTATTTAGTCGGGTCATTTTCCTACCCAAGTGCACATACCTCCACATGGGTAGTAGTGGTGGGTATCACGGCAGCCTTTGTCGCGTCACAGCTGCCGAGACAAAGGCGGATGTGGGTATATTGGCTTGCCATTGCCATCACGATCCCAATGGCACTTTCGCGTCTGATCATTGGTGTCCACTGGCTCAGCGACTTAATGGGCGGTGTGCTGCTTGGTCTGGTCGTCTGTGCGCTTGTTCAGCTTAATTGGCAACGGCGTTATCGCCCTCCTTTGCCGTCTTTTCCCTGGCTTGGGCTGCTGCTTGGGTCACTGCTACTCATCATTCTACGTGTTACTTTTTTCCCGCCCGTTTAAACATGGGGATTCATGCAGGGAATGACTCGTTCAACCCAATGCCAGCCACACGCCTACGCCCATCATCAATGTGCCCGCGATGCGGTTAAGCAGCCTCACATTGCCGCTTTTACCTAGCAGCTTACGCAACGTTTTGCCGCCGGTGGCGTATACCAACATACTGGCAAACTCAATGGTGAGAATGACCGCAATCAGCATGCTCAGCTGCGGGGCAAGCGGCCTGCTACCGTCTAAAAACGGCGGCAGTAGCACCATAAAAAACGCCCATCCCTTTGGGTTGGCAACGGCCGTCACCAAACCTTGGGTGGCAAGCTGAAGACGCCCAGCGGCAGGGCCAGTATCTAACTCGCTTGGAATCGCCATGCGCCCCCGTGAGCGCCACATCATAATTCCCAGATAAGCCAAGTAAGCGCCGCCTACCCACTTAAAAGCGATAAACAGCTCTGGCTGGCGAAGCATCAATGCGGCCACGCCCGCACCAGCGGCGGCAGCCACAAACCCAACGCCAATCAACTCCCCCACCATCATCCACAGCGTGCGCTTCACCCCTTGGGTCATGCCCAGCACCATGGCAAGCGTCATGCACATACCGGGGGTTAAAGAAACAAACAGAAACGTGGGTACAAACACCGATAGCGTCGCCCATGACATCATGATTAGCCTTCCTTGTTCTCCGCATCGCTGGATGCATGTGTTGAATGCTGCTCTTCGCCCCAGCGGGGCATCAGGCGGTGGGCAATACCCAACTGATTGAGTATGCGCGCAACAATAAAGTCGATCAGATCTTCCATGCTTTGAGGGCGGTGATAAAACCCTGGAGCGGCGGGCAAAATCACCACACCCAGGCGGCTAAGCGCCAGCATGTGCTCTAAATGAATGGGAGAAAACGGGCTTTCGCGTGGCACCATCACCAGCGTACGGCGCTCTTTGATGGCGACATCGGCGGCGCGCTCAATCAAATTATTGCTGGCGCCGGTCGCAACCGCCGAGAGCGTGCCCGTCGAACAGGGGCAAATCACCATAGCCGAAGGTGCGCCTGACCCAGATGCTACCGGTGCCATCCAGTCTTCTCGACCAAAACAGCGAATTTGCCCTGGTTGGGCACCGCTTTTTTCTGTGAGCGCCTCTACCAATCGCTGCGGCTGGGCAGGGAGTGACACATCCGTTTCCGTGGCAATCACCATGTGAGCCGCTTTGGAAATCATTACCCACACTTCATGCCCCGCCTCGACCAGCACATCGATCAAGCGAAGACCATACTGAGCGCCTGAAGCACCTGTTAGTGCTACTGTTACCGGAGGTTTAAACATTGTCACTTCGACTGCTCCCGCGCTGTTAATGCATCTAACAACCGCTCGTGCACTCCCTCAAAACCACCATTAGACATCACCACAATACGATCTAGAGGTGACGCTTGAGTGACCACCGCTTCCACTAGAGCATCAATATCGTAAACCAGCGCGGCACGCTCTCCTTGAGCTCTACCAGCGATTCCAGCGACCAAGCCACTCCCGCTGGCTGAAACCAGAACACCGCATCCGCATCGGCCACGCTATCGTTCAAGCGCTCCCGCAATGCGCCCAAGCGCATGGTGTTCGAGCGGGGTTCAATCACCGCCAACAGGCGACCCTCAGTAGTGGCGGCGCGCAGGCCTTGCAGCGTCGCGGCCATGGCCGTCGGGTGGTGGGCAAAATCATCAATCACCTGAATGCCATTGACCTCACCTCTCACCTCTTGCCGACGGCGAGGTGTTTTAAACCGCGCCAGCGCGGCACAGGCACGCGCCAAATTCACGCCACATAGCCGTGCAGCGGCGAGTGCCGCTAGCGCATTGCGAGCGTTATGCTCGCCGGTTAACCCCCACTCCACAACGCCATCTTCTTCGCTTTGGTCTCCCACATACAAAACCTGAAAACGGCTTGCGTCGGCACGTTCTAAGCGCAGCTGCCACTGGCTATCCGTATCGGCCCCGAAATAGGCCACCGGAGACCATGCGCCCATCTCTAGCACCCGTTCAAGCGCGGGCTGCTGATCGGCCACCAATAAATGCCCTTGG
The DNA here is from genome assembly GCF_002087295.1 of Vreelandella lionensis. GTDB lineage: Bacteria > Pseudomonadota > Gammaproteobacteria > Pseudomonadales > Halomonadaceae > Vreelandella > Vreelandella lionensis. The sequence continues at coordinate 70,998 of NZ_MWVI01000099.1, read as the reverse complement.
CTGGGAACGATACGCACCAAATGGTGGAACTGGCGCTCGATAGCGGCGAGGTCAGGAAAAATATCAGCATGATCAAACTCAAGGTTATTCAGTACCGCAATCGTCGGGCGGTAGTGAACAAACTTGGAGCGCTTATCAAAAAAGGCCGTGTCATACTCATCGGCTTCTACCACAAAGGGGGCGTCAGCGCCGCCTAGTCGGGCGGAAATACCAAAATTACGCGGCACACCGCCAATCAGAAAACCAGGGGCCAGCCCCGCACTCTCTAGCAGCCACGCCAGTAAACTAGCGGTGGTGGTTTTGCCATGAGTGCCCGCCACCGCAATCACTTTGCGGCCAGGCAGTACATAGTCAGCGAGCCACCGCGCCCCTGAGGTGTAGCGCATGCCACTATTAAGCAGTGCCTCCACCTCTGGATGGCCCCGTGAGAGTGCATTACCCACGACTACCAAGTCGATAGCGCCGGAGAGGTTGGTTTCCCGATACCCCTCCATCAGAGTAATGCCCGCCTCAGCGAGCTGCGTGCTCATCGGTGGGTACACGTTGGCATCAGAGCCACTCACCTCATGACCTAACTCACGGGCAAGTAGTGCAAGGCTCCCCATAAAGGTGCCACAGATACCGATAATGTGCAGACGCATGGGCCAAGCGCTCCCTTCCTAACCATTTCAAACGATTGAACTTACTAAACACATCAATCAACGAGCGCTGAGATTAGCACGCCACGCGGTGTTGCTCATCTCGTTCCCCGCGCGACATGGCATTACAGGCTCAGAAAGTGACAATTCTGACGATTTATTGCAGGATGCGCGCACCTTTTCTTAATCGACGTCCAACAACCCGTCCACTACACACGCTGTAAAGCAGTGCAGTGAGAGGAGACAACCATGCGCATCTTAATTCGTTACTTCTTTCGGGGCGTTCGCGTCCTGCTAGCCCCCGTCATGCTGATCTCCGAGAAGCTATCAACGCCAAAAGCCGTTGAGCGCACCTCAGAAGAGCAGGCTCAGGTAGACGCAGCTTGCCAGCAACTCGCGCTCTACCAGTTCAGAACGTGCCCCTTCTGTATCAAAGTGCGTAAAGAGATTGCCCGGCTGGGGCTTAATATTGAGCTTCGCGATGCCCAGCTAGACCCTGCACATAAGCAAGCCCTGCGGGAAGGTGGCGGGAAAGTAAAAGTCCCCTGCCTAAAAATTACCGATGACGCAGGGCAAGCCACTTGGCTCTACGAATCAGATGAGATCAACCGCTGGCTTCACCAGCGTTTTGGGGCGTAATTGCAGCGACATACGCTGCCTAAAACTCGACCTTTTGCGCGGTAATATCGAAGCGCACGCTGAGCGGCACGCCCTCCGAAGCGCTGGGGGTTGACTCCAGCGTGTGCTGAAGCGCTAACTGCCCTTCAATGTGGCCCACCACATGGAGGTCTATCCCGGTTTGCTCAACGTGGCTCAGCGTTACTGTGATATCGCCACCCTCAGAGGTATAGAGAGGCGGCATCGCCGTTTCGCCCATAAACTGCACCACGCTTGCCTCCATGAGTTCCTCATTCTCTAACGTTAAACTCATCGCCAATGCCTGTTGAGCATCCCATTCAACTGGATCAATAAAACCAGTGACCTCGATTTTCAGTTGATCACCTACCTCCATAAACGACGCATTTGAATCGTCACCTTGGCGTAATACAAACCAGGCATACTCATCTTCACCCAAGGTACCCACCATATCCGCCGTTTCATCAGCGCTTACCAACAATGAACACCCTGCGATGAGACTGACAGCCAGCCAGCTAACACATTGTTTCAACATAGTCTGTTATGCCCTATCTATTGAGTTAGGTGTTGATCGTATTCTCACACCGCTTAACTATCGACTTTTGTCTAACATCCTATGCTACAACGTCCGCCGTTAGCCCCATCATTCAGCAGATGAATGATGCCAGTCATTATTTCGATTGTATGACGCCACCACCTCTCTCTATGTTGTCAGCATAGCTTACGAGCTGGCCGTGTCTGTTTTACTGACAAGTACCGCGCTGAACACTTCCTCAGTAAGACGAACAATAAACAACATGCATGGGAACATTTATGACGCTCAAGAAGACGCTACTGGCCTCTGTGATCGGTGCTACTGTGGCAGCAACAGCCATGTTGCCGATGACCGCAAGCGCCGAAACCCTCCGTATCGGCTATTCCGCTGACCCTGAAACCCTGGACTTGCATGAGCAGCTGTCAGGCGGCGTACTGCGTTTTTCGCACCTCGCTTTTGACCCGCTGGTTCGCTGGACCAAAGATTTTCAGTTTGAGCCGCGCCTAGCCACTGAGTGGTAGCAGGTAAACGACACCACCATGCGCATGACCCTGCGCGAAGGCGTTACTTTCCATTCCGGTAACCCTTTCACAGCAAAAGATGTCGTGTGGACCATTGAGCGTCTGAAAGAGAGCCCGGACTACCGCGCCATTTTTGACCCGGTTGCCAGCGCAGAAGCCGTTGACGACTACACCGTCGAAATCACCACGTCTGAGCCCTACCCGCTGCTGTTGAACCTCGCCACCTACATCTTCCCGATGGATAGCGAGTTCTACACAGGCGAAACCGAAGACGGTAACGACAAAGCCGAAATCGTTAAAGCGGGTAACTCCTTCGCTTCACGCAACGTATCAGGCACCGGCCCGTTCATCGTCACTGACCGTCGCCAGGGTGTCCGCGTTGACTTCAAACGTTTTGAAGACTACTGGGATACCGAAAGCGAAGGCAACGTTTCTGAAATCGTGTTAACGCCGATTGCTGAAAATGCCTCACGCGTGGCGGCCCTGCTGTCTGGCGGCGTTGACTTCATCGATGCCGTTCCGCCTAACGACCTTGATCGTGTGCGTGACGCCGACGGTGTGGAATTGGTAGAAGTGCCCGGCACCCGCATCATCGGCTTCCAGCTCAACGAAGAGCGCGTTGAAGCCTTCCAAGATGCTCGCGTTCGTCAAGCCGTTGATCTGGCTATCAACCAGGAAGGCATCGCCGACCGCTTAATGCGCGGCTTCGCCACGCCGGCTGGCCAGTTCTCTCCGGAAGGTTACTCTGGCCACAATCCGGATCTCGTTCCCCGTTACGACCTTGAGCGCGCCCAAGCGCTGATGGCCGAAGCGGGCGACGAAGAGGGCTTCAGCGTTGATATGATCGCGCCGAACAACCGTTACGTGAACGATGCGCAGTTGGCCCAAGCGGTTGCCAACATGCTCGCTCGCATTAACATCGAATGAACCGCGCTACGCCAAGCTGCCGGATATCATGAAGGCCAAGAAGAAGCCGTTGGATGTCAAAACCCCTACTGACTACGGCGTGGAAGTGGCCTCCAAGGTTACGCTGCTCAAAGTGCAATCCCCCGCCGAGCGCAAAGGCGGTATCAAAGTTGCCTCGGTGGACGAGCTGATCGACAAACTGAAAAACGAAGCCAAAGTGCTTTAAAAGGAGCTGATCTCATGAGCATTCTGGTACTTGCCGACCTGCATGAAGGTCAGTTAGCGGGCGCGACCGCTCACGTCGTCGCAGCGGCCCAGGCCATCGGTGGCGATATTGATGTGCTGGTCGCCGGTGAAGGCGTCCAGGCCGCCGCTGACGCGGCAGCCAAACTCGATGGCGTGCGTAAAGTACGCGTGGCAGATAACGCCGTCTACGCCCATCAGCTGGCCGAGCCCATGGCTGCGCGGCTGGTAGAGCTGGCAGGTGATTACACCCACGTACTGGCCAGCGCTTCCACCCCCGGTAAAAACGTCCTGCCGCGTCTGGCGGCTATGAAAGACGTCAGCCAGTTGTCGGATGTGATTGGCGTCGAAAGCGCCGATACCTTCCTGCGCCCGATTTATGCCGGTAACGCCATCGCCACGGTCAAAAGTGACGACGCGCTGACAGTCATTACCGTGCGCACCACCGCGTTCGATGCGGTGGGCCAGGGCGGCAGCGCAGCCGTGGAAGCGGTAGCGTTCGCCGCTGACAACAGCCAATCCAGCTTTGTCAAAGAAGAGCTGGCCCAGAGCGACCGCCCGGAACTCGGCGGTGCCAAGGTCGTCATCTCCGGTGGCCGTGGCATGGGTAACGGCGAGAACTTCAAGCTGCTGGATGGCATTGCCGACAAGCTGGGCGCGGCCATTGGCGCTTCTCGCGCGGCGGTAGACGCTGGCTTCGTACCCAACGACATGCAGGTGGGCCAAACCGGTAAGATCGTCGCGCCCGAGCTGTACATTGCGGTGGGTATTTCAGGTGCGATTCAGCACTTGGCGGGCATGAAAGACTCCAAGGTGATCGTCGCGATCAACAAAGACGACGAAGCGCCGATCTTCCAGGTCGCCGACTATGGCCTAGTGGGAGATTTGTTCGAGATCCTGCCGGAGCTGGAAAGCAAGCTGTAAGTTTAGGAGGCTGTCCGGACTAGCCCTACGACAAGCTGGGCGCGGCCATTGGCGCTTCGCGTGCGGCGGTCGATGCGGGCTTTGTTCCTAACGACATTCAGGTGGGTCAGACCGGTAAGATCGTCGCGCCTGAGCTTTACATTGCGGTGGGTATTTCAGGTGCGATTCAGCACTTGGCGGGCATGAAAGACTCCAAGGTGATCGTCGCCATCAACAAAGACGACGAAGCTCCGATCTTGCAGGTCGCCGACTATGGCCTAGTGGGGGATCTGTTCGAGATTCTGCCAGAGCTGGAAAGCAAGCTGTAAGTCATTGAACTTGCTGCCTGTCAAAAGCCGACTTCGCCAGAAGTCGGCTTTTTTATTGTGGGCGGGTTCGATAAACTGACAATAGTTGACTAAGGTGCTGGGACAAAGATTTGCCGCCGATGGTAAAAAATTGCCGGGGCGGTGGTTGAAAAGGGTGGAGTAAGACCACACCTAATGTAGTGAACGCAACAGAAGCCACTCAAGGAGAAGATAGCATGGCACATACCCTTCCTGAACTGCCGTACGCTTACGATGCTCTCGAGCCGAACATCGACGCGATGACGATGGAAATTCACCACTCTCGCCACCACAACACCTACGTCACCAACCTGAACGGTGCGCTGGAAGGCACCGGTCTAGAAGACGTTCCGGTGGAAGAGCTGGTGGCGAACTTGGATCGCGTACCCGAAGAGAAGCGCCAAGCTGTTATCAACAACGGTGGCGGCCACGCTAATCACTCCATGTTTTGGCAAATGATGTCACCCAACGGTGGCGGACAGCCGCATGGCGACGTGGCTAAAGCCATCGACGCAGAGCTGGGCGGTTTTGATGCATTCAAAGACGCCTTCAAAAAAGCCGCGCTGGGCCGTTTCGGCAGCGGCTGGGCGTGGTTGTCCGTCACGCCTGAGAAAAAGCTGGTCGTCGAAAATACCCTCAACCAAGATAGCCCGTTGATGCACGGCAACACGCCCGTACTCGGTCTGGATGTTTGGGAGCACGCTTACTACCTGAAGTTCCAGAACAAGCGTCCAGACTACGTGGATGCTTTCTTCAACGTGGTGAACTGGGAAGATGTCGAGCGCCGTTACCAAGCCGCCATCGCCTAATACTCACGCCCTGTGAGGGCGGTGTCAGCTACTGACACCGCTGGAAAACCGCTCCCTATCAGGGAGCGGTTTTTTTTGTCTCTGGGTATAGCGCTGGGCATGAGCTGTCCATAACCTGTGGATGAAAAAATACCATATATGCTGAAATTGATTTTCTCTTAGTCTATATATAGTATGCGTGGTGACTTTTAGAGAGGTAGAGCAAGCGCTGCGCACTACCTGAAAATTGCCGCTATGAAAAGGGGAAATAGCCATGGAAATCCAAATTTATAGCAAGCCTGCCTGTGTACAGTGTACTGCCACCTATCGCGCGCTGGATAAGCAAGGCCTTGAGTACACCGTCATCGACATTACCGCCGAAACGGGTGCTCAAGCAGAAGTCGAAGCGCTGGGTTACCGCCAGCTGCCTGTCGTGGTCGTCGGTGAAGAGCACTGGTCGGGCTTCCGTCCGGACCGCATCCAAGCGTTGGCGTAATCGTCACCCATGCACGCTGCTGACGTGGAAGCCGAGCAGGCAGGTACGCTGGTCTATTTTTCCACCAAGTCAGGCAACACCCATCGCTTTATTGAAAAGCTTGGTTTAAGTGCACAGCGGCTGCCGTTACATCGTGAAGCCCCGACGCTACGCATTGAGCAGCCCTACATATTGGTTACCCCCACCTACGGAGGTGGCTCGGCCAATGGGGCTGTGCCAAAGCAGGTTATTCGGTTTTTAAATGACGAGCACAACCGACACCTCTTACGAGGTGTCATTGCTGCTGGTAATACTAATTTTGGTGACGCATACGCTTTGGCGGGGCGAATCATTGCCCAAAAGTGCCAAGTGCCGCTGCTTTATCGTTTTGAATTGTTTGGTACCGATGACGATGTCGCCAAGGTCCGCAAAGGAGTAGAAGAGTTTTGGAAACGTCAAGCTCAGTCTCTAAGAACGTAGCTGCAAAAAACTCGGCAGATCAACGCCCTGCTGCGGGAGCCACCGAGGCGCGCACGCTGGATTACCATGCGCTGAATGCGATGTTGAACCTGTACGGTGCCAACGGCGAACTGCAGTTGGATAAAGACCGCGAAGCGGCGCGCCAGTACTTCTTGCAGCACGTCAATCAGAACACCGTGTTCTTCCACTCCTTGGAAGAGAAGTTGGACTACCTAGTGGAAGAGCAGTACTACGAAGCCGACGTGCTGGCGCAGTACAGCTTTACGTTTGTCAAAGCGCTGTTCGAGCAGGCGTATGCGTACAAATTCCGCTTCCCGAGCTTCTTGGGTGCGTTCAAGTACTACACCAGCTACACGCTCAAAACCTTCGACGGCAAACGTTATCTCGAGCGGTATGAAGACCGGGTTTGCATGGTGGCGCTCACGCTAGCGCGTGGCGATGAGGCGTTGGCCAAGTGGCTAGTCGACGAGATCATCAGCGGCCGTTTCCAGCCTGCGACGCCCACCTTCCTAAACTGTGGTAAGCGCCAGCGAGGCGAGCTGGTCTCTTGCTTCTTGCTGCGTATCGAAGACAATATGGAGTCCATCGGGCGTTCCATCAACTCCGCGCTGCAGCTCTCCAAGCGTGGCGGCGGCGTGGCCTTCCTGCTCAGCAACATTCGCGAATCCGGCGCGCCGATCAAGCGTATCGAGAACCAGTCGTCGGGCATCATTCCGATCATGAAACTGCTGGAAGACGCGTTCTCCTACGCCAATCAGCTAGGTGCGCGTCAAGGTGCCGGAGCGGTCTATCTCAACGCCCACCACGCGGACATTCTGCGCTTTTTGGACACCAAGCGTGAAAACGCGGACGAAAAAATCCGCATCAAAACGCTGTCGCTGGGCGTGACCATTCCCGATATCACGTTCGAGCTGGCCAAGCGCAACGATGATATGTACCTCTTCTCGCCCTACGATGTCGAGCGCGTCTACGGCGTGCCGTTTGGCGATATCAGTGTGACCGAGAAGTACCATGAAATGGTGGCCGACGCGCGTATTCGCAAGCACAAGATCAATGCTCGCGCCTTCTTCCAAACCCTGGCAGAGCTGCAGTTCGAGTCTGGCTATCCGTACATCATGTTTGAAGATACGGTCAACCGTGCCAACCCAATTGCTGGCCGTATCAATATGAGCAACCTCTGCTCTGAGATTCTGCAGGTTAATACGCCGACCGAGTATGACGACGACTTGGGCTACCGTCAGGTAGGGCAAGATACCTCTTGTAACCTCGGCTCGATGAACATCGCCAAGGTGATGGATTCCGGTGATATCGGCACCAGCGTCGAGATCGCCATTCGCGGTCTAACTGCCGTATCTGAAATGAGTAATCTGCGCAGCGTTCCCTCCATCGCCGAGGGTAATGCCAAATCGCGCGCCATCGGTCTTGGCCAGATGAACCTGCATGGCTTCCTGGCTCGCGAGCATATTTATTACGGCTCAGAAGAGGGGTTGGACTTCACGAACCTGTACTTCTACTGCGTTGCGTTCCATGCCATTCGTGCGTCGAACCAGTTGGCCATCGAACACGGTGAGACCTTTGCCGGGTTCGCAGACTCTACCTATGCATCGGGTACGTTCTTCGATAAGTACACCGACCAGGCGTGGCTGCCGCGTACCGAGAAAGTCCGTCAGCTTTTCGAGCGCAGCGGTATTGCACTGCCCACGCAAGACGATTGGCAAGCGCTGAAAGCCTCGGTGATGGCGCACGGCCTATACAACCGTAACCTTCAAGCGGTACCGCCGACTGGTTCTATCTCGTACATCAACCACTCCACCTCCAGCATTCACCCGGTGGCGGCGAAGATCGAGATCCGTAAAGAGGGCAAGCTGGGTCGCGTTTACTACCCAGCGCCATTCTTGAACGAAGCGAATTTCGGTTACTTCCAGGATGCTTACGAAATCGGCCCTGAAAAAATTATCGATACCTACGCGGAGGCGTCCAAGCACGTTGACCAAGGCCTCTCGTTGACGCTGTTCTTCCCGGACACGGCCACCACGCGGGATATCAACAAGGCGCAAATTTACGCATGGCGTAAAGGTATTAAGACGCTTTACTACATTCGCTTACGCCAAAGTGCGCTTGAGGGCACCGAGGTAGAGGGTTGCGTCTCCTGTACGCTGTAACCTCGGATACGCTTTTAAGAAGATGTTTGTGAGAGAACTCTGATGACGATGATGCAACGTTTGTCGCGAGTGAATGCGATTAACTGGAACCGCCTTCAAGACGATAAAGACCTTGAGGTATGGAACCGTCTGACCAGTAACTTCTGGTTGCCGGAAAAAGTGCCGCTCTCTAATGATATTCAGTCGTGGAACACGCTGACGCAGCAAGAGAAGCAGCTTACTATCCGCGTATTTACGGGCCTGACGCTGCTGGACACCATTCAAAGCAGCGTGGGTGCGCCTGTGCTGATGGAAGATGCCCGCACTCCTCATGAAGAAGCGGTATACACCAATATCGCCTTTATGGAGTCCGTGCATGCGCGCTCCTACAGCTCGATTTTCTCGACGCTGTGTGCAACGCGTGATGTAGACGACGCGTTCCGCTGGAGTGAGGAAAATCCGACGCTACAGATGAAGTCGGAGCTCATCCTGAAGCGCTACCGCTCGGACGACCCGCTGATGCGCAAGGTGGCGAGCGTTTTCCTGGAGTCGTTCCTGTTCTACTCGGGCTTCTACTTGCCCATGTACTGGTCCAGCCATGCCAAGCTGACCAACACGGCCGACTTGATTCGTTTGATCATTCGTGATGAAGCGGTGCACGGTTACTACGTGGGCTACAAATTCCAGCAGGCGCTGGCAGAAGAGACGCCCGAGCGACAGCAGGAAGTCAAAGATTACGCTTACGAGCTGCTGCTGGAGCTTTACGACAACGAAGTTCGCTACACCGAGTCGCTGTATGATGAAGTGGGTCTGTCGGAAGATGTGAAGAAATTCCTTCACTACAACGCCAACAAAGCCCTGATGAACTTGGGCTTTGAGCCGCTGTTCCCCAGCAGCGTGACGGACGTTGACCCGACGATCATGGCCGCACTGTCACCCAGCGCGGATGAGAACCACGACTTCTTCTCAGGGTCTGGCTCTTCCTATGTCATTGGTAAAGCGGTCGCCACAGAAGACGACGACTGGGCGTTTTAAGCACTGCTGTCGTTACGTTCTCTACGGGAGCTTATGGCTCCCGTTTTTTATGCGCGCAACTCCCGCCAGACTGTTGGTGGATGTTAATGATAAATATTGTCATTTATTCTATTAGTGTTACGCTATACACTGCACGCGTTAAACGCAAATCGTTCTTATACCTAATGAGTTTTAGCGCGCCGTTCGTGAGGGCGCGTTAAGCAGTGACGGAGACATAACGTGCTGAAAAGGCCTTTCTTTGCCTTGCGTGGGTGCTGGCTTGCCGGAGTGCTGACCAGCGGTACGCTGATGGCAAGTGATGAGACAATGGATCAAGCGGCCCAAAGTGTCGAGGCCCAGCAAACCCAGTCTGAACTGCAGCAGCAAATTAACAGCGCGGATGAAGCTACGCGTTCCGCCATTGAAGAGTTGCGCCGCCTAGAGCGGGAAACCCGCCAGATGGAAACTACTAACGCAACGCTCAGTAGCCGCCTGGCTAGCGAAGCCGAGCGCCAGCAGCGATTAAGCCAAGCGCTTGATACGTTAAGCGATACCCGTGATGCGCTGCCCATGATTGAGCAGGACATGGCCGAGCAGCTAGCCCGTTGGATCGAGTCAGATCTACCTTTCTTAACCGATGAACGCCTCGCCCGGGTGGAATCCGCCGGTAATCCCGAGGCAGGCAGCGCTGAACGCATTGCCAGCTTGCTCGAAGCCTGGCGCGCTGAGCTGGCCTATGGCCGTGAAGTGGATAGTTGGCGAGGCCGGTTGGTGATGGAGGGAGCGTCGCCAAGAGAGGTGGAGTACCTGCGCATTGGCCGTATTGGCTTTTACTACCTGACGCCCGATGGTCGCGAAGGTGGCGTATGGGATAAAGAGAGCGGTGAATGGCTGGCGTTAGACGAACCCGCTCGCCGTCAGGTACGCAACGGCCTGCGCATCGTTAATGATCAGCGCACGCCGGAGCTTCTGCAACTACCACTTTCTATTACTGCCAATGACCAAGGGGGCCAGCCATGAGTCTATTCTCTCGCCCAAAAGCATGGCTTTGCCTAACGTTACTGGTTGGCACATTAACGAGCAGCGCTGCCATGGCCCAAAGCGATGAACTTGGGTCGCTAAGGGAGGCCCGAGAGGCTGCCCAAGCGCGTGATCAGGCGCGGCTGCAGTCATTCTTAGAAGATCAAGATGGCCTGGAAGCCGCCTTGGAGGAAGCACGCGCTGCCCATGAGGCGGCTGAAGAAGAGCAGGCAGCCCTTGAAGCGCAGCAGGATGAGCAAAGCGAGCAGGCCCAAGCGCTTGCCCAGCGGCAAGAGGAGCAGGGAGAAGCGTTAACCTCATTGCTAGCAGATCTTGCCCGTCACAGTGAAGAAATTCGCAATGAGCTAGGCGGCGATAGCTGGCTAACGCTAGAGGCAGATGCGCTGCCGCCGCGCCTTAATGATGTCGACGTTCTGGAGCGCTCACAAATTGAGGCCGTGGTAGATAGCCTGGCAACGCTCACTGTGAATACCGGTCGTGCCGAGCGTCTCGAGCTGCCGGTGGCGGATGCAAGCGGCGACATAGAGTCACATAGCGTCGTGCGGCTGGGTGATTTTGCTGCCTTTACCGAGTCTGCGCTGCTTAGAAAGGGGCAAGACGCAGAGAGCAGCCTCGCCGAAGTGCCGCGCACGCCAACAGCAATCAGCGACCTGTTAGCGGCTTACCATCAGGGCGAGAGCCGTGAATTTGCCATTGACCCCACGCAAGGCAGTGTTCTGGAAGCGTTGGCGCAACAGCCCACGCTCTGGGAGCGCTTTCAGCAAGGAGGCTACGTCGGTTACGTCGTTGTCGTGCTCGGTGGTATCGGGCTGCTGGTTGCGTTAGCTCAGTATATTTACCTACTGACGGTGAGTGCGCGTGTGCGCCGCCAGCGCCAAAACTTGGATCAGCCAAGCAAAGATAATCCGCTTGGTCGCGTGTTAGAACGCTTTAAAGAGATGGATAAGCACCAAACGCCAGAAGCGCTCGAAGCGAGGCTAGATGAGGCGGTGCTGGCCGAGTTGCCGAAGATTGAGCGTGGTCAGCCTATCGTTAAATTACTGGCCGCCATTGCACCTCTGCTGGGGCTACTGGGTACCGTGACAGGCATGATCGTGACCTTCCAAGCCATTACGGTATTTGGAACGGGCGACCCGCAGCTAATGGCTGGCGGTATCAGCCAGGCGTTGGTGACCACTGTGCTGGGCTTGGTAACCGCTGTGCCGCTGCTGTTTGCCCAAACGGCACTCTCTAGTCGCAGCCGTTTTATTACTCAGGTGATTGAAGGCGAAGCCAGCGCTACGTTGGCCGACCATCTGGAAGCGCAGTCCACTCTTTCTGGGCAAACGGTGAACTAGCATGCCGACCTTACCCCTTTGGCTAGAGCCAGTAGAGCGGCTGTTAGAGGCGGGCGGCGCTGTGCTAGTCGTGCTTGCGCTGGTGGCGGTGGTGGTGTTCGCCATGGCGATTGAGCGCTGGTGGTACTACCGTATCAGTTGGCGGCGCGCGCGCCATGAACTGGTTCGTCGCTGGGCAGCCCGAAGCGACCACCGCAGTTGGAGTGCGCGTACGCTACGTCATGTATGGAGTGCGGCCTTGGTAGCCAAGCTTCGCCGCCCACGGCCCTGGATCAAGCTGCTGGTGGTGCTCTGTCCGCTATTGGGGCTGTTGGGCACCGTCACCGGTATGATCGCCGTTTTTGATAGCCTTTCGATGAGTGATACCCACCAAGCCAGGGCCATGGCCGATGGCGTTGCCCGGGCAACGCTGCCTACCTTAACGGGAATGGCCATTGCGGTCGTGGGTATGCTGTTTATTAGCCGTTTAGAGCACGTTATCCGTCGTGAAGACCAGCGTTTGCATGACCGCTTAGCGCGTGCCTTGGAGGAGAGTGATGCGTAGACGCCGTTCTATAGAGGCTGCCGACGACAGCAATGAGGTGAACTTAACGCCGATGCTGGATGTGGTGTTCATTATGCTGATCTTCTTTATCGTCACGACCAGCTTTATCAAGGAGAGCGGGGTGGAGATTGACCGCCCCGAAGCGTCGGCGGCCACACCCCGCCCCGATGCTCAGGTGCTGATTGCTGTCACGCCGGAAGGAGCGGTATGGGTAGATGGCCAGCCGGTAGATCTACATCGTGTTGGCCAGAGGTGGCCGGAATGCTCAGTGGTGAAGGGTCGGTGGTTATTCAAGCCGATCGAGAGTCCACCACGGGTGTGCTGATTGAGGTTATGGATCGTCTCCAGCAGGCAGGGGTCGAGCAGGTCGCCGTGGCAGCGAGCCGGCGCGCGCCATGATGCGTCATGCGTTGTCGATGCTAGGCGGTATTGCCCTGGCCGTTGGACTCTTCTGGATGCTGGCGCTGCTGGTGGCACCACCTGAACAGCAAGTCGATGAGCCCATTATGACGATGTCCATGACCATGGTGGAAGCACCGGAGGTGGCGCCCGAACAGGAGGCACCGCCTCCCGCGCCTGCGCAAGCAGCACCCGCGCCTCCGCCCATGCCGACTCCCGCGCCTGCACCAGTGGCCACCAGTACGATTGCGTTACCCGAGGTAGAGCTGCCTGACGCGCCGGTAGAGCCCGTCGAGTTGGAAAGCGAGCTGCCCGAGCTGACCGAGGCTCAGCCCAAACCCACACCGCGGCCACAGCCAGCTCCTGACCCTGCGCCGGACCCCCCGCCCGAGCCAGCAGAAACGGCAGCGCCATCCCCTGAGCCCGCCGCTGCCCAGCGCGACGCAGCACCGGCCGCTGAGCCTGCGCCCTCCAATGAACCGGTGAGCGTTGGGCAGGTGGCGCCGACGAATCGCGTTAACCCGTCGTATCCACCCCGTGCTCAGCGTCGTGGCATGGAGGGGTTTGTGGAGGTGGAGTTCGTCATTCAGCGTAACGGTAGTGTCGACGGTAGCTCTATTCGGGTGATCAATGCCCAGCCTCGTCGGGTCTTCGAAGACGCCGCCCGCGAAGCGATTGCGCGTTGGCAGTTCGAACCCAGCCAGCAGCTACGTCGCGCCACCCAGCGTATTGAGTTCCAGTTAAGGTAGCGGTGACATGTCTCGTAGAGAAAAATCGCCAAGCAGGCCAGTGAACGATATTAGCCGGGGGAAGGGGATGCAGCGTTGGGTCGCCATCATGTTACTGAGCGCTATGAGCGCTACTGCCGTGGCCAATGAGCCGCTGCCCGGTGACATTATTCAAGACCTGAACGGGTTGCAAAGCCAGTTAGCAAGCCAAGCAAGCCAAGCAAGCCAAGCAAGCGGTTCGGCAGATCCAGAGGTGTTAAGCCGTATTATTAGCCATGCGCGCTCTCAGTCTGAGCGGTTGGCTGGCGGTAACCGGGCCGACCAGTGGGCCAGTGCGCTTTATCACCAGTTAGCGGCAAGCGCCCTTGTGCGCCGGGGGGAAAACCTTGCGGCCGCCGATGAACTGGCCAGCGCTCGCCAACGCCCGAGCGTTCCCGATAGCCAGGTACGCCGCTGGCTGCGCGATGAGGCGTCGCTGCGCCGTGCAGCCGGAGAGCGTGATGAGGCCATTGCTCTGTTCGAACAGTGGTTGTCAGAGTCCTCGGGCAATGAGCGTTACGCAGAAACGGCGTGGCTGTTGGTGCGAATGCTGGCCGAAGAGGAGCGCTGGGAGGCTGCGTTAGAGTGGCTGGTGCCGCTGCTAGAGCAAGGGGATCTCAGCGCTGAACAACAAACGCTCACGAATGTTGTGCTACGGCACACAGGAGAGAATGAGCAGGCGCTAAGTTGGCTGTTGAAGGGCTTAAACGCTGAGAGCGAAGCCGATGCATGGCGTCAGGCAGCCGGGCTTGCCCAGCAGGCAGGCCAGTTGGGCGTAGCAGCCGCCGTCTGGGAGGCGGCATGGCAGTTAGGCAAGCTCTCGACCCCAGATGAGCGCCTTACTCTTATCCAGCTTCATCTGGCAGGCGGGACCCCCGCCCGTGCCGGGGAGCATTTAGAGGCAGCGCTTGAGGCAGGCGAGCTTCCTAGCAACGAAGAGACGTTGCGCTTGCGAGCGACGGCCTGGCAGCAGGCGAAACATATTGATAATGCCTTGGGCGCTTGGCAAGCGCTCGCTGAAGTAACGCAATCAGCCGATGACTGGCGCCAACTGGGTCAACTTGCTTATGGGTGGGGGAGAAATGAGCAAGCAGAGGCGGCGCTTACAACCGCTGCTAATCTTGGGGATACCCAAGCGGAAGAGTGGCTGGCCAATTTTCGTTGATAAGAAAAGCCCCTTCGCTAAACAAGGGGCAGGCTGTTTTCTTGTTACTGAATTTTCTTGCTAATTGCTTCACATACTACTGAGTAACAGGGAGCGTTAATGTAAAGTCGCTCCAGGTTGGGGCGTGGTCGGAGGGGCGCTCCATACCGCGTAGCGGGTAATCGATGCCTGCGCCTGTCACGCACTCGGCCAAAGGCTTTGAGACGAGAATGTAGTCGATACGCAGGCCGCGCTTTGGCTCTCGATCAAACCCTTTAGAACGGTAGTCAAACCAACTGAACCACTCGCTGTTATTAGGGTGGCACAGCCGGTAGCTGTCGCTAAGCCCCCACGCTTTAATGCCTTCCAGCCACTCACGCTCAATGGGCTGGAAGCTGGTTTTACCTTCGCGTAGCCAGCGTTTACGGTTGGCTTCGCCAATGCCTATATCCTGGTCTTCCGGTGAGATATTAAAATCACCCATGACCGCCAGCCGCTCTTCAGGAGCATGCTGGGTATTAAGCAGGTGTGCGAGCTGTTGATAAAAGCGTGCTTTGTGCGGAAACTTGGTGGGGTGATCAATGCTCTCGCCTTGCGGAAAGTAGCCGTTCCACACAGTGACCGCTTCGCCATCGTCGGCGAGAAGCTTGACGCCAATCATGCGGCGCTGCGCATCCTCTTCATCATCTGGAAAACCGTAAAACACCGCCTGCGGCTGTTGGCGGCACAGTAACGCAACGCCGTAATGCCCTTTCTGGCCATAATAGAAGACGTGATAGCCCATGGCTTCTACGTCAGCCACGGGGAATTCACTATCCTGCACTTTGGTTTCTTGTAAGCCAATGACATCAGGTTGTTGAGTGTCGATCAGCGCTTGAAGCTGATGTAGCCGTGCCCGAATGCCATTGATATTAAACGACACCAAACGCATTACGAAGGGTCTCCTGATGAGTTGTCGCCCCCTTTGTCAGGGTGAATCGCAATCGGTTGGCCACTTTGCTGGCGCGCTAGTTTACGCACGGCTTGTAGTTTGCGCTGCTGCTGCTTTTTAGCCACAAAGCGGCGCGATGAGTCACCTGCTCAGGGTTCTCATGGCGCCACTTTTTATAATCTTTGCGGCGACCAGTGCGGATAGTCACTTTATCCGCTAATGAACGAGTCTTTTTCTTACGCGTCATGTCGCGCTCCTTGGGTTAATGTATGCCTCATTCTAACAGGCAAGCGTGCTCCTTCGACAGCAGGGCGCGCTCTTATCGCCAACCCCTGGTACAATGCGCACTTCGTGATGCCTAACATCCACAGCAATGGACAGATACACAGCCTATGAGCGAGTCGGAACAGACCACAGCATCGGCCCAGAACCGCAAGCCTAAACGTCGTCGTCGGAACCCGCGTCGCCGCCAGTCGAACTGGGATCTTCGTCAGTTTCAGGTGCCCGCCGTTGCCGGCAAGTGGCGCTTCCATGACTTTGATCTGCCGCTGCCCTTGATGCGCGCTATTCATGCCCAAGGGTTTGAGTACTGCACGCCCATTCAGGCGGAAGCACTGCGCCACACGCTGTTAGGTGGCGATATTGTCGGTAAAGCGCAAACGGGCACCGGGAAAACCGCCGCCTTTTTGATCTCCGTGTTGGCCTATTTTCTCGAAGAACCCACACCGGCGGGCCAAAAGCCGGGGGCTCCCCGCGCGCTGATCATCGCGCCGACCCGTGAGTTGGCGCTGCAAATCGAGAAAGACGCCAAGGCGCTTGCGCGCTTTACTCAGCTTAATGTCGCCAGTGTCGTCGGCGGCATGGATTATCAAAAACAGCGCGATAGCCTGAGCAAGAAGATCGATATCCTGGTCGCCACGCCTGGACGCCTGCTGGACTTCCATCAGAAGCGTGATATCGACCTCTCTGAAACCGAAGTGCTGGTGCTCGACGAGGCGGACCGTATGCTCTCCATGGGGTTCAGCCCCGACGTGAAGCGCATTGTTCGCTACACGCCGAAAAAAGAGGAGCGCCAAACGTTCCTGTTCTCGGCCACCTTCACCGACGATATTCTCAATCTGGCGAGCCAATGGACGCTTGATCCGGCGCATGTCGAGATCGAAGTGACCGTCGAGAATCAGGCGGATATCGACCAGCGCGTCTATCTTGTCTCCGATGACGATAAGCAGCGGCTGCTGGTGAAGCTACTGGAGCAGGAGAGCTTTGAGCGCGTCATGGTCTTCGGTAACCGCCGTGATTTGGTGCGCAAGCTTGACGATCTGCTGAAAAAAGCGGGTGTCAGCGCGGCTATGCTGTCCGGTGATGTGCCTCAAAACCAGCGTATTAAAACGCTGGAAAGCTTCCGCGAGGGAGAGATTCAGGTACTGGTTGCCACCGATGGTGCGGGTAGCGGTATCCATATTGAAGACGTCAGCCACGTTATCAACTACACGCTGCCAGAAGACCCTGAAGATTACGTCCACCGTATTGGCCGTACTGGCCGCGCGGGCGCCAAAGGGGTCTCCATCAGCTTTGTTGGTGAAGAAGACGCCTTCTCACTGCCAGAGATTGAGCGCTACATTAACGGTAAGCTGCCCTGCGAACATCCGCCGGAAGGCATGCTGTAACGGGCATGCTGGATAACGCGCTTAAAAACGATATTCAGCAGGCCTACCGTAACGTGGTGGAAAAGCTAGGGCTGACACCACGCTACGGGCAGCGCTTAATGATTGCTGAAATCGCCCGCACCCTAGGTGATATCGAGTGCGACAGCGAGGGAAAGCGCGTTAGCGATAGCCACGTTTGCGTGCTGGAAGCCGGTACCGGCACGGGCAAGACGCTGGCTTATCTCATTGCAGGGCTGCCCATAGCCAAGGCGCAAGGCAAACGGCTCATTGTCTCCACGGCCACCGTTGCCCTTCAAGAGCACGTGTTGAATCAAGACCTGCCGTCGCTGGCTAGCCATAGCGGTGTTGCCTTTCGCTATGCGCTAGCGAAAGGTCGCGGCCGTTACGTCTGCGTGGCGCGGCTGGATCAAGCGCTGGAGGGTAGTGAGCCCAACCCAACGCTTTCGCTGTTCGAGCAATCCCTTCAAGCTGATAGCAGCGACTTTAACGTACTGGCCACCGATATGGCGGAGGCCTACGGTAAAGGCGAGTGGGAAGGCGATCGCGATACCTGGCCGGTGTCTATCGAAGACAGCCACTGGCGTCAGCTGACGGTGGATCATCGCCAGTGCACCGGTCGCCGTTGCGGGCATTTTGGTGCCTGCGCCTTTTTCCGCTCTCGTCGAGAGTTGGAAAATGCGGATGTTATCGTTGCTAACCACGACCTCGTGCTGGCGGATCTTGCCCTTGGGGGTGGTGCGATTCTGCCAGACCCTGCCGACTGCATCTTTATTTTCGATGAAGGTCAACACCTGCCGGATAAGGCGCTGTCCCATTTCGCCCACCGCTTTGCGGTGCACGGCTGTCTGCGCTGGCTAAAAACCCTGAAAAGTAGTTTGACGGATTTGAACCAGGGCCGGGCGGTACAGCCCACCATTGCTCGCTTACTGGCAGGGCTGCCTGAGCTGCTGCATAGCTTGGATCCTGTCCTGGGTGACGTGTTTATCATGGGGCATCAGCTGGCAGGGCGTGAAAATGGTCTGGCAGATGAAGAGGCGACCCATCAGCAGCGTTTTGAAAAAGGCCAAGTGCCCGACGCGCTGCGCGAACAGGCGCAGCAGCTGCTAGTCATGTTTGCCACCCTGTCGAGAAGTCTAGAAAGCATTAGCGATATTCTGCGCGAAAGCCTGGACCCGGATAAACAGACCGGCCTGGACCGTGACCAGGCGGAAACGTGGCTGCCTCTAATAGCGTTGCTCCATGGTCGCGCCCTGGAGGCTCATGCGCTGTGGCAAGCGTTTAGTGAACAGGATGACGCCAATGCGCCGCCCAGCGCACGGTGGATAACGCTCAGTCGTGTGGCGGGCGAACCAGAGATTGAGTTCTCAGCAAGCCCGGTTTCTGCAGCGCACACGCTTGCCAAGCACCTATGGGGGCGCTGCCACGGGGCGGTTGTCACTTCGGCAACGCTCACGGCGCTTGGTCGTTTTGAGCGCCTGCAGGAGCGGGCTGGTTTAGCTAACCGCTACCGTTATCAGGCGCTTCCTAGCCCGTTTGATTACGCCAATGCGGTTCTGCGGGTGCCCGCAGAGGCAACGGACCCCAGTGACCGGGATGCCCATGAGAACGCCATTGTGCGCTTTGTGTCGCAGCTAGGTGAGAAGGAGGCGGTACTGGTGCTGTTTTCCTCTCGCGCTCAGCTACGTGCGGTGGAAAAGGCTCTGCCTGCTGCGGCAAAAGAGCGCATCTTGGCGCAAGACGCGCTGCCCAAACGAGAACTCATCGAGCGACACAGAGCGGCGGTGGATAGCGGTAAGGGCAGCGTGATTTTCGGCTTAGCTAGCTTTGCCGAGGGTATCGATTTGCCGGGGGATTATCTCACCCACGTGGTGATTACCCGGCTGCCGTTTGCGGTGCCGGATGACCCCGTTGGGGCAACGCTTGCCGAATGGATCGAGAGCCAGGGCGGTAACCCGTTTATGCGCATTAGCGTACCGGATGCTTCGATTAAACTGGTGCAGGCGTGTGGTCGTTTAATCCGTAAAGAGAACGATCGGGGAGTCATTACGCTGCTGGATCGGCGGTTGATTACGCGCCGCTATGGCCAGGCGCTATTAGATGCGTTGCCGCCTTTCAGGCGCGATATACAGGCATAGGTGATAGGGGCGTTAGGTTCTGGCAATAAAAAACGCCCGCTAAGCAGCGCTCAGCGGGACGTTTTCGAGAGCGGTGGCTTGTTTACGCGATGCGTTTCGCCAGTACCGATGCTAGTTTCTCGTTCATACGGGTGAACGTTTCCACTGTGGTGTCCCAGTCGATGCAGGCATCGGTGATCGATACGCCGTACTGCAGCTTGCTTAAGTCTGCAGGCACTTTTTGATTGCCCCAGCCAATGTTGGATTCCACCATCAGGCCGATAATCGAGGTATTGCCTTCGAGAATCTGGTTGGTCACGTTTTCCAGTACCAGTGGCTGCAGCGCGGCATCTTTGTTCGAGTTTGCGTGTGAGCAGTCGATCATGATGTTGGCCGAGAGATTAGATTTTTTAAGCTCTTTCTCTGCCAGGGCAACACTCACGCTATCATAGTTGGGCTTACCATTGCCGCCGCGCAGGACCACGTGGCCATAGGCGTTGCCGCGGGTGCGGATAATCGCCACTTGGCCTGCCTGGTTGATGCCCAGGAAGTTGTGCGGGTTAGCGACAGATTGCAGTGCGTTAATCGCCACATCCAGACTACCATCGGTGCCGTTTTTAAAGCCAACCGGGCAGGAGAGGCCGGAGGCCATTTCACGGTGAGTCTGTGACTCGGTGGTGCGGGCACCAATGGCTGACCAGCTAATGCAGTCCTGCAGGTACTGCGGAGAGATGGGGTCAAGCGCTTCAGTAGCTAGCGGCAGACCCATTTCGGCTAAATCGACCAGCAGTTTGCGGGCAATGTGCAGGCCTTCGTCAATTTCGAAAGAGTCGTTCAGGTGCGGGTCGTTAATTAACCCTTTCCAGCCCACGGTCGTCCGCGGCTTTTCGAAATAGACACGCATCACGATATAGAGGCTGTCGCTCACTTGATCAGCCAGAGTGCGCAGGCGGCGGGCATAATCAAGCGCTGCTTCAACGTCGTGAATAGAGCAGGGGCCAACGACCACCAGCAAACGCGGATCTTTGCCATCTAGAATGTTTTGGATGGTCTGACGGCCTTCGATAACCGAACGCTCGGCGCTTTCCGTTAAGGGGATAGCGTTTTTCAGTGCTTCTGGGGTGGTAAGAACATCCTGTGCAAGGACGTTAAGGTTACTAACCTGTTGATCTGACATCTTGCTACCTGTGCGTTCGCGATGGGCTAAAAGTGGCCACTACTATGGCGCGTCACGGTGGCAAAAATCAATTGTTACGGAACTTTGCATTAAGGAAAAATGTCAGCCTCAGGGTTTTAACTAGAGGGGGCAAGCGCTTGATGCGCTGCTAAGAACGCGTAACACTAGACGATATTGGTGTTTAGCAATTCAACGCGTGCAACATAACCAAGGGGGCAGGTGGAGCTTTGCCTGTTAATTTCCTCCATGATGATTAACTTATGCCCAAGGGACGCTATGCTGCTTGCTGTGAAGGCCCGGCTTACAGGACGAAAAAGACACAAAGCTCGACGTAAAACGTTCGAGCAGAAGGAGCGTGTGAATGGGCACTCGTGAAACAGACCAACAGCTGGTTGAACGTGCTCAGAAAGGCGATACACGCGCTTTTGATCTGCTGGTGAAAAAATATCAGCATAAAATCATTGGCTTGATTGGACGCTACGTCCACGACCATGCAGAAGTGCAGGACGTGGCGCAGGAGGCTTTTATCAAGGCTTATCGTGCGCTGGGTAAATTTCGCGCAGAGAGCGCGTTTTACACCTGGATGTATCGCATTGCGATTAACACGGCGAAAAACCACTTGGTATCTCGTGGACGTCGGCCGCCAGGTAGCGATTTAGATATTGTCGACGCTGAAATTCTTGATCAGAGTGGTCGCTTGGCGGACTCAGAGTCGCCAGAAGCATCTATTGCTCGGGATCAACTTGAGGCGGCGGTATATGAAGCGATTGAGAAACTGCCAGATGATTTACGCACCGCTATTACGCTGCGTGAGCTGGACGGCTTAGCCTACGAAGATATTGCCCAAGTGATGCAGTGTCCGGTGGGTACCGTTCGCTCACGAATTTTTCGCGCTCGAGAAGCGGTTGATGAGCATATTCGTCCGCTAGTCACTACGGCGCGTAACAGCCGCGATGACTAAGGCGCTGACTAATCAAAGTAGCGCTTTGGTCACAGTCATTTACGTTTTTGCTTTTTTTGTGAACTGTCTGGCAAGTGAGGCGTCATACAGGTTATCTAGCTTTAACGAGTTGAGCCGCCGACAGCTACCGTAATGCTATCTGTCTGTCAGTGATTAGCATTATGCAAACGGTAATTTGTAATAGGGTCTTGGCCTGCGAGGTTTTGCGGTTAAAGCACGCGCTAGCCGTGTTGCCGCTGAGCTTCTTCTAACACAGTGTGAGGGTGTGAAGTATGAGTCAAAGCACACGGGAATCACTTTCAGCATTAATGGACAGTGAGAGTGACGAGCTTGAATTGCGCCGGGTGTTGAAATCTCTGCCCGATGATGCCGACGCGGCAGAAACGTGGCGTCGCTATCACTTAGCGCGCAGTATGATGCGCGTGAGCGTGGGGTGGACGTTAGCGTAGACCTTTCTGCTGGCATTATGGCTCGCCTGCGTGAAGAACCAGCGCCTGTTATGGGTGGCGATAGCGCAGCCTCACCTGTACGGGCAGGTGGAATATCGTTTGCTCGTGGTGCCGGTGTCGCTGCTGCGGTGTCGTTGATGGTCATTACGGGCGTTCAATTCTTTAATGGTAACGCTTCTACCGGTGGTGCTCAGCCCGCGAGTAATACAGTGGCTTCGCAGAATAGCGCTGGAGCTCAGGTGCAGCCGGTAAATTTGGCAGCATCACAACCTGCCGCTATGACGGCTTCTGACATGCCTATGTTTGAACCTACACCATTTCGCATTAATGGTCAGTCGGGCAACAGCGGCTTAATGAATATTAGCGAAGCTGGGTTTTCTGCCCCCGTTGCTCCGCAAGGCATGATGGCACAGCAAGCGACGACGATTGATGTTGATCAATTGCGCATGCTTCAGTCCTACCTAGAGCAACATGTGCAGGGTGCTGCAACGGGCGGTGGTGACAGCTGGATGCCGCTGATGCGCTCAGCAGTGACAGAACCACTGGGTCAGCGTTAAGCAAGGCGGGTCGCCGGACAACGTGATCGCTGAGTAAGGGGCTGATAGATTGGTATGGTGACTGCCAGATGTGCTTTATGGGGAGGCCGGCTTGCATTAACGTTAAGCCAGTTGATTGCCAGCCTGCATTCCTCGTTTGTTACTGCTGATACCCCTACGGTGCTCTCCTGTGCCGAGGTTGCTGAACAGCAAACACCAGCAACCACGCAAGCATGGCTTGAGTTAGCACTGGTTGCGGGCCACTGTTATGACTTTCAGGCCCGGGCAGTCGCTATCGATGCCTTGGGTGTACGTACGCTTGCACTTTCCCACCGCATTCGTGATGGTGTTCGCCAGCAGGTCGTACAACATCTTGATGGGCCATCGGTAAGTATCGAGCGACGCTCTATTGCTGGCTATATGGCGCGCTTTACGCCAGAAGTGAACAGTGGCTTAAAAGCCTCTGAAGCTTGGGCGCAACATGTGGCTTCCTATTACGATATTTCCCTTCAAGAAGATGCCCGAGTAGCAGGGCGCGATGCAGTGCAACTGCGTTTTTCACCCCGGGATCAGCAGCGCTACTATCATGCATGGTGGGTTGATAAAGAGACCGGGCTGTTACTTAAGCATGTTATGAGTGACCGGCAAGAACGTGTGCTGGAAACCTTTCAAATTACCCAGCTTCACTCTCCTAAACTTTATGATGGCGGCGTCGCCGATGACGTGAGCGCCGAACAAGTCGATCATTCTTGGCACGCAGAGTGGTTGCCAGAGGGGTTTGTTGCTCAGCCGCAAGATCCAGGGCAGCCTGTCAGCAACCAGCGGGTATATAGCGATGGGTTGGCCGCAGTCAGCCTTTTCGTTAACCCTATTGAGCAGAGCGTGTTGAAAGAAGGCATTCACCCGCTAGGTGTTTCAACAGCAGCAGTGGCGCTGGTGTCTGAGGGTGATCAACGCTGGCAATGGATAGCCATTGGGGAGCTTCCTTCGGATATGCTGCAGCGTATTGTGCAATCTGTTCGTATTGAGCCATAGCCATGTCTACCCCTTATGCCGCCTGCGCATCGCTTTTAAGACCGGGTATCGTCGTTGGCTATACGGGTGATGGATTGACCGTTAATGTGTCGCTTAACGCTGCCTGCCAGCAGTGTGCTGAAGGGCGTGGTTGTGGTATGGGGCTGTTAGCGCGGCGCCAACAGCAGCACATCACTGTGTATCCTAAGGCGCGCGTCGCTAGCGGTGCGTCTGCTTACCCTCTTGGTAGCCAAGTTACCATTGCACTACCTAAACACGATATCAGCTATTTAGCGCTTCTGGTTTACGCGTTGCCACTCTTGGCGGCGTTGTTAGTCTCTGGAGGCGCCTCGCTGCTAGGCATTAATGAATGGTTAAGCGCAGCGCTTTTCTTTAGTGCATTGATATGCGGTGTTATTGTCCTTAAATATCTAATGCGTGGGCGGATGGAACGCTTCCGGCCGCGCTTGGTCAGTTAGTTGTTCCGTAGCTCGCTAAGAGTTGCACTCCCTTCGTTTCGTATCTGCTTTACTAGGAGCTGTTGCATGAAGCGCTTGGTTCTTCCCTCGACACTATGGCTATGCTTAGTCGCGATGTTTTTTATAGGCCAGAACGCCTATGCGCAAACGCTGCCCGATTTCACTGAATTGGTGGAAGATGCTGCACCGGGCGTTGTGAATATCTCCACCAGTCGAACGGTTCAGCGTAGCCCGGCCATTCAAGGGTTTGGCGGCCAGGAAATCCCTGAAATCTTCCGTCACTTCTTTGGCGATAGTTTTCCGACACCCCCAGGCAGTAGCGGGGGAGGCAGTGAGGAGCGCCAATCGTTAGGCTCTGGCTTTATTATCAGCGCTGATGGCTATGTCATGACAAACGCCCATGTGGTGCAGGATGCCGACGAAATCCTGGTGCGCTTGAACGACCGGCGCGAATTGTCGGCTGAGCTGATCGGTAGCGATACTCAAACTGATGTGGCACTCCTGAAAATTGATGCTAACAATCTGCCAGTGCTTAATCTTGGCGACTCTGACGAACTGAAAGTAGGCGAGTGGGTCGCTGCCATTGGTTCACCGTTTGGGTTTGATCACTCGGTGACGGCAGGCATCGTTAGCGCGATTAACCGCACGCTACCCCGTGATGCCTACGTACCGTTTATTCAAACCGATGTAGCGATTAACCCTGGCAACTCCGGTGGACCGCTGTTTAATTTACAGGGGGAGGTCGTGGGTATTAACTCGCAGATCTTTACCCGCAGCGGTGGCTTTATGGGGCTTTCGTTCGCTATTCCGATTAACGTTGCTATGGATGTCGCCGATCAGCTTCGTGAAGATGGCCACGTTAATCGTGGTTGGCTGGGTGTCATGCTCCAGCCGGTATCTCAAGATCTGGCTGAGTCTTTTGGCATGAGCAAAGCCATTGGCGCACTGATCGCCGACCTTGATCCAGAAGGCCCTGCGGCCCAGGGTGGCCTGCAAGCGGGAGATGTCATTATCGAAGTGAATGGCGAAGAGGTTGACCGTTCAAGTACGCTGCCTCGCTTAATTGGTCGTGTAGCACCTGGCAATGATGTCGAACTAACGCTAATGCGTGATGGCGAGCAAGTCTCAGAAACGGTAGAGCTGGGCAGCTGGCCCGATATGAACGAAGCAACATCGGCAGCCAATAGCGATAGCCAAGTACGCCTAGGTGTCGCAGTTGCTGAAGTGGATCAAGCAATGCGGGAGCGGCTGAACATCAATGGCGGCGTTGTAGTCAGTCAGGTAGAGCCTAATAGTGTGGCTGCCCAGGCGGGCCTGCGCGCTGGCGATATTCTGGTGAGTATTGATCACCGCAGCGTGGCGTCGGCAGACGAGCTAATGCGCATTGTAGAAAAGCTGCCCAATGACCGTGCTATTCCTGTGCGGCTATACCGTGATGGTCGTTCGTTGTTTGTGGCATTAAGACTCGAATAACCCCTCCTTGTCTTTACTCCAGTCCGGCGGTTCTCGCCGGACTGCTGTTCCTATCCCCCGCATATCGCTACAATAGCGCTTATCTTTTGACGAACTTTGGCAATGCAGTGGTGCGGTCCTCGATTTTTTGCCCTTCGGCCTAGCGCCGCACCCCCACGCTTGCGTACCAATAAGGCAGAACACACTCGATGTCTCATGACGTTTCCAGCGGAAAGCTCAAGCATATTCGCAATTTCTCCATTATCGCCCACATCGACCACGGTAAATCGACGCTCTCTGATCGTCTGATTCAAACCTGTGGCGGTTTGACGGAACGTGAGCTGAAGGAGCAAGTGCTCGACTCCATGGATATCGAGCGGGAGTGGGGCATTACTATTAAGGCGCAGTCGGTAACGCTGGACTATACCGCTGCCGATGGACAGGTCTACCAGCTCAACTTTATCGATACCCCAGGGCACGTTGACTTCTCCTATGAAGTCTCGCGCTCGCTGTACGCCTGTGAAGGGGCGCTGCTGGTGGTTGATGCCGCCCAAGGGGTCGAAGCGCAATCGGTGGCCAACTGCTATACCGCTATTGAGCAAGGGCTGGAAGTCCTGCCGGTACTCAACAAAATCGATCTGCCCCAGGCCGACCCCGACCGGGTCGCCCAGGAAGTAGAGGAGATTATCGGCTTAGATGCGACCGATGCCTGCCAGGTATCAGCGAAAAGCGGTATCGGCATTGACGCGCTGCTAGAGCGCCTAGTGCGCGATATTCCGCCGCCCAAGGGTGACCCCGATGCACCTCTCCAAGCGCTGATTGTCGACTCCTGGTTCGATAACTACCTGGGCGTTGTCTCGCTGGTGCGCCTGTTTGACGGCACGCTGCGTAAGGGCGACAAAATTCGCATCAAGTCGACTGGCCGCGACTGGAACGCCACGGAAGTGGGTATTTTTACCCCGCTGCGCAAAGAGACCAATATCCTCCGTGCCGGTGAAGTCGGCTTTATCGTGGCCGGTATCAAAGAGATTCATGGGGCACCCGTGGGCGATACCATCACCCACACCAAGACCCCAGATGTGCCGCGTCTGCCAGGTTTCCAGAAAGTGAAGCCGCAAGTTTACGCCGGTATGTTCCCTGTGAGCGCGGACGATTATGAAGATTTCCGCGATGCCCTGGAAAAGCTCGCCCTTAACGATGCTTCTCTTGAGTACGAGCCGGAAAACTCCGATGCACTGGGCTTTGGTTTCCGCGTAGGCTTCCTCGGCACGCTGCATATGGAGATCATCCAAGAGCGCTTGGAGCGTGAGTACGATCTGGATCTGCTGACCACCGCGCCAACGGTTGTCTATGAACTCGCCATGAAGAACGGCGACATCCAGTACGTCTCCAACCCCTCCAAGCTGCCTGATATGGCCGATGTAGAGCAGATGCGCGAGCCCATCGTGCGTGCCAGCATTCTGGTACCTCAGGAGTTTGTAGGTAACGTCATCGCCGAGTGCGAGCAGCGTCGTGGCACCCAGTTGGACATGCAGTTTTTAGGTAACCAGATTCAGCTGACCTATGAGCTGCCCATGTCGGAAGTGGTCATGGACTTCTTTGACCGTTTAAAATCCATCTCTCGCGGTTATGCCTCGCTAGAGTACAACTTCGAGCGCTTTGAAGCGGCG
Source organism: Vreelandella lionensis (assembly GCF_002087295.1). Taxonomy (GTDB): domain Bacteria; phylum Pseudomonadota; class Gammaproteobacteria; order Pseudomonadales; family Halomonadaceae; genus Vreelandella; species Vreelandella lionensis. The sequence goes on along the minus strand of NZ_MWVI01000099.1, from coordinate 43,689 downwards.
AAACTGGTGCGTCTCGATGTATTGATTAACGGTGATAAAGTCGACGCCCTGGCGGTCATTATCCACCGCGACCATGCTCACTCCCGCGGCCGTTTGCTGGTGGAGAAGATGAAAGAGCTGATTCCGCGTCAGATGTTTGACGTAGCGATTCAGGCAGCGATTGGTGGTCAGGTGGTTGCTCGTTCTACGGTGAAGGCTCTACGTAAAAACGTCACGGCTAAGTGTTACGGCGGCGACGTCAGCCGTAAGAAAAAGCTGCTAGAGAAACAGAAAGCCGGTAAGAAACGGATGAAACAGGTGGGGCGTGTTGAAATTCCCCAAGATGCCTTCCTTGCTGTGCTCAAGGTAAACGACTAGGGATACGAACCCCACATGGATTTTTCACTATTACTGGTCCTCGCCGTTGCACTCTCTGGAGCCATTTATCTGCTGGATGTGCTGGTGCTTCGGCCAAAGCGCCGTGAGCGTGTGGCCAAAGCTGAAACGGCCACCATGGAAGGCCTGGATGCGCCAACTCGGGAAAAGCTCCTAAAAGAACCGTGGCCAGTCGATTACGCGCGTTCGTTTTTTCCGGTGCTACTCGTCGTGTTGGTGGTGCGTAGCTTTATCGTAGAGCCGTTTCAGATTCCCTCTGGTTCCATGAAGCCTACCCTGGAAATCGGTGACTTTATTCTAGTGAATAAATTTGCCTATGGGCTTCGGCTGCCTGTTGTCCATAACCGCTTTTTGGAGGTAGACGACCCTGAGCGGGGCGATGTGATGGTGTTCCGCTTCCCCGAAGAACCATCGGTGAACTTTATTAAGCGCGTGGTGGGCCTGCCCGGCGACCGTATTCGCTATGAGGGCAAGCAGCTCTATATCAACGGCGAGCCGGTTACCAAAGTACTGATTGAAGAGGGCCCGGAGCTCTCTCCCCAGCAGCTACTGCTGGAAGAGCAGTTAGGCGAAGTCAGCCACTTTATTTATAACAACCCCCGTGACCCAGGCCCGCAAATGAGCGAAGTCGTCGTGCCTGAAGGCCACTACTTCACTATGGGGGATAACCGCGACCATTCCAATGACAGCCGCTACTGGGGCTTTGTGCCCGAAGATAACATTGTGGGCCGCGCGTTTGCTGTTTGGATGCACTGGGATGGCGGCCTGCCCAGCTTCACCAGCGTACGGCGTATTGAATGAAGCAGCATAATTTACAAACCGTTAGTGTGGTTATCTTAGTTAACGTCAATGACGTAGGAGCACTGTGAGTAATTCCTTAACCGCTTTTTGCCGACGAATCGGCCATACCTTTGGCGACCCAACGCTTTTGGAACTGGCCATGACCCATCGCAGCTACGGTGGTCGTAACAATGAGCGCCTGGAATTTCTAGGTGACTCTATCGTCAATTTCGTGATTGCCGAAGCGTTGTTTCAGCGCTTTCCCCAGGCGCGGGAAGGACAGCTTTCCCGCCTGCGTGCCCGCTTGGTAAAAGGCCAAACCCTCGCCGAACTGGCGCGGGAAATGGCGTTCGGTGAGTGTTTACGTTTAGGCTCCGGTGAGATGAAGAGTGGCGGCCACCGCCGCGGGTCAATTCTCGCAGACGCCGTGGAAGCCGTGATAGGCGCGATTTACCTGGATGCCGGTATGGATGCGGTACGCGAGCGCGTGCTGGCGTGGTATGCCGAGCGTCTAGAAAATATTTCGCTGCAAGATACCCAAAAAGACCCCAAAACACGCTTACAAGAGTTTTTGCAGTCGCGCCAAGCGGCGCTGCCGCGCTATGAAGTGGTCTCTGTAAAGGGAGAGGCGCATGCCCAGACCTTTACCGTGGAGTGCTACATCGAGCTACTAAGCGAGCATACCACTGGTAAAGGCCCCAGCCGCCGCCACGCTGAACAGCAGGCTGCGGAAGAAGCACTGTCCTATCTCGAACACCCCCCTGGAGACAAATCATGAGCCAAACCTGCGGATTCGTGGCCATCGTTGGCCGTCCACAACGTAGGCAAATCAACCCTCATGAACCGGATTCTGGGGCAGAAAATTTCGATTACCTCGCGGCGGCCACAAACCACCCGCCACCAAGTGATGGGCATTAAAACCGTTGAAGAGACGCAGTTTATCTACGTCGACACGCCGGGCATGCACATCATGTCCAAAGATCGCAACAAGGCCATCAACCGCTTCATGAACCAGGCGGCGACCCAGGCGCTTCGCGATGTGGACTGCGTGGTGTTCATCATCGACCGCACTCGCTGGACCGACGAAGACCAGTCCGTATTAAAGCGTTTAGAGCATGTGAAAGCGCCGGTAATTCTAGCGGTCAATAAGGTCGATCGTCTCCAGGATAAAGCCGACCTGCTGCCTTGGCTGGCCGAGGTAGGCGCACGCCGTGAGTTTGCTGCCGTTGTGCCCATCTCCGCCAAGCACGGCACTCAGGTAGAGACCCTGGAGGAGGAAGTCGCCAAGCACTTGCCGGAGAGCATCCACTTCTTCCCAGAAGATCAAATCACCGACAAGAGCCTGCGCTTTATGGCGGCCGAACTGGTGCGTGAGAAAGTCATGCGCCAGCTAGGTGACGAACTGCCTTACCAGATGACGGTCGAGATCGAAGAGTTCCGCGAGACCGACGCGTCACGCACATCAGTGCGCTGATTTTGGTGGAGCGCCAAGGTCAGAAAGTGATTTTGATCGGCGAGAACGGCGACCGAATCAAGAGTATTGGGCCGTGAAGCGCGCCTGGATATGGAGCGTGCGCTGGGTACTAAGGTCATGCTGAATATGTGGGTGAAGGTGAAGCGCGGCTGGTCGGATGACGAGGGGGCACTGAAGAGCCGGGGTTACGATCTCGTTGGAGCACCGCCATGACCGCCGAGCCTGCGTTTCTGCTGCACCGTCGGGCATATCGTGAAACCAGCGCGCTGGTCGACTTATTAACGCTCAACCATGGCCGCATTCGGGCGGTTGCCCACGGCGGCCAGCGGCCCGGTTCTAAATCTCGCCAGCGGCTGCAGCCGTTCACCCCGCTATTTGTGTCATGGCGGGGAGAGCGAGAGTTTAAAACGTTAACGTTTATGGAATCGCGAGGTCACACCGCGCTGCTAGCAGGCGAAGGCCTGCTGTGTGGTCTCTACGCCAATGAAATTGCTACTCGCTTACTCCCGCTTGAACTGGTCGCCACCGATGTCTTTGCTTTTTATAGTGCTTTGCTAGATGCGCTGCCGGTACCTGCGGAGCGGGGCTTGGCGCTTAGACGCTATGAGTGGGCGCTATTGGAGGTGCTTGAGGCCACGCCGCGTTTTTGTACCCCTGAAGGCGGAGCGCTGGACCCGCACCAACGCTATCGCTTTGATGCTGACAGCCGTGCTTTTGTGGCGGCGGAACAGGGTATTGAAGGTCGCACCTTACGCTACATAGAGCAAGGCGACTGGCAGCCTACGGGCTTAGCGAGCGCTCTGAAAGCGGTCATGCGGGCAGCGCTGGCCCCCCATCTTGGCCCAACGGCATTACGTTCTCGCGAGCTGATGCTGGATTTAGCCCGCCGCCGTCATCGTTAGTGAACAACCGTTACTATTGATCGCGATAACGACCTATCGCTGCTTATTGATTGGAGACCCGCTATGCATCCCCCACGGATATTACTCGGCGTTAACATCGACCATATTGCCACGCTGCGTCAGGCCCGTGGCACTCGTTACCCCGACCCGGTTCAGGCAGCGCTGTTGGCGGAAGAAGCTGGAGCCGATGGGATTACCGTCCACCTACGCGAAGACCGCCGCCATATTCAGCCTCGTGACGTGCGCCTGCTGGCGGAGGTGCTCAATACGCGCATGAATCTTGAAATGGCGGTCACCGAAGAGATGCTGGCGCTGGCAGAAGAAGTGCGCCCGGCCCATGTGTGCTTGGTGCCCGAGAAGCGCGAAGAGCTGACCACCGAGGGCGGGTTGGATATCGTCGGCGGTTTTGATCATATCGCCAGTGCTTGCCAGCGTCTCGCTGCGATTGGCTGCGATGTATCGCTGTTTATCGACCCGGATGAAGCACAAATTGATGCGGCCAAGCGCGCAGGCGCGCCTACCATCGAGTTACACACCGGAGCCTATGCAGAGACAAAACCGGGGAGTGCCGAGGCCAACGCCGAGTATGACCGCCTCAGCGCGGCGGCGGTACACGCCGTATCTCTGGGCTTGGTGGTCAATGCGGGTCACGGGTTGCACTACCACAATGTGGAAGCCATTGCGGCGCTACCCGGTGTTAATGAGCTGAACATTGGCCACGCGATCATTGCTCGTGCGCTGTTTGTCGGCTTGAAAGAAGCCGTGCAAGAGATGAAACGACTAATCATTGCCGGGCAAGAAGCGGGTTAATGGCTGCGCTTGATGCCCACGAGCACGAACATGACCACGATCACGGCGACAGTCACCACTGCTGCGGCCATTAACATGATTGTGGGAATTGGCTCGGACATTGCCCGAGTTGAGCGTTTTCGCCAGGCCGTGACGCGTCACGGCCCGCGCTTTGCTCAGCGTATCTTAGGGCCCGACGAACAGGCGGTGTGGCAGGAGAAGGGACAAGCAGTCGCCTATCTTGCCAAGGCTTTGCGGCGAAAGAGGCTTTTGTGAAAGCCCTGGGCCTTGGGCTTCGCCAGGGGATGCAGTGGGGCGATATTCAGGTAATCAATGATGCCCTGGGGAAGCCCAGCCTTAAACTGAGCGGTGAAGCGCAGCGGCGGTTCACCGCCAGCGGGGCGACCGCCGCGCATATTACGCTGAGTGATGAAGCCGACTACGCCGTCGCCTTTGTTATTTTAGAGAGCTGATAATATGCCTCATACTGGGCAGTTATCGGCTCACCAGTGAGTCGCGCTCTTGGCTAAGGCGCGTCATGGCGGCGTATAGCTCGTCAAGCAGTGCCTCTACATGGCGTAGGCCACTGGTACGCAGGCGCGTTTCTAGGGTTTCCACCAGCAGGGCTAGTTCTGGTGCGCCGCAGTAGCGGCTGGCTCCGTTTAGTCCATGCACCCAGTCCAGTAGTGCCGTTAGATCGCCTGCCTGAAAGGCGTCGCGTATCTGCTGCTCGCTCTCCGGCAGGCTGTCAATGAGCCGTACCAGTTGCTGCTTGGCTAAGGTCTCCCTGCCTCCTGCCAAGCGTGCACCTAGCATCAAATCGACCGCTGGCAGCGAGCTAGGGGGAGCGGTGGGAACCTGTGACTGACGAGTGGAAGCTGCTTCAGTAGGGGCTGCTTTTCGTGGTGCAATTCCTAAAAAGCGCTGCAACAGCTGTTGTAGCTGGGCATCGTCGATGGGTTTGATCAGCACATCATCCAGCCCTTCGGCCAGCCACTGCTGTCGTTCAGTGCTCAGTACATGGGCCGTCACGGCAATAATAGGGCAGCGCGCCCAGCTATTATTGATACGCCGCAGCGCTTGTGTGGCCTGTATGCCGTCCATCCCCGGCATGCGGATATCCATCAATACCATATCGGCAATTTGGTGGCGCGCAAACTCCAGTGCTTCTTGGCCGCTTTCTGCTAGCACAATGTGTAGCGTATCGCTCTCCAGCATCGCTTTTAACAGTTCACGGTTTGACGAGTTATCGTCGCCAATCAAAATTGTTAGGCGAGGGGTAAGCGGCGGTTTGCTGACTGCTTCACTGGCAAGGGGGAGTGGTTGCAGTTGTAGCAACTGACGCAGGGTGGTCACAAGCTGCGTCCGAGTAAACGGTTTGCATAGCATTTCGCCGCCGTAGGGAAATTCCCACGTGGGTAGGTCGAAGCTAGTAGTATTCGCCAGAATAATGACCGGGCAGGGAGTTTGCGCAATCACTGACTGCCAGTACGCTTTGCGATCACCTTCAAAGTCACTCTGCGCCAGACATAGCATCAGCAGCGATTCATTGCCGGCATTAATAAACGAGACTGGGCGCGCGCCCCAGCGTACTAGTAAATGCTCTAGCACATGGCGAGTGGGTGGGTGCGTTTCGTGAAGGCAAATAGTGGGGTTATCTAGCGTCAGCTCCGGCGGGCGCTCAGCCGCCTGGTGTGCCAGAAGAGGCAGGGTAAATGAGAAAGTCGACCCCTTACCCAGCTCGCTTTATACCGTAATCTCCCCACCCATCCGCTGAATAAGCTGGCGGCAAATGGTCAGCCCTAAACCGCTGCCGCCGAACTGGCGAGAGTGACTCGGTTCGGCTTGTGAGAACGCGCTAAAGAGCTGCTGCTGGTGCTCATCGCTTAAACCAATGCCGGTATCGCTCACGCTAATATGCAGTACGACATGCTGGCCCTCTTGGCTATCCAGCATAACGCGGATGATGATCTCGCCTTCGTTGGTAAATTTTAGTGCGTTGCCTAGCAGATTGTTCAACACTTGATGAATGCGTAACGGGTCGCCGCATAAGGGAGTCGGCACATCGTCATATACCATGGCGACCAAGTGCAGCTGCTTGCGCTGTGCTTCAGGGGCGTGCAAGCCAATAATTTCGTCAACCAGGGCAACAATAGCGACATCGACCTCTTCCAGAGTCAGCCGGTCGGCTTCCAGTTTGGAGAAGTCCAAGACATCATTCACCAGCATCAGTAGGTTATCGCAGGCGCGGCGAACGTGCTCCAGCCACTCTTCTTGCCGGGTGTCGAGGGATGAACGGCCCAGCAAGCGGCAAAAACCAATAATGCCGTTGAGCGGTGTGCGGATCTCGTGGCTCATATTGGCCAGAAATTCGGATTTAACAGCATTGGCGCGCAGCGCGCTGCGGTGAGCAAGGTCTAGCTTGATATTCTGCTCTTCGATGGTTTCCATCGACTCCTGCAGCTCACTGGTGGCCTGCTCAATCTGGCTCTGCATATCCCGCTGGGCCTGCTGGAAATGTTCGGCTAAACGGTTGATATGATCGGCCAGCTGCTTTAGCTCGGTGGGCTTGGCCGATGATATTAGCAAGCTGTAGTCGCCACGCGACAGGCGATAAAGTGCCTGGTTAGCCTCTTCGATTGGACGGGTAGCATAGCGGCTAATGGCAAATGCGATTAAAAATAGCAGTAACCCCAGCAACATCCGCCAAGGCTCAGGCTTGCAATAAGCTTATAGCGCTCAAGCGTTAGGGTGCGGGTATCCATCTCAGCCTCTAACCACCCGTTCGTCATGCGCAGGGTGTCGCTGCTGCCCAGCGGCACCCGCAGCCGCCAGGCGTCCTCTTCCATGGTGATGGCCGTTGCCATTGGCGCATCCAGTCTAGGCGGTGGCATAGAGCTGCCTAGCACCAGCAGACGGTTGCCCTGTTCATCAAACAGCGTCACGGCTCGCAGCCCGCGATGCTCCAACAGCTGCCTAGCGAGCTTTTCAAGGCGCTGTAAATCCCCGTCGGCCATGGCATCGCCTAAGCTGGGAGCCATCAACTCACCAGCGCTGATTAAGCGCTCTTTAAGCTCGTCGCGTCCTCCCAGGTCGCTCTGGATAACAAGCAATATTGCCATAACGGCGTAGACCAACAGTGGGAAACCAAGCAGAGCAAACAGCAGGCGCGTGTTTAATGACATGAAAGAAGCTCGTTGAATCTAGTAGGTTGCCTGTCCAGTCACAGGCAGCACCGATATAATGCAGCATAACGGTTACGATAAGGAATGTTCGATGAATTATCCCACGCTTGAAGATGTGGTCGGCAATACGCCCTTGGTTCGCTTGAAGCGAATTACCGCTGGGAAGAACAATACGCTGCTTGCCAAACTCGAAGGCAATAACCCCGCGGGCTCGGTGAAAGATCGTCCCGCGCTCTCTATGCTGAGTGAAGCGGAAGCTCGTGGGGAAATTTCCCCAGGGGATATGTTAATTGAGGCGACTTCCGGCAATACCGGCATTGCGCTTGCTATGGCGGCGGCTCTAAAAGGGTACAACATGACCCTGATTATGCCGGAAAATGCTTCCGCCGAGCGCAAGCAGGCCAGGGCGGCCTACGGCGCTAAGCTGATTACGGCCAGTAAAGAAGGCGGTATGGAAGAGGCTCGTGACATCGCAGATGCCATGATTGCCCGGGGTGAAGGTAAGCCGCTCAATCAGTTTGCTAATCCAGATAACCCGCTGGCGCACTACCGCACTACCGGGCCAGAAATATGGCAGCAAACCGGCGGTGAAGTGACCCACTTTGTGAGCTCAATGGGCACCACGGGCACCATCATGGGCGTGTCGCGCTATCTTAAAGAGCAGAACAGCGCGATTCAGATTGTGGGCTTGCAGCCCGCTGATGGGGCCAGTATCCCCGGCATTCGTCGCTGGCCTAAAGAGTATCTGCCAGCGATTTTTGAAGCGCCGCGCGTGGATACCACCCTGGATATCGGCCAGCAAGAAGCGGAAGCGCATATGCGCCGCCTGGCCCGGAAGAGGGCATTCTGGCAGGCGTTTCATCTGGCGGAAGCCTAGCGGGTGCGCTGCTCATGCATGAACAAACCGAAAATGCGGTCATCGTGTTTATTGTCGGTGACCGTGGTGATCGCTATCTCTCCACGGGCTTATTTGCCCCGGAGGTATAGATGGCTATGTTGGGTAAGCGGCGGCCGCCTAGGCCCGCCTCCGGCCACTCTGGGCTGGCACGTCAGCCAAGCAGTAATACAGCGCCTGCCAAGCAGCCAGCAGCCACCGCTGACGCTGATGCGCCGTTAATGATTGAGCGGCTAGCTCATGACGGGCGTGGCGTGAGCCATAACTCGGCGGGCAAAACCGTCTTTGTCGACCAAGCGTTGCCTGGTGAGCAGGTCGAAGTGGCGGTGCACGTCACCCGTAAGCGCTTTGATGAAGCGCACGTAAAAACCCTGGTCACTGCCTCGCCGCAGCGAGTAGAGCCACCCTGTGCTCATTTTGGCCACTGCGGTGGCTGTGATTTGCAGCACTTGGCAGTAGACGCTCAGCGTGCCCACAAGCGTGAGGTCGTCAGCGAATTGATGGCGCGCCAAGGCATAACGCTGAATGAGGTGGCGGCAATCAATGGTCAGCAAGAAAGCTCCGGCCGTCGGGCGCGTCTAGGGGTGAAGGTCGAGAGTCAGGGGACCGTTCGGTTAGGGTTTCGGGCTGCAAATAGTCACCGACTAGGGGATATTGACCACTGCCATGTATTGGTACCTGCCCTTCAAGCACTGATAGTCCCACTAAAGCAACTGCTTACTGAACTGGATGCACCCCGCGCGGTAGGGCATATTGAACTGCTGGCGACGCCCCAGGCTACGGTGGTGCTGGTCAGGCAGTTAAAAGAGCAGCCGCAGGATTGGCAGCGCTGGCAAGGGTTTGCTGACCAGCACCGAGTGAGATTAGGCGCATGGTTAGGGCGTGAGTCACCGTCCTTGCACTGGCATGGTGCAGAGCCTGCGCTGGAAGAGCGCTTTTCGCTGAGTGCGCTTGGTGTGTCGCCCCACCAAGAAAGCGCTGAGTCTGAGTTGGTGCTGCAGTTTGCCCCCGGTGATTTTTTACAGGTAAATGCCGAGGTCACTCAAAAGATGGTGTCTCAGGTGGTAGCATGGTTAACGCCAGCACCTGGGATGCAGCTACTCGACCTGTTTGCCGGGATGGGGAACTTCAGCCTTCCTCTGGCCGCTGCAGGCGCCAGCGTGCACGCGGTAGAAGGTAACACCGCCATGGTAGAGCGCCTTGGCACTAACGCAGCGCTGAACCAGCTCAATGTGAGCGTTCAACAGGCAGATCTAAACGATGCAATAGCGGTAAAAACACTGCTTCGCGAGCGTTCGGTGGATGCGTTGGTATTAGATCCCCCACGCAGCGGGGCGGAAGCTATCTGCCAAGCGGTTGGCCGCCACCGGATACCCAAGGTGGCCTATGTTTCCTGCGACCCGGCCACGCTGGCCAGGGATGCGGCACACCTTGTGCATGCGGGGTATCGCGTCAAGCAATCACAGTGGCAGATATGTTTCTGCACACTGCCCACATGGAAACGCTGATGCTGTTTGAATATGCGGGCTAGTCTGCCCTTTGCAGCAAGCATTGGTGGCGGCGGTGTGGAGGCCGTCACCCAGAAAGGATGAGTGAACGTCATGGTGAAAGTGCGTGAAGACCAACCGCTGACAGAAAGCGGAAAGGTGGACATACAACAATGGTTAACGCGCCTTCAAGAAGATGTGCGCCTACGTGAACCCGAGCGTTTGCAGGAAGCCTGCGAGCTTGCCGAGCAGTTAGATCGGGAAGCGCCTCGAACCCATCGCGTGTGGCTGTCGCCCGGCTCCAGCTTCCGCATGGGGCTTGAGATGGCGGACATCCTCGCCGACCTGAAGCTCGACCAGCCAGCGCTAGAGGCGGCCGTGCTTTACCGCGCCGTGCGGGAAGGGCTGCTGAGCCTGGAGGCGGTGACCAAACGCTTTGGGGATGAAGTCGCCAAGCTCATCGATGGCGTTCTGCAAATGGCCGCCATTAGCTACCCGTTGGCACCCAACCATGGCATGAGCCAGCACAACCAGCAGGAAAATCTGCGCAAAATGCTGGTGAATATGGTGGGCGACGTGGCGTCGCCCTGATCAAAATTGCCGAGCGCACCTGCGCGCTGCGCCAAGTCAAAGACGCTCCCCGTGAGAAATGCTTACAGGTCGCCAGGGAAGTGGCGGATATTTACGCGCCTCTGGCCCACCGCCTGGGTATTGGCCAGATCAAATGGGAACTGGAAGATCTCTCGTTTCGCTATCTCCACGAGGACGAGTACAAGGCGATTGCCAAGCTGCTGGCAGAGAAGCGCCTGGACCGCGACCGCTATATTCACGATGTGGTCGAAACCCTCAAAGGCCTGATGGAAGCCCAGCATATTCACCGCTACGACGTGAGCGGCAGGGCCAAGCATATCTACTCCATCTGGCGCAAAATGAAGCGCAAGCGGATCGATTTCTCCCAGGTACACGACGTGCGCGCCGTGCGTATCCTGGTGCCGGAAGTCACCGACTGCTACACCGTGTTAGGCATCGTCCATTCCCGCTGGCACCACGTGCCCAACGAGTTTGACGACTACATCGCCAACCCCAAGAAAAACGGCTATCAGTCGCTGCACACCGCCGTCATGGGGCCGGAAAACAAGGTGCTGGAGATACAGATCCGTACCTTCGCCATGCATGATGAAGCGGAGCTTGGGGTGTGCGCCCATTGGCGCTATAAAGGCCACGACACCAACGCCAAAAGCCGTAGCTACGAAGAGAAAATTGCCTGGCTGCGACAAGTATTGGAGTGGCAGGACGAAGTGGGCGGCTTTGGCGACCTGCGTGAAGGCCTCTCCAGCGATGTCGCCCCTGACCGCATCTACGTCTTTACCCCGGATGGGCACGTTATCGACCTGCCGCGTATTGCCACGCCGATCGATTTTGCTTACCGGGTGCACACCGAAATTGGCCACCTTTGCAGGGGAGCCAAGGTTAACGGCCGTATCGTACCGCTGACCTACAAGCTCAAAACCGGCCAGCAGATCGAGATTCTTACTGCCACCAAAGGCGGCCCCAGCCGTGACTGGCTCAACCCCAGCTTAGGCTACGTGCGCACCTCCCGGGCGCGGGCAAAAATTCAGGCGTGGTTTAAGCATCAGGCCCGCGACCAGAACCTGGACGAAGGGCGCACGCTGTTTGAGCGTGAAATGCGCCGCCTGGATGTGGAAGGGCTGGACCTTGCTAAGCTCGCCAAAGCCGTCAACTACCAAAACGCCGACGATATGTACGCGGCGCTGGGGGCGGGCGACCTGCGAATTGGTCAAGTGCTGCACCAGGCCCAGCAACTGTTTGGTGAAACCGATGACCAGGAGCAGCTTGATCGTCTGTTGGCCAAATCCCGCCGCCAGCCCAGCAAAGCCACCCAAAGCGATATCACCGTGCTGGGTGTGGGCAACCTGAAAACCAGCATGGCCAACTGCTGCCGCCCGGTACCCGGCGAGCCGATTGTCGGCTTTATTACCCAAGGGCGCGGCGTGACCGTTCATCGCCAGGACTGCACCAATATCCTCCAATTGCGCTTGGAAGAGCCTCAGCGCATTATCGAAGTGGAGTGGGGCGAGCGGGCACATACCCGTTACCCGGTGACTATCGAGATTCAAGCCTGGGACCGCTCTGGGCTACTTCGTGATGTGACGGGCCTACTAGGCAACGAGAAGGTCAATGTGTTGGCGGTCAACACCCTCACCGATACCGATGAAGGCATTGCCCGGCTGCGGATTACTCTGGAAGTCGACGGCCTGGAATCCCTCGGCAGGCTGTTCTCGCGTATCCAGCAGCTACCTAACGTGACCGAAGTACGCCGCCTGCGTAATGCCGACCCTGAAAAAAGTGCCCGTAAAGGAGGGGCCTAATGCGCCATACCCTGGACGATTTGCTCACTCTGATGACCGTATTGCGCGACCGGGAGCAGGGCTGCCCGTGGGATATCAAGCAGGATTGGGACAGCATCGTGCCTCACACCCTGGAAGAGGCCTACGAAGTGGCCGACGCCATTGAGCGTCGCGCATTTGACGAGTTGCCCGGTGAGCTAGGCGACCTGCTGTTTCAAGTGGTCTATTACGCCCAGTTTGGCGCAGAAGAGCAGCGCTTCGACTTTCACGATATCGTCGATACGCTGACCGCCAAAATGCTGCGCCGTCACCCCCATGTGTTCCCAGACGGCACGCTGGCTTCCCGCCGCCCGCCCGGTGTGAGTGCCGACGAGGTCAAAACCCAGCAGGTGAACAGCCGCTGGGAAGCCCTCAAAGCCGACGAGCGCGCCGAACGAGCCACCCAAGCACCGTCGGTGTTGGATGACGTGCCCCGCACGCTGCCTGCGTTAAGCCGCGCCGCCAAACTCTCCAAACGCGCCGCCCGGGTTGGCTTTGATTGGCCTGATGCCGAAGGCGTGCTGGCCAAAATTCGCGAGGAGCTGGAGGAGGTCGAAGAGGCGCTGACGGCAGGTGATCGAAAGCACGCCCAGGATGAGGTGGGCGACCTGCTGTTTGCCGTCACCAATTTAGCCCGCACGCTGGGCGCCGACCCCGAACAGTGCTTACGTAGTACCAATGCAAAATTCGAACGCCGCTTTCGCTATGTGGAACGCGCGCTTGCCGAGGCAGAGCGCCCGCTAAGCGAGGCCTCGCTGGACGAAATGGAAGGCCACGGGCAAGCCGCTAAAGCCCAAGAACAACGCTAATTTCAAAATCATCAACGCGACCCCGCAAGGAGGCCACGCCCATGAGTCATGATTTACACGAATCCCTGCGCGATAACGTGCGTATTCTAGGTGACAGTCTAGGGCGAACCATCGCCGACGATTTAGGCCAGCCGTTTGTCGATAAGATTGAAACCATTCGTGCCCATGCCAAGCGGGGCCGCCAGAGCGACTCACTGCAGCAGCGCCAGTTGATTGAGTATTTGCGCCAGCTTCCCGAGCGTGACCTGCTGCCGGTGACCCGAGCATTCAACCAGTTTTTGAACCTGGCCAATATTGCTGAACAGCACTACCGAGCGCGGTTTCGCCGGGTTGAAGATTACAAACCCGGTTCACAGCCAGCCCTAGGGGAGCTATTGGAACGCGCCCAGCAGGCCGGTAATTCACCGCGTAAACTGGTGGAAACCCTTGCCAATATGCGCGTGGAGCTAGTGCTGACCGCGCATCCCACCGAAGTTATTCGCCGCACGCTGATCCAGAAGTACGATGCCATTGATGAGTGCTTAACCGCGATTGAGAGCTCAGAAGATTACCCCGAGCGTGGCGCACGTGCCCAAGGCCGCTTGGAAGAGTTGATCAGCCAAGCGTGGCACACCGACGAGATTCGCCACGAACGCCCAACGCCGGTGGATGAGGCGAAGTGGGGCTTTGCGGTGATCGAGAACTCGCTGTGGCAGGCGGTGCCGGATTTCCACCGCGACTTGGATAACCTGCTGCTGGACACCGCAGGTGAGCGCCTGCCTCTGGACGCCGCGCCGATTCGCTACGCCTCCTGGATGGGCGGCGACCGCGATGGCAACCCGAATGTCACCGCCAAAGTGAGCCAGGAAGTGCTGCTGCTAGGCCGCTGGATGGCGGCGGACCTTTACCTGCGGGATTTAGAACAGCTCAAAACAGAGCTCTCCATGTGGAAAGCCAACAGCGCCCTCAAAGCTGAAGTGGGCGATGTGGCGGAGCCCTACCGGGAGCTGCTCAAGCGGTTACTAACTAAAATGGAAGCCACTCGCGACTGGGCGAAAGCGCAGTTGGATGGCCGCAACTATGACGGCGGGCCGATTATTGAAACCCGCGACCAAATCTACGCGCCGCTGCTGGCCTGCTACCGCTCGCTGTGTGACGTGGGGCTGGATACCATCGCCAACGGTGCGCTGCTGGATACCCTGCGCCGTGTGGCCGTGTTCGGGGTCACGCTGACCAAGCTCGACCTTCGCCAGGAAGCCAGCCGCCACGCCCAAGTAATGGAAGAACTCACCAGCTCGCTGGGGCTTGGCCATTACCAGGAGTGGAGCGAAACCCAGCGTCAGGAGTTTTTGCTAGCGGAGCTAGAGTCCCGTCGCCCGCTAATTCCCCGCCGCTGGGAGTGTTCGGCGGAATCCCGGGAAGTCATTGATACCTTCAAGGTGATCGCCCAGGAGCACGCCGAAGCGCTGGGTACTTACATTATCTCCATGGCCGCCGAGCCCTCTGATGTGCTCACCGTGGCACTGTTGATGAAAGAAGTGGGTGGGCAGGTAACGCTTCCCATCGCGCCGCTGTTCGAAACCCTCAACGACCTGGATCACGCGGGGGATGTGATCGATCAACTGCTGGCGCTGCCGGGCTACCGCGCCCTGACTAAAGACCGCCAAGAAGTGATGATCGGCTACTCCGACTCTGCCAAAGATGCCGGTCAGCTCGCCGCCGCTTGGGCACAGTTCCGCGCCCAGGAAGCGCTGGTGAACGTGTGCGAAAAGCACGGTGTTGACCTAACGCTATTCCACGGCCGCGGCGGCACCGTGGGCCGTGGGGGCGGTCCGGCCCACGCGGCGATTCTGTCTCAGCCGCCGGGCTCCGTGAACGGCAGCCTGCGGGTGACCGAGCAGGGCGAGATGATTCGCTTTAAGTTCGGCCAGCCGGATATCGCGCTGCGCTGCATGGAGATCTACGCCTGTGCGGTGTTGGAAGCCACGCTATTGCCACCGCCCGCGCCGGAACCCCACTGGCGCGAAGAGATGGATCAACTGGCCAAAGTCGCCCACGGTGCTTATGTAGGCGTGGTACGGGAAGATCCCGACTTCGTGCCGTACTTCCGTGCGGTGACGCCGGAGGGCGCGCTGGGTAGGCTGCCGCTAGGCTCGCGGCCGACCAAGCGCCGCCAGGATGGCGGCGTGGAAACCCTGCGGGCGATCCCCTGGATTTTCGCCTGGACACAAATCCGCCTGATGCTGCCCGCTTGGCTTGGCAGCGGCGAAGCCTTCTCCCTCCGCCTGGAACAGCCCGGCGGCCGTGAAGTGCTGCAAGAAATGCGCACCCAGTGGCCGTTCTTTGGCACCTACCTGGATATGTTAGAGATGCTGCTGGCCAAAGCAGACGTGGCGATTGCCGCCTACTACGAGCACCGCTTGGTGGACGAGCCGTCGCTAAAAGCGCTGGGCAAAAAACTCCGTGAGCGCTTTGAGCGTCTGGAAGACGTGGTGCTGGATATCCTGCAGCAGGAGAAACTGCTGGAGAACACGCCGCTGATTCGTCAAGCGATTGACGTACGCAACCCCTACATCGACCCGCTGCACGGCCTGCAAGCCGAGCTTTTGCAGCGTAGCCGCGATGCCGACGGCGCGATTAGCCCGGATCTCTCCCGCGCGTTAATGGTCACCATGGCGGGTATTGCGGCTGGCCTGCGTAACACCGGCTAAGCTGAAGACAGCCCACCAGCGCCGCTACCGATGGGTTGGCGGCGCTTTTCTTTATGTCCGGTGTTGGAGGCAGAAACATGACCACAGACGCTCAGGCCGTGCTGGCTTTCTGGTTTCAGGAGCTGACGCCCGCACAATGGTTCAAAAAAGACGCTGAGATGGATCGGCAGATTGCCGAGCGATTCAGTGATGTGCTGATGAGTGCCGTAGCGTGCGAGTGTTTCGAGTGGCGTCGTTCGGCACGTGGTCGGCTGGCGGAAGTGATCGTGCTGGATCAGTTCTCGCGTAATATCTACCGCGATGATGCCCGCTCGTTCGCCAGCGACACGCTGGCGTTAGCACTGGCCCAGGAGGCGGTTGCCAGCGGGGCAGACCAGTCGTTGTCAGCGGTGGAGCGCAGCTTTCTCTATATGCCCTATATGCACAGCGAGTCGGCGGCCATTCATATTGTGGCCATGCAGTTATTCGACCAGCCGGGGCTGGAGAGCAATCTAGAGTTCGAGAAACGCCACAAGTCGATTATTGACCGTTTTGGGCGTTACCCGCATCGTAATGCGGTCTTGGGCAGAGCCTCGACTCCAGAAGAGGTCGAGTTCCTCAAGCAGCCCGGCTCCTCTTTTTAACGTTTATTTAGGCTACATGGCGTTTTATGTCGTTACGAAAATCTACCCGTATCAATAAATACATCAGCGAAAGCGGCCTATGTTCCCGCCGGGAGGCGGACCGCTTTGTCGAGCAGGGCAATGTGTGGATCAATGGCCGCCGGGCAACCACCGGTGACCAAGTGGTCGCGGGGGATCGGGTAAAGGTCAACGGCCAGGAGATTGAGCCGCAGGAAGAGGAGGATCTCGTCCTTATCGCGCTCAACAAACCGGTGGGTATTGTCAGCACCACAGAGTCGGCGGAAAAAGACAATATCGTTGAGTTTGTGAAGCACGGCACGCGTATTTTCCCGATTGGCCGCTTAGATAAAGACTCCCAGGGGCTGATCTTTCTCACCAACAACGGCGACTTGGTCAACAAGATCCTACGTGCCAACAATAACCACGAAAAAGAGTACGTGGTGACGGTCGATAAACCGATCACCGACGAGTTTATTGCCGGTATGCAGGGCGGCGTGCCGATCCTTGGGCAGATGACCAAAAAGTGTCAGGTGGTCAAAGAGTCCACCTTTGTGTTCAATATCACGCTAGTGCAGGGGCTCAACCGCCAAATTCGCCGTATGTGCGAATACTTTGGCTATGAAGTCACCCAGCTAGTGCGTACGCGCATCATGAACGTCTCGCTGAAAGGACTGGCGCTAGGTGATTGGCGTGACCTGACTCCCAAAGAGATCGAGACCATTGTTGCCCTCACCGAAACCTCAGACGTAGCGCCAGAGAAGAAAGCATCTGAGAAGAAAAAAACCGCCCGTCCCAACTACAGCGGCGGTAGAAGTAGCGCGCAGGATAAAAAGCCGACAGCAAAACGGGCCTCTTCAGGTGCCCGTGCGGGTAACAAAGCCCGCAAGGATCCTAAGGCAAAAGGGGCCGCTGCTGCTAAGCCAGGCGGCAAAGGAGCAGCGTCAGCGGGAAGACCGGCCATTAAAGGAAAGGGGAGGCCCGGGAGTCACTCTAACGGCAAACCGGGCGCGAGTAAGGGCGCGATAAAGGGCGGCCGCCCCAGTGGGGGTAAAGCCGCCTCCGGTAAGCCGACTTCCCGGCGCAAGTAGTTCTCCATGACAGAGATGCCTACTTATATAAGTTACCTACTGGCGTGGTATGTGGCGGTCAGCGTGATTACCTACGCAACCTATGCGTGGGATAAAAGGGCCGCGATTAAAAAGCGCCAGCGCGTGAGCGAAAAAACGCTGCACTGGCTGGCGCTGGTAGGCGGTTGGCCGGGGGCTTGGTGCGCGCAGCAACAGCTGCGCCACAAGACCCAAAAAACTGCCTTTCGGCGCGTTTATTGGGTCACGGTGCTTCTCAATATCACGGTGCTTATTGGCTCAATCGCCGTTATGCCGCTGCGTTAGGGGCAAACAGGAAGTTGGCAATCAGCTCTTTGCCGCCCTCGGTGGCAAACGATTCCGGGTGAAACTGAATACCGTGAATCGGGTAGTCACGGTGCTTCACGCCCATCAGCTCAAACTCACCCGCTGCCTGCCAGCGGCCGCGCTCAGCAAAGCTGTCGGCGGTGAGTGAGCCCACCGTGGCGGTCACTTCCAGGCACCCCGGTAGCGTCGTCGCATCGGCAATCAGCGAGTGGTAGCGCATGACCTCAAGCTGATCGGGTACGCCGTTAAACACAGAGCGGTTGTCGTGGTTGATGGGGCTGATTTTACCGTGCATCGGCAGCGGCGCTTTGACCACCTTACCGCCGAACACATGCACGATGCCCTGCATACCTAGGCAAACGCCCAGCAGCGGCGTGGTTTTGCCCAGCTTCTCGATCACTTCGGCGCATACGCCAAAGTAGCGTGGGTCATCCGGCGAGCCGGGGCCAGGCGAGATAATAATGCGATCCGGCGCCATGGCTTCAATCGCTTTAAAATCAATCTGGTTATTGCGCTTCACCATGATCTCAAAATGGGGTAGCTCGCCGCGATTCTTCTCCGTGGTCAGAATCTCACCAATAAACTGGTAGAGGTTATAGGTGAAGGAGTCGTAGTTATCGATGATCAGCACCTTCATGCGGGGCTCTCCGTTTCCGTATCCATAAAGGGGGCCAAGGCCTTGCGGGTGCCGGCGAATTTGCGGCGGATCTCTTCGTACTCATCCTCGGCGTTGCTGTCGTAAACGTTGCCACCACAGGTTTGCACGTAAGCGCGCTCGCCGTTAACAAACACCGTACGGATGGGGATCGCAAAGGTGCAGTCGCCGTTGAAGGAGAACTGACCCACCGCGCCGCCGTAGGGGCCGCGCCCATCGGTTTCTAGGTCATCGATGATTTTCATCGCTTCAATCTTGGGTGCGCCGGTTAGCGTGCCCGCGGGGAAGTTGCTGGCCAGCGCGGTGAACATGTCTTCGCCTTCGGCAATAATGCCGACGATCTCACTAGAGATATGCTGAACGTGGCTGAAGCGCTTGATATCCATCAGGCTGCGTACTTTCACCGTGCCAAACTGGGCCACTCGGCCAATATCGTTGCGGTGCAGGTCCACAATCATATTGTGCTCAGCGATCTCTTTGGGGTCGTTGAGCAACGCGCGGGCAAGCTGGGTATCTTCCTGGGGTGTTTGGCCGCGCAGGGTAGTGCCCGCCAGTGGGAACGTCTCCATCTCGCCCTGGCGCAGGCGGAACAGCAGTTCCGGGCTCGCGCCAATCAACTTCTGCTCGCCAAACTTCACGTAGTACATCTGCGGCGAGGGGTTGATGGTACGCAGCTGGTCGTAAAGTGCCAGGGTGTCACCTTGAATGCGAAAGCGCTTTTTAAAGCCCACTTCGCACTGAAAAACTTTGCCGTCGATGATGTCCTGCTTCACTTTGGCAACCGCTTCGGCGTGCTCGGCTTTGCTCATCGTGTCGCCTAGCGCGGTAATGTGCAGCGCGCCTGCGGGCTCTTCGTCGGCGTCGATCAGCGTCTGTAGAAACTCGTAACGGCTATTGTCGTAGTAGAAGTAGGTGACTTCCCCGGTCATCTTGTCGAGGATCAGGCCATCTTTATATAGCCCAAAGCGGAACGTATCGAAGTCGTCGCTGGCTTTCAGCGTCAGCGACGGCTCGAAGTACTGCATGGCGTCGTAACCTAAATAGCCGCTTAACCCGCCCGCGTACTTGCGCGAGATAATGTTCTGCGGAATCAGGCTGCGCAGCATCTCGTAGGGGTTGTCGCTGGGGTAGTGGTTGGCATCGCCGTCGCGGCTTTCAATGGTCAGCGTGGTGCCATTGGCGTAGAGCGTGTACTCGGGGTCGAAACCAATGATTGAATGGCGCGCCATGTGGCTATCTTCACCCAGCGACTCCAGCATGTAGCAGGTATCGAAGCGCCGCTCGATTTTTTGAAACAGGGCAAAGAAGTCGCAGTCCGCCGCCAGGGTAACGTAGTGGGGCTTGCGGGGCAGCGTGAACGGCTGGGGGCCTGCCGCAGCGGCCGTATCGGTGGTGCTCATAAGTGATCATTCCGTGAAGAGGCTAACATCGTCAGCGCGCGTGACCCGCGTGACACGGTCGCAATACCCACGCCTAGGGTTTCGGCAATTTTGCGATGGGGTACGCCCTCGCGCAGCAGCTTAAAAATCTGTAGGCGTTTGCTGATTTCTTGGTACTCTGCTGGCGTAAGCAGGCTGGCCAGCGCTTCATCCATTGCGTCGGGCGTATCAATCGCAAGCAGGTGGCGTACTAAGTCAGCTTGAAACGTATCGTGTAAGGACATCGTGCCACCGAGTGATTTAGTCATGTACTAGTGTACTAGTACGTTAACTGATTGCTCAGGGAAGTCAAGTCGCAGTGAGATTAAGGAATCGCCATGACCGGCTATTTTATTCAAGCGTTCATCTATTTAGTGGCGGCAGTGATTGTCGTGCCGCTGGCCAAGCGATTTGGGTTGGGGTCGGTGTTGGGCTACTTAGTTGCCGGGGTGGTGATTGGCCCTGTGCTGGGGCTGGTTGGCCAGGAGACCACCACCCTTCAGCACTTTGCTGAATTTGGCGTGGTGATGATGCTTGTTTTAGTGGGCATGGAGCTGGACCCCAAAGGCCTATGGGCCATGCGGGTGCGTCTTCTAGGCCTGGGTGGTTTGCAGGTCGTGCTGACCGCAGCGGCAGGCGCTGCTATTGCCTGGTGGCGGGGGCTCGTTGGGCAAACAGCCCTGGCGGTGGGGCTGATTTTTGGCGCTCTCATCTACCGCCATTGTGCTGCAAACCCTGAGTGAGAAGGGGCTTTCCAAAACCGAAGGCGGGCGCAGCGCCTTTTCTGTACTACTGTTTCAAGATATCGCCGTTATTCCTATGTTGGCGCTCATCCCGCTGCTAGCGCTGCCGGAATTAATGGGCGCTGCGGGTGACGACCATGGCCACGCGGGGCTAAGCCTAGTGGCGCATCTGCCTGCCTGGGCACATGCGCTGGTGGTGGTGGCCGCCATCGGCAGTGTGATCGTCGGCGGCTACTATTTAGGGCCGCTGTTGTTCCGTTACGTGATTGGCTCCGGCCTACGGGAAGTATTTACCGCCTCGGCGCTGATGCTGGTGATCGGCATTGCCGCGTTAATGAGTTTAGTGAATCTATCGCCTGCTTTGGGGGCGTTTTTGGCCGGTATCGTACTGGCCAACAGCGAATTCAAACACGAGATTGAGGCCAACATTGAGCCGTTTAAAGGGCTGCTGCTCGGGCTGTTCTTTATCACCGTGGGGGCGGGCATTAACTTTGACGTTCTCGTGGCCGAATGGGCAACGGTGCTAGGCCTAGGTTTAGCCGTTATCGTCGTGAAGGCAGCCATTTTGCTAGTGCTGGCGCTACTGTTCCGGGTGCGGGGCAGCAACGGCTGGCTGTTTACCTTGAGCCTTGCGCAAGCGGGGGAGTTTGGCTTTGTGCTGTTGACCTACAGCGTTCAGAACAGCGTGATTCCGGTGGAACTCTCCCAGGTGCTCTCGCTGGCGGTGGCGCTGTCGATGTTCCTAACGCCGCTGCTGTTTATTGCTTACGACAAGCTGGTGCTGCCGCGCTACCAAACTGCTAAGAATGACGCTCGTGAGGCCGATACGATTGAAGAGCAGGCACCGGTCATCGTGGCGGGTGTCGGCCGTTTTGGGCAGATTATTTGCCGCCTTCTGCGGGCCAATAACATTCCCATCGTCGCGCTGGATCACGAGATTGAGCAGATCGAGAACCTGCGCAACATTCGCATTAAAAGCTACTTTGGCGACGCTAGCCGCTCGGACCTTTTAGAAACCGCCGGTATCGAGCACGCTCGGCTGCTGGTGGTCGCCATCGACGACCGCGAGCGTGCGGTGGGTATCGTCAAGCACGTTAAACAGTTCTACCCCAATGTGTGGGTGCTGGCGCGGGCCTTTGACCGGGGCCACGGCTACCAGCTGCGCGAGGCCGGTGCTGATGACGTGATCAGTGAAACGTACCACTCGGCGCTAGAGCTAGGCGGCCATGCGCTCACTGCCATGGGCGTGCATCCGATGCGCGCTAAACAGATGACCTGGGCGTTTGTGCAGAATGAAGACGCTCACGCCGATGAGCTGTTTGAAGCCTGGAAAGAGATTGATGAAGGCATCAGCTTCAGCCCCCGCTATGGCGAGCTATTTATGAAGCTGGAAGAAGCGCTGAATACCGCCATGCATCAAGATTGGCAGGCACCGCAACAAGAGGAAGTGCCGGTGTGGACGGCACCCGCCCAGGAGAGTAACGATCAACAAGAAAGTTTAAAAGCAGACAGTTTAAAAGGAGATTAGAACGGCAAATGTAGCGATGCGCTGAGCATATTGAGATGGCTTAGCGACGGCGCATCAATACGTTCGTACTCTAAGCGGCTGATCAATCGATTAACGGTCATGGTGGCACCAAAACCTTGCAGAAGGGCGGTGCCACTATCAGCTGCCATTGGCTGGTTGGTTTCTCCTCGCCATTCGGTCAGGCCAGATTTAGCGTAGATGCTAAAAGCTCCCATCCGGATACCCGCCACAATGGCGCCGCCAAGGCTCAAGGTGTCCATAATCATGGGGTTAACGCTAGAGGAGGTGGGGACTTCTTCGCTTTCGCGGTAGGCAATTTCAGCGCCAATATCGAGCTGGGGTAGCTGCCAGGGGCTAAACCCGGCGGTTAAGCGAAAGCCGGAGGTATAGGTATCTAAACTGCTTAAATCACTGCCTTCCAGTACAACCCCATTATCTAACCGCATTAATGCACTGTCCGGGGCGGCGTAAGAGATAACAGGCACGTCTTCATCGGCAAAACATCCACTAGAGGGCAGCGCAGTGCCGAACAGACTCAAGAGCAGGGTGCTTGCCAAGCGGTTCATTGGCCTTCCTCTTATCCTTTCTCATTGGCGTTATCTTTATCAGCCTAGCAACGGGTACTGATTTCCACCACGTTAATTGCGCCATTCGCCAAGTTTTCTAGCAAATTTTTTCCCATCTGCATAAATCGTTCGCCGAATACCCACTGCGGCGAGAGTACGGCGGTAAGTGGGGCCTGCTCTTTTTGCCGCTGGCGCTGGCGCCATTCAAGCGCGGTGTGGCTCCAGTCTTCGCAGTGCTGAATCTTAAAGCCACTTGCTTCTAATGTTTGGGTCAACTCGGATAACGAGAGCAAGTGCGAGTGCGCTGGCCCTTCGGCCCAGGGCACCGGAAATCTCAACGCCTCGCTGTGAGGGCCGCTGACGACTTCATGCATCACCAACTGGCCGCCAGGGCGTAGCACGCGGCGGCACTCGGCCAGTACGCGTGCAGGGTCGGGCATATTCATCAGGCTATGCTGAAACAGCACCGCGTCAAAGCTTGACTGCGCAAACGGTAGCGCGCAGGCGTCGCCCGTTACCCAGCGCAGCGTGCCATGGTGGGCTTTAGCATTGTGATGGCCTAGCGCCAAACGACTAATGGCTTGGTTAAGCGCGCTAAAGCGGTGGGTAATATCCAGTCCGGTTATATGAAAACCTTGCGCGGCACCTTGGCGCATCAGCCCGCCCAGCCCTGCGCCTATATCCAGCACGTGCTGGGGTTTGGGGTCGAGCAAGCCCAAAAGCCTTGCGGATGCGGCAATGCCGCCGATATGCAGCTGGTCCAGCGGGGCAAGCTGGTGCAGCGTGGGGCCATCGGGGTAGTGGGTGCGCAACTGGTGGAGAATATCCTGGTCGCGCAGCGCCTGATTGTAGTGGTGGGCAAGGGAAGTGGGCATGGAAAGCCTCGGTTAGGGCTAACGTCTCAGGATCAGAACAACCCTGGCGAAAGCCTCCGCTACGGGTTGTTCTGATCGACAGTTGATCGTTGTAACAGCTTCGATCCCTTTTACTTTTGGTCTTCCAGCCCCAGCTCTTTAATCGAGATTTCACGCATTTTGAATTTCTGGATTTTGCCGGTCACGGTCATCGGGAACTCATCCACAAACTTGAAGTAGCGCGGGATCTTGAAGTGGGTGATTTTGCCTTTGCAGTATTCGCGCAGGTCTTCCCCGGTAATCTCGCCCGCCGTGCTGTTGAGCTTCACCCAGGCAATCAGCTCTTCGCCGTACTTTTTATCCGGCACGCCGGTGACCTGTACTTCGGAGATCGCTGGATGAGCGTACAAGAACTCTTCGATCTCTTTCGGGTAGACGTTCTCGCCGCCGCGAATCACCATGTCTTTGATGCGACCGACGATCTGGATGTAGCCTCGTCATCCATGGTGGCCAAGTCGCCGGTGTGCATCCAGCCCGCTTCGTCGATGGCCTCAGCAGTGGCTTTGTCATTGTTCCAATACTTCAGCATCACGCTGTAGCCACGGGTACACAGCTCGCCGATTTCGCCACGGGGTAGAATACCGCCGTTGCCGGGGTCGACGATCTTGCTCTCCAGGTGGGGCTGGGTGCGGCCCACGGTGGAAACGCGCTTTTCAATGGTGTCGTTCGCGCCGTTTGCGTGGAGACCGGGCTGGTTTCGGTCATGCCGTAGGCGATTTGCACGCCCTTCATGTTCATCTTGTTGATGACTTGCTTCATGATTTCAGCAGGGCAAATGGAGCCCGCCATAATGCCGGTGCGCAGCGTCGAAAAATCGGTGCTGGCAAAATCCGGGTGCTCAAGCTCGGCGATGAACATGGTAGGAACACCATACAACGCAGTGGCTTTCTGCTCATGAACAGCTTTCAGCACTTTACCGGGGTCGAAGCCTTCATCTGGGTAGATCATCGCCGCGCCGTGGGTCACGCAGCCCAGGTTGCCCATTACCATGCCAAAGCAGTGGTAGAGCGGTACGGGAATCACCAAGCGGTCTTCGCTGGTAAAGCCCATGCTTTCGGCCACAAAAAAGCCGTTATTGAGAATGTTGTGGTGAGAGAGCGTGGCCCCTTTGGGAAAGCCGGTGGTGCCAGAGGTGTACTGGATATTGATCGGATCATCGAACTGCAGCGTGGCCTGTAGGTCGTCTACGTCGGTTTGGCTCACCTTGTCGGCTTCGGCGATGAAATCTGCCCAGCGCCACATGCCGCTGTGCTTGTCGGCGCTTAAATTAATCACGCACTCAAGCTCGGGCAGCTTCTGTGATTTTAGTTGACCTTCCGCGCAGCTGTTTAGCTCTGGCGCCAGCTCGAACAGCATCGCCGTGTAGTCGGAGCTTTTGAATTGGTTGGCGGTGACTAAAAAGCGCGCGCCGGACTGGTTCAGCGCGTACTCCAGCTCGTGGGTTCGGTAAGAGGGATTGATGTTCACGAGGATCGCGCCAATTTTGGCGGTGGCAAATTGGGTTAGCGTCCATTCGCTGCAGTTGGGTGCCCAAATGCCCACGCGGTCGCCTTTTTGTGCACCAATAGCGAGCAGGGCGCGGGCGCAGCGGTTCACTTCCTGCTGAAGCTCGCGGTAGCTCCAGTGAATATTCTGGTGTAGCGCAATCAGCGCGTCGTTATCCGGATACTGGGCGGCAATTTGGTCGAATTTATCGCCAATGGTCATGCCCAGCAGCGGCTTTTCTGCGGTGCTGCTGGTGTAGCTGGGCAAGGTTGCAGGTGATGCCATGATGAGTCTCCGATGTCTTTTTCTTATCTGAACGGGAAGTGACGCATTTTTAATTATTAGTTTGTTTGGGTGGCGTTACGCTGTGCTGCTTTTGGCAGACCCTTTGGCGAGGGCTACTTTGGCGCTGGGTTTGCGGCCAAGCTGCTGGGTGATCCAGTAGCCGGTATCGATCACTGCCTGCAGGTCGATGCCGGTATCGATACCCAGCCCTTCCAGCAAATAGAGCACGTCTTCGGTGGCCACATTGCCTGATGCGCCCTTGGCGTAGGGGCAGCCACCCAGACCTGCCGTGGCGGCATCAATCACGCTCACGCCTTCTTCCAGCACGGCGTACAGGTTGGCAATCGCCATGCCGTAAGTGTCGTGAAAATGAGCGGCCAGTTTCTCAATCGGCACCTGCTGGCGAGTGGCTTCGATCATCCGCTTAGCGGCCAGCGGCGTCCCCACGCCAATGGTGTCGCCCAGGGAAACTTCATAGCAGCCCATCTCATACAGTGCTTTGGCGACGTCAGCCACTTTATGGGGGGCAATGTCGCCCTCGTAAGGGCAGCCCAGCACGCAGGAGACATAGCCCCGCACCCGCACGCCTGCCTCGTTTGCGCGGGCAAGCACCGGCTCAAAGCGCGCCAGCGACTCGGCAATCGAGCAGTTGATGTTCTTCTGGGAGAACGCTTCCGATGCCGCACCGAATACCGCGACTTCCTCAACGCCTGCCTCCAGGGCGCTTTCCAACCCCTTCAGGTTTGGCGTCAGCGCGGAATACACCACGCCGTGCTGGCGCTGAATGCCGCGCATCACTTCAGCGGCATCGCCCATTTGCGGCACCCACTTGGGCGAGACAAAGCTGGCCGCTTCGATATGGCGAATGCCCGCATTCGCCAGCCGCTCAATCAGCTCGATTTTGGTGGCGGTGGGCACCAGGGTGCCCGGTTCGTTTTGCAGCCCGTCGCGGGGGGCCATTTCAAATAGCTTGATAGACGTAGGCAGTGCCATGTGTGGCTCCTATTCGCTGGGGGCAAAGTCGAGCAGCACAGCGCCCTGGCTTACCGTATCGCCTGCCTGAAAGTGGAAGGTCTCTACGCTACCATCGGCGGGGGCAGTCATGGTGTGCTCCATCTTCATGGCTTCCATCACCATCAGCGGCATGCCTTTTTCAACCTGAGCACCCGGTTCCACTAGCAGCGCCACTACCGTGCCGTTCATCGGCGCGGTGAGAGTAGATTCCGCTTCGTGGTGGCCGTGGTCGATGGCGTCGATGCGCCGCCAGAAAAGGCGGGTTTCACCGCTGGGTTCGGCCATCACCACCACATGACCATCTTTATACGCCTGTAGGCGGCGACGGTGGCCGTTCAGCGTGACGGCCACGGCATCGCCTTCCAGCGGCTGCAGGCTGGCAGTCAGCGTGCTGTTGCCAATGGTGAGCTGCCACTGGGTATCCAAGGTGGCGCGCTTGCCTTCGACGACCACGTCGGCGCTGTCGCTATCCGGGGCTTGGGCGCTTGCTGGGTCGCACAGCGCAATGCGAATGGTGTGCGGCGCGTTGAGCCGGAAACCGTCGTGGCGGTCCCAGGGGGAGTCGCTTTCGCACTCCTGGGCTAATTGATGCAAACCAATCAGCGCGGCGCTGGCATAGTCCTCTGTAGAAAACTGACGCGGGGCAAACAGGGTGGCTTCGTTGCGCTCGATAAAGCGGGTATCCAGCTCGACGTTCTTAAAGCCAGGGTGATTGGCTAAGCGCTGCAAGAAGGCGCGGTTGGTGACAACGCCCTGCACATCCAGCGCCGCCAGCGCCCGGTTGAGGGTTGCCAGCGCAGCGTCACGGTCAACGCCATGCACAATCAGCTTGGCGAGCATCGGGTCGTAGTGCATCGAGACCGTATCGCCGCTCTCCACGCCGCTATCTAGGCGCACTTGATCAGCGCCTAGCCCTGCGCCTTCCAAGTCCAGCGCGAAGCGAGTGAGGAGGCCGGTTGCGGGAAGGAAGTCCTGCTCCGGGTCTTCGGCGTAAATGCGTGCTTCAAAGCTGTGGCCGGTAATGGTCAGCTCGTCCTGGCGGCAGGGCAGCGGTTCGCCCATGGCGACCCTTAGCTGCCACTCCACCAGGTCTTGGCCGGTAATCATCTCGGTAACGGGATGCTCCACCTGCAGGCGGGTGTTCATCTCCATAAAGTAGAAGGAGCCGTCGGCGTCTAACAGAAACTCCACCGTGCCCGCACCCACGTAGCCAATCTCCTGGGCGGCGCGAACGGCGGCATCGCCCATGGCGGCGCGTAGTTCAGGCGTCATGCCGGGGGCGGGGGCTTCTTCGATGACTTTTTGATGGCGGCGCTGCACGCTGCAGTCCCGCTCGAACAGATACACGCCGTTGCCGTAACGGTCGCAGAACACCTGGACTTCCACATGGCGGGGCTGTACCAAATACTTCTCGATCAGCATGCGGTCATCGCCAAACGCGGCTTTAGACTCCCGGCGGCAGCCGTCCAGCGCGGCCTGGAAGCCTTCACCGCTCTCTACCACGCGCATGCCTTTACCGCCGCCACCGGCGCTGGCTTTTAGCATGACGGGGTAGCCGATCTTATCGGCCTCGGAACGCAGCAGAGCATCGCCTTGGTCGTCGCCGTGGTAGCCGGGCACCAGAGGCACACCCGCATTCGCCATACGCGCTTTGGCGGCAGACTTGTCGCCCATGGCGGCAATGGCGGAAGCGGGCGGGCCAACAAAAGTAATGCCCGCTTGCTCTAGCGCTTTAACAAAGGTGACGTTTTCAGACAGAAAGCCATAGCCGGGGTGAATCGCGCCGGTGCCGGTGCGTTGGGCGGCCTCAATCACCGCGTCAACGTTCAAGTAGCTTTCCCGGGCGGCGGCGGAGCCGAGGCGCACGGCTTCATCGGCTTCACGCACGTGGCGGGCGGTGGCATCGGCATCGGAATAAACAGCGACGGTTTTTAATCCCATGCGGCGGGCGGTACGCATCACGCGGCAGGCAATCTCACCGCGGTTAGCCACCAGCAGGGTATCGAATTTGGTTGGGGTAAACGTCATGAGCGTGGCTCCGCAGTGTTGTTGTGTTCTTCGGGTGACGTCCAGGCGGGGCGACGCTTGTCAAAAAAGCTGGCGAGGCCCTCTTGGCCCTCTTGGCTCACCCGCAGCTTGGCAATCACTTGGCAGGTGTGCTCACGAGTAGCATCGGCATCTGGAGCTTGGGCCACGGTGGCTAATAGTGCCTTGGTAGCCCGCTGTGCCTGAGGGGAGCCTTTAACCAGCGTAGCGATCATGCTATCCACCGCGTTATCCAAGGCATCGTGCTCCACTACCTGATGGGCTAAACCCAGGCTGAGCGCGGTTGGCGCATCCATCACTTCGGCGGTCAGCGCGTAGCGGCGCATTTGGCGCTGGCCAAGGGCGCGCTGAACGTAAGGGCTAATCACCGCAGGCGACAGGCCAATATTGACTTCCGACAGGCAAAACTTGGCTTTTTCGGACGCCACGACGATATCGCAGCAGGCGGCTAAGCCCACCGCGCCACCAAACGCCGCCCCCTGTACGCGGCAGATGGTCGGGCAGGGCAGGGTATCCCGGCCGTGCATCAGCGCCGCAAGCTTGCGGGAATCCGCTAGGTTATCTTCCAGGTCGTAATCGACCATGCGCTTCATCCAGTTCAGGTCAGCACCTGCGGAGAAGCTTTTACCTTCAGAGCCGAGCACCACCACCCGCACGTCGCCTGCACTTGCCAAGTCGTGTAGCTTTTCCAGATGAGCATTGAGTTCGGCAATCAGGCTATCGTCAAAGGCTTTATGCACCTCTGGGCGGTTTAAGGTTAGGGAGCGATACCCGCCTCGATGACTAATGTTGAGTAAGCCATGATGTTCGCCCCTTACATCCGGAACACGCCGAAGCGCGTCTCTTTGACTTCGGCATTCATCGCGGCGGCCAGTGACAGCCCCAGCACATCGCGGGTTTGCATCGGGTCGATCACGCCGTCATCCCACAGGCGGGCGCTGGCGTAGTAGGGGTGGCCCTGATGCTCGTACTGGTCGCGGGTGGGCTTTTTGAACGCTTCTTCGTCCTCTTTGCTCCAGGTGTTGCCTTCGCGCTCGTACTGCTCGCGTTTTACCTGGGAAAGTACGCCCGCCGCCTGTTCGCCGCCCATCACCGAAATACGCGCGTTGGGCCACATAAACAGCAGGTTGGGGTCGTAAGCACGACCACACATACCGTAGTTACCCGCGCCGAAGCTGCCGCCAATCAGCACGGTGTATTTCGGCACGTTGGCGCAGGCCACGGCGGTGACGAGTTTGGCGCCGTTGCTTGGCAATGCCTTCATGCTCGTACTTGGAGCCAACCATAAAGCCGGTGATGTTCTGCAGGAACACCAGCGGGATTTTGCGCTGGGCGCACAGCTCAATAAAGTGCGCACCTTTTACCGCGCTCTCTGAAAACAGCACGCCGTTATTCGCCACGATCCCCACCGGGTAGCCGTGAATATGGGCAAAGCCGGTCACCAGCGTGTCGCCGTAGTAGCGTTTGAACTCGTCAAAGTCGGAGCCATCGACGATGCGGCCAATGACTTCGCGTACGTCGTAGGGCTTTTTCAGGTCGGTGCCGACGATGCCATAAAGCTCTGAAGGGTCGAGCTTGGGCGGCCTAGGCGGCTGCATGGCCAGCTGGCCGCGCTTTTGCCAGTTCAGACGCGATACGCAGGCGCGGGCAAGCTGCAGCGCATGGGCGTCATTTTCGGCGTAGTGGTCGGCTACACCGCTCACTTTGGCGTGAACATCCGCACCGCCCAGGTCTTCCGCGCTGATGCTCTCCCCCGTGGCGGCTTTTACCAGTGGTGGGCCACCCAGGAAGATCGTGCCTTGCTCTTTAACAATGATGGACTCATCCGCCATGGCAGGCACATACGCACCCCCTGCGGTACAGGAGCCCATCACCACGGCGATCTGCGGAATGCCTTCAGCGGACATCGTGGCCTGGTTGTAGAAAATACGCCCGAAGTGGTCACGGTCAGGGAAGACTTCGTCCTGGCGGGGCAGGAAGGCACCGCCAGAATCCACCAAGTAGATGCACGGCAGGCGGTGCTTGCGGGCAATTTCCTGGGCACGCAGGTGCTTTTTCACCGTTAGCGGGAAATAGGTGCCGCCTTTTACCGTGGCGTCGTTGGCCACAATCACGCACTCAACGCCAGATACCCGGCCAATCCCGGTGATCACGCCTGCGGCAGGTACCTCACTGTCGTAAACGTGATGCGCCGCCAGCGCGGAAAACTCCAGAAACGGCGAGACTTCATCAATCAAATGGTCGATGCGGTCACGCACGTACAGCTTGCCACGGCTCTCATGGCGGGCGCGGGCTTTCTCACCGCCTCCTTGTGCAATGGCCGCAGTGAGTTCACGGAGTTTGTTGACTTCCCCCAGCATGGCGGCCTCGTTGGCCTGAAACACATCGCTGCGCGGGTTGATCTGTGTGGAGAGTGTGCTCATGGCGCGCCCCTGCTAATTTTTGTTAAAGGCTTTCGGTGAAAAGTTCGCGGCCAATCAGCATCCGGCGAATCTCGCTGGTGCCCGCGCCAATTTCGTAAAGCTTCGCGTCGCGCAGCAAGCGGCCTGTGGGGTACTCGTTGATATAACCGTTGCCGCCCAGTAGCTGGATGGCATCCAGCGCGACCTGGGTGGCTTTTTCAGCGCAGTAGAGGATGACACCGGCGGCATCTTTACGAGAAGTTTGGCCACGGTCGCAGGCGGCCGCGACGGCGTATAAATAAGCGCGGCAGGCGTTTAGCGTGGTGTACATATCCGCCACCTTGCCCTGCACCAGCTGGAACTCACCGATGGATTGATTGAACTGTTTACGCTCATGGATGTAGGGCATCACCACATCCATGGCGGCCTGCATAATCCCAATGGGGCCTGCGGCTAACACAGTGCGCTCGTAATCTAGGCCGCTCATCAATACGCGAACGCCTTTGCCTACTTCGCCCAGCACGTTCTCGGCGGGCACTCGGCAATCCTGGAAGACCAGCTCGCAGGTGTTAGAGCCGCGCATGCCCAGCTTGTCGAGTTTCTGGGCGGTGGAGAAGCCCGGCATGCCTTTTTCGATAATAAACGCGGTGATGCCTTTGGAACCGGCATCCGGGTCGGTTTTGGCGTAAACCACCAGCACATCGGCATCGGGGCCGTTGGTGATCCACGTTTTGTTGCCGTTGAGAATGTAGTGGTCGCCATCCTCTTTGGCGCGCAGCTGCATGGAGACCACATCGGAGCCAGCGCCGGGCTCTGACATCGCCAGCGCGCCCACGTGGTCGCCGCTCATCAGCTTGGGCAGGTATTTGGCTTTTTGCTCGGCGGAGGCGTTGATCTTGAGCTGGTTAACGCACAGGTTGGAGTGCGCGCCGTAGGAGAGCCCGACGGAAGCACTGGCCCGGGAGATCTCCTCCATGGCGATACAGTGGGCCAAGTAGCCCATACCGCTGCCGCCATCTTCTTCTGGTACGGTAATGCCCAGCAGGCCCATATCGCCGAATTTCTTCCACAGGTCGTTGGGAAACTCGTTGTTGTGATCGATCTCGGCGGCGCGTGGGGCAATCTCACTGGCGGCAAAGGCGTTGACCTGCTCACGCAGCATGTTCAGCTCATCGTCAAGACCGAAATTTAGTTCTGAATAGTGGGAAAACATGGTCAATCACCTTGTCGTTGTTAATCGGGTCGTTATGCGTTGGTGTTGTTTATTTCGCGGTGGCCGGATGTTTCTCGTTAAGCTCTTCAAGGGCTTGGCGGCAGCGAATCTCAGCGCTTTCAAGCTCCAACTGCACCATCGTGATGTCTTTCATCTGCTGTTCCAGCGCGGCTTTACGCTCGCTGATTTTGCTCAGCATCAGGTGTAGCTGCTTTTCGCTGCCGCTGCGGGTCTCATCCCACAGCTCAAACAGCTCGCGGATTTCCGCCAGCGAAAACCCCAGGCGTTTGCCGCGCAGTGTCAGCTTTAGCCGTACGCGATCTTTACTGCTGTAAATACGTGTCTGGCCCCGGCGGGCGGGATGCAGTAGCACCTGATCTTCATAAAAGCGGATGCTACGCGTGGTCACATCAAACTCGCTGGCCAGTTCGCTGATCGAGTAGGTTTTGCTCATGATCATTATTCTCGTCGATAGGGGGATGTCCCTATGGAACACTGACCATGAGGCTAAAACAAGTTTACGTTAACGTAAAGCTGAGATTGCAATGAGTGAGTTACCGTTGAATTTTAAAAAATAACTGATAAATAAAGACTTTTAAGCTTTAATTTGGTGCATCAGAGTGGTGCGTAGACCAAAGTTGTAATTGTAATACCCTGTGTGGGGTTGCTAGTTTGCACTTACACCTTACGTTCAGGTAAGGATGCGTTGCTGGCTAACGAGTTTCGCTTCCCACCGTACAAGAACAACAAGAGGCGTGCTACCTCATGCGTGCAGACGAAGAGACAAAGGGGCCAGTGCTCGAAACTCGAGGGCTGACCAAAGAGTTTCGCGGCTTTACCGCCGTGGATAACGTAAACCTCCAGGTGCAGGAGGGGCATATTCATGCCCTGATTGGCCCAAACGGTGCAGGTAAAACGACGGTCTTTAACCTGTTAACCAAGTTTTTGCCCCCTACGCGGGGCGAGATTCTCTATCGTGGCCAACCCATCACTAGCAAAAAATCCAACGAGATCGCCCAGCTTGGCTTAGTGCGTTCGTTTCAGATTTCAGCGGTGTTTGCCCACATGACCGCACTGGAAAACGTGCGCGTAGCGCTTCAGCGCCAGCTGGGCACGTCGTTCCACTTCTGGAAATCGGAAAAAACGCTGGACCACCTCAACGACCGCGCCCTAGCGCTGCTCGATGAAGTGGGCCTGCGCGAATACGCCGATACGCTCACTGTGGAAATGCCCTATGGCCGCAAGCGCGCCTTAGAAGTGGCCACCACGCTGGCGCTGGACCCCAGCATGATGCTGCTAGACGAGCCGACCCAGGGCATGGGCGCGGAAGATGTTGACCGTATCGTGGCGCTGATCAAACGGGTTTCCCAAGGCCGCACGGTGTTGATGGGGGAGCACAACCTTAGCGTGGTCAGCCGCTTGTGTGATCGTATTACCGTATTGGCGCGGGGCGCGGTGCTGGCAGAAGGGGATTACGACACGGTTTCCCGCAACCCCTTAGTGCGTGAAGCCTATATGGGCAGCGAAGCGGCTGAGGAGGCTGCCGTATGAATACCGCAGAAGCATTCGAGAGCCAAGAAGCCCCAGAAAACCAGACCCTAGAGATGCTGCGAGTGCAAGACCTGCACGCCTTCTATGGCGAATCGCACATTCTGCATGGGGTGAATTTCGATGTGAAGCGTGGCGAGCTGGTGACTCTGCTGGGCCGCAACGGCGCGGGCCGCAGTACCACGCTAAAAGCGATTATGAATATGGTGGGGCGGCGCACCGGTTCGATTGTCATTAATGGCAATGAAACCCTGCGCATGAAGCCGCACCATATTCCCCGGTTAGGGATTGGCTACTGCCCGGAAGAGCGCGGCATTTTTGCGAGCTTAGATGTTCACGAAAACCTGCTGCTGCCACCCACTGTGCGTTCAGGCGGAATGAGCTTGGATGAAATCTACGCCATGTTCCCCAACCTCTACGAGAGTCGCAAAAGCCAGGGCACGCGACTCTCCGGCGGCGAACAGCAGATGCTGGCCATGGCGCGCATTCTGCGTACCGGTGCGCGCTTGCTGCTGCTGGATGAAATCACCGAAGGCTTGGCGCCGGTCATCGTGCAAAAACCTGGGCGAGGTATTAGTGCAGCTAAAAGAGCGCGGCATGCCCATCGTGCTGGTTGAGCAGAACTTCCGCTTTGCTGCCCCGCTGGCTGACCGCCACTTTGTGATGGATCACGGCCAAATTGTTGAGGAGATCACCGCCGAGCAGTTGCCTTCCCGGCGGGAACATTTAAACAGCATGCTGGGGGTATAAATCGCACACCCATCTAAACTGTAAGCACGGCTTTAAAAAACAACAAACGCAACACTTACGTTCCATACACAAGCGCTCCACACACAAACGCTATAACTGAACGTCCGCATCATAAAAACAAAGGCCCTCAGGGCCAGGAGACGAACATGACCTATATGAAGAAAACGCTGGCCGCCAGCATCGCCGTTGCCGCTGCCTCCAGCATGGCGATCTCGACCGCCCACGCCGAGATCAGCGATGGTGAAGTGCGTATTGGCTACTTAGCCGATATGTCCGGCACCTACCGTGATTTGGCTGGCCCAGGTGGCCAAACTGCGATGGAAATGGCGGTGGCCGATTTTGGCGGCAGCGTGAACGGCTCGCCCATTGTGATTTTCAGCGCTGATGACCGCAACAGTGCCGACGTAGGCGCCAACACCGTGCGCGAGTGGATCGACCAGCGTAACGTCGATATGGTGGGTGGGTTGGTAGCCTCTTCTTTTTCTATCGCTGTGACCAAAGTGTTGCAAGAGAACAACGGCCTGGGCATCGTCTCTGGCTCGGCGGCGTCTAGTATTACCAACGAACACTGCACTCCGAACCATATTCACTGGGTATACGACACCTATCCGCTGGCCAACGGCACCGCGAAGGCCGTCGTTGAGCAGGGCGGCGATAGCTGGTTCCTGCTCACTGCGGATTACGCCTTCGGCCATGCACTGGAAGCCGACGTGACCAGTGTGGTAGAAGCCAATGGCGGTGAAATTGTCGGCGGCGTGCGTCACCCGTTCCCCACCAGCGACTTCTCCTCCTACATTCTTCAGGCGCAGGGTTCTGGAGCGAAAATTGTCGGCCTAGCCAATGCCGGTGCCGACACGGTCAACGCGATTACCACCGCCAGCCAGTTTGGTCTGACCCAAAGCGGCCAGCAATTAGCAGGCCTGCTGATCTTCCTTAACGACGTACACGCGCTGGGGCTAGAAGCCACCCAAGGGCTGCTGCTGACCACCGGCTGGTACTGGGACATGGATGAAGAGTCCCGCGCTTGGTCCGAGCGTTACTTTGAAGAACCAGGCCGTATGCCCACCATGGTGCAAGCCGGTATCTACTCCAGCACTATGCACTACCTGAAAGCCGTGGAAGCCGCTGGCACCGATGACCCCGAAACCGTGCGCGCGAAAATGGCCGAAGAGCCGATCAACGACTTCTTCGCCCGTAACGGCAGCATTCGTGAAGATGGCCGTATGATTCACGACATGTACCTAGCCCAGGTAAAAACGACGGAAGAGTCTCCCGGTGCGTGGGACCTCTACGAGATCCTTAGCACCATTCCCGCCGCAGAAGCCTACCGTCCGCTGTCTGAAAGCCAGTGCTCGCTGGTACAGAACGGATCTGCTGACGCGCTCCAGGCTCAGGCATCTGCTGCCTTGGCCTGGGGCCAAGCAAGCCGTAAAGGCGTGACGAAAGGCGTTTCTAACAATAAGCAACGCGCTGGGGCAGCCCCATAGGGCTGCCCGCTTAGCGGCGAGGAGAGTCATACCATGACGATGATATTCGGCGTGCCAATGGCCGTGTTCATGGGCCAGCTAACGCTTGGGCTTGTGAACGGTGCCTTTTACGCACTGCTTAGTTTGGGCCTGGCGGTCATCTTCGGCCTACTGAAGATCGTCAACTTTGCCCACGGGGCGCAGTACATGCTGGGAGCCTTCGCCGCGCTGCTAGGCTTTCGCTACCTGGGCATTAACTATTGGCTAGCACTGATTTTAGTCCCGCTGGTGGTGGGTGGTTGTGGCATGCTGATGGAGCGCTTTCTGCTACGTCGCATTGCCCACCTCGACCACCTCTACGGGCTGCTGCTGACCTTCGGGTTGGCGCTGATTTTCGAAGGCACATTAATTAACTTATTCGGCGTTTCTGGGGCGCGCTACGCTACCCCTGAAATTCTGCTCGGCGGCCTTAACCTGGGCTTTATGTTCTTACCTACCTACCGTGCTTGGGTGTTAGTAGCGGCGCTGGCCATGTGTCTATTCACCTGGTTCATGATTGAGCGTACCCGCTTGGGTGCCTACCTGCGCGCCGGTACGGAAAACTCCCAACTGATGCAGGCGTTCGGCGTGAACGTACCGCTGCTGATTACCCTAACCTACGGGTTTGGGGTCGGGCTTGCCGCCTTTGCAGGCGTGCTGGCGGCACCGCTTTATCCGGTATCGCCCACTATGGGCTCAAGCCTATTGATTGTGGTGTTTGCGGTGGTCGTTATCGGCGGTATGGGCTCCATTTTATGCGCCATTTTAACCGGCCTCGGGATGGGTATTATTGAAGGGTTTACTAAGGTGTACTACCCGGAAGCCTCTAATACCGTGATCTTTCTAGTGATGATCCTGGTACTCATGTTACGCCCCGCTGGGCTGTTCGGTAAGGAGGCATAACCATGACAACAACGCATACCACCTCGGCAACCCAGTTGCCCTCCGCGGTGCAGGAGCGCCAACGGCGCGCCAAGCTACGCCGCAATATGTTCTACCTTGTGCTGCTGGCGATGGGGTTAGTTGCTCCCTTTGTGGCGTACCCCGTCTTCTTAATGAAGATTCTCTGTTTTGCGCTGTTTGCCTGCGCTTTCAACCTACTGTTGGGCTACGCCGGGCTGCTCTCATTTGGCCATGCGGCCTTCCTAGCCACCGGCGGCTATGTGACCGGCTACTTGCTGGCCAGCTACCCAGGCTTAACGCCAGAGCTAGGCATTCTTGCGGGTACGTTAATGGCAACGCTGCTAGGGGTACTGTTTGGAGTGCTCTCCATTCGCCGCCAGGGCATTTACTTCGCCATGGTCACGCTGGCGCTGGCACAGCTGATGTTCTTCGTGTTCGTGCAGTCGTCGTTCACCGGTGGGGAGGATGGCCTGCACGGTGTGCCGAGAGGGCACCTGTTTGGCGTGATCGATTTGAGCAGCAACTTGGAGATGTACTACTTCGTCTTCGCCGTGTTCGTGTTTGGCTTCGCGGTGATTCAGCGCACGGTTCATTCACCCTTTGGGCAAGTGCTGAAAGCCATTCGGGAGAACGAGCCCCGCGCCGTGTCGCTGGGCTACAACGTCGATGCCTACAAGCTGTTAGCTTTCGTGCTCTCGGCGGGGCTGGCGGGCTTGGCAGGTTCCACCAAGACCGTGGTGTTTCAATTGGCCTCGCTCACCGATGCCCACTGGCACATGTCGGGTGAGGTGATTTTGATGACGCTGCTGGGCGGTGTAGGCACACTGCTTGGCCCGCTGATGGGGGCAGGATTAGTGGTTAGCCTGCAGCACCTGCTGGCGCAGTCGCCGTTGGGGAACTGGGTAAGCGTGATTCTGGGCATCATCTTCGTGGTGTGCGTGCTGAGCTTCCGTAGCGGCATCATCGGCGAGCTGGCCAAAATGTACCGTAAAAACATTAAATAATGGATTCCCGTTAACCGCGTCTGTCCGTGGATTGGGTGCCTTCGGGCACCCTTTTTTCTGCTTGTGAAATAAGGCCGTAAGCCCATTTCTACGCCAAAGGTCTTGGGGGATTTGGTTGCGCAAGGTGGGGTAAGAATATAAGTTAACGTAAACGTCAACATTGCTAATAATGACAACAGCCAATGCGTGACTTGCCTGCCGCCTGCCTAGGCGCGGTGCATCCACGCACTGTGGAGATACGCCATGAATTTTGAGCTAAGTGAAGACCAAGTCGCTTTTTCTGATATGGCCCGGGCGTTCGCCCAGAACGAGCTGGAGCCCCATGCCGCCGAATGGGACGCAGAATCTTTTTTCCCCGTCGATGTGATTCGTAAAGCAGGGGAGTTGGGCTTTTGCTCGCTCTACGCCCCGGAAAGCGTCGGCGGGCTGGGCCTTTCCCGGCTCGATGCCAGCATTATTTTTGAACAGCTCTCGATGGGCTGCACCTCCACCACCGCGTACCTGACCATTCATAACATGGTGACCTGGATGCTGGCTGATTTCGGCACCCCAGAAGCCGTTGAGCAGTGGGGCGAAAAGCTGGCGACCGGCGAGCTGCTAGGCTCTTACTGCTTAACCGAACCCAACGCAGGCTCCGACGCGGCCTCGCTGAAAACCTCCGCCAAGCGTGATGGCGAACACTACGTGCTGAACGGCAGCAAGATGTTTATTTCCGGCGCGGGTAGCACCGATTTCCTGGTGGTGATGGCGCGCACAGGCGGCGAAGGCCCCGGCGGCGTTTCCGCCTTCGCGGTGGATGCGAAGAGCGAGGGCATCAGTTACGGCCGCAAAGAGGACAAAATGGGTTGGAACAGCCAGCCCACCCGCATGATCACCTTTGAAGACGTACGCGTCCCCGCCAACCACCTGCTGGGCAACGAGGGCGACGGTTCAAAATCGCCATGAAGGGCCTGGACGGCGGGCGCATCAACATTGCGACGTGTTCGATCGGCACCGCTCAGCAGGCGCTCAATAAAGCCCGCGAGTACATGCTAGAGCGCAAGCAGTTCGGCAAGCGCCTGGCCGAGTTCCAAGCGCTGCAGTTCCGCCTAGCCGATATGGTGACCGAGCTGGTGGCCGCCCGCCAACTGGTGCGCATGGCCGCCACCAAGCTGGATGCGGGCCACCCGGATGCCACCACCTACTGTGCGATGGCCAAGCGGTTCGCTACCGATGTGGGCTTCAAGGTGTGCGACGAAGCGCTGCAGCTCTACGGCGGCAATGGCTACATCAAGGAGTACCCGATGGAGCGCTACGTGCGCGACACCCGCGTACACCGTATTCTGGAAGGCACCAACGAGATCATGCGGCTAATTATTTCCCGCCGCGTACTGGCCGACGGTGCCGCTGAGCTATAGCCGCCAGGGCACATCTCACCAAGCCCCGAGCATATAAGGACAAACCATGAGTTGCGTACTGTTTGAAGAGCACACCACCCAAGATGGCCACGTGATTGGCGAGATTACCCTGAACGCCGAGCGCTCTTTAAATGCGCTCACGCTGGAAATGATCGAAGAGATCCTGCCGCGCCTAAACCAGTGGCAAAGCGACGAGCGGGTCGTAGCCGTGCTGCTGGATAGCGCAGGCGAAAAAGCCTTCTGCGCCGGTGGTGATGTGGTCAACCTCTACAAGGCCATTCAGGGCGACGGCGCAGCCGATTTCCCCGAGCGCTTCTTCGAGAACGAGTACCGCCTGGATTACCAACTGCATACTTTCCCCAAACCGGTGATTTGCTGGGGCAACGGCATCGTGATGGGCGGAGGCATGGGCCTGTTAAGCGGTAGCAGCCACCGCATCGTTACGGAAACCTCGCGGCTCGCCATGCCAGAAGTCACCATTGGGTTGTACCCGGATGTAGGCGCGAGCTGGTTCCTTAACCGCCTACCGGGCGGCGCCGGGCGGTTTCTGGCCATGACTGGCGGGCAAATTAACGCCCCGGACGCGGTTCATCTAGGCCTAGCCGACCGCGCCATTGCCAGCCACCACCGTGGCGCACTGGCTGAAAAGCTATTGGAGGCCAGCTGGGGCGAAGGCGAACACACCGACGCCCACGGCGTGGTGAATCACGTACTGCGCGAGCTGGAACAGGCCTCCCAAGAGGTGTTCGCGGAGATGGAAGCGCCGGTTTACAAGTCGTCTTCTTTAATTCGTGAGCTGATGGACCACGACACCGTCGAGCAGATGGTTGAAGCCGTGCTGGCAGTCGAGACCGACGACAAGTGGTTCAGCAAAGCGCAAAAAACCTTGGCCCACGGCAGCCCCGTCTCGGTTAAATTGATTCACGAGCAGCTCGCCCGCGCCAAGCATATGTCGTTGGCGGAAGTGTTTCAGTTTGAGCTTTCGCTCTCTGTGCAGTGCTGCCGCCACCGGGAGTTCCCCGAAGGCGTGCGCGCGCTGCTGGTGGATAAAGACGGCCAGCCAAGCTGGACCTACCCAGATGTGGCCTCGGTCGAGCCCTCCTTTATAGACGAGCTGCTGGCACCCGCATGGGACACCAACCCGCTGGCAGATCTTAAATAACGCACACTGCACTCTCTACAACACGCTAATAAGGATAAAAAGATGACTACCGTTGCGTTTATTGGTTTAGGCAATATGGGCGGCCCCATGGCCGCCAATTTGGCGAAAGCAGGCTTTACCGTGCGCGCCTTCGACCTTTCCGCCCAAGCGCAGGAAACCGCTAAATCTCAAGGCTGCGAGATTGCCGCCACCGCTTCGGAAGCGGCCACCGACGCCGACTTCATTATTTCCATGCTGCCCGCAGGCAAGCACGTGCGCGGGCTTTACGTGGATGGTGACGCGCCGCTGTTTGACGTAATTATACCAAGCGCGCTGGTGATTGACTGCTCCACCATCGATGCCGACACCGCCCGTCACGTAGCCGCGGCTGGCGCTGAAAAGGGCATTGGCTTTGTGGATGCGCCGGTTTCCGGTGGGGTAGGCGGTGCCCAAGCGGGCGCGCTGACCTTTATCGTCGGCGGCTCGGAGGCTCAGTTCGCCCAGGCGCAGCCGGTGCTGCAAGCCATGGGTAAAAACATCCTCCACGCCGGTGACCACGGCGCGGGGCAGGTGGCTAAAGTGTGCAACAACATGCTGCTCTCGATTTTGATGGCAGGCACCTGCGAAGCGATCAACATGGGCGTCAAAAACGGCCTCGACCCCGCTGTGCTGACAGAAATCATGAAGCAAAGCTCCGGCGGCAACTGGGCGCTTAACGTCTACAACCCCTACCCCGGGGTGATGAAAAACGCCCCCGCCTCGAAAGGCTACCAGGGCGGCTTCCAGGTGGATCTAATGATCAAAGATTTAGGCCTAGCCATGGATGTTAGCCAGCAAAGCGCATCCCCCGTGCCCATGGGCTCCGCCGCCCGTTCGCTGTTCACACTGCACAAAGCAGGCGGCAACGGCAAACTCGACTTCTCCAGCCTGCTCAAGCTGTATCAGGATAAGGGTGAGTAGTAAGCGGTAAATCGTGAGGAGCGAGTCGTGAGTGGCCGGGCGTAAGGGGAGGGTGTGGGGTGGTAGGCAGCTTTAGCTCGCGACCTGTTCGCTAAGCCCCACAACCCTGATAAAGCGGCCAACTTGCCACTCACCCCCACCCAAGGCACACTCAAAAACTTTCCTAACCCAACAATAAGGATTGCCATGATTACGCTTTGGGGCCGCAACAACTCCACCAACGTCAAAAAAGTGCTCTGGGTACTGGAAGAACTGGAACTACCGTTCGAGCAGATCATGGCGGGCCTGCAACACGGCGTAAACGACACGCCAGAATACCTCGCCATGAACCCCAACGGTTTGGTGCCGCTGCTTAAAGATGACGCTACCCAAAGCGTGCTATGGGAGTCCAACACCATCATCCGCTACCTAGCGGCGCAGTACGGCCCCAACCATTTATGGATTGAAAGCCCTGCCAAACGGGCGCAAATGGAAAAGTGGATGGATTGGTCCAGCAGCCTGCTAACCCCCGCCCACCGCACCATTTTGATGGGCTATGTACGCACCCCACCGGAACAGCGCGATAGCACACTGCTAGACCCCGCCATTGCCACCTGCGAAAAACTCTTCGCCCAGCTAGACGTCGCGTTAAGCCAGCAACCCTGGTTCTCTGGCGACGACTTTGGCCTTGCCGATATCGCCATCGCCCCGTTCACCTACAACCTGTTAAACAGCGGCCTTACTTGGCAGCCCCGCCCGCATCTACAGCGCTGGGTAGAGCAGCTCGCCGAACGCCCCGCCTACCGCAAGGTAGTGATGATTCCCGTCACTTAAAAAGCCATAGCTAACCCAACGAGCAACCACGCCTACGAGCTAAACACATCTTGTAGTGCGTGATAACGAGCAACGTGAGGTAACCGCGAGGGGCAGCAACGCTGCCCTGGGCTGTTATCGACATACTCAATCAACGCGTAGGCTTGTTATTACAACACTCAAATTTATTACCCGTGAGAGGGCGCTTTAGCGCGCGACGATCAAGCTACCAAAGCTCGTTAAAACCCTGACTCCAACAACGCCAACTCCTGATCCAACCCCTTTAATACCTCACACCCCAACCCATGCTGCTCGGCACGTTCAATCAACGGCCCCAAAATCGCCCCGCGCTCGGTAGGCCGCTTCGCCTCCACGTCCTGCAGCATCGAGGCTTTATTGTTCGCGGTGTTCTCCACCACTTGCCATACCAACGCCAACCACGCGGCTTCACCCTCGCCACCGCTCGGCGGCACAACGCCTTCCTCCGCTAAAATTGCCGCCACTTCTTTCACCACGGCAATTACTAGGCCTGAGTAGGCATTCCCACGAAGCTCTCCGTTACGCACGCCATGCAACGCCACCAGGGGGTTAATCGCCGCGTTTACCGCTAGCTTCTGCCACAAGCGGCTGCGGATATCGTTCACAGCCGTAGCGGTAAACCCAGCCTCACTCAATAGCGCCGCTAAGGATTCCGCTAACCCTGCGTGCTGGTTATCCAAATCCCCGATAAACGTTGGCCCACGGCCTGCGTGTACCACGCCACCATCTCCGGTTAAGTACGCCCCCTGAGTAGTGGTAGCGCACAGCACCGGCCCAGGCCACGTTTGGGTGATGCGCGGCTGGGCATAAAAACCGTTCTGCCACAGCACCAACGGGGTAGAGGGGGGCAGCAGGCTGGCAATACTAGAAAGCGCCGCCTCTGCGGCCATGGCTTTGGTGGTGATATGCACAAACGCAGGCGGCTTAGGCGCATTAGCCGCCAGCTGTTTAGCGGTGAGTGAGGTTAAGTGCTGAACACGAGCTTCGCCTTCCGGCGTGGTTAGCACCTGCCGCGTAGGCAACTCACGGCGACCAATCACCGCCACCTCCACAAACGGGGCCAGCGAGGGCGCCAACAGGCGGGCAATGGCCCCAGGGCCAAGAATCCAGTGGGTTGTCATGGGTAAAGCATCTTCAGCAACGAGAGTGCCGCCAAGCTTACCGCGTTCGGTGTGGGGAGGCTAAGGAGAGAAAAAGGGTTGGGGTTAGGCTATTTTTTTAGTGACGTGGGTAAGGATAGTTTGGTAGGTTTGAAGCTAAGCTAATTTGGTTAGTCGATGATGATTGGAAGATGGCGATAGTTATTGCCAAGCAGGAAGTGATAGGGAATGTCAGGTTTCGACCCTAAGCGGACATGCCAGGAAATACAGTAGGCGCGCGAATTTTCGATATACAGCCTAATTAAAGTCAATGTATTTAAAAATCATAGACTTAGAAGAGCCTAGCAGGCTGTGTTTACCGGGAAAAAGTGCTAGCACGTTCATTCAATCATAAAGCGCGCCGTCTAATACACTGTTAGTTTGCGGCTCTTCGACGTTGGGTGTGGAATTCG
>NZ_MWVI01000098.1 GCF_002087295.1 Vreelandella lionensis | reverse complement strand
GGCAGTGACTTTTTCAGAGCTTCCTTAGATATTCGCGTATGTTCCCGATAGCACTTATCAAGGGCGTGGTGAAGCGACTACTTTTCTTCATGACATCACCTTGTCGCTAAAAAATCATGGCTTTCGTGGTGAAAGTTCCGGGCAGCCAGGCTCAAGAGAAGAATACCTATCGCTGTTAGGAGAACAGCTTCATCAAGCCCATGCGAAATGGAAAAATGATGCCATAACCACCGTCATCATGGTCGATGGGTTAGACCATAATCAGCGAGAGCATAATCCTCTACAGAGTTTGCTGTCAGATTTGCCGCCCCCTAACACCGTGCCTGATGGGGTGATATTTGTTCTAGGTAGTCAAACGTTGGAGTTGAACGATCTCTCTGACACGATAAAGGAGCATGTTAGGTATGAAAGTCGAACTATTGTCATATCTCCTCTGACTCGGACAAATGTCTATGCGGCCATAAAAAAATGGCCAGGCTGTTCTGAACTAACAGATGATAATAAGAAGAAAATTTTCGAAAAATCATTGGGGCACCCACTATCTTTGGTTTATTTGCTGGAATTTATTACTGGAGGATCTGGTAGGGATTATGATGAAG
Organism: Vreelandella lionensis; assembly: GCF_002087295.1. Taxonomy (GTDB): domain Bacteria; phylum Pseudomonadota; class Gammaproteobacteria; order Pseudomonadales; family Halomonadaceae; genus Vreelandella; species Vreelandella lionensis. Next base: position 455 of record NZ_MWVI01000098.1, on the reverse strand, counting down.
CTATTGATGATTTTCCTCTTTACCAAGGGCATATTGAGCAAAGCTATTCAGTTTATTGGCGACAAATAGAGAGTAATCAGAAGCTTGTTGACTTGCTTGCGTTATTGTCAAGATTGAGAGAGCCAATAAATACTCAAGTGCTTGGAAAATGGTCTGATCATTCAACTATTCGCGCTTTTATTTCAAGTGCATCCCACTATTTCAAGAAGGATAGTGATATAAGTTGGCGTTTTTTTCATAACAGTTTTCGACTGTTTATTTTAGATAAAACGAGCCGAAACCTATTTGGTAATTTTGATGATTCAAAGAATATTGAATATCACAAGGTATTAGCTGAACACTGTATTCAACCGACTGATGATAATGATCCAATGCGATGGGAGAGAGTTTACCATCTTTTTAATGCTCGGCAGATGGAAGCTGTAATTGACCTGAATCCGTGAAGCCGGCGCCGA
>NZ_MWVI01000010.1 GCF_002087295.1 Vreelandella lionensis | reverse complement strand
AGCACCCGGGTTTTTCGGGGGGATTACCTGAGGGAGTCTATTCGTAAGGGGATGGAGACCCCCGTGGATGAATGCGATAAATAGCTGGACTGGTGACTTGGACGTTGGTTTACACCAAGCAAGCACATAAAGATGCACAGGTGATTTTACGGGGGGCCTATTCACGCCGCATCAATATTCAGCACCGTTTGGTCTACCAAGTGCTTGAGGACGAGCGAGTGGTGAAAGTTCTTAGACTCTGGAGCCACTACGAATAATGCATCACCAGCCGCTGTTGCAGCGCTGTTTTCCACCGCTTAGCGACTCCAAAATTGCCGCAAAGCTCAGGTTAAATCAGTAGTAATATCTGAGCTGAGCAATAAGCAAAGCGTCGTCCGTGACCTTGTAAACGATGCGGTGTTCTTCGTTGATTCGCCGAGACCAGTAACCCGCGAGGTTATGTTTAAGGGGTTCTGGCTTGCCGACTCCTTCAAATGGCGCTCGCTTGATTTCTTTGATTAGCTTGTTGATTCGGTTAAGAACCTTCTTATCGGTTTTCTGCCAGTACAAATAGTCCTCCCAGGCGTTCTCGGAAAAGATGAGCTTCATTCAAGAAGCTCCTTTTCCTGACCATCCCCTTGCTCCAACTCGGCAACGGATTCCAGTAAACGGCGGGCCTTCTTGGGTGTGCGCAGGAGGTATGCCGTCTCTTGTAGTGCTTCATAGTCTTCGAGAGAGATCATGACCACGGATTGCGCCTTATTGCGGTGATGATCATAGGAGAGTGGTCTTCACAAACCTGCTCCATGGTTTTTGCTAGGTTGGTTCTAGCGGCGGTGTAGCTGAGGCATCCATAAAGAGTATTCCTGTACTCGATGTTGTTTATGTACAGAATAGCGTACAGGGTGGGGTTTGCCAATTGGCTTCGCAGCGTTCGGTTTTCTCCACTTAAAAACAGCGGTTGAGCCGCTGATGCCCACGAATCGTATCCCACGCTAAGCCGTTGATAGGCGCTTGCTCACACCATCATTAAACCCTGCTTACGTATTGGTGGCGCGTAGGCGGCATCCATCTGTGCCAAATCCTCGTCATCAAGCCTGACCTTATCAGCATCAGCGTTCTGTTTGAGATGGTCCAGATTTACGGCTTTCGGAATCGCAATCACACCGGGGTGGCGCAGTGCCCAGGCAAGCGCGACTTGCGCGGGGGTGGCGCTGTGTTTGTCGGCGATGTGTTGCAGGGTGGCGTCACGAAGTAGCGCGCCGCCTTGCCCGATGGGGCAGTAGGCCATAAGCGGCATATGGTGCTGTGCTTGCCAGGGCAACAGGTCGTATTCAATGCCCCGTGCTTCGGGGTTGTAGAGCACCTGATTGGTGGCGCAAGCGGGCGCGTTTAGCTCTTCTAGGTCGTCAACGTCGAAGTTCGACACGCCCCAGCGCAGAATCTTGCCCTGCTCGCGCAGCCGCTCAAACGCTTCCACGGTTTCGCTCAGCGGGTACTGGCCGCGCCAGTGCAGCAGGTAGAGGTCAATCGTATCGGTGCCCAATCGGCGCAGGCTGCGCTCGCAGGCGGCTTGAACACCCTGGGTGCTGGCGTTGTGCGGGTAAACCTTGCTGACGAGATACACCTCATCGCGCCGCCCGCGAATGGCTTCGCCCACGATTTCTTCAGCTCCGCCTTCTGCATACATCTCGGCGGTATCGATCAGCGTCATGCCCAGGTCTATACCTTCACGCAGCGCCCTGATTTCAGCCTGCCGCTGCCCGGCATCCTCGCCCATATGCCAGGTGCCCTGGCCGATACGGGGTACGCTTACGCCGCCTAGCTCTATTGTCTGCATATCTCGCTCTCCTAGTGTCATTCGCTGCTGTGATGTGGTTCTGACTGCCCAAGGCCATCGCCGTTCATGCTCCCATCGTAGACGATCCGTGCCTCGACATTTTTCTATTTTGTCTCTTCAGGGATACGCTGCTATAGTCTATTGAAATAACAGGCGTTAGAGATACCATGCCGGAAATTGATGCGTTGCTAGGCCTTTCTTTTTGCTTGTATTTTTTTGATAACAAGCAACATAAGCTACCCCACCTTCATGTGAAGTATGGTAGCTACGAGCTAATCATTGCGATTGAAACGGGAGAATGTCTAGAGGGCTATCTGCCTAACAAGCAGCGTAAGAGAGCGGAGAGCCATATTTTCGAGCACCGTGAACAGTTGATGATGATGTGGCACAAAGCAGTGAATGGCGAAAACCCAGGTAAGTTAGGTGACGTATGCTAAAAATCGTGGATGTTGATGTCATTTCAGATCATGCCCTGGCGCTAACGTTCAGCGATGGTTACCAGGGCCACGCGGATTTGGCAGCTTACTTCAGTAAGCCTCCTTTTTCTGAGGTCAAAGACTTCAAGCGTTTTTCCTTAACTCCGGAAGGCTCCCTCAATTGGAGCGGCAATGAGCTTTCTGCGGCAACACTGCGTACCATTACCAAAGGTGAGCAAAAGCCTGCAGACGTTTTTTTTAACGTTCAAGAAATGGAAGCCGTGATTAAGCAGGCTTCCTGGGAGTCAATGAAAGAGGGTCGCCCTGATATTTTGCAAGCCGCTATTCGCTCTTATGTGGAGCAATTTGGTCATAGCCAAGTGATCGCGAAAGCAGGTATCAAAAGTTGCACCAGCGCTTTCCGTTCATTAAAACCTGAAACCAAGCCTAATTTCGGTACGCTTGTGCAGTTAGGGCACGCCGTCATTGAGCTAGCGAAAGACCGTGCTGCAAGTATCAACGAACCTTCCATTTAAGCTGGGTTCTGCGCTTACTCACTGAAGGTACTCGCACCTAGCTATTGAACCAGAGGAACCCAAATGGCCGAGTATACCGCTTCCATTCAGTGGGCCCGTGGGGCTGATGAAGCCTTTCTAGATCAGCGCTATAGCCGTGGGCACGAGTGGGTGTTTGATGGCGGCGTTCGCGTGCCTGCGTCGTCATCGCCTCATGTGGTCCCGTTGCCTTATTCGGTCGAGGCCAACGTCGACCCGGAAGAGGCGTTTGTGGCTTCGCTCTCCAGTTGCCATATGCTGTTTTTCCTCGCCATTGCCGCCCAGCAGGGCTTGGTAGTGGAAAGCTACGTGGATAACGCGGTGGGGGTGATGGAGAAGGGCAGCGATGGGAAGATCGCCATGACCCAAGTCACGCTGCGGCCAAAGGCGGTGTTTGCAGGGGAGCCGCCCTCTATTGAGGCGCTTGAGCAGATTCATCATGCTGCCCATGAAAAGTGCTTTATCGCTAACTCTGTTAAGACCGATGTGGTGACCGAGATTCAGTTTTAATTTCGCACCTTATCTTACTGAGCTTGCCTGCTAAACTCAGCACGGACGCTTTCCCCTAACTGCTTAGGAATATCTACAATGATCTACCGCCACCCACGCTGGATGCGTGCTGCGCTGTCGGCTTGCCTGTTGTTTGCCTCGTCTTCTGTCATGGCGCAGGAGGATCGCATTACCGCCGAGCTTGAGCGCATCGAGCAAACCTTGGATGCGCGTATTGGCTTTGCCGCCCACAATTTAGCCACGGGCCAGCGCTGGGAAGTGAATGCGGATGAGCGCTTTGCCATGTCTAGCACCTTTAAAACCCTGGCCTGTGGCGCGCTGCTGGAGCAGGTGGATGAGGGGCAACTGGCGCTGGAAACCGAGGTCAGTTTTGAAGAGTCCGATTTGGTCACCTACTCGCCGGTCACCGAGCAGTACGCGGGCCATCGGCCGATGACGCTGTTCGAGCTGTGCGATGCCACCATGACCACCAGCGATAACACCGCCGCCAACCTAGTGCTGCAAGCGCTAGGCGGACCGGAAGCGGTGACGGCGTTTGCGCGCAGCATGGATGACCCCGTTACCCGCCTAGACCGCTTCGAAACCGAGTTAAACGAAGCCACGCCAGGGGATGAGCGGGATACCACCACACCCAACGCCATGCTGGCTACGTTAGAAAAGCTGGTGCTTGGGGATGTGTTATCAGATGAGTCTCGTCAGCAGTTAGAGGCATGGATGAAGGGGAACGCGGTGGCCGATGGCCTGTTTCGTGCTGCGATGCCGTTTGATTGGGTAATGGCAGACAGAACCGGTGCGGGTGGTTACGGCTCGCGCTCGATTACCGCGATTATTTGGCCACCGGAGCAGCCACCCACCGTCGTGGTGTTTTATATCACCGAAACCGAGGCATCGTTTAAGGAGCGTAATGCGGCCATTGCGTCTTTAGGCGAAGTGGTTCAAGACGTCTTAGCGGATAACTAATAAAAAACGGGTGGCGAATAGGCCACCCGTTTTTTATATCTGTTTTTCTTTAGAACCACCGAAATGGTAGCGCTGTTAAACTCTATCTTAAACACAGCTGCTCATACTTATGGCTGCGTTATTACAATACGCCCGTATGCTCCACGACCACCATGACACCAATCCCAATCAGCACCACGCCGCCTATCAGTTCCGCCCAGTGGCCTACGTATTTACCAAACTTATGACCAAGCAGTGTACCCAGCGATGCCATCACGGTGGTGGCAAGGCCAATAGCAAGGCTGGTGGTGATGATGTTCACATCAATAAATGCCAAGCTGGCGCCCACGGCCATGGCGTCCAGGCTGGTGGCGGTGGCCGTCAGTACCAGCAGCCACAGCGTTTGTTTGCGGTGCTCTACTTTTTCTTCTTTTTTCAGCCCTTCATACATCATATGCAGGCCAATGATGGTCAGTAGAACAAATGCAACCCAATGATCCCAGGCTTCTACGTACTGCTGAGAAGCCTTGCCTGCTACCCAGCCGAGTACAGGCGTCATCGCTTCAATAATGCCGAATACCAAGCCAATACCGACCGCATGGCGGAAGCGGGGTTTGGTGAGTTCCGCGCCTTTACTGATGGAAGCTGCAAAGGCATCCGCCGACATGGAAACCGCTAAAAATAGTAGGGCAACAGGTGTCATGACACATGTACTCTTTGGTAATACATTTGCGCACAGCGACTGCGTCAGCATGCGTTACACCGCATACCTGAGCGCAAAAGTGGGGGATTCAATAGCGGTGAATCTTATCAGCTTTTAATCATTGAACAAGGCAAGGAGTGAAAAATAAAGTTTGTAATAGCGAACTAATATAGCCTTGGCTAACAATGTGTCTGTTAGCTGATTTTGTTGGCCTTTTCATCTTTTTTTGTTTTTTTAAGGTAAGTGGGTGAGATATAGGGTTATTAAATATAAGAGGCGGAAATTAGCAGGTGTTTAACAGTTAAGAGAGTGCTTTTTTACGGTAGATTAAAAGTTATAAATATAGGGCAAAGCGCCTATTTATTTGTTTTTGGGAGGCTGTGCTTTTTGTAATAACGCGATCACTTCGTCATCGTTGGTTTGGGTGAAGTCCTGATAATACGCGCCAACGGCATTAAAATAGTCGGGGGTCATCAGGCAGAGGTAGTCATCTACTTCGGCGGCCAGCTCGGTTAATGAAGATTCCGGGGCGACGGGCACCGCTAGGGTAATACTGGTGGCGCCCGCTTGGCGGAATGCTCTGGCGGCTGCCTTGGCCGTTCCACCAGTGGCAATACCGGCATCTATCAGTAACACTCGGCGGCCGCTAACGTTAACCGGTGGGCGCTGGCCGATATACGCGTGGCGGCGACGGGTGATCTCATCCAGCTGCCGCTGAATTTCTGCTTCAAGGTAGCGTTCGGAAGGTTGAAATATATCTACCATTTGCGGTGTTAGCACTACCTGCGGCGGGTCGCCATCAACAACAGCGCCAAGCCCAAACTCAGGCTGCCCAGGGGCGCCAATTTTGCGCACAATAACCACATCAAGCGGGAGCTTTAGCCGGGTGGCTACCTCGTAGGCCACAGGCACTCCACCGCGGGGAAGTGCCAGTACGACATCGTAGTGCGTACTGGTGAGTGCTTGGGCAAGCCGACGACCCGCATCGCGTCGATCTTTAAACAGTGCTCTATAGGCGACCATGAGTTGCTCCTAAACGCCAAACGGATAGGTATCCGGTACGCCATGGGGCCTTTCACTGGGCAGCGGCGTGATGGGGGTGGTCTCGTCAAACCACACGTAGGCATCAAACTGCTCTGCTAGCGAGGCCTTGAAGTAGTGGCTGTAGTACTCGCTTTCAGGACGATAGATAACACCAATAGCGCGTTCTAAGCGCGTTGGGGTTAAGCGGTCGCGAGCATCTGTGTGGTGAGAATGCCGTAGATCAATTAAGGCGCGTGGCAGCCGCGTTTCATGGAAGATGCGTTCAAAGGAGTCGGTACGTGATGGCACCACCTGTTTGATCTGCATGGGTGAATCCCAGTTATCGGCGGCGGCGACGTACCCGGTATGCGTCCCAAAACCGATGAGCACTGCTTGATCCCCATAAGCGGTGCGACATAGCTCGCCGATATTGAATTGCCCCTGCCAACCCATCTCCGTAGCAGAGGCATTACCAATATGGGAGTTGTGCGCCCAAACTACTACCTTGGCATCAGGGCCTTTGGCCTGGATAAGCTGTTGCAGCGTATTGAACATATGCCGGTCACGCAGGTTCCAGGATTGGGTGGAGCCACGATACATCAGCCGGTAGTACTGTTCCGCCGCTCTCACCACACGGGCGTTCTGGGTCGCATTGAAATAGGCCTCGCCGTTCTCTTTGGCCATGTACTCAAGCCGGTGGTCCAGTAGCGTTTGAAGTTGCGCCACCACTGCCTCTTCGCAAGCGTCTCGCTCGCCACGTAAGACGGCGTGTCCGTACAGAGCGGGTTCACTATGCCAGGGCGTTAAGCAGCCATAACGTTGGCGGGCAAGATTGGCGGCATCGGGGTCGATTCGGCCTAGATAATCCAGCACGGCAACCATGGAGGCACGCAGTGAGTAAATATCCAGGCCGCGAAAGCTGGTGCGCTGTTCAAAGGGCAGGCTGGCATTATGTTGGCGCAGCCACTCGGTAAAGATTTCAACTTCAGTGTTGTGCCACATCCAGGCGGGGAATCGAGTGAACGCCTGCCGCTTTTCGCCTACTACCGGGCGGTGCCTAACGTGGCGGTCAATATGCGCAGCGTCGGGCCAGTCCGCTTCAACGGCTACAATATTAAATCCGTGATGTTTGATAAGCCGTTGGGTAATTGCCGCCCGCGCTCGATAGAATTCGGAGGTTCCGTGGGACGCCTCGCCCAGCAATACCATCTTGGCCTCGCCGAAACGGTCAAATTGAGCGCCGAAGGCTTCTTCTTCCAGCGTGGGAAGAGGCTCGCAAGCGTTAGCAATCGCCTGTGCGGTTTGCCGAGCAGAAGGGAGGGAAGCTACTGTCGAGTGATCCATAGGAATCTCCCGGAGCGCAGTGAGGCGTGTGAAATTTACTATAGTCAGGAAACATCGCCTTATCCAAGCTTATCTTGGCTGGTCGGCCAAGCAGCATCAGGTCCCTTGCAACATGGGCTGGGTTAGTGCGGAGTTTTGCAATGATCGACTTTCCGGTGTAGCCACCACACGTCCACACCGAATGAGTAGACAAGGCTCATCAGGGCGCTCAACGCCAGCAAACCGGCGAGAAAAGACGAGGTTAGTGGTGTTAATGCTAATAGTAGCGCGACCACCTGCCACACGCAGACGGCTTTACGACGAAAGCTCTCGTTCAGCGGTTCATTCAGCCAGGGGAAGGGCAGGCTAGCGGCAACAAACAGGTAGCGCATACCGCCAATCAGCAGTACCCAGAGCCCGAGTGATTCTTCCACAATCAGCCCGATACAGAGCAGTGTGATCAGCAGGGCGTCCAGCTCCATATCAAACCGGGCGCCAAACGGGGAGTGGCTGCGTGTTCGCCGAGCTATCCAACCATCCACCCCATCCAGCAACAGGGCAATGACTGCCACGCCCAGCCATAGCCAGATCGCCTGAATAAACGCTTCGCCAACCAGCGCTCCTGCCACTAGCGAAATTAGCACGGAGCGGCCCAGGGTGACTCGGTTGGCCCAGCCCAGCGGCCCGTGGGGCCAAAACGCCAGTACCAGCAGGCTAATCAGCGCATAGAAAGCACCCGCCACCCACCAGTTCGACGCGCTGGCCATGAGCGGGGTGAGCAGCGTACCAAGCCCAATCAGTAGCAGTGCGCCTAGCAGAAGCTCAACGCCACTGCAGAGGCGTTTAGGGAACGAATAGCTAGAGGAATTAGACGCATGGGGCATGGTGGCTCACGAAGCGGGGTAACCACCCGCAGTTGAAATTAATGATGCAATTATTTAACTATGTACCATTCTTGTATAGGTGTGTAAGGTTGTCTATGCAACGAGCGTCTCTTTTTAATTCATGTTGAAGGCTGGCAAGTGTTAATAGACCAATGCCTTTTCTACGCTAAGCTATAGGTGTGCCATTGAAAAGTCGCCAAATCTTAGCAACGCTAAGATCTACGGATGGAAACAGCGCTTCAACGATAAGGAAATGTCATGTCGGCGCCTGATATGGCTATGGCTTTTTGGGTAACGCGCCCAGGCCATGGCGAATTGCGGCACGAAACGCTGCCTGCCTTGGGTGAAAGTGATGTTCGTGTTCGCGCCCTTTATAGCGGCGTTAGTCGTGGTACCGAGTCGCTGGTGTTTAATGCCCGCGTGCCGGAAAGCGAAACGAAGCGTAGGCGTGCGCCTTTTCAGGCGGGCGATTTTCCTACCCCGGTGAAGTACGGCTACTGCAGTGTGGGACGTGTAACCCACGGCCTTTGCGAGCTTGTCGATAAAACTGTTTTTTGCCTTTACCCCCACCAAGATCACTACATCGTACCTGCCGCTATGGTGGTGCCGATCCCAGAGAGCGTGCCTGCCCATCGTGCGGTATTGGCGGCCAATATGGAAACCGCCCTGAACGGCGTATGGGATGCCAACCCCATGCTGGGCGAGCGGGTGTGTGTGATGGGCGCTGGTGTTGTTGGCGCGCTGGTCGCTTATTTATGCGCGCGAATCCCTGGGGTAGAGGTGCAGCTGATTGATGTTAACCCCGAGCGCGAAGCGCTTGCCCGCGCCTTAGGTGTGCCTTTTGCCCTGCCTGAGCAGGCACCTACGGATCAAGACTGCGTGATTCACGCCAGTGGCCACCCGGATGGCCTACGCCATGCCATGAGTTTAGTGGGCAACGAGGGCCGCATAATTGAAATGAGCTGGTTTGGCCAGGGTGAAGTCTCTCTGCCGTTAGGCGGGGCATTTCACTCCCAGCGCTTAACCCTGCGTGCCAGCCAGGTGGGTCAGCTGCCTGCCAAGCTGCAGCCCCGCTGGAACTACCGCCGCCGCCTGGAAGTAGCGCTGCGCCTACTCGCCGACCCAGCGTTAGAGGCACTCATTAGTAGCGAAAGCGACTTTGCTGATTTCCCCGCGCTGGCGCCAGCGCTGTTTGGTAAACACAGCACTGCACTTTGTCACCGAATTTGTTATCCCTAACGTAGTAAGTACTTACATTTCGATAGGAGTTGCCATGTACCGTTTATGCGTTCGCGCCCACTTTATGATTGCCCATAGCTTTAAAGGCGAGATTTTCGGGCCTGCACAGCGCACCCACGGCGCGACTTACGTGGTGGATGTGGTATTTCAGCGCCCAAGAGCTGGACCAAGACGGGCTGGTAATTGATATCGGTCTGGCCAGCGAAACTGTCAAAGAGGTGCTGGCGGATTACAACTACCGCAACCTGGATGAGGTAAGCGAGTTTACCGGCCAGAACACCACCACCGAATTTATGGCGAAGGTGATCTTCGACCAGCTAGCCGCGGCCATCAAGGCGGGCAGAATGGGCGAGACTGCGAAAGGCCTTACCCAAATGGCAATCAAGCTGCATGAATCCCATGTGGCCTGGGCAAGCTATGAAGGGGCGTTATGAGCCAGCGCTATACCTTATTGGTCGCCGGTGACCCGAACCAGCGCACCGGCGGCTATATCTACGATGCCCAGATCGTCACCGCGCTGTGTGAGCAGGGGCTTGAGGTAGACGTGAGAGGGTTAGATGGCCGCTTTCCCGATGCCGATGACACCGCCAGCCAAGCGCTGAATAAGGCGCTGGATGCGCTGGTCGATGGCGAGCGGGTGATTATCGATGGCCTTGCCATGGGCGCGTTACCGGAAGTTGTGGCCCGCCATGCGGACCGGCTGGATGTCACGTCGCTGCTGCACCACCCGCTGGGGGACGAGCAGGGGCTTTCCAGTGAAGAGCAGCAGCATTTGCACCGCTGCGAGCTAACCGGGTTAGCCTCAGTGGCTCGGGTTATCGTCACCAGCCGCTTCACCGCCCGCCGTTTAAGCGAACTGGCGAACGACTACTCGCTGCCGGTTACTGCGCCCATTACCGTCGTCGAGCCCGGTGTTGCCCAGGCACCGATGAGCCCGGCGCCTAACGAGGGCGAGCCTATCCGCCTGCTGTGCGTGGCAACGCTAACCCCGCGCAAAGGCCAGGATGTGCTGGTCAAGGCGTTAGCGCAGGTGGAGAGTAGCCAGTGGCAGTGTGACTGCTATGGCGGTGCCCGTGATGCGGAGTTCAGCGCCAAGGTGCAGCAACTGATTGATGAGCATCAGCTCGCCGAGCGCGTCGCCCTGCATGGCGGATGCGATTCCCCTACCCTTGAAGCTGCTTACCAGAACGCTCATGCGCTGGTGTTGCCCTCTTGGTATGAAGGGTACGGCATGGTGGTCACCGAAGCCTTGGCCCACGGCCTGCCGGTGATTACCACCACCGGTGGCGCGCTGCGCGATACCCTGCCGGAAGGTGCGGGTATTAGCGTTGCCCCGGGCGATGTTGAGGCGTTAAGTGCCGCGATTGCCAATTTCTGCACCAACGAGGCGCTGCGCACGGAGCTGCGTGCCGGTGTGGCGGTGGCCCGTGGTGAGCTAAACGACTGGCAAGCGGCGGGCGTCGAGTTTGCCAAAGCATTGAACGACGAAAGCTCGACCGAACTCTCGGCGGGCAGCCAGTTTGCCGCCAGCTGGCTTTCACTACGTGAAGCGGTGGATAGCCACGCCCGTAGTGAAGGGCTGGTTAGCCGCCTAAACGATTGGCTAGCGGCCCGTTCTGCGCCTGCCGCATTGGCCGATCTAGGCTGCGGGCGGGGCAGCAATATGCAGTTTTTAGCGCCACGGCTCTCTAGCGCTCAACGCTGGGCGCTGTTTGATCACGATGCCGCCTTGTTGCAAGAGGCGCGAGCACGGGCGCGACCACTGCACGATGCCGCGGGGCAGCCGCTGAAAGTGGAAACCCACTGCGCCTCGTTGTCCAATCTCGACCATCCGGCGTTAAAAGACGTGGATGTCGTGAGCGCCTCGGCGCTGTTGGATCTGGTCTCCCAACAGTGGATAGACGCGCTGGCCGCGCAGTGTGCAAAGCGTCCGCAGGCGCTGATGGTGAGCTTAAGCGTCACCGGCGAGTGGTACTTTGTAGACGCCGAGCAGCAGCCCATCGACGACCCGGAAGACCGCTTTGTGCTGGGCCTGTTTAACGCCCACCAGCAGCGGGATAAAGGCTTGGGCGAGGCGCTTGGCGGCGCTGCCCACGGTGCGTTGGTGAACGCGTTGCAGCAGCACGGTTACATGGTAGAGGAGGCGCCTTCACCTTGGCAGCTTGTGGCGGGCAGCCATGAGCAGCAGCCGTTGGTTAGCTCGCTGATAAACGGTTGGGCAGAGGCGGCTACTGAGCAGGCCCCTGAAGCTGCCACCCGTATTGCCGATGGCGCACTGCACGCCTGGATGCCGTGGAGCGCGGGCAAGCGGGTGTTTGGGTAGGCCATTACGATCTGCTGGCGTTACCAGCGGCGAAGGGCTAGCCCATGCCTGCGTGGCGTTTTCTGCGGCAGCCGTGGGTGCAGCGCGGCTTAATCAGCCTTGCGCTGCTGGCGGTGGTGGCCTTATGGGTAAAACCAGCGGCCATTCTGGCGGAGGTGAAGCGTCTAGCCCCGGTATGGGTGGTAGCGGCGCTTGCCATCAGTGTGCTGCAGGTAGCGCTCAGCGCTTGGCGCTGGAAGCTCACCGCTGGTTTGGTGGATGTCCCGCTACGCTTTAGCTATGCCCTGCGCGAATACTACCTAGCGCTGCTGGTCAACCAGCTACTGCCGGGGGGCGTATTGGGAGATGCAGGGCGCGCCCACCGTCACGCTCGTCAGGCAGCTTCCAAAGGCAGCGCTTGGCGTGCGGTGGTGATTGAGCGAGCGTCCGGGCAAATGGCGGTGGCGCTACTCACGCTAGCGGCGCTGTTTACGTCGCCACTCTGGCATGCTGCGCTAGGCGTGCCCCTACTACTCACGCTGGCTGCCAGCTTTGTGGCTGTGCTGTTGGCGCTGGTGGCGCTAGGTGAGTGGTTGCGTCGTGGGCATGGAGTCACGCTACCCGCCTGGTGCAATGCGCTGGGCCGAGATATTCGCCGGGGGCTGTTGCAGCGGGGCGTATGGCCGCTGCAGTTAGCCTCCTCGCTGACGATTGTGCTCAGCTATGGCCTAGTGATGGTGTGCGCCGCCCGGGCCATTGGCAGCGAGATGCCTGCCCTTGAGGTGCTGGCGCTAGCACCAGTGCTGCTGTTAGCCATGCTGGTGCCGCTCTCGATTGCGGGGTGGGGGCTGCGCGAAGGCGCCGCTGCCGGTATTTGGGTGCTGGTGGGGTTACCCGCCGCCCAGGGGGTCGCCATCTCGCTGGCGTATGGCGTGCTGGTACTGCTCTCTAGCTTACCGGGCATTTGGGTGGCGCTAGGTAAACGTGCCCGCGCCACGCCTGGGCGCGGTCCCGCGTTTTCTGGGCCACCATCGTCGGGTGGTTTAGAAAGCCCGCAGCTCCACATCGAACAGCGTGTCGTCGCCGCACCGGAACGAGCGCATCGTAGGGCGCAGCGCGCTCTCCAGGGTCTCGATGGGCGTCATTTGCAGGCCCGGCCTGCCGGAGCCAATCAGCAGCGGTGCCACCATCAGGTGCAGGCGGTCTACGCTGTTAGCCTCAATAAATTGGGAAATAGTGATACCGCCGCCTTCCACCAGTACACGCTTCAGCCCGCGCGCTGCCAGCAGGGCAATCACATCGGCGGGGCTGAACTGCCCGCTAGCGTTCAGGGGCAGTACGCAGTGCTCAGCGCTGCTGGCCAAAGGCGCGACCTCTGGCCCGGTAAGGTGCAGCGTTTTCACGTCGCCGTTGGTGAACAGCGCGATATCGCTGGGCACGCGACCACGCGGGTCGAGCACCACGCGGGTCGGGTGGCAGCCGCTCACATGGCGCACGGTGAGCTGGGGGTTATCGGCGGCGGCGGTGCCTGCACCCACTATCACCGCGTCGGCCAAGGCACGCAGCCGATGCAGGTGTACCAAGCTTTCCGCGCCGTTGATGTAGTGGGAATGGCCGCTTTCCGTGGCGATTCGCCCATCAAGGCTCTGCCCCAGCTGGGCGACGACCCAGGTGGGGCGGGTCGCCAGCGGCGTCAGGCAGTCCAACAGCGCCTGGGCCTGGGGCGTTACCGCCTGCGGCGAGTGCCACTGGCCATCGCTGGCAAGGGATATACCGGTAGCACCGGACGCGCCTGCACACTGGGCTGTCAGCCACGCCCACGCCGTATCACTATCGATGGGGGAGTATTGCTGGGGGCTACGGGAGTCGGGCATGACGCCTCCACACTGAAAATAACCACAGATCATGCGGGGCTGTGCGGCCCAACGCAAGCGACCTTTGCCCACATCACTAGGCAACCTGGAGGCCTACATGTATCACATTGAACGCGCTATTTTCGATATTCGCCGTGGTTTGCCGGTGGTTATTAACAGCGGTGAGCAGCGCCTTCTGGTGCAAGCGTTGGAAGGCAGCCGCTCGGTAGATGCCCTGGCACGCCTCTCCGGTGCGCGCCCCACGCTGGTACTCACGCGCCACCGCCTGGAGGCCATGGGCATGTCGCTCACCGCCGAGGCCGCCTGCCTGCCACTACCAGAGCATGTGAGTGAACACGAGCTAAACCAGCTAGCGGTAGCAAATGCAGCCACTAAGCCTAGCGCGCTACTCAGCGGCTTGAAGCCCGCCGGGGCGGCAGAGCGTAGTGCGGTAGCGCTAATGCGACGGGCGCTACTGATTCCGGCAGCGCTGACTGCGGTGGTCAGCGAACGGGCACAGGAGGAGGTGGCCGAGCAAATTGCCCAAGGGCGGCTGTTGGAAGTGAAGGCTGAAGAGGCGCTGGCGTGTTTGGCTGGCGCGCCGGGCATGCTGAAACGGGTGAGCGAGGCTAATATTCCGCTTGAGGATGCCCCCAATAGCCGCTTTGTGCTGTTCCGTGAACCGGATGGCCTACGCGAGCACGTTGCCGTGGTGATCGGTGAACTCGATAGCCTGGAAGGCCCCGTGCCGCTGCGTATGCACTCCGCCTGCTTAACCGGCGACCTGTTTGGCAGCCTGCGCTGTGACTGCGGCGAACAGCTGCGTAATGCCGTGGCCGATATCAGGCGATGGGGGGCGGTGTACTGCTCTACCTTGCCCAAGAGGGGCGGGGAATTGGCTTAGCCAATAAGCTGCGTGCCTATACGCTGCAGGATAGCGGCCTGGATACGGTGGATGCCGACCAGGTACTGGGCTTTGGCGACGACGAACGCCAGTACGCGGTGGCGGTGGACATGCTGAACGCTCTGAGTATTGATCAGGTACAGCTACTCACCAACAACCCGCTGAAAATGGCCGCGTTGCGCGAAGGCGGTATTGAGGTGGTATCCCGCCAGGCGCTGTATGGCAGCGTGACCGACCATAACCATCGCTACCTGAGCGCCAAAGCCAACCGGGCGGGCCACTTTTTGGATGAAGTGCTAGAAAGCCGCAGTCGCTAACGTTTACCTGCGGCCGCTGATGGCTCCAGCGGCGGCAGCTTGGCCGTTTCTGCTACCACCTGGGCAAGTTGTGCAGCATAGTGGTGAACAAGCCGTTTACCGAGGGCGGCGTTGGCTTGGCTAGCATCCCCCGCTACGCCGTGGTGGCTTAAATCTTCCCCTAGCCAAGCGAAAGCAGCGCTGCCTTCCGGGCTTACCAAAGCGCCCTCCGGTGGTGTGGCGGGGGCGGCGGGGGTATAGCCTTCAAACGTCACCAGTTGCGGCGCTAAGTGCTGCAGCATGGAAGTTTCCAGCAGCCCGCCGTGCAGCCCGTAGCGCAGCTCATCGGCGTTCATCGCGCCTGCCAAGGGGGGCAGCCGCGTGTAGGTCGCTTTGACCACGCGCATGTGGCAGCGCCGCCGAAGCGTGAGCGCAGCTAAATCCATCACCGATTTATTCCCCCCGTGGCTATTAATCAGCATGAGCTTGTGAATCCCTGCACGGGCAATGCTCTCGCCGTAGGCTTCCAATGTAGCGATCGGCAGCGGCGCGGGCAGGCTCAGCGTGCCGGCAAAACTGGCATGCTCATCGCTGGCACCCACCGCGATAGCGGGCAGACACACAACATCCACGCTAGCGTCCTGCTTCTCTAACTGTTTGAGCATCGCCGCCTGCAAGCCCTCGCCGATGATTAGGTCGGTGCCTAGCGGCAGATGAGTGCCATGCTGTTCAATGGCCCCTAGGGTAATCACCGCCACCGGGTCGCGCTGGGCAAGGGTGCGTAGTTGGGGGGCGGTCAGGTGCTGCCAGTGATAAACCATGACAATCTCGCTAGCTGAGTGGGTTGTTCAGTAAGTGGCTAGTGGTTGGCGAGTGGCGCCGCCAGCAGCGGGTGGTCGCTGCGGCAGGCGTAGATATCGCCTGACGCGAGATTCCCTGCGCCTTCAGCAAGCCATGCTGCCATGGCATTCGGCGTTTGCCACGTAGCAAACCGGAACTGGCGCTGCTCTCCGGCAATGGCGTTAAAGCGGTAGTCGCCTAGCCGGTTTATCTGTGCTAGGCAGGCGTGGCTGACCTCCAGCATTCCGGCGACAAATTCAACCGAGAGCGCGGCCACCGGATGGCTAAGCCCCTGCAGCACCTCGGCTTCAAACCCTTCTACGTCGATTTTGATAAAGCGTGGTTCGCCAAAGCGCTCAATCAAGGCATCCAGGGTGGTCATCTCCACCCGCAGGGTTTGCTCCCAGCGCACCCGTTGAAAACCGGGGTTTCGCTCGCCCACTAGGCTACGCCACTCGGTTGCTAGGGTGGAGAGGGTCGGGTTGCCCACACTAATGGCAATATCCGCATAGCCTGGCTCGGGGCCAACGGCCATCGGCAGCAGTGAGATATGCGGGCTTTTTAAAAGCCGTTGGAACCATTTGGCGAGCGCTGGTTGAGGCTCTAAGGCTATTACCTGGGCGCCCAGCGCTTGAAAGGCCGCGCTGCGGTCGCCTAGGTGAGCACCAATATCAAATGCAATATCGCCCTTGCTAAAAAGGGCTGGTAGAGCCGCTGTAAACTTCGCTGACGCCCAGGCCGCCAGTAAATAAACAGCGAGCGGGCTAGCCCAGCTGGCGCTGCGCAGCTGCTGTAGCGTCGAAGAGGGCATTAGTGAGGCTCCTTAGCGCGGGGGGCAGGCGGCTCATGGGGGGCTTTGGCGGGCTTAAGCAGTTGGCAAGGCATCTCCCCCAGCAGTTCCGCTGGTGGCATGACCAGCATAGCAGAGGGCGTCTGCGTTAATATTTGAGGGCTACGCGCCATTAGATTCGCAAAATCCTGTAAAAGCACCGGTTTCAAACTAATGCTGGGGGTATGTAACAGGCCAAAACGGTGGCTGATGACGCCGCCCCAGGTGCCACTGCTGGAGTATTTAACCAGCGGCGCGGCGGCCACTAGCCCGAGCCAGGCGGGCGTTAGCCAGCCAAACGCGGAGGGTGAAAAAAGCACCATGGTTCCTGCCCATAGCACACCGCATAGGGTCATCCACCCCGTATGCCGCCAGGTTTCTCGCCAGCTTAACGAGCGTTCGCCCCGGTGTTGGGTTTGCCAGTCGATGGCGCGGCCGATCAACACGTTAATAATAAATAGGCTATGCCACGCCATCATCAACGGGGCAATTAAGGCGGCAAACACCATTTCCAATAGTGTGCTGACCACCAGTTTAAAGCGTCCGCCAAAGGCGTGGGGACATTGGCAGAAGATTAACAGTAAGCCCAGCAGCTTAGGCGCAATCAGCATCCCCAAGGTGGTACTTAGTAGCCACAGGGAGAGCGCCTGGGGCAGCAGTGGTTCGGCTGCGTCGTCAATGGCGTGGTAGCCCACCATCAAGCTGGGACACAGTAAAAGTCCAAGCCATACCAGTGATGAAAGATAGGCAAAGGCGCCAAAAAAGAAGTGCAGGCGGCTGATAGGGTGGAAGCCCACGCCAGCTAGCAGGCGTAAGTGTTGTAAGTTGCCTTGCAGCCAGCGGCGGTCGCGTTTGGCAAAGTCGAGCAGGTTGCTGGGCATGGCTTCAAAACTGTTACGCGAGGCGCTGGCATGGGGGTTGCGCCGCGACATGGCCGCCGTGGCGGAGGTGTCCAGCAGTACCTGCCAGCCGCCGCGGTTAAGTAGCGCGGCTTCCACAAAATCGTGGCTTAGCAGTTCGCCTCCCAGCGGTGGGTTGCCCGGCAGCGTAGGTAGCCCCGCGTGGGCCATAAAGGCGCGGGTGCGAATAATCGCATTGTGCCCCCAGTAGTTAGCAGCATCGCCCTGCCAGAAACTTTGGCCCGCTGCCAGCATGGGGCTATAGAGTGCCGAGGCGAGCTGGGTAAAACGGCCAAACAGCGTGCGTTGCCCCACGGGAATGGGCACGGTTTGAATGAGCCCCACGGTGGGGTAGCGCTGCATTTGATGCACCATGTGCAGCAGCGTGTCACCGCTCATCAGGCTGTCAGCATCCAGCACTACCATATAGTCGTAGCGGCGCCCCCAGCGCCGACAAAAATCGGCAATATTGCCCGCTTTACGTCCGTGGTTATTGGGGCGGCGGCGGTAGTGGATCGCGAGCTGGCCTGCCATGCGCTGCTGCAGCGCGGCCACGTGGGCAGCTTCTTCTTCAGCGTGGGCAGCATCCTGAGTATCGCTGAGGATAAAAACTTCAAAATGCTGACGCATAACGTTGGCGGTGTCGTCACCTTGAGGAGTGGGCTGCTGTAGTAGCGAGGGGCAAGTGGCCTCTAGGCCAGCAATGGTAGGAATGGGCGGCTCGGCGTAAATAGGCATGACCAGCGCCGTACGGCTGACCAAGCGGCTGGTAGTGGGGCGCTCGGCGGTTAAGCGTTTAAGGCTTAACGGATCTAGGCGCAGCGCGCAGATCACAAAGCCGCAAATGGCTCCCCAAAACGCCAGCGCAATCCAGCTAAACGTCAGCCCGAACAGCGTAAGCATGGTGATTTGCCAGCCTAGCGCTAAGTTGCTGACGACTTGAGCCATCGCTAGACAGCCGGCGATGCTGGAGCCAATGACCAGCGTGGCGAGCAGGGCCCGGCGGGCGTTGAGCCATGGAATAGACGGCGTGAACGTGGGTGCATTACGCATCGGGATACCACACATAGTTCCAGGTTTCTGTGACCGGCTCACCGTCATGCATCAGACGCAGGCGGGTATCGTTGGGCTGACTGCTGGGCGGTAGTCTGAACGTGGCCCGTCTTCCGTTATCGGGCAGCACTTTTACCTGGGGCAGCAGCGCTTCGCCATTGAGCACGCTGATATCCAGCGCTAATTTGGCCTCTGGGGCGAGGTTATCCAATTCGCCTCCGGCAAAATCGACCGCAAACTGGCGCTGGTTCGCTGAGGAGGAATTCGTTTCACCCGGCACGGCGGCGGTGCCTTGACGGGTGCGAATCACCTGCCCAAGGGTGTGCTCTTCGGGCTGTTCGTTAAGGGTGTAGGTGCGGTAGTGCAGGTGCTGGGATTCACCGGCACTTAGCGTGTCGTCGGATACCCAGCAGGCCACGATGGTGTCGTTGGTTTCATCTGGCGTGGGGATTTCCACTAGCTCCACGCGGCCCTGGCCCCAGGCTTCCAGCGGCTCTACCCACTGGCTGGGGCGGCGGTGGTAGTTGGCTTCCAGGTCAAGGTAGCGGTCGAAGTCGCGCTCTCGCTGCATCAGGCCAAACCCCTGGGGCGCATCGTCGGCAAAGCTTGAGACCCTCACCGCTGTGGGGTTTCTCAGCGGCCGCCAAATCCATTCGCCGCTACCGGTATGCATTAACAGGCCGTCCGAGTCATGCACCTGGGGGCGGAAGTCGTCTGGCCGCTGGGCCGAGGCTTCGCCATAGGTGAACATGCTGGTGAGCGGCGCAATGCCTACTTTCTCCACATCGCTGCGGGCAAAAATTTCGGCTTCCACCTCGGCTTCGGTTTGTTCGCCGGGGGTGAGGGTAAAGCGGTAGGCACCGCTGAGCGACGGGCTATCCATCAGTGCCATCAGCGTGACACTCTCGGTGTCGTTGTCAGGTGTGACCAGCCAAAATTCACGAAAGGCAGGAAACTCTTCGCCTTGGGAGGAGGCCGTGTTGATCGCCAGCCCACGGGTGGATAACCCGTAGGCCTGATGCTGACCAACCAAACGAAAGTAGCTGGCGCCTAAAAACACCGCGAACTCATCGGCGTAGTCGGAGTTGTTAATTGGGTAGTGGAGCCTAAACCCGGCGTGGCCGCTGCCGCTTAAATCATGCTCAAGCAGAGTGCTTGCCTCGCCGTCGTAACGAAAGTCATCGGCGGTGAAGTCGAGCGGTGTTTCCTTGCCTGCTTCTACCAAGTTCAGCGTCACCGGTGTTTGGAATAGAAACCCGCTATCAAATAGCTGCAGGCTAAAAGGGCTTTCATCGCGCCAGTAGGCGCGCTCTGGGTTAAAGCGTATTTTCCGGTAACCGTCGTAATTTAACGCCTGCAGGGCTTCAGGCAGATTTGCCTCGGGCGCTTGATAGGGGGAAGCAGCTAACTGTTTGGCACGTTCTAGTACCTGTTGAAATACAGCATCTTCGCTGGCTGAAGCAGGAAGGGCGAGTAACCAACCTAATGACAACATCCATTTTGCAGCAGTACGACAACCCATGGGCGAGTTCCTTTCGTTACCAATAAGAGAGTTAACAACACGTCATTGTGTGAAATATTTGAACAAAAACTATACGCTTAACAAGTTAGGTTAAAAAATGGCAATTTAAACGCAGCGAGGCGCGTGTGCCGCTTGCCGGTTATGCCGCTGATATTCTGTTCACCGCTAGTAGTCCATGAGGTCTCAATGCTCCGTATTCTATTAACGGCCAGCGCGCTTAACCTGCTGCTTATCCTTCCCTTATGGTGGCGTTCTGGCACGCTGGGCTCGCCACTGATCGCTTGGGAAGCATGGGTTATAGCCCCAGCCATACTGCTGTTACCTCCGGGTTTTTGGCGGCGTGTGGTAGGGGTGGGCGTGGTAAGCATCATGGCACTGGCAACGGCAGCAAATCTCGGTGAAGCTGCGACTTACACTGCCTTTGGAAGGCCGCTTAACCTCTACCTGGATGTACCGCTGGTGCGCTCTATTTACCACTTACTTGTAGGTAATGTAGGCCAACTCGCAGCGGTTTGCCGGATGCTGTTTGGCGGCGTGCTGCTGCTTATGCTGCTTTGGGGACTGTTGCGATTGCTGCTGCCCGCCACTCACTTGAGGCTCGGCCGCTGGTCGGGGAAATTGGCGCTTGCAGTACTAGGGCTGGCGATGTGTTTAGCCTTGTTAGAGTTCCACGGTAGCCGCTTGGTTCCCAATACACCGCCTCCCATGGTGAATACCGCACGTTTTCAGTGGGAGCAGGTGGTGGAAACCCATCGCGCTCGGCAAGCCTTTACTGAACAGCTGGAAGAAAATCCGCTGGCGGTTCAGGCGCTGCCTGGGTTGGCGGGGCGTAACGT
This sequence comes from Vreelandella lionensis, assembly GCF_002087295.1. Lineage (GTDB taxonomy): Bacteria > Pseudomonadota > Gammaproteobacteria > Pseudomonadales > Halomonadaceae > Vreelandella > Vreelandella lionensis. The sequence goes on along the minus strand of NZ_MWVI01000010.1, from coordinate 47,092 downwards.
GCTGCTGACGTTTATTGAATCTTATGGTGTCTCTGCGCTCAACGACCCGCGCTATAACCGAACGCTGCTGCTGACTTTGGAAGATATTAATCGCCGATTAGCAGAAAACGACCTGCACGTGGTGTCGGGGCTGGTGGAATCCCCCATACGCGGTGGGCAGTCGTGGCTGGCCCATGCCACCACGCTTAGCGGACGCTGGATCGCCAATCAGCTGTGGTACCGGCTGATGCTGGATAGCGGCCACTCGACGTTGATTGATGACTTTCGTGCGACCGGCCAGCGCACGCTGAGCGTGATGCCTGCGATTACTCTGGCATGGCCCGAAGGCCGCGCTTATGGCTTTGACGAGATCGCAGCTGCCAAGGATATTCCCTACGCGGGGCCGCCGCTTAACTGGGTGACCATGCCGGATCAATTTACGCTGGACTACACCCAGCGAGAGCTACTGGGTAATTCACCGCTGTTTGCGCAGCTAGCGCTGATCTCCAGCCATGCGCCCTGGACGCCGGTGTTACCAGTATTGGAGAACTGGTCGCTGGTAGGCGACGGCAGTATCTATGCGCCCTGGGAGAACGCAGGCGACCCACCCGAGGTGATCTGGCGAGATTTGGAGCGCATCCGTGACCATTACGCGTGGTCGGTGGACTACTCTGTTAGCGTGACAGGGCGCTGGGCTGAGCGCGTGGCCGATGAGCAGACGCTGTTGATTGTGCTGGGTGACCACCAGCCCGCACCGCTGATTACCGGCGAGGATGCCAGCGCCGCCGTGCCGGTGCACATTATCAGCGGCGACCCGGCGCTACTGGCAAAGTTTAAACAGCGCGGCTTTGTGGATGGCATGTTGCCCCCTCTGGCTCGCCCGCAGGATGCGCCGCGTATGAGCCAGCTGCGCCACTGGCTGCAGCAGGACTTTGGCCCTTCAGCACCATCACCAAGGACGACACCATGATTCAACCGGTTATTCTGAGCGGTGGCAGCGGCACCCGGCTTTGGCCGCTTTCCCGCGAGCAGATGCCCAAACAGTTTTTACGTTTAACCGGCGCGCAGAGTTTGCTTCAGCAGACCCTCGCACGGCTGGAGGGGTTTGCGACGCTACCACCCATGCTGATGGGCCACCACTCGCACCGGTTCTTAATGGCCGAGCAACTTCGCGAAGTTCAGCAAGAGGGCCAGATTGTACTAGAGCCAGCAGGGCGCAATACCGCCCCGGCGATTGCCTGCGCGGCACTGCTGGCAAGGCAATCGGGCGAAGACCCGCTGCTGCTGGTGTTACCTGCAGACCACGTGATAGGCGATGCGCTAGCGTTTACCGATAGCGTGCAGCGTGCTGAACCGCTCGCGGAGCAGGGCTATTTGGTCACCTTTGGCGTGGTGCCGACGCACCCAGAAACCGGCTACGGCTACATTGCCTGTGGCAATGCGCTGGGGGCAGGGCACCATCTGGAGGCGTTCATCGAAAAACCCGCGCTAGAGCGCGCCAAAGCATTGCTTGAGCAGGGCGATACGCTCTGGAATAGCGGCATGTTCTTGCTGCGCGCCTCCCGCTATTTGGCGGAACTTGAACGGCTTCAGCCAGACATGCTGGCCGCCTGCCAAGAAGCCGTAGCCCGCGCCCACCGTGACTTGGATTTTCTGCGCTTGGACGAGCAGGCGTTCCAGCGCTGCCCCAGCGAATCGATCGATTACGCGGTCATGGAGCACTGCTTCCCAAGCGGCCGTGGTGCCTTTGGATGCCCAATGGAGCGATATAGGCAGCTTCGATGCGCTGATGGCGACCCATACGCCTGATGCAGCGGGCAATGTGGTCACCGGGGATGGGGTGTTGAGCGATACTCAGCGCTCGTTAGTGGTAGCGAACCACCGATTGGTGGCCACACTTGGCGTGGAAGACCTGATCGTGGTGGAAACGTCGGACAGTGTACTGGTGGCCCATCGCGACAAGGTGCAGGGCGTTAAGCAGCTTGTCGCGGCGCTGACCCAGGCCGGGCGCAGCGAGCCGCATACCTCGCCGCAGGTCCATCGCCCTTGGGGCAGCTTTCAAGCCATGGACAGCGGCGAGCGCTACCAAGTGAAGCATATTACCGTGCGCCCTGGGGCGCGGCTTTCGCTGCAGCGCCACCACCACCGTGCCGAGCACTGGGTGGTGGTCAGCGGCACGGCTAAGGTGACGGTGGGTGAACGCACGTTTTTGGTCAGCGAGAACCAGTCCACTTACATCCCCATTGGCGCGCTGCACCGTTTGGAGAACCCGGGCAAAATCCCGCTGGAGCTGATCGAAGTGCAGTCTGGTAGCTACCTGGGCGAGGATGATATCGAGCGGTTGGATGACGTGTACGCTCGCCACAGCGACGAGTAATTGAGCGCACTTACCAGAGCCAGCTACCGGGCCGTGCCGGTGGCTGGCCTTTACGCACCGCCACCCAACCGATAATGCAGCGCACGCCTAGCCATACCACCAGCAGCGGCCAGAGCAGCGTACCGATAAAGATCAGGCTCAGGGTAAACGTGACGATAAAGTAGAGGCTGCCGATCCAGAACGTGCGGATGAGGTAGCGGTAGTGGGCCTGTAGCCAAGGCGCTGCTTCTTTGCGATAGACATAGGCGATAATCACACCGATCAATAGCGTGACATTAGCCGTGACTAGCCCTGCTAAATAGAGGGCATAAATAATTTGCGTGGGACGCGTATCCTGTTTGGAGAGGTACTGCTCAGTCATGCCCATCCTCACTTAATAGAGACGGAAATCGTTGGCGTTAGGCAGCCCTTGCTGCTCTTCCACCACTTTGCGGTAGCGTTTGTACTCCCACTGATACTGCGCCGGGTCCAGGGCAATGGAGGCTTCAACGCTGGCATTCACGCCGGTAGCTGACTCTGTATCATCAGCGCTATACACCCGCTCGTCAGCATCTAGGAAGTGGATCTCGAAGCCTTTGCCAGGAATACGAAGGGCCACACCGGTGACCACCCGTGCCTGTGTGCGCGCCACCAGTTTGGGTAACAGCGTCGCGGTATAGGCATCGCGGCCATAGAACGGCGCAAACACGCCGCTACCCCAGTCCGGCTCTTGGTCCGGCAAAATACCAATGGCCTCGCTACGCTTCAGCGCTTTGAGCAGTGCCGCTACGCCCCGTGAGTTAGTGGGTACTAGCTTCGCGCCCATGCGCTCGCGGCCATGGCGGATAATCGGCTCTAAGTCAGCGATTTTGGGCGGTTCGTACATGGCGGTAAACGGAAAGTGGCTGGAGAGCCAAAAGTTCAGCACTTCCCAGTTGCCAAAATGGGGGGCCAGCACGATCACGCCGCGCCCTTCAGCCCGAGCGTTATCCAGCTTGTCGCGGCCATGTACCGCTAAAACGCTGGTTTCTACCTTCTCGGGCGGGGCCATCCAGGCGTGGCCGAGTTCTAACATCGTCGCGGTGGAGTGCTGAAGGCTTTGTTTGGCCAGGGATTTGCGCTGGTTGGCAGGTGTATTGGGATACACCACTTCCAGGTTGATCTCTGTCACCTGGCGCTCGCGCTTGCTAAAGCGATAGACCTGGGGCCCAACGAAGGCCGCGATGTGCCACAGCCCGCGCACTGGCCAGCGAGAAAGCGTGCGCCACAGTGTAGAAATGGCACGGGCTTGAAAGCGCGATGCTGGGGGAGTTGCCTGTTCGGTCATGGGTTACAGCAGCCAGCTATCGACATTGGAGGGCGCGCGCTTCTCCTGCAGCCCTTTAAAGCCCTTTACGCAGCGCACAATAAACCACACGACCAGCGCCAACAGCATGGGGAAGCCAACAAGAATCAGGGTAAGCAGCATAGCATTACTGCCGTAGAGCAGACCAATCCAGAAGGTGCGGATCTGATAGCGGTAGTGCTCATCTAGCCATACTGGACCTTTGCCGCGGTAGACATAAGCAATAATCACGCCGATCAGTGACGTAAAACCCAACACAAAGCTTGCTAGGTAGAGAGCGTTAAATCACCATGGCCATGGTAGTGTCTGGGGCGGGGGAGGTCTCTTCCGACGAAGCGTGGTGGTTGACCACTTCGCCTTCCAATTGGGCGTCATCGCGCATGGGCGTACCTTCTCTATTCAGTTCAATTCGAGCATCCAGCGGACACCTTTTCTGCGCGCTATGATAGCGTGGGCGGTGTGACTTATCACCCGCAGGCCACCCACGCCTAGGGTTGAGCGCTTAACGCGCTGCCGGGCGGCAGATTTCCAGTAGGTTGCCATCGGGGTCGCGCAGGTAAAGCGACTCAATCGGGCCGCTGGCACCCTGGCGGGCCACGGGGCCAAGCTCTACCTCAATGGCTAAGGCATCCAGGTGCTGCTTGAATTCATCCAACGGCAGCTGGCAGCGCAAGCATAAGTCCAGGCTGCCCGGTGTCGGCGTGGCTGAGATCGGCGCGATATCGGTGTCGGTTTGGTGCAAGCGCAGGGCCGTGTCACCCAGCATCAAGTCAACGCCCTGTGCGTCCCGATAACGCACATCCAGGCCCAGTACGCGAGAGTAAAAATCCACTGCGCGACCCATATCGGTCACGGTAACCACAAGATGATCCAGACCTGAGAGCATGCCTCTTTCCTTAATACAAACGTAAAAACCAGAGAATACGATGATGCGACGCTGTCCGCTATGCCACGCGCAGGAGCCTGCGCTGTACCACCAAGACCGTCGCCGTGATTACTACCAGTGTGCCACGTGTGCGCTAGTGTTTGTGCCTAGCGAGCAGCATTTAACCGCTGCCGCTGAAAAAGCCGAGTACGACCAGCACCAAACTCGCCGCAGGATACGGGATATCGGCGCTTTTTGGGGCGTTTATTTAATCCGTTAGCAGCAAAGCTAGCTCCTGGCGCAAAGAGGGCTGGATTTTGGCTGCGGCCCTGGGCCAACGCTCTCGGTGATGTTTGAGGAAGCGGGCTTTGATATAGATGTGTATGACATCTTTTACGCGCCCCATGATGCGCACCTGAACCGCCAGTATGATTTCATTACCGCCACCGAAGTAGTGGAGCACTTGGCGGCACCGGGCGAGGTGCTGAACCAGCGGGTCGCGCAACTGCTACCCGGAGGCTATCTTGGGCTGATGACCAAGCGGGTCACTAGCCAAGAAGCCTTCGCCCGCTGGCACTATATTAACGACCCAACCCACGTCTGCTTTTTTAGTGAAGCGACCTTCCGTTGGTGGGCGGCTGAACAGGGTTTAAACAGTCGAATTTACTGGCAACGACGTGGTAATTTTTAGAAAACACTAATCTGCTTGCCATAAGGGCGAAAAAGCATTGACTTTGCGCCTATGGAAGCAATAATTGCGCGCCCGTTTTCTTGCCTGTTTGATGTGATGGCGTGTTAACGGCAACGATTCATCCATTGAGCAGGTGAGGTACGCATGTCGCGGCAACTGCTGGCCATGGCGCTAGCGCCCCTACTAGGGCTGTTTATTCTTGGGATTGGCAATGGCTTTCTCGCCACGCTGATTACCGTGCGCTTAGACGCAGCAGGTGAATCGGCGACGGTGATCGGGATAGTCTCGTCAGCCTATTTCATCGGCCTAGCCCTGGGTGCCATGGTCAATGACCGCCTGCTGCTGCGCATCGGCCATATCCGCGCTTACGGCAGCTTTGCCTCGCTGGTCGCAGTGACGGTACTGCTGCAAGGCCTTTTCTTTGAACCCTGGGCATGGTTTGCGCTGCGGTTGATTGGCGGCTGGGCCACGGTGGGTGTTTATCTGGTCATTGAAAGCTGGCTGCTCACAGCGGGCGACCAGAAAGTGCGCGGCCGTCTGCTGGCGCTTTATATGATCTCTCTTTATGCCGCCGGTGTGTTGGGGCAGCTCATGCTCGGTGTCACCAGCGCCATGGGCGACACCGCGCCCTTTATGGTAATTGGCCTGTTGGCGTCGCTCTCGGTACTGCCGATGGCGATGATTCCCCGCGTGTCGCCGCTGATCGAACACGCCGAACCGCTACCGCCTCTCCGCTTGATTACCATGACACCCACCGGCGTGATGGGCAGTCTAGGTTCTGGCATGGTGGTGGCCGCTGCTTATACGCTGCTGCCGCTTTATCTACAGCGCATTGGTATGAGCGTAAACGAGGTAGGCCAGATGATGGCCGTGCTCGTCCTTGGCGCGATGTTGCTGCAGTACCCCATTGGCCGCTGGTCGGATCGCCATGATCGCCAAATGGTGCTGATTGGTATCAGCGCCTTCTGCGTAGTGATTTCAGCGGCCATGCTGTGGTTGCCGCTCTCCACGCCGCTGCTCGCCGTGCTGCTCTTTTTACTGGGAGGAGGCGTGTTCGGGCTTTACCCGGTGGCCGTTAGCCATGCCGCCGACCGCGCGCCTGCTGGTGCCTTGGTGCGCATGAGCCAGGGCCTTCTGTTGATTAACTCGATTGGTGCCACCATCAGCCCGCTGATGATCTCGCCGGTGATGACCGCCATGGGCGATGCGGGCCTGTTCTGGGCGTTTGGTGCGCTAAGCCTGTTCTTCGTACTGTTCTTCGGCTGGCGGCGTAGCGTGCGTCCGGCACCGGTGCCGGTGGCACCCTTTACACCCACAACCCCGATGACCGCCGCCGGTGCCGAACTGGTGGTGACAGAGGAGCTGGTACAAGGGGCGCTTGAACACGAGCACCTGGAAGGCCTTTCGGACGTAGTGCCTGAGGTAGACGTGGCCGAGCCGGTGGTGGGGCCGCCCCAGGAAGATGAAAGCCACATTACCTACTACGACGATGTGGAAACTGAGGTGCGCAATTAAGCCGCTAAGACGGTTAACAGGTGAGACCTTGGGCTAATGGTGTGGAAGAAGTAGGGAAACTACTATCGGCGATAGTGTTTTTACTATTTCACCGCATTTGCCTGAGGTTTTGCCATGAATTACTACGCCGCGCCGGTCCGCGATCTGCGCTTTGTGCTCGAAGAGATGTTAGCGCACCGCTCCTTGGCGTTGCCGGGGTTTGAAGAGGCGACGCCTGATCTCGTCGAGGCTGTGCTGGAAGAGGCTGCGAAACTGGCGGGCGATGTCTGGGGCCCGCTCAACAGCACGGGCGACCGCCAGGGGGCTAAGCGCCATACTGATGGCAGCGTCACCACTCCTGAAGGCTTTGCCGCCGCCTATCACGCCTATGTTGAAGGCGGCTGGAACGGTATTGGCGTGTCTGAAGAGCTGGGCGGGCAGAACCTACCCGAAGTGGTGGCCAGCGCGGTACAGGAAATGCTCCACGGCGCGAACATGGCGTTAGGGCTATGCCCGATGCTCACCGCCGGTGCCATTGAGGCGCTGGCCCATCACGGCAGCGATGCCTTAAAAGCGACCTACCTACCTAAACTGGTCGAAGGCTCCTGGACTGGCACCATGAACCTCACCGAACCCCAAGCGGGGTCGGACCTCTCCAAAGTGCGCACCAAAGCCGTTCCTGAAGGCGAGCGCTACCGCATTAGCGGCCAAAAGATCTACATCACCTGGGGCGAACACGACGCCGCCGAGAACATCATTCACCTCGTCCTTGCCCGTAAGCCCGATGCCCCGGAAGGTAATAAGGGCATTTCACTGTTCCTGGTTCCCAAATTTCTGGTGAACGACGACGGCACGCTCGGCGAGCGAAATGACGTCACCTGCGCCTCCATCGAGCATAAGCTCGGCATTCACGGCTCGCCCACCTGTACGCTGAGCTTTGGGGAAAACGGCGGTGCCGTGGGCTACCTCGTAGGCGAGGAAGGCCGCGGCCTGAACCACATGTTTACCATGATGAACGAGGCGCGCCATAAAGTGGGCATACAAGGAATTGGCGTGGCCGAACGCGCCTGCCAACACGCCTTTGCCTACGCCCACGACCGTACCCAGGGCCGCTCCCCCAAACAGCGGGGCGGCAGCGAATGCACGATCAGCGACCACTTTGACGTGCGCCGGATGCTGCTCTCTATGCGTGCCCGTACCGATGCGCTGCGTGCCCTGGCGCTCTACTGTGCCGGGCAGTTAGATATCGCTCGCCGTGCAGAGAGCGACGCCGAACGCCAAGCCGCTCAGGCCTGCGCCGATGTATTGATCCCGATTGTGAAGAGCTTCTCGACCGACCAAGCGGTGGATATTGCCTCTATGGGCGTGCAGGTGCACGGCGGCATGGGCTACGTGGAAGAGACCGGAGCGGCCCAGCTATTGCGGGATGCGCGCATTGCGCCTATCTATGAAGGCACCAACGGCATTCAAGCGCTGGACTTGGCCGGCCGAAAACTGCAGCGAGACGGGGGTGCGGCACTCTCTGCGCTGATCGATGATGTGCATAAAACGGCCGAAGCGCTGCGGGGTGAAGCGTCGCTGGCCAGCATGGGCAGTGCGCTCGCGGCGGGCGCTGACGACCTCCCCGCCGCCATGGCCTTGGTACTGGAGCAGGGCAGCGACCCTGAACACGGCCCCGATGCCGTACAGGCGTACGCCACGCCGCTGTTGAACCTTGCCGGGCACGTACTGTGCGCTTGGCAAATGGGCATCGCGGCGCTGCATGCCCAACAGGCGTTAAAAGACGGCAGCGATGAGCCGTTTTACCGCGCCAAACTGTGCAGCGCCGAGTTTGCCATTCACCAATGGCTGCCGGTTGGCCGCGCCCAGCATGCCGTGATTGAGGCTGGTGGGCACTGTTTTGGCCAGTTTGATAGCGCCGCCTACTAACGTCCCCGCCGCCTTAAGGGCGGCGGTGTTCATTAGGCATCGCCTATTCGCGAGCGTCGCTCATAATAAAATCGTCAATAATAAAACCGAGAGTGCAGGAACCGATCATGACCTCCATCTTTGAACAAGACTTACCGCCGACCGCTGCCAACCATGTGGCGCTCTCACCGCTCACGTTTATTGAGCGCTCGGCGGCTATTTATCCGGATTACCCCGCGGTCGTGCATGGCGCAACGCGCCGCACCTGGGCAGAGACCTGGACACGCTGCCGCCAGCTAGCCTCAGCGCTGGAAAAGCGCGGCATTCAACCCGGGCAAACGGTGGCCGCCATGCTGCCCAATATTCCCGCGATGTTCGAGGCCCACTTCGGCGTGCCGCTGGCGGGCTGCGTGCTGAATACGCTCAATATTCGCCTCGATGCCGACGCCACTAGCTATATGCTGGCCCACGGTGAAGCCAAGGTGATTCTGGTGGATCCTGAGTTTGCCGAGGTGATTCAAGCGGCGGTTGCCAAGTTGGAAAGCAAGCCGCTGATCATCGATGTAGCCGACCCAGAGTTTTTGGGCGACACCCAAGGCATTGGCGAGCTGGAGTACGAAGCGCTGCTGGCCGAGGGCGACGCTGATTACGCCTATCGGCTGCCCGACGACGAGTGGCAGGCGATTTCGCTGAACTACACCTCCGGCACCACCGGCAAGCCCAAGGGCGTGGTGTATCACCATCGCGGTGCTTACCTGAACGCGGTGAGTAATATTCTCGAGTGGGCCATGCCCCACCATCCGGTGTATCTGTGGACGCTGCCGATGTTCCACTGCAACGGCTGGTGCTTCCCCTGGACCATTGCCGCCAATGCGGGCGTTAGCGTGTGCCTGCGCAAAGTCGATCCCAAACGCATCACCGACCTTATTGCCGAAGAGGGCGTCACCCACTTTAGCGGCGCGCCGATTGTGCTCAATGGGTTGGTGAACCTGCCAGCCGATCAAAAGCGGGTGTTTGATCATCCGGTAAAAGGACCACCGCCGGTGCCGCGCCGCCCGCCTCGGTGATTGCAGGGGTGGAAAAGCTGGGCATCGAAGTGACCCACGTTTACGGGCTTACCGAGGTGTACGGCCCGGTCACGGTCTGTGCTTGGCGCGAGGCGTGGAACGAGCTGCCACTGGAGGCCCGTGCCAAAATCAAGGCCCGCCAAGGGGTGCGCTACCACATGCTGGAAGCGCTCTGCGTCGCCGATCCAGTCACGCTGGAACCCGTTGCCAAGGATGGCCAAACCATCGGCGAAATCCTGATGCGCGGCAACAACGTGATGAAGGGATATCTCAAAAACGCCGAGGCGACGGAAAAAGCGCTGAAGGGCGGCTGGTACCACACGGGCGACTTGGCGGTATGGCACGCCGACGGCTATATCGAGATTAAAGACCGCTCGAAAGATATCATCATCTCCGGCGGTGAAAATATCTCCACCATCGAAGTGGAAGATGCCATTTACAGCCATCCGGCGGTTGAAGAGGCGGCGGTCGTCGCGAAGCCGGACGAAAAGTGGGGCCGAAACGCCCTGTGCGTTTGTTAAGTTAAAAATTGGCTACGGCGAGGTCACCGAGGCGGATATTATCGCCCACTGCCGTGAGCATCTCGCGAGCTTTAAAGTGCCTAAGACGGTGATTTTTAGCGAGCTGCCCAAAACATCGACGCGCAAAATTCAAAAATTCGTGCTGCGCGAAGAAGCCAAACAGCACCAGTCAGGGGAGCAGCAATGAGCGAACAACGGATTGGCGTGGTAGGCGCAGGCACCATGGGGCAGGGCATTGCCCAAGTGGTGGCTGCCAGTGGCTTTAACGTTCGGCTGTACGATGTCGCCGACGAGCAGCTCACCCGCGCCAAAAATGCCATCGATAAAGGGCTCGAGAAGCTTGTTGCCAAAGAGAAGATGAGCGAAGAGGGCAAGCAAGAAGCACTGGCTCGACTCTCTACCACCACGGCGCTAGATGCGCTCAGCGACTGCAGCGTGATCATCGAAGCTGCCCCGGAGCAGCCCGCATTGAAAGAGAAGCTGTTTCGGGATCTTAGCCATTTAAGTAGCGACGCTATTTTGGCGTCGAACACGTCGTCTCTATCACTGACTCGTCTGGCGGCGGTCTGCGAGCGCCCTGAGCGGGTGGTAGGCATGCACTTCTTCAACCCGGTGCCGGTACTCAAGTTGGTCGAGGTGATCCGCGCCGAGCAAACTTCGGATGCCACCGTAGAGCGCATCGAAGCGCTGACCAAGGCGCTGGGCAAAACCGCAGTGCCGGTGGGCGATGCGCCGGGCTTTGCCGTGAACCGTTTGCTGGTGCCGATGATCAACGAGGCCGCGTTTATCGTGCAGGAAGGCACCGCCACGCCGGAAGCCATCGATGACGCCATGAAACTGGGTGCCGCCCACCCCATGGGGCCGCTGGCGCTGGCGGATTTGATTGGCCTGGACGTGTGCTTGGCGATCATGGATGTGCTCCAGGAAGGTTTTGGCGATCCCAAGTACCGCCCCTGCCCGCTGCTCAAGCGCATGGTGGCCGCAGGCTATCTGGGCCGTAAGAGCGGCCGTGGGTTCTATATCTACGAGTAGCCAACTACCGGATTGAAGCGCGACAAAAGAAGTGATTGCCACCCAACCAAGCGTTCGCTAGGGTTGAGTGGTCATCACTTACAAGCGCAATAACAATCAAGGAGCCATCATGAGCGACGCAGTGATCGAGAAGGTTGATAACGACGGTGTAGTGCGCCTGACCATTAATCGCCCCAAAGCCCTGAACGCGCTGAATAGCGACGTGCTCAGCGCTTTGGAAGCGCATTTAGTCGAGCTTGAAGCGCACCCCAACCTGCGGGCGGTATTGATTACCGGCGCTGGGGAAAAATCCTTTGTGGCCGGGGCAGACATCACTGAAATGCGTGATAAAACCCCCGAAGAGGCCCGCGCATTTGCCAGCCAGGCACTGCGTACCATCAAGCGCCTGGAAACACTGCCCGTGCCGGTGGTCGCGCTGGTGTCCGGGTTTTGCCTTGGCGGCGGCTGCGAACTGGCGCTGGCCTGCGACTGGGCCGTCGCCAGCGACAACGCCATCTTCGGCCAGCCGGAAGTCCTGCTAGGCGTCATTCCCGGCTTTCGCGGCACCCAGCGTTTGCCGCGCCGAGTCGGTCCCGCCATGGCCATCGACCTGGTGACGACCGGGCGCAAGATCGATGCTCAGGAAGCGCTGCGCATTGGCCTGGTCAACCGGGTAATGCCCCAGGCCGAGCTTGAAAGCTATGTTGAAGAGCTTACCAAGCAGCTGAAGGGTAACGGGCCGCAGTCGGTACGCGGCGCCAAGCAGGCCGTGCATGACGGCATGGATCAGGACCTCGATAGCGCCCTGGCGCTGGAAACCAGCCTGTTCGCCTTCTGCTTTGCAGGCCAGGAGCAGAAAGAGGGCATGAGCGCCTTTGTCGAGAAGCGCAAACCCAATTTCTAAGCTCTCTTTTTTCTAAGCTCTCTTTTTTCGAGTTTTACTTATTTGAGGGGTGGCGCACGCGTCACCCCTTATTTTATTCTCAGGCTTACTATTTCTTACTATGCCGGAGTGACCGCGATGCAGTGGGCCGCCTTTCTTCTTGCCGCGCTGGGGTTTGCCTATTTACCCGGGCCTGCGATGTTATACACCGCAGCACAAACGCTGGGACGTGGCCGACGGGCGGGCTGGTTGGCGGTGGCTGGGGTGCATCTTGGTTGCTATGTGCATGTTATCGCCGCCGCACTGGGGTTAGCGCTGCTGTTTGCGGCCATTCCACCTGCCTATCTCGCGATGAAAATCATCGGTGGACTCTATTTGCTCTGGATGGGCGTGCGTTTATGGCAACAAGGCATTCGCACGAGCAGTGACGAACTCCCGCTCGCTTCAACCAAGCGGGTACTGCGCGATAGCTTTCTGGTGGAAGTGCTTAACCCTAAAACGGCGCTTTTCTTCGTGGCGTTTCTGCCGCAATTTGTGCAGCCCGATATTGCCATGCCGGTCGCATGGCAATTGCTTTGGTTAGGCATTGCCACCAACGTGCTGTTCTCGTCAGCGGATGTGGTGGTGGTGCTATTGGCCAGCCCGCTTCGCGCATGGCTGCAAACGTCTCATGGCTCTTCCCGGTTGATTCAACGGATTGGCGGAGGCGTATTAATGGGGCTCGGAAGTAATACGTTGGTCCAGGCAGCACGGTAGGGCCAGTCACTGTGATGTTCACCGTAAGGAGCGCGGCATGTTTGATCTGTATATCGCTAACAAGAACTACTCTTCCTGGTCACTTCGCCCTTGGGTGCTGCTCAAAGCGCTGGAGATCCCCTTTAACGAGCATTTAATGCCTTTTGAAGGTGGGTTCGGGGAAAGTCACACCACGTTTAAGCGCTTTTCGCCGTCTGGCTTAGTGCCGTGCCTGGTGGATAACGATCACAATGTTGCCGTGTGGGACTCGCTGGCGATTGTAGAGTACGTAGCGGAAACACACCCGAACGTATGGCCGCAAGCGCGTGAGGCGCGGGCCTGGGCGCGCTCCGCCAGTGCCGAGATGCATAGCGGCTTTGGCGCGTTGCGGGATGAGTGTTCCATGAACTGTGGCGTGCGCGTGGCGATGAATGAACTCTCTCCTGGGCTTAACGGCAACTTGGCGCGTTTAGATGCGCTGTGGCAGGAGGGGCTTGCGGGTTTTGGCGGCCCGTTTCTGGCAGGTGAGCGCTTTACCGCGGTGGATGCGTTTTACTCCCCGGTGGCGTTTCGGATACAAACCTTCAACCTGCCGCTGAGTGAAGCCTCCCTCGCTTATGTGCAGCGCCTGTTAGCCCTACCCGCCATGCAGGAGTGGTACGAGGCTGCGCTGAAAGAGACATGGCGTGAGCCGATGCATGAAGAAGAAACAGTGAAGCATGCCACCCTGCTGAGTGACGAACGCGCGATAGGGTAGTGCGCAGCGCGTGGATGGCTGCGCGGTGATCACACAAATCCGCTACACTGGCGCGCATATCACTAGAGAATGTTGAGATTCATGTTATGGCGCTAAGTGCGACCCCTTATAAAGTCGACGTTAACCTGACCGACCTGGACCGCAACGTCTATGAAACGTTGCGGTTCACGGTAGCCCGCCACCCTTCTGAAACAGAAGAGCGTCTGTGCTCCCGGCTGATTGCTTATATCCTCTGGTACAGCGAATCGCTGGCATTCGGGCGGGGGCTGTCTGATGTTGATGAGCCTGCGCTTTGGGAAAAAAGCCTGGATGGCCGAGTGCTGCACTGGATAGAGGTCGGTTTGCCCGACGCCGAGCGCTTAACCTGGTGTTCGCGCCGCGCTGAGCGGGTCTCGCTGCTGGCGTATGGCCGCGTGGATATTTGGGAAAGCAAAGTGCTGCCCGCCGTCGCTTCCTTGAAAAATGTGCACGTCGCTGGATTGCCGCAAGAGGCGCTGGCCACCGTGGCAGCAGGCCTACCGAGGGCGATTAACTGGGCCGTCATGATTAGTGACGGTTCGCTGTTTATCACTGATGAAAACGGCCAGCACGAGATCACCCCGCAGTGGCTATTACGGGAGCGATAGGTATTCATGTGCTAGCGTTAAATAACGGACTGGTTGCCAGTTCGTTATAACAAGGAAGTACCTCAGGGTGGGTAGGCATTGCGTGTGACATGCATTACATAAAGTAGCTTGCTATCTATTTGCATGTTTACATACAATCAGCAATGTTGGTTGCCCCCCCCGCTAATAGGCTGCCACCTGCCCAGCTCTCAACTCAAGGAATGAGCCATGACGCCGTCTGCTCTTCATCGCAGAGATGAATCTTCTAAAGCCATCTTTTGCAAAGCCGTGCTGCCGTTTGTATTACCGTTCAGCTTACTGCCCGCTATTGCGTTGGCCGACGATAGTTCGCTTTCCATTAAGCATGCAAACGATGGACTTGCCAGCAGTGATGATGGCCACTTTACCAGTGGCTTCGAGTTGAATTGGATGTTTACCCCCGAACCACAAAGCTGGCCCCAGCGTTTAGCGGCTGCGTTGCCGGATAGTATCATCAGTCAAGCTGATCGCGCCTCCTACCGCCTAGTGCATCAAATTTATACGCCTAATGTGATTGAGCGCCGCGAGCTGATTGAGGATGACCGCCCTTACGCGGGGTTAGTGTATGGCGGTGTGTCGCTTTATGAAGATAAGCCGATGGGCCGTTGGCAGCAGGCCACCGACCTGCATTTGGATGTTGGCTTGGTAGGCCCTTCCTCCCAGGCGGATAGCATTCAGCGGGAGGTTCACCGTGTTACCGATAGTGACCGGCCGCGCGGTTGGCAAAACCAATTGGGCGATGAGGCAATCGTCAACCTGACCATGCGCCGCCAGTGGTGGTATGACACGCCTCTGGCAAGTAAACAGTTTTCCCACGGCCCCGGTGTCGGGATGGCGCTTGGCAACCTGTATACCTATGCCAGCGCTGGTTACAGCGTTCGTTGGGGCGACGATGCCCAGGGTATTCCTACGTTAACGCCTAATCCTGGCAGCCGCCATCAGCTAAATGGCAGCAGTGGCTGGCAGTGGTACCTGTTCGCAAACGTGGAGGGATATTACATGGCACAGAACCTGACGCTGGATGGCAACACCTTTAGAAATAGTCACTCAGTAGACCGTAACGAGTGGGTGGCTGATGTTTCTACCGGGCTGGCATTGGCTTGGGAAGAGTGGCAGGTAACCTTCGCAGCCGTGCCGCGCACCCGCGAGTTCGATGGCCAGGATGAACAGGATAAATTTGGTGCGTTGACGCTTACCAAGCAATTTTAATTTTTGATGAAGCCTAAATCCAGCGGATAGCATCGCACCCAGGCACTATGGTTGCTACCTTGGGTGGTGGAAGGCATCTGTCTTTCGTCACTCAGGGGTGAGCGCCAATGGAAATGGTCTTTTTTAGCGGTTGGGAAAGTTTGGCCCGTTCCCTGGTGGTGTGGTTACTTGCTTACACGGTGCTGATCGTGTTTTTACGTATCTCGGGTAATCGCACGCTATCCAAAATGAACGCCTTTGATCTTATTGTGACCGTGGCTTTGGGTTCTACGCTTGCCACCGTACTGCTATCGAAAGACGTGGCGTTGGCAGAGGGTGCGCTGGCACTAGGGCTGTTGATTTCCCTGCAGTTCATCATTACGTGGCTGAGCGTGCGTGTCAGCTGGGTAAAGCGGCTCGTCACGGGGGAACCGATACTGCTGCTGTATGACGGGGAGTTATTGCAAGCGTCGCTAAGGAAGGCGCGGGTAACGCAGGGTGAAGTGCGTTCTGCCGTACGCAGCAGCGGGCTTTTACGTTTAGAGGCTGCTCAGGCGGTGGTGCTGGAAACCGACGGTTCGCTAAGTGTGGTAAAGCGCGGGGAAGGAAAAGGTGAATCCAGCTTAGCAGGGGTGGGCGGCCCTTAAAGCGCAGGCTTCACCTGCTGGCCGTTCACGGGCAGCGAGCACAGTGGTAATCTTCGCCCCTTTCTTAACGCGTAAGGGCGACCTGTGAACATTAAAGCTGACCTCTCGATTCTAGATATTATTGGCCACCTGCTCATCTGGGTGTTGCTCACCATTATTACCTTTGGCATTGCGCTGTTTTTCTTTCCTTACTCCTTCGCTCGCTTCGTGATCAACCGCACCAGCGTGGTGGATAACGCAACCGGCGTAGAGCGGAAAATGGTTTGCGATATCAATATCTTCAGCAATGTTGGCCATATTATTCTGTGGATGGTGTTCTCAGTTCTGACCCTGGGGCTTGGCTATATTTTCTACTTTTACCGGGTGTGGAACTACGCGTTGAATAACTCTCGCCTGCAGTAATGTCAGCCCCCTCGCAAGCGAAGAGCCCCTTGTACTGCCTGCCGACCTTCGGCAGGCAGTCATTTTTTGAGAAATATTTGCATTAACGCATCTTCCTGTCCGACTCAACTCACCTTTCGCCTCCGTTGACATCCTTTGTATAGCCTCCTATATTTTCGCGAATAAAAACTACTATCATTAACATTAATATTCGCTCTGGGATCTTTCACGATGAAACCTGTACCTACCTTTCGCCTGCGCACGCTGAGCGTCGCGGTTGCCTTAGCCTCGGCTGCTGCTGTGCCGGTAGTTTATGCACAAGAGAGCAGCGTCAATCTGGATACGGTTGAAGTCACCGCTGAATCGGCCGGTCTTTATGGGTACAGCGATGCTGAGCGGGAGCCCTCAGTAGGCAAGCTGGATGTGCCGCTGGCCGAACAGCCTTACTCCATGTCAGTGATCGACCAAGAGTTTATTCAGGAGAGCGGTGCCAAAAACATTCAAGATGCGCTGCTGTATACCCCCGGCGTGTACGCGGGCAACTTCGGATTCGACACTCGTGGCGACAGCGCTAAAGTGCGCGGGCTAGATGCAGGCCGCTATTTGGATGGTTTGCGCCAAGTGTATGGCTCCTACAACACCGTGCGCACCAACGTCTACGCGCTGGAGAGTGTGGAGGTGTTACGCGGGCCATCTTCCATGCTGTATGGCCAAGCTGATTTGGGCGGCATCATCAACGGCGTCTCTAAACTACCCCAAGAGGAGCGCAGCGGTGAGGTTTGGGCGCAGTACGGCTCCTACGACCGCAAGCAGCTGGCGTTGGACGTGACCGGGGCGGCCGATGAAGAGGGCGAGTTTCTTTATCGCTTAGTGGCGTTAACCCGCGATAGCGATACCCAAGTCGATCACGTTGAAGATGATGGCTACCTGTTTGCGCCATCGTTTACGTGGCGCCCCAGCGACGCCACCAACATTACGCTGCTACTGAACCGCCAGGAAAACAAAGGTCAGGTATCGGCGCAGTTTCTTCCCCAGGCAGGCACGTTAGCGCCGGGTTCACTGGGCTTTATTGGCTCGGAGCGATTTGTTGGCGAGCCGGGTTGGGACCGCTACGACCGGGAAAAGACCGAAACAACGCTGTTTGTTGATCACCAGCTCAACGACAGCTGGGCGTTTGCTGCCACCGCCCGCTATACCGATTCCAGCACCGAAACCCGCGAGCACTGGGTGGATATCCCCAGCGTGCCCGATGCTAACGGCAATGTGAATCGGACCATCTTTATGGCCGATGCTCAAACGCGCATTCTCAATATGGATGCGCGCCTGGAAGGCGAGTTTGCGCTCGGCAATACCCAACATACGCTGGTGGCAGGTATTGACCGTCAGGACGCTCGCTGGTCTCAGGATAACTATAGTTCGGTGGCCAATGGTGGCGGGCAGTTCAACGTCTATAACCCTCAGTATGGCAATCTTCAGCTGGATTCGCTGAACCCCACTGACCGCCCGGATAATGAGATTGAACAAGTCGGCGTGTTTCTGGCGGATCATATCGAAGTAGGCCCTGTGGTCGTCTCAGCGGGCCTGCGCCGTGACTGGGCAGAGAACCGCACGCTGGCGCTATCTGGCCCAGATACGGTCAGTGATGAAGGTGAGACCACCGGCCGGCTGGGGCTGATGTACCGCTTTGATAACGGCTTCTCACCCTATGTCAGCTACTCCGAAGCGTTCGCCATGAACCTGGGCACCGATGGTACGGCCAACCCAAGCCCCTTGAAGCCCACCACCGGCGACCAGGAGGAGATTGGCTTTAAGTACGTATCTCCAGATCAATCCCTGGCCGTGAGCGCGGCGTACTTTGATATTACTCAGCAAAACCGCATTAGCGATGGCGTTACTCCGGGCGGCGTCGAGCAAGTGGGTGCCGTGGTCGATGGCTGGGAGCTACAGGGTAAATAAGCGCTGGCAGCAGTTTGAAACCCAAGTGGCGTATACCAACTTAAACGCCACTAACGACGGCACCGGTATTCGCTTGCCGTATGTGGCCGAAGAGCAGGCTTCCTGGTGGAACCGCCTGTATGTGGGAAATAACTGGCGTGTTGGGGCGGGTGTTCGTTATGTCGGCGACAACGTTGGCTCTGGCGGCGCGCCGGTGGTGCCTTCCAGCACGCTGTAGATGCGATGGTGGGTTACACTATGGGCGAGTGGGATTTCTCGGTGGATCTGAAAAACGCCACCGACGAAGAGTATGTCTCCTGGTGCCGCTATGACGGCGGTGACTGTGGCTACGGCGACCGTCGCAGCGTTACGGCCAACGTGCGCTATCAGTTTTAACGCATCATGATATAACAAACGGGGCCTGCGATGAGCAGGCCCCGTTTGGTTAATGGGACTCAATGCGTGAGCGGCGTTAGTGCGGCTGCTTGACCAGTGGCTTCACCAAACGCCGCACGATTGGGGCGACCAAGTTGATCACCGGCAGCGCGACGGCAAAGGCAAACAGCCACGCCTTGAGCCAAATCACTACAATCCCCTCCACAAGCCCCACGTTATACAGCGTGATCACCAGCGACATAATGCATGACATAAACAGTGCCATCAGGCATGAAAATATCAGCTGGGCGTATTTCGGATCGAACATCGTACGTTTTCCTGATACGCGAATTAACGCTTATCTTCGGTTTTCTCGGTGAAGTCGCTGGCGTCGTGGCGCTCGTGAAGCGGCTCGTTTGGTTCGCCCCAGGTGCGGTTTACCATGCGGCCCCGCTGTACCGCAGGGCGGGCATCAATCTCTTCGGTCCAACGCAGCACATTCGTATAGGTGTGTGCCTCGAGGAACTCAGCGGCCTCATACACGCGGTTTTTCACCAGCGCGCCGTACCAGGGGTGAATCGCTATATCGGCAATGGTGTACTCATCGCCTGCCATAAAGCGGTTGTCGGCCAAGTGACGATCCAGTACGTCTAGCTGACGTTTGACTTCCATGGTGTAGCGGTCAATCGGGTACTGGTACTTCTCTGGCGCGTAGGCGTAGAAGTGACCAAAGCCGCCGCCCAGTATGGGAGCGCTGCCCATTTGCCAGAACAGCCAAGAGAGGCACTCGGTGCGTTTGGCCGGGTCTGTAGGCAGAAATTCACCGAATTTCTCGGCGAGATAGAGCAAAATAGCCCCTGACTCAAACACCCGTTGGGGCGGGTTCATACTGTGATCCACCAGCACCGGGATCTTGGAGTTAGGGTTAGCCTCAACGAAGCCGCTGCCAAACTGGTCGCCTTCGCCGATTTGAATCAGGTGCGCATCGTACTCGGCTGCCTCAATACCTTTTTCCAGCAGCTCTTCTAGCATTACCGTGACTTTCACACCGTTGGGCGTGGCGAGGGAGTAGAGCTGTAGCGGCTGTTTGCCTACCGGCAGCGCTTTATCATGGGTGGCGCCCGCTACCGGACGATTGATGTTTGCAAACTTACCGCCGTTGCCCGGCTCCCATTTCCATACGCTCGGTGGTGTATAGGTCGTATCGGTCATCATAGCCTCGCTGTTCATCAGGTAAGAAAAAAACAGTGCAATCGCCTAGCCTAGCTTACTGAGTTATCCCTACTTTATGGGGACGTAACCTTCACGGCCACCCGTGGCATGAGCATGTGCGCGGTAAGCAATCGTTTCAATCGACATTGAGTCTCTCCTGTTTATGGGGCTCAGTCGTTATGGTTGGATAGTGACTGGTACATCAGGTTAATTACGCATTCGCTATTAATTTAGTGCGGCTTTATTTTGTGCGCAAGCTAGATGATCAGAAAGTTTGTAGTGCCACGGACGAGAGTCGCACTACTTGGCTTTTTGCAGGCTATCGCGCAGTTGAACCAAATCCTCTTTCAACTGCGTTAAGGCCTCCATAGACTTCTCGCTGGCATTCACCATACAACTGGGAATATGACGCGCCTGCTCGCGCAGGGAACGGCCTTTATCGGTCAGAAATAGCTCCACCACGCGCTCATCTTGCACGCTACGCTGGCGGCGCAATAGCTGGTCGGCTTCTAAACGCTTTAGGAGAGGAGTCAGCGAGCCAGGGTCTGTCAGTAAGCGCTTACTGAGCGTCCCTGCAGTAATGCCATCTTCTTGCCAAAGTACCAGCATGACTAGGTATTGCGGGTAAGTAAGCCCTAACTTTTTCAAAAGCGGTTTATAAACTTTTGTCATCATCAACGATGTTGAATAGAGGGCGAAGCAGAGCTGATGGTCTAGCTCTAGTTCGCTGCAAGTGTCTAACGCAGGCATGTGGACTCCAGGACAGGATGCATATCGGGTAATGTAGCGCGCTAGGCGGTGAGTGGCTATCCCTAGACGTTGGTCGTAAGTTGGCAGTTTTGCTTTGACACCCAGCCGAATGGTCACTAGCCTTCGCTTATTGGATTTTACCGGCAACACTCCGACGTAACAGGCGCGATAGCACGGCAGCGTTCATAACCGCTTAGCAATTAGCAGTTCAGCACTCAACAACAATGAATGTTTGGAGATAACGTCATGACAGCGATTTGGCGCAACACGCTTACCTTAGTTGGTGCAACCACCCTTACTTTTGGCATGGCGCATGCCCAAAGCCCCGAGCTTTCCGACCCGCCGGCCATTGAAGGGGATGTCGTGGCGGACCACGGGAGCCATACGCTTCGCATGGGCATTGGCCTTTCTGAAACCTCTCCGCAGTTTCTCTCTAGCCAATACTTTGGCGAGATTCTAGAGCAGCGTACCGAAGGCCGTATCACGGTCAACGTGTTCCCCAACAGCCAGTTGGGCGACGATGTTCAGATGATGGAAATGCTGCAGACCGGCACGCTGGATATGACGTACCCATCTAGCTCCGCAACCACAGGCTATGTGCAAGCGCTGTCGGCGTCCGACCTACCGTTCCTGCTGCCCAGCCGTGAAGCCGCCATTGCAGTGATGCAGAGCGACGTTGCCCAAGAGATGCTAGATGGCTTTGAAGGCACTGGCTTAAAGGCCTCACTTTCTCTGAAAACGGCTACCGCCAGCTCTCTAACAGCGCGCGCCCCGTTGAAACGCCAGAACATGTCGCAGGCCAGGATGTTCGCGGTTTGAGCGTACGTACCATGAAGACCCCGGTGCCCCTGGCGATTTGGGAAGCATTAGGTGCTAACCCCACGCCGATGGCGTTTGGTGAGCTGTTCTCTGCCCTAGAGCAGGGCGTGGTCGATGGCCAGGAAAACCCCTGGAGCACCATCCTGACCTCTAACTTCAACGAAGTTCAGGATTCCGGCCCCGAAACCCGCCACGTCTACACACCGTTCATCATGATGCTTTCCGAGCGTACCTGGGACCGTATGGCCACCCGAGTACCAAGAGCTGGTGCTGGAAGCCGCGCGTCAATCCGCCGAGTACGAAATTCAACTCTCTGCTGAGTATGACGACTGGTCCCGTGAGCAGTTAGAAGCCCGCGGTATGCAGATCACTCGCTTGATCGATGAGCAACTGGCCGCGTTCCAAGACGCCGTGCAGCCCGTTTATGAAGAGTGGGCGCCGCGCATTGGCGAAGATCTGATCGCTGAAATTCAACAGATCGTTGAAGATGCTAGCAACTAATACGCACCATTAAGCGCGCCATCGGGCAGGCCATTGTGCCTGCCCGACTTGTCAGTGCCCCTGGAGTTCTTATGACATCCTCCTCAACACCTCCCAACGCTGAATCCTCTTTGAGAGCGCCTACGATTGAAGATCCGTCGGTCTATTTAGACGACCCCAATCGCAAGCTGCTGGAAATTGATACTGAAACGCGTCAAGGCCCCGCGCTGTTTCGCTGGTTAACGCTTGGCATGGAGTATTTGATCGGCGCCATTTTAGTGGCGCTGATTGTGGCGGTGTCCAGCAATGTGGTGGGCCGTTCGCTATTTAACCACTCGCTGCCTTGGGTCGATGAGCTGGCGCGCATGCTGTTTATTTGGCTGGTGTTTATTGGTGCGGCCGCTGCGTTTGCTCGCTATGAGCATATTGCCGTGGACGCACTGGTGCGGCGTTTGCCGCTACGTCTAGCGCATATGCTCTACTGCCTGCAGCACTTGATTATTACTGGCCTGATGTTGGTCATGGTATTTGGCGGCTATCAAGTGCTGTCACGCTCCAGCGGGCGCTCTGCGATTATGGGCGTGCCCTTGAGCCTCGTGAGTCTTTCCCTAGTGCTGTGCGTCATCTTTATTGCCGCCGTCTCGCTTTGGCGGGTATGGATGAGCGTACGCGTGATTGTTCAACCACACGGCCAGTCGGCTGACGCGCAAGGGGAGTGATCACCATGCTGTGGATTTTCCTAGCCATTTTATTAGTGTCGATTGTGATCGGCTTGCCCATCGCGTTTGGTTTGGGAGTGGCGGCGCTGGTCATGGCGGTGCTCTCAGATATTCCGCTCTCGATCATGATTGAGCAGTCTATTCGTGGGGTGAACAGCTTCCCGCTGTTGGCCATTCCGTTCTTTATTTTGGTTGGGGAAGTAATGAGTAACGGCGGCATTGCGCGTCGTTTGATGGAGCTTGCGGGGGCGCTGGTCGGCTTTATGCGTGGCGGCCTGGGCCAAGTGGCCATTACCGGGTCTATGTTTTTCGGCGGTATCAGCGGCTCTGCCGTTGCCGATACGGCGGCCACCGGCTCGCTGATGATTCCTTCCATGAAGCAGCAGGGCTATACCGCGGCCAACGCCACGGCCATCAATACGGTCTCATCGGTGATCGGGATTATTATTCCGCCTTCTATTCCGCTGATTCTGTACGGCATCGTCACCGAAACCTCCATCAGCCGCCTGTTCATTTCCGGCATTGTGCCTGGGCTACTGATTGGCGCTGCCCTGATGGTCACCACCTATATTCTGGCCAATAAGCAGGGCGGCGGCGTGCGCCAGTTCCGCTGGGACGTGCTGTGGAAAGCCTTTAAAGACGCCTGGCTGGCCCTGGTGTTACCGGTGATTGTCATTGGCGGTATTATTGGCGGCGTGTTCACCGCCACAGAAGCGGCGGTCGCGGCACTGCTTTACTCGCTGGCGATTTCACTGCTGGTTTACCGCGAGTTCAAGCTCAGCGAACTCATGGGTATGCTGATTCTTACCGCCAGGCTGACCGGGATGGTAATGATGCTGTTGGCCTTTGCCACCGTTATTGCGTGGTTCTTGACCATCAATATGGTTCCGCAAACGTTGGTACGTCAGGTACAGGCGATTACCCAGGAGCCGTTCCTTCTGCTGCTGATTGTGGCGGCACTGTTGCTGCTGGCGGGCTTTGTAATGGACCTCACGCCGGCCATGGTGATCATGGCACCCATGCTGGCCCCTATCGTCGCATCGGTCGGCGTGGATGCCGCTTACTTTGGCGTGCTGATGGCCTTCATTCTGGGGATTGGGCTACTCACGCCGCCGGTGGGCACCTGTCTTTACGTGGGCTGTGGCGTGGGTAAAGTCTCCATGGAGTCTTTGGTCAAGGCCATGTTGCCTTATTATGCCGCGCTGCTTGTGGTGCTGGTGCTGCTCATCGCCTTCCCAAGCATCGTGACTTGGTTGCCCGACCTCACCGCCGTGCGCGGTAACTGATAGGAGCCGCGTGTGACGACTGATTCAAATCATAACGGCTCATATCGCATTCTCGTCATGGGGGTGTCAGGTTCGGGGAAGTCGCATATTGGTCAGCAGCTAGCGGCCAGTATGGAAGCCACCTTTATTGATGGCGATGACCACCACTCGCCAGCCAACGTAGCCAAGATGGCCAGCGGTACACCGCTGAACGACGATGACCGTCGCGACTGGCTAGCAACCCTGGCTGGGCTATTTGCCGTGTATAAGGCGCGGGATGAGTCGGTGGTGATTGCCTGCTCTGGCCTGAAACGGCGCTACCGCGACCGCCTTCGGGAAGGAGATAGCGCCTTGCGTATTCTTTACCTAGAAGGCACGCATGGGCTGCTGCGCGAGCGCTTAGAAACTCGTGCCGGGCACTTCTTTAAGGGCGACAGTATGTTAGCCAGCCAGCTAGCCGACCTAGAACCACCGGCAGCAGATGAGGCGGTGACGCTCTCCATCAGCCTAACACCGGCGGTGATCGTCGAGCGTTTTAGCGCCACGCTGGTACCCGAACAGCGCCGCTCATTAGGCTAAAGGGAGGGATAGGCGACGGGCTCTACTATTCGTTTTGGGAGGGCCCCGGTGCCACCCATCGTACAAGGCAGCAACGCCATTGAAGAAAAAACGCCCTACATTACAAGATATTGCTGATCGCGTTGGTGCTACCAAAATGACCGTCAGCCGCTGTTTGCGCGACCCGGAAACGGTGTCTGAAGGGCTTCGTGAGCGTATCTTTAGTATCGCCGAACAGATTGGCTACATCCCCAACCGCGCCCAAGACCTGTTATCCCGCGCTACCAGCCACTCAATCGGTGTGCTGGTGCCCTCGCTGACCAACCAAGTATTTGCTGATGTCATAGTTGGTATCGAAGCCTATACCGAGCCAGCAGGCTACCACCTAATGCTTTCCCACTACGGCTACAGCCAGGAGCTGGAGGAGCGCAGCCTTGCCTCGCTGCTGTCGTATAACGTTGATGGTGTGATTCTGTCCGACCGTGACCATACGCCGCGTAGCCTGCGCATGCTGGAAACCGCCGGCATTCCGATTGTCGAGATCATGGACACTCCCCGCCCGCCGCTGCAGCAAGCGGTGGGCTACGATAACGTCCGCGCCGCCTACGATATGGTCAGCGAGATGATCCGGCGTGGTCGTCGCCAAGTTATCTACTTGGCTGTGCGTTTGGATAAACGTACCCGCCAGCGTGAGCTGGGCTATCGTCAAGCCATGCAAGCACAGGGGTTGGCCCCGGTGACGCTGCAGAGCAGTCAGCGCTCCTCCTATACCGGAGGCGCCGCACTGATGCAGGAAATTCAGCGTAACTACCCCGAAGCAGACGGCATTTTCTGCACCAATGATGACGTTGCCGTGGGCGCTTACTTTGAGTGCCAGCGCCAGGGCATTCATGTGCCGGAACAGATGGCGATTGCCGGGTTCCACGGCCACGATGTTGGTCAGGCAATGACGCCCCGCCTTGCCAGCGTTGTCACACCCCGTAAGGCAATTGGTGAAGCCGCCGCAAAGGCCCTGCTGGCACGGATCCGTGGCCAAGCGCTGGAGCAGAAAGTGGTGGATTTGGGGTATCGTATCGAAGCGGGTAAAACGCTATAGCGCCCATCCTAAAAACTGTTTGGCTGCTTACGATAACCTCGTTAGGCTAGCGTTTTATCCTGCTATGCCCGAGAACGCGTGAGGCCGCTGTGAAAATTACTCAATTAACGGTTTATCCGGTGAAATCCCTCCAGGGGATTGATGTGACCCAAAGTGAAATTCATGCCCATGGCCTCGCCTGGGACCGCCGTTGGATGCTGGTGGATTCCCACCAGCGCTTTGTCACCCAGCGCCAATTGCCCGCCCTAGCCACCGTGTCGGTTGCACTAACCCCTGATTCCCTCGTGCTTTCTCATCCCGCCGTTGCGCGTATTTCTATCTCCTTAGAAGAGCCCCAGGGCAACTTACGGCTGGTCTCGGTATGGGGCGATCACTGTAAAGCCCTGCCGGAGAGCGAAGTGGTGTCCGAGTGGCTGGGACGCGCCTTTGGCGAGCAGGCCAAGGGCATCAGCCTAGTGCGCTTTGCCACCACGTTCACCCGTGCGGGGGAAGAGGACTTTCTGGCAGGTGGCGAAGCCCACACTTATTTTGCCGATGGCTACCCCTTTTTGATCACCACCACCGGTTCGCTAGATGCCTTAAATCAAGCGCTGGTAGAGACTGGGCATACGCCGGTACCCATGAACCGTTTTCGTCCTAACATCGTGGTGGAGTGTGATGACGCTTGGGAAGAGGATCGCTGGGCAACGCTGGCTGCAGAGGGATACCAGCTAACTCTGCGGAAACCTTGCCAACGCTGCAAAATCACCACTGTTAGCCAGAGAACGGGCACTATTCCCACCCAGGCCGAGCCACTAAAAACGCTCTTGGCGCTGAATACCCAGCCCCACTTAAAAGGTGCGCATTTTGGTCAAAATGCCACCTTAGCAGCAGGGGATGGCAGCGTTATTCGTGTGGGGGACGTGGTGTCGGCAACGCCCCGCGAGGCCTGAATCGCAGCAGCTTAGTAGCAATCGCGGTTCCCAGCAGGGTAATCACCATGCCCGTGACGACCTGTAGGCTCAGCGTTTCATCCAGTAGCAAATAGCCCCACAGCAGCGCGCTAACGGGTACCAAGAAGGTCACCGTCGAGGTGGCGGTGGCTCCAGCGCTTGCTAGCAAACCAAAGTAGAGCAGAAACGCCAGTGTGGTGCTGAGCATGGCCAGCGCCAGCGCATTTCCCCAAGCCAGCGTGCTAACAGGCTCGCTTGGCCATAGCAGCACGCCGGGAATCAGTAGTACCAGCGCCGACATGGCGCTCCTGCCAGCCGCCAACACCCGTGTAGGCAAGTGGCTCAGCCGTGTTTTAGAGTAGTTGCCCGCAATGCCATAACAGAACGTGGCGCCTAACACGGCAATAATAAACCAGCCGTCGCCGCCTAAGCCGAAGTCCAGCCGATTCGCTGAGAGCACATACACGCCAAGCAGCGCTAGCGCTACCCCCACGTACTGCTGGCGCTGCACCGGCGTGGCAAAAAAGGCGGCCCCTAACAGCGCGGTGAAAATCGGCGTAGTGGCATTAACAGTGACGTAAACCCCGCCTCTAGGCGCGTGGTTGCCAGCGCTAGGAGCGAGAAGGGCAGCACATGGTTAACGATACCCAGCAGCAACAGTGGCCCCTTGTGCTGCCAGATCAGACGCAAGGAGCGCAGGCTCAGTAGCAGCGGCACCAGCAGCAAGGCACCAATGCCCATACGCACTAACACCAGTGGCACTGCGCCAAACTCAGGTGCTGCCACGCGCATGAATATAAACGACAGTCCCCATAAAGATGAAAGCAATAAAAGACGCAGCGCATCGGCTGATGACATGGTCTGTCCTTACGTAGATAACCGTAGTGTTAAGTGGTCGTCAGCTTAGCGATAAAGTGACAAAAAGCGAAGTGGGCACACGAAGTGGAGGCGAGTTTGTCAATATTAGTTATAGCACTAATTTAACATTGAGGCCTATGGTAGGAGTCTCTACTGTCCCTGACATTCGTAAAATTGCATTTGATGACCCGTTAAGGAAATGCCGTGGATCTCGCAACGCTGATTGGCTTGGTAGGAGCTGCCGTACTGGTAGGTGCCTCTGTCATTATGGGGACCTCGCCCGAAGTATTTATGAATGCTACCGGGCTACTGCTGGTTGTTGGCGGAAGCCTTTTTGTCGTTTTGGCTAAGTTCAGCATCACGCAGTTTAAGTTTGCGTTTAAAGCGGCGGCGCGGGCGTTTAAATTTCAGTTACCCAGTATTCAAGAGAGTATTGAAGAGCTGGTGGAGCTCTCCAAGATTGCCCGCCGGGAAGGCATGATTGCCTTAGAGAGCCGGGAAGTGAACTCTCCGTTTTTGAAAAAAGGTCTGCAAATGTTGGCTGATGGATTTAGTGCTGACATGATTAAAGAGATGATGGAGAAGGAACGGCTATTAACGCTGGAACGTAACGAGGCGAGTGGCCAAGTCTTCTCTGCACTTGGCGAAGTTTCTCCTGCTATGGGGATGATTGGTACGCTGGTGGGGCTTGTACAGATGCTCTCCAATATGGGCGACCCTTCTCTCATTGGTCCTGCTATGGCGGTCGCGCTACTGACCACACTATATGGGGCGATGATTGCCACCATGATTGCCACTCCACTAGCAGACAAGCTTTGGGTGCGAATGAGGCAGGAAGCCAAGATGCAGGAGCTGTGGATTGATGCGCTCATGGCCATCAAAGGCGATAAGAACCCTCGGGGGCTTTAGCAAATGCTAACGATTTATCTTCCCCCCGAACACCGTAGCGAAGAGGGCAGTGAAGAGCGCACCGCAGCAGGCAAACAGGGATAAACCATGGCGCAGAAACAGACCAATATTCCCGCCTGGATGGTGACCTACGCCGATCTAATGTCGCTTTTGTTATGCTTTTTTGTCCTGCTGCTCTCATTTGCTGAAATCGATGCCCAGAAGTTTCGCCGCGTGGCGGATGAGCTTTCAAAAGCCTTCGGGGTGCAGCGGGATATCGAAGCCATGCAGGTGCCGATGGGCACCAGCGCGACGCTGCAACACTTCTCTCCCGCAACGCCGGACCGCACCTTGATTGAAGAAGTACGCCAGCGCACGATGCAACAGCAGCCACAGCTTGAGTCGATGCGGAACATGCTGGAAACCCAGCAGCGACAGCGCAGCCTGCAGGTTGCCAGCAGCGTAGAGGCACTTTTGGAGTCTTCTCTGCCCGACGGCGTGGCAGAGATTGAGATTGATGAGTTTCGTGTGGTAGTACGGATTGCTGAAAACGGCACTTTTGGATCTGGGACCGCCACGGTCACCCCCGCTTTTTCCAGCCTGTTACAGGAGCTTGCCGTACTGCTGGGTGATTTAACCGGCACAGTGTCTATTGATGGGCACACCGATAACGTACCTATTCGCACTGCTCAGTTTCGCAGTAATTGGGACTTATCTGCGATGCGTGCCGCTTCAGTGGCGAACGTACTGGCTGAGACTGGCGAAATGTCACCAGAACGGCTATTGATTCAAGGGTTTGCCGAAACCCGGCCGCTTGCTTCTAACGATACCCCTGAAGGACGCGCGGCGAACCGTCGAGTGGAACTCACGATTGACGCCAGCGCCCCCTTTGAAGAGCGCGGAGAGCGCTCCCTTGATGCGTTGCAGGTCTCATCTGCTGAGCCTTCCCTACCGGTTATTGCGACAACGTCGCCATGATTTAGTAGCGTCAATAGAATCAGTGCACAGAATCAGCTACGCTGAGTGGGCACGGAACGCATATCTGCGTTTCCCCTGTGATAAGCCAACTAGCCTAGGAAAGGAGAACAGAATGGATAGTAAAGCAAGCGCACACTGGGAAGGTGGTCTTAAAGATGGGCAAGGTAAGGTTGCTACAGAGAGTGGTGTTCTGGATGCAGACTACTCTTTCAAGCAGCGTTTTGAAGGCGCGCCGGGTACCAATCCCGAAGAGCTCATCGGTGCGGCTCACGCCAGCTGTTTCTCCATGGCCCTTTCGATGATTCTGGGTGAGAAAGGCTACACTGCCGATTCTATTGATACCCAGGCGCGAGTAACGCTGTCGCAAAGCGACGCAGGTTTTGATATTTCCAGCATCCATTTGGATGTGGAAGCAAGCGTCAGTGGTGCCGACGAAGCTGCTTTCCAAGAAGCCGCTGAAACCGCTAAGGACAACTGCCCGGTATCTAAAGTGCTCAACGCTGACATTACCATGTCAGCCAAGCTTAAAGGTTAATACGTCAGGCGCTGTTACATGGCAGCGCCTTGCAGTTTTAATAAGCTATATCAAAAGGGCCTTGCCGATTGGCAAGGCCCTTGTTCTGTGAGCAAAAACTACGTAGTTTTTACTGTGTGGATTTTTGCTGATTAGTGCAACTTACTCCGGCTTGTCGTTAACGTTCTCTTCGCTGTTATTAAGCTCAGTATCGCGCTCTGTAGTAAGGTCATCGCCGCGCTTGTACTCTTGAGCTTCCTGCAGGGCTTCTTCAGAGGCGTTAACGGAAATCACATAGTCTTCACCGTTTTCATCTTTAGTGAGTTCAAGTGACTCCCATTCGATGGCGACATTTTTTTCGCCCATCCCCAGGAAGCCACCAACACCCACGACCACGGCATTAATTTTGCCGTCTTCATCGATAATCAGGTCATTGATGGTGCCAATATCTTCATCGTTTTCAACGCTACTGCGAACCTGGTTGCCCGTCAGTGAATCAGAGTGAAAAGTGTTTTCCGGCGCATGGGTAAGGTAAGACGCTTCCATACCCGTGCTGTTCTCATTGGCCTGGGCGATACCTGCGGTGGCCATCATAGCCGGAATAATCAGCGTGCTGAGAAAAGTCGGTTTCATCGTTATTGCTCCTTGCGTGTTGATGAAGAGGGCTAGCCGTGCTCCTGTTAATCCCTAAATAACCTAATAGCGATAATGTAACGGCAGGCTGATGTTACGCACGACGACTCCTTTGTACTCCGAGTTGGCCCTGCACTTCGCTGTGCAAGGACACTTCTCAAGGTAGGGGTTGAAGCGTGTTTTGCAACGTACATAGCGAATTCTTAACTAAAATCAACGATGTGAGAAAGCTGCTTTTTAGCTTACTGCGACAGTCTGGCGAGTTGATCCGTAGCCTGCTACTGGGCATATTCGTACCAACATGGCTCACCAATCGTAGCGTGAGCCGCATAAAAAGGAGAACGCATGACCCTGATTGCACACGTAATGCCGTTTCAGCAGTTTAAACAGCACTTAGCAAGCGGTGTGGTGGCGCTAAGCACTTGGCTAATGGCAACGGGCGCGCTAGCTAGCGAAGCCGAGCTGCCGAAAGGACACTTTTTACTGCCTGACGCGGGCAATATGGTGGGCGAGGTCTATACCGTCACCGCCAGCGAAGAGGATACGCTGCTGGACATTGCCCGGGAGCACAACGTGGGCTACGAAGAAATTCGCATGGCCAATCCTGATACCAGTATCTGGGTGCCGGGCGAAGGCACTGAAGTGACGATTCCCAGCCAATTTATTCTGCCCGATGAACCCCGCACCGGCATTGTGATTAACGTTGCCGAGCTGCGTATGTACTACTACCCCGAGGTAGAGGATGGCGAAGCACCCCGAGTAGAAACCTATCCTATCGGCATTGGGCGCGACGCTTACAATACGCCGCTGGGTATTACCGAAACCACCATGCGCCTTGAAAATCCGGCCTGGTATCCACCTGAGTCCATTCGCCGAGAGGCAGCCGAGCGCGGCGACGCACCTCCTGCCGTGGTCCCGCCTGGCCCTGATAACCCGTTGGGGCAATACGCTATTTTGCTGGATATCCCCGGCTATTTGATTCACGAACGAACCAACCAGACGGTATCGGCATGCGCGCCAGCCGTGGCTGTATTCGCATGCACCCTGAGGATATCGAGTCGGTGTTCTGGCGCGTGCCGGTGGGCACACAGGTGAACATCATCGATGCGCCGATCAAGCTGGGTTGGGGAGCCGACGGCGAGGTCTACATTCAGGCCTTCACGGCGACCGATGATCAGGCGTTTGGCATGGATAAGCTCTTGAGCGTGGTGAGTCTGATCGAAGAGCACGAAGGCGAAGGTCGCGCGAACTATGAGCAGGTCAGTCGCGTGTTAGAAGAGGCTAACGGCCAGATTGTGCCGTTAAGCTAACCCTTGCCTAAGTGGAGACAGGCAGTAGCGTAGGCACCAATGACAGCGCTACTGCCTGGCGCACCAGCTCCGCCACATTAGCTGCCCCCATCGCCTTCATCGCACGCAGCCGATATACCTCAACCGTTTTGGCGCTAATACCCATATGGTCGGCGATCTCGCGGTTCGTCATCCCCTCTGCGACGTGAACAACAATGCGCTGCTCTTTCGGGCGCAGCGCCTCAAAGCAGGCTTTTAGCTGCGCTATCGCCTGCTGACGCTGGTGCTGCTGTTCGGCACTGTTTAGTGCCTGCTGCACGACTTCGATCAGCTGCTGATGATTAAACGGCTTCTCGATAAACTCAAACGCACCGTTTTTCAGCGCCGCCACCGCCATGGGCACATCGCCGTGCCCTGTCATCATAATGATCGGCAGGTAAGCGTGCTGGTCGACTAGCTGCTGCTGCACCTGCAGCCCGCTCATCCCCGGCATGCGAATATCTAACAGCAGTGCGCCAAAGGCGTTATGGGCGGTGGCTAAAAGGCATCACCGCTGGCAAAGGCATGAGTGGTTAACCCCACCGATTCCAACAGCCACACCAGCGATTCCCGCAGGGCGTCATCGTCGTCGACCACCGCAATGACGCTGGGAGGTGGTGAAGTGTGAGTAGACGAGGGCATTAGGCAATCGGTCTCCGTTCGCAGTGACACGTCAAAACAGGCACCTTTAGCGCTGTCGGCGCGCAGGGAGAGGGCGCCTCCCATACTTTCCATGAGAGTGCGGCTAATGGCCAGCCCCATGCCGAGCCCTTCATCGCGGGTGGTAAAGAAGGCGTCGAAAATCGTTTGCTGGTGCGCTTGTTCCACCCCCGGCCCCTCGTCCTCAACGCGTAGTGTGATCTGGCGCTGGCCGCTTCGCCGGGCGCTCATGCAGACAACCTTGGCGTCGTTCACTCGGCGGCTAGCGGTCAGCGCGTTCAACAGTAAGTTCACGATGACCTGCTCCAGCGCAATTGGGTCGGCGTAGATACGCGGTAGCGTATCGGGCACGCGTACCACTAGCTCAATCGATGCTTGCTGATACTGCCACTCACAGAGCCGACAGGCGGCCGCGATGACGTCCGCCAGCACCAGCGGTCGCACTTGGTGGCTACGCTTACGTACAAAGCTGCGCAGGTGGCGCAGACGCTGGGCGAGGCGCTGTACTTGCTCGTCAATGCGCTCCAGCGGAAGCTGTAGCTCGCTGGCGAGCAGTGTGGGCTGCTGGCACTTTAACAGCGCGCCGCTGGTGTAGTTGGCAATAGCGCCTAAGGGTTGATTCAGCTCGTGGGCGATATTGGAGGCAAGCTCCCGCGCAGCGGCTAGCCGGTTAGCATGGGCAATCTGCTCTTGGTTGCGACGCGCCTGGGCCTCGGCGGCTTTGCGGGCGCTAATATCGCGATTCACCAAGGCAAAGTGGGCAGGCTCGGCCCCCCGGCTGCGGTGGGCCAGTACCACACTGAGCACCGGCACGCTTCCGCTTGCGGTGCGCATTTCCAGCTCGCCACTCCATGAGCCGTAACGCTCCACGGCGGGAAATACTACCTCAACTAACAACCGCAGCGACTCGGCTTGGTATAGCTCCTGAGCGCAGTGGACGCTTCGTTTGGCAAGGCAAAGCAGCGGCGAGCGGCTTCGTTAGCACTGAATACCCGCCTGTTTGGCCCTAAAAACAGCACGTAGTCGGTGGTGGATTCAACCACCTGCGCCAAACGCTCGCGAGTCGCTCCGGCCTCAATGCGACGCCCAACGTCTCGGGAGACGCACAGGATATCGATCAATTCGCCGGTCTCGGCATCCCGCCGGGTGCGGCTGGTGGTTTCAAACCATACATAATGGCCTGCTTTGGCGCGGAAACGGTAGGTTTGCTGATAGAAACCGTCGTGGTAATACACCCGTGGCGACTTGTTGAGCAGTTCGTTCAAATCGGCTGGGTGAAACAGCTGATACGCGGAGACACCGATGAGCTCGTCGGGTTCATAGCCCAGCAGCTCCCGCGCGGCCTGAGAGGGGCATACAAAAACGCGCCGTCTCGGGCGTGGCGAGAGATCAGATCCGTGTTGCTCTCGGCTAGCCACTGATAGTGGCGCTTTTCCTCCTCGAGTGTGGCGTTGCGCGCTTCTTAGGTGGCCACTTTTGCTGCGAGGGCTGCCTCTCTCTTATTGCTCATAAATTAGCGGGCAGGATCTAATACGCCGCCCATTGATGCGTTGCGGCGGAACCAGCCCGCAATGCTAGCGCGAGGCTGGCGGGTGGGCAGGACTTCGTGGGGAATGGTTTCCGATAAAAAGCAGGCAAACGTACCGGCTTCGGGCACCACGCGGGCCACTTCCAGGGCTGGGTCATCTGGATGGTAAATCACCATTTCACCGCCGCCGTCGCTCGGCCAGTCGGGGTTTAAGTAGCCAACGGTGGAAATCACGCGGTTGGCCCGCCCGCGAAAGCTGTCCAAGTGGCGCTGGTAGAAGGCTCCGGCAGGGTAGTGAGCAAAGTGGGCTTCGTACTCAAACAGGCCAAGAAATAGCGGTTGGTTGAGAGACTGCTGTAGCTCTGCCATAGCATCCAGGTAGCGGCGCTGAGCGTCGCTCTCTCGGTCTAGCCAATGGATAGCATCACCCCGGATATCTTTACGTAAGTGGAGCTGCTGGCCTCGGCCGATGCCGGCCTCATCCAGCGCGTCGTGTTCGGCGAGGTGGTGGATCTCGCGGTGCAGCGCTTGACACAGAGCCGAGTCGATCACCCCTTTCCCCACATACCAACCTTGTTCCACCAGCGCGTCGACCAGCTCCAAATGGGCTTGCGGGTCAAGAGCGGGAGAGTCCAGTTCAGATAAAGCGATCATTTCGTGATTCTCGTAACGGGCGCGCGTTCGGCTGTGGCCGAGCGACTGCTTGTGGGGGTGCGTCGTTCGGGGTAGTGGCGTAAAGCACCGGGTGGGCGCTGATAAAGGTCAATGTTCATACCAAACCCTTCCGCCAACAGCTCGACCAGCATCATCGCAGACAGCCCCCAAATAATGTGGCCATCTACCTGATAGCTGGGCACATAGTGGGCAACGCCATCGACGGTAATCACGTCGGTATGGGTGCGCTGGTCATCTAAAAAGTGGCTGAGAGGGACTTCAAAAATGGCGTCCAGCTCCGCTGGGTCCGCCACCACCGGTAGATCCGGAGGAATAATACCCACCCAGGGCGTTACGCGAATGCCGTGCAGCGAAATCACGTCCGACAGCCGCCCTAAGGGTTGTACCAGCCCCGGGGCTAGCGCAATCTCTTCTTCTGCTTCCCGCAGCGCTGTGGCGTATAGATCAGCGTCACCCGGTTCACGTTTACCGCCAGGAAAAGCGACTTGGCCACGGTGGGTATTCAAGTGGCTGGCCCGGCGAGTAAACAGTAGTGTGGGGGCAGGTCGCTCAACAATCGGCATGAGCACGGCAGCTTCCGGCAGTGCTACATGGTCTAGCCGTTGAGGGGTATGCTGTTGCAGCTGTTTGCGCAGTTTCTCTAACATAGGAGTCTATTTACTTTGCTCTCTTTTACCCAGCCACGGTGAGCATCGTCAAGCACGTTGATGCCTCGACCCACCAGCCGTAGAGAAAATGCGATGAACTTTTGTAGTCAGTGTGGTGAGAAAGTCCGGTTTGCCGTTCCCGAAGGTGACGACCGCCCCCGCTATTTATGCGACGGCTGTGGCACGATCCACTACCAAAACCCTCGCATTGTGGCGGGCACGCTGCCGGTCAGTGGCTCCAAAGTGCTGCTCTGCAAGCGAGCAATCTCACCCCGAAAAGGCTACTGGACGTTACCGGCGGGGTATATGGAAAACGCCGAAACCACCCAGCAGGCTGCCACGCGAGAAACCTGGGAAGAGGCGGTTGCCGAGGTCACTTTAGGCGGTCTATACACGCTGATTGATCTACCGCATATCAACCAAGTGTATATGATTTTTTTGCCGACTTGATAGGTGGCTTTGGCCCCGGGCCAGAGAGCTTGGAAGTGGCGCTGTTTGAGGAGCACGAGATCCCTTGGGATGCGCTGGCTTTTCCTACCATTGAGCGCACGCTGCGCCACTACTTTGCCGACCGTGAAAACGCTGTGTATCCGCTGCATATCAGCAAAATCACGCCTGAAGATCGCGAGCGCTATGTAGGTAGCGCCTAGCTTTTTCTATAGGTCGGCAAGCTGCCATACGTCGTAGGCGACTTCTTCATAAGGGTGCGCCAGCTTGAGCGCGGCAATGGCAGCTTGAATATGTTCGTCGGCGCAGACCAGCTCGACTTTGAACTCCTCAACGGTTTCCAGCTTACCGATCTGACCAATATGTGGCTCTGCACCATCGAGAGGACGAAACTGACCAGTACCACGCGTTTGAAAGCAGGTGTGCTCGTAATCGCCAATCCGCCCCGCGCCGGTTTCAAATACGGCGTTTTTAACGCTTTCAGCACTTTCAATGGGAACAAAAAATGCGAGCTTATACATAATCAGAGGCCTCCCTTGGGTAATGACGTAACGCTGTACTGCCAATGTTAGCGGATAGCACACTACTGGTCTTGGCGCAGGCTTTGTATGATGACGTTTTTCAATATAAGCGGCGAACCAACCCATGGATAAGTTTGAAGTAAAGCTTGATCAAGCCGCGAGGGCTGCCTGGATGTCCTATGTGGGTGGGATGACACAAGACGAAATTGCCACCCAGCTTGGCGTTTCCAGGCCCGGCGTGCAGCGTTTGCTGGCGCTGGCGCGGCAAGAGGGGCTGGTAAAAGTGCATATCGACCACCCCATCTCAACCTGTATGGCGCTGGGCAGCGCGTTGCGCGAGCGCTTTCAGCTCCCCTCCTGCGATGTGGTGCCTGCGGACACCCAAGCCCCCGAAAGCGGCGCGTACTATCTGGCCGTGGCAGGAGCTGAACGCATTGCGCGGCTGGTGGAGCGCAG
This sequence comes from Vreelandella lionensis, assembly GCF_002087295.1. Lineage (GTDB taxonomy): Bacteria > Pseudomonadota > Gammaproteobacteria > Pseudomonadales > Halomonadaceae > Vreelandella > Vreelandella lionensis. The sequence goes on along the minus strand of NZ_MWVI01000010.1, from coordinate 10,346 downwards.
CGAGCCGCTGACGCTCTCGCTGGGTACCGGGCGCTCGGTGCGCGCAGCGGTGGAAGCGCTAAGCCGTGTGGAGCGGCCACAGCATCGCTTTGTCTCGCTGGTGGGCAACGTGGCAAGGGATGGCTCCGCTAACCGTTATGATGCGGTAATGGTGCTGGCGGATAAAACCGGTGGAGAACGCTTTTTGTTGCCTGCCCCCGTGGTGGCGGAGTCGCTTGCGGAAAAAGAGGCCATGCTCTCACAGCGCTTGTTCAAAGCGATTGCCGATGTGGCGAGAGAGTCAGAGGCTGCCTTTATCGGGATTGGTCGTATTGACCGCCAAGCCACGCTTTTCCAAGACCACTTCATTAGCGAAAGCGAGCTGGATGAACTGCTGGGCCGCGAAGCGGTGGGGGAGCTACTAGGGTGGCCGCTGAATCGGCGTGGGGAGGTGATTGATTGCTCGATTACCCGGCGTGTTACCAGCCTGCCGCTGGAGCGTTTTGGGAAGCGCCTCATGGTGGGGCTTGCCGGTGGCCGGGATAAAGCGCCTGCCATCTTAGCCGCGCTGCGCGGTGGCTGGCTGAAGGGGTTGATTACCGAGGAAATTGCGGCCAGACATATCGTTGCAGCCATTGAATGAACGCTGGCTTCGCAGCTGCAATATGCAAGTAATTGAATAAATTAGCGTAAAGTCTAACGCTCCAGGCTTTGCTTTTTTTTGGCTTGCATACGATCATTTGTTCGGTTGATGATCAATAAGATCAAGGCAACAACAATGCCAATATTTGCCAAGAGGAGTGCTGTATGCGTCTCGCGCGTCATTTGCCCGTCACGACCCTAGCGGCTGCCATTGCGCTGGCTGGTCAAGCCCAGGCTCAAACTGAGCTCACCGTCGCGACGGTGAACAATAATGACATGGTCATTATGCAGAGCCTGACCGATGCCTTTGAGCAAGCGCACCCGGATATCACGCTGGACTGGGTGGTGCTTGAGGAGAACGTGCTGCGTCAGCGCATGACCACGGATATTGCCACCGGCGGTGGGCAGTTTGACGTGATGACCATCGGCACTTATGAAGTGCCCATTTGGGCGGAAAGGGGCTGGGTTGAGCCGCTGACAGCCTGCCCGATGACTACAACGAAGACGACCTGCTGGCATCGGTACGCGACGGCTTAAGCCTGGACGGCACGCTGCACGCCCTGCCGTTCTATGCGGAAAGCTCGATGATGTATTACCGCACCGATCTGTTTGAGCAGGCTGGTATTGAGATGCCCGAGCAGCCCACCTGGAACACAGGTGCGTGACTGGGCCGAACAGCTCCATGGTAGCGAAGAGGGCCTTGCGGGTATCTGTTTGCGAGGCAAGCCGGGCTGGGGCGAGAACATGGCCTTTGTCTCGACGCTGGTGAACACCTTCGGCGGCCGCTGGTTTGATGAGCAGTGGAACCCGGAGCTGAACTCTGAGGCGTGGAATAACGCGATTTCGTTCTACGTAGACCTGCTCAGCAACTACGGCCCGCCAGGCGCCAGCTCCAACGGCTTTAACGAGAACCTCGCGCTCTTCTCACGCGGTAACTGCGCCATGTGGGTCGATGCTACCTCGGCGGCAGGCAAGCTCTACGATGAGAGCGAATCCGACGTAGCCGGTACGCTTGGCTTTGCACCCGCGCCCATCGCGGAAACTCCCAAAGGTTCCCACTGGCTGTGGTCTTGGGCACTGGCTATCCCAGCCTCCTCTGAGCATAAAGAGGCAGCTCAAGCGTTCATTACCTGGGCTACTTCTGAAGAGTATATCGAGCTTGTCGGTGAGACTAACGGCTGGACCAGCGTACCGCCGGGTACTCGTGAATCCACCTACGCTAACGAGCAGTACACCTCAGCTGCTCCGATTGCTGGCTTCGTACTTAACGCCATTAAAGAGGCCGACCCCGCCGACTCTAGCCTGGAGCCGAACCCCTATGTGGGCGTGCAGTTTGTGGGTATTCCTGAGTTCCAATCGATTGGCACTCAGGTAGGCCAAACCATTGCGGCGGCGCTGACCGGCGATACGTCGGTTGAGCAGGCGCTAGATAGCGCCCAGCGTGCTACTGAGCGCACGATGCAGCGGGCGGGCTACATCGAACGTTAATGCACTCCTGCGCCTGCCCGGCCACGGGCAGGCGTTTTCGGTGGTTCTCGCAGGTCTGTTTTCTTGCAGGTATTTCCATGAATAGAACACGTGCTTCTGGCCGTACGGTCGGCGGGCTGAGAACGCTTTCGCTTCAAGCGCCCGCCGTAACGCTGCTCCTGCTCTGGATGATTGTGCCCCTAGGCATGACCATCTGGTTCTCTTTCCAGCGTTACAACTTACTGATGCCCGAGATGACCGGCTTCGCCGGGCTGGAAAACTATGAGTACCTGCTGACCGACCCCGCGCTATGGTCGGCCATGGGCACCACGCTGCTGCTGGTGGGGTGGGTGCTGGTGATTACCGTGGTGGGCGGTACGCTCTTAGCGGTTCTGTTTCAACAGGATTTTGCCGGGCCGGGCATTGCCCGCGTATTGGCGATCTCTCCCTTCTTTGTCATGCCAACGGTGAGCGCGCTGGTATGGAAAAACATGATGATGCACCCCTCTAACGGGGTGTTGGCGTGGTTAGCACAGTCGCTGGGGCTTCCTGCGCTGGACTGGTTCTCATCGCTACCGCTGACCTCCATCATCATCATCGTCTCGTGGCAGTGGCTGCCGTTTGCGCTACTGATTCTGCTGACGGCGATGCAATCGCTGGATGAAGACCAAGTGGAAGCCGCACGGATGGATGGCGCGGGGCCGCTGGCGATTTTCTTCTTTATCACGCTACCGCACCTAAAGCGGGCGATTAGCGTGGTGATCATGATTGAAATGATCTTCCTGCTGACGATTTTTGCCGAGATCTTTGTCACTACCTCCGGAGGGCCTGGGCTCGCCACCACCAACTTGGCTTATTTGATCTACATCCAAGCGCTGCTGGATTTCGATGTGGGCATGGCCTCGGCGGGTGGGGTAATTGCCATCATTTTTGCCCATATCGTCGCGATTTTCCTTGTCCGTATGGTCGCTAAGAACTTAGAAGACTGACCCCGGCACCAGGGCGTCTTGGGAGCATTTCAATGACAACTCATCGTAATAGCGCACCAGCACATACTCGCTCGTTGCCCATCCGGCAACTGGTATTGACCCTGTTGGGCTGGTCGATCGCGCTGATTATCTTTTTCCCTATCCTGTGGATGGTGCTGACCGGTTTTAAAACCGAGTCGGCGGCGATAGCCGACCCCCGCTTTATCTTTTCGCCCACGCTGGAAAGCTATCAGGAGGTGCAGGCACGCTCGGGCTATGCCCGTTTCGCGCTGAACAGCATCGCGGTGGCGTTTGGCTCTACGTTTTTAGCGCTGCTCATCGCTATTCCTTCGGCCTATGCCATGGCTTTTTTGCCCACTAAGCGCACCAAGGGCACGCTACTGTGGATGCTCTCCACCAAAATGCTGCCGCCGGTGGGTGTTCTGGTGCCTATCTACCTGATTTTCCGCGATGTCGGGCTGCTGGACACCCGTACCGGGCTGATCATTATTTATACCTTGATGAACCTGCCCATCGTGGTGTGGATGCTCTACACCTTCTTTAAAGATATGCCCAAAGACATTCTCGAAGCGGGCCGGATGGACGGTGCCTCCACTCTGCAGGAAGTGTTCTTCCTGCTACTGCCGCTGACCCTGCCAGGGATTGCGTCGACCGGGCTGCTCTCGGTGATTTTGAGCTGGAACGAAGCGTTCTGGAGTCTCAACCTCACCTCGTCGAAAGCCGCGCCGTTGACCGCCTACATTGCCTCGTTCTCAAGCCCCGAAGGGCTGTTCTGGGCCAAGCTGTCGGCGGCATCTACCATGGCCATCGCCCCCATCCTAATCCTCGGCTGGATGACCCAAAAACAAATGGTGCGCGGCCTGACCTTTGGCGCCGTCAAGTAAAGGAGTTCCCCATGGCAACCTTACAACTCAAGAACATTACTAAGCAGTTTGGCGACACCAAGGTCATCAAGGGCATTGATCTCGACGTTAACGATCGTGAGTTCGTGGTGTTCGTTGGCCCCTCGGGCTGCGGTAAATCCACGCTGATGCGCATGATTGCGGGCCTGGAGAGCGCCAGCGACGGCGATATTCTCATCGATGGCAAGCGCATGAACGAGGTGGGCCCCGCCGACCGCGGTTTGGCGATGGTGTTTCAAAGCTACGCGCTGTACCCGCACATGACCGTTGAGGGCAACATGGGCTTCAGCATGCGCTTGGCTGGGGTGCCCAAAGAGGAGCGCCGCGCCAAGGTGCTGGAAGCTGCCAAGATCCTTCAGCTTGAGCCGCTGCTGGATCGCAAGCCCAAAGCGCTGTCCGGCGGGCAGCGCCAGCGGGTGGCGATTGGCCGAGCGATTGTGCGCAACCCCATCATCTTCCTGTTCGACGAGCCGCTCTCCAACCTAGACGCGGCGTTGCGGGTGCAGATGCGTATCGAGCTGGCGCGGCTGCATGAAGAGCTGGATGCCACGATGATTTACGTGACCCACGACCAGATAGAAGCCATGACCATGGCCGATAAAATCGTCGTACTACACGATGGCGTGGTGGAGCAGGTGGGTTCGCCCATGGCGCTCTACCACCACCCGCGTAACCGCTTTGTGGCAGGCTTTATCGGCTCGCCCAAGATGAATTTCTTCAGCGTCGAACAGCAGTCCATTGGCGATGATGGCGTCACCGTGCGCCTGCCCGGCGGGCGGCCCTGCACGATCCCTGTGGCGGGTGAACAGCTCGCCAGCGATGAAGCGCTGGAGCTGGGTATTCGTCCTGAGCATCTACAGCTGGATGAAAACGGCCCGCTGAGTGGGCAGATTAAAGTGTTGGAGCGCTTAGGCGGGCAGAACTCGCTGTACGTGCAGATGGGCGAGCTACTGATCACCATCATGGCCGATGGCGACGTGGCCTATCGGGTGAACGATACCGTGCAGTTTGGCTTGGCCGCGGAGCGTGCTCACCTGTTCGACGCCCAAGGATTGGCGCTAGAGAGCCTGTCACAGCACCCGCTGGCGAGCCTGACCCGCCAGGATAACCGTGCGGCGACTGAGCCTGCTGCGCCAGGGGCGCAGGTATGAAAGCGCTGATTTTTGATTGTGACGGCGTCCTGGTGGATAGCGAAGCCCTGGCAGAAGAGACCCTGGAAACTCACCTTGGGCAGTGGCTGCCGGATCTGGATATTCCCACGCTGCTCAGCCAAGCCCTGGGCATGACGACCGCCGACATCCTTAAGCACTTGGCGCAGTTAAGCCGCCCTCATCTGCCGCCCGATGCCTCCGAGCGGGTCGATAGCGCCATAGAAGCGCGTCTGGCACGAGAACTTACCGCGATTGCAGGGGTTCACGACGCCGTTAGTAGTCTCGATTTACCTAAGGGCGTGGTCTCCAACAGTCGCCGCTGCCGCGGATTGGCATCGCTTGCAACAACGCAGTTGGAAGAGGCGTTGGGCGATGTGCCGATTTTCACGGCCGAGCAGGTCGATAACCCTAAACCGGACCCGGCGATTTACCGCTTGGCGGCGCATGAGCTTGGCTGCCCGCCCAGCCGCTGCCTAGTGGTTGAGGATAGCGTGGCGGGCGTTACCGCTGCCCATGCCGCCGGCATGCGGGTGATTGGTTTTTGGGCGCCAGCCATATCGACGACGAGCAGCCAAACCGCCTGCTCGCGGCGGGTGCTTGGCGAATTTTGCCTCATATGCGCGGGCTCCGCGCCTTAGTGGACGAGTGGCAATTACATCTGCAAGGACAAGATAACAATGAAACTGCTCAATAAACGTGCCGTGATTACTGGCGGTGCCCGTGGCATCGGACTCGCCATTGTCCAGCGCTATTTGGCCGAAGGGGCCAGTGTCGTGGTGGCCGATATCGATGCCAAGGCCATCGAAGACGCACTCACCACGCTGCAGCAGGATGCCAGCGCCGAGCGGGTCAGGGGCGTGGTGCTGAACGTGTGCGACCAAGGCTCTATCGATGCCATGGTGGAGAGCGTCACCGAGCGCTTTGGTGGCATTGATATTTTGGTCAATAACGCGGCGGTGTTCGATATGGCGCCGGTTCTGGAAGTGACCCAGGCCAGCTTCGACAAACAGTTTGCGGTGAACACCAAAGGCATGTTTTTCACCCTGCAGGCCGTGGCCCGCGCCATGGTGGCTCAAGGTCAGGGAGGCAAAATTATCAATATGGCCTCTCAGGCGGGCCGGCGTGGCGAACCGATAGTGAGTGTTTACTGCGCCAGCAAAGCCGCCGTGATTAGCCTGACCCAGTCCTGCGGGCTCGATTTGATCAAACACCGCATTAACGTCAACGGCATTGCCCCCGGTGTGGTGGATACCCCGATGTGGGAAGAGGTCGATGCACTGTTTGCCCGTTTTGAGAACCGCCCGCTGGGCGAGAAAAAGCGATTGGTGGGCGAGGCGGTGCCCTATGGCCGCATGGGGCTGCCGGAAGATCACACCGGCGCCGCTGTGTTTCTTGCCAGCCAGGATAGCGATTACGTCGTCCCCCAGACGCTCAACGTCGATGGCGGCAACTGGATGAGCTAAGACGCCCATGAGCCCTGATCTTGTTTCGTTAAGCCACCAACTGCTGGATGCCGCCGAAGGCAAGTCGCGCTTTATGGTTGCCCTGGCGGGGCCGCCGGGGGCCGGAAAATCCTACCGCAGCGCGCTGCTCTGTGAAGCGATTAATCAACTGCGCCCAGGGCACGCGGCAGTGGTGCCGATGGATGGCTACCACTTCGATAACGCCGTTCTAGGCGATGAACAGCTGCCTGTGAAAGGTGCGCCGCACACCTTCGATGTGGAGGGCTTGCATCACGATTTAATGCGCATCCGTCGGGCGGATAAGCCAGTGGCTGTGCCGGTCTTTGATCGGCCGCTGGACCTTGCCCGTGCCGGTGGGCGGTTAATTACCCCCGCGCATCGCATTGTGCTTGTGGAAGGCAATTATCTGCTATTGAACCAAGATCCGTGGCGTTCACTGCACGCGCTGTTCGACTGGACGCTAATGATCGACGTCGATGATGACGTGCTCGTAGAGCGGTTGGTGAACCGCTGGCTCTGTATGGGCCAAGACCACAGCGGCGCGCTTGAGCGCACCCACCAAAAAGACATGCTGAACGCCGCGCTGGTAAAAACCAGCAGCGTGCCACCTGACCAGCGCTGGCGCTAGGACGCGCTTGCCCAGCCAATAACCCGGAGAGTGACGATGACCCAGCTTAATAACCACAATGTGGGTTCCCTCAGCGCGGCGGTTGAGACGCCGACCTATGATCGTCAGGCCGTGACGCCTGGCATCGTCCATATTGGCGTCGGTGGTTTTCATCGTGCCCATCAGGCGATGTACTTAGATGCGCTGATGAACCAAGGCGAAGCGCTGGATTGGGGCATTGTAGGCGTGGGGGTCATGCCCGGCGACAAACGCATGCAGCAGGCCCTCGCCGCACAAGACTACCTTTACACCCTCGTGGTCAAGCACCCTGACGGTGAGTATCAGCCTCGGGTGATTGGCAGCATGGTGAACTACCTGTTTGCCCCGGAAGACCCCGAGGCGGTCATCGAAACCATGGCCGACCCTGCCATCAAAATTGTCTCGCTCACCGTTACGGAGGGCGGCTACAACTTTCATCCGGTGTGCGGAGAATTCAACCTGGACGCCCCCCAGGTGCGCGACGATCTCGCCCACCCTGAGCGCCCCTCCACCAGCTTTGGCTTGGTGGTGGAAGCCCTGGTACGCCGCCGGGCACGGGGTATTGCGCCGTTTACGGTGATGTCCTGCGATAACATTCAAGGCAACGGCGATGTCGCCAAGCGCATGTTCAGCGCCTATGCCCGCGCCCGCAGTGCGGAGCTGGGCGACTGGCTAGCCGCTGAGGTGGCGTTCCCCAACGCCATGGTGGACCGCATCACGCCGGTGACCGCGCCCACGGATATCGAAGAGCTCTCCCAGCGCTTTGGCGTTGAAGATGCCTGGCCCGTGGTGTGCGAGCCCTTTACCCAGTGGGTGCTGGAAGATCACTTCCCCTTGGGCCGCCCGGCGTTCGAGAAGGTCGGCGTGCAGGTTGTCGAGGATGTCGAGCCGTACGAACTCATGAAGCTGCGCCTGCTCAATGCCAGCCATCAGGCGCTGACCTACTTTGGCTATTTGGCGGGCTACCGCTACGCCCATGAAGTGTGCCAAGACCCGCTGTTTGTCGAGTTCTTGCTCGGCTACATGCGCGAAGAGGGCACACCGACGCTGCCCCCCGTACCGGGGGTGGATTTAGAAACCTACCGGCTGACGCTGATTGAACGCTTTGCGAACCCGCAAATCAGAGACACCTTGGCGCGGCTGTGCGCCGAAAGCTCGGATCGCATTCCTAAATGGTTACTGCCGGTGATTCGCCAGCAGCTTGCCCAGGGTGGTGAGATTGAGCGCAGCGCCGCCGTGGTGGCCAGCTGGGCACGCTACGCCGAAGGGGTCAATGAGCAGGGTCAGACCATGGAGATCGTGGACCGTTTGCGCGAGCCGTTAATGGCCATTGCCGCCAATAACCGCACCCATCCAGCGGCCTTCGTGGAAAACCGCGAGCTGTTTGGCGACTTGGTGGACCAGCCTCGCTTCCTTAACGCCTACCTGGAGGCGCTGAAGTCGCTGCATGAACGAGGCGCACGGGCTACTCTTGAGGCTCTGGTCGCGTCCAAAGGAACGTTGTGATGTATATCGGGGTGGATTGCGGTACGCAAAGTACCAAAGTCGTGGTGGTGGATGTAGAACGGGGCGTCATTCTGGGCGAAGGCAGCCGCCCGCACCGCCTGGATGAAGGGGAGCATGGCCGCCGGGAGCAGGCACCCGCGGAGTGGCTGGCGGCGCTCAAAGGCGCGTTCTTTCAAGCGATTGAGCGCGCCGGGATCGATGCCAAGCAGGTGCGCGGTATTGGTGTGTCTGGCCAGCAACACGGCATGGTGGCACTCGATGCCGATGGCGTGCCGGTGTATCCCGCCAAGCTGTGGTGCGATACCGAAACCAGCGCTCAAAATAGCGCGTTGGTGGAAACGCTGGGGGGCGAGGCGGGCTGCCTGGAGAAGCTGGGCCTGGTGCTGCAAACGGGCTATACCGCCTCAAAAGTGGCCTGGCTACGCGAGCATCAACCGGATGCCTACCAGCGTATTGCTACGCTCTTGCTGCCCCATGACTACCTGAATTTCTGGCTGACTGGCGAACGGGTTACCGAGGCAGGCGACGCCTCGGGCACCGGTTACTTTGATACCCGCGCCCAGTGCTGGCAGAAAGAGGTGTTTGCTGCCATTGCGCCGGAGCTCGACCCTGACCGTGTACTGCCTCGGATCATTGACGCCCATGAACCCGCTGGCCGCGTGCGCCCGTTAGTGGCTCAGGAGCTGGGGCTAGGCGATAACGGGGTGGTCTCCTCGGGCGGTGGCGACAACATGATGGGGGCGATTGGCACCGGCAATATTACCCATGGGCTGGTCACGCTCAGTTTGGGCACTTCCGGCACGGTGTGTGCTTACTCACCTAATTCGGTGGTGTGTGACAGCGCCATGGTGGCGAATTTTTGCGCCAGCCACGGGGGGTGGCTGCCGCTGATCTGTACCATGAACGTGACCTCGGCAACGACTCGCGTGCGTGAGCTGTTTGGGTTGGACTTGGCTACCTTTGGCGAACAGGTCGCCAGCGCCCCGATTGGTGCCGAGGGCGTCACCGTGCTGCCGTTCTTCAACGGCGAACGGGTGCCCATGCTGCCCGATGCCACCGGCGATTTTCTCGGGTTGACCAGCCTGAATATGACCCAGGCCAACCTCTGTCGAGGCGTGATGGAGGGCGCGACCTTTGGCCTACGCTATGGGCTGGAGCTGCTAGGCGAGCTAGCCGCGGGCACCAGCCAGATTCGACTGATTGGCGGCGGGGCGAAAAGCCCGGTGTGGCGGCAAATGGTCGCTGATATTACCAACACCCAGGGGATTTGCCCCGAGATTACCGATGCCGCCGCGCTAGGGGCAGCCATTCAAGCGGCCTGGTGCGATCTACAGCCCGAGGGCGTTAGCCTAGCATCGCTCTGCGAGCGCCTGGTGCATCTGGATGCGGCCTCGCTGGCGGAGCCTGATGCCGAGCGTGTGGCCGCCTATGAAGGGGCCTATCAGCGCTATTTGGCCGCGCTAGGGCAGCGCCATACGCTGTAACCACCCATTGCCTCCATGGCCGATTGCCTTGTACCGTGATCCACTCAACCACGGTAACGCTGTGGTGAATGCCATGGAGGCTAGCTTACTGGATTGCCCCTAAAAAAGTAGACACCT
>NZ_MWVI01000001.1 GCF_002087295.1 Vreelandella lionensis | reverse complement strand
CACGCCTGCCCGCGTGGCGACAATGGCTAGTGTCATGGCGCTCCCTCGCAACGTCTCTCAATCGGCTCACTCAGTTTAATGAGCCTGCTCGTTGGCTAAGCCTACTTTATTTCAGGCGTTGGGCGCCACTCTGGTGGGCAGGTTGATGGCGGGCTAGTCAGCGTGATGGGCATTCAACGCGCTGGTTAGCTCACGGGCAAAGCGCTGGGCGGAGGGGAGAGCGCCAAAGCTCCAAACTGGTGGCAGGCGAAGTAGGCGGCCGTTTTGCACGTTGGGTAAGTGCTGCCAGAGGCCGCTCCCTTCCAGCTGCTCTTCCACGCCTGCGGGGAGTGGGTCGACGATGACCAGCGTGGCATCGGGGTAGCGTGCCAGCGCTTCAATACCGGCCAGTGAAAACCCCCAGGCGTTGGTGGGTTGGTCCCAGGCGTTGGGCAGTTCAAGCTGCCCTAGAACGGCGTTGTAGAGGCTGTTCTCGCCAAATACCCGCACATGGCGGGCATCCATGAATTGCACCATTAGCAGTGGGGGCGAGTCGCCGTGCTGGCGGCGCAGCTCAGCCATCAGCTGTTCGGTGTTCTCAATCAGCGCCTCGGCTTCGGCGTTGCGGTCGGTCAGCTCGCCCAGTTGACGGGTAAGGCTCTGCATCTCCGGCCATGTCTCCGCGCCTGGTGAGTAGAGGGCGAAGGTGCCCACCGGGGCAATTTTCTCCAGCCGGGGAATCAGCCCGGTAAACATAGGCGAGAGCAGTGTTTGTTCGGGGGGCGATTGGGCCAGCAGCTCGAAGTTGGGCTGGGTGCGCAGGCCAATATCCATCCCATGCTCGGGAATGCGCGGCTCGCCCACCCAGTCGTGGTAGGCGGGCTGCTGCGCAATGCCGCTGACCTGCGCGTCAATCGCGAGCAGCGTCTCGGCAATGGTCCCGTCGATGTTGCCCCATTGGGCGTGGCTGGCGGTAGACAACAGCAGGCCAGCCGCAAGCAGGCTGCGGCGAGCCAGGATAAGCAGTCGGGGGAAACAGCGCATGAGGTTAGTACCTAGCAATAAGCGCCTTATTTAAACGAGTCTGTTTATCAATTGCAAATAGAAACACCCAGGCATGCACAGGGCGCGTGCGCCTGGGTGTGGTCGCTGCTTAGAAACGGTAATGAACGCTGGCGGTGACGCCGCGTTCGGCACCGAAATAGCAGTACTCCAGTGAGTTACACGACGCCACGTACTCTTTATCCAGGGCGTTGTGCACATTCAGGCGGGTTTCGACGCCATTGAAGCCTGCTTGGCTCCAGTCGTAGCCCAGCGTGGCGTCAACGAGGGTGTAGTCCGGCACGGTGGCGGTGTTGGCGCGGTCAGAGGCAATGTCAGCGTAGTGGCGCACGCCCACGCCGATATCCGCACCGCTTAGCCAACCCTCCTGCACGGCATAGTGGCCCCACAGCTGTACTTGATGGCGGGGGGAGTAAATGGCGTTATTGCCCTGGTTGCCGTCGTCGCTTTTTGCGTAGGTAATGTCGGTAAAGCTGTAGCCTGCCTGAAGTGAGAGCGCCTCGGTGAGCTGCGTTTGGGCTTCCAGTTCGATGCCTTGTGACTCAATCTCGCCTACGGCACGGTAGGGGTCGGTAGGCTGCTCTTTGGTAGCCACGTTCTCCTGGCTGATGTGGAACAGCGCTGCGCTGTACTGCTGCTGTTCGTTGGGCTGGTATTTCACGCCGGTTTCCCACTGTGCACCCTCCATGGGAGCGAGCAGGTCGCCGTTGGCATCGACGAAGCTGGTGGGGGTAAAGGCCGTCGAGTAGCTGACGTAGGGGGCAATGCCGTTATCGAACAGGTACACCACCCCGGCGCGGCCGCTAAATTGGGTGTCACTCAACGCGCTGGTAGCGCCGCTGTCGCGATTGGTGTTATCGATATTGACCCAGTCAAAGCGCCCGCCCAGCGTCACGCGCCAGTTATTGACGGCGATTTGATCTTGAAGGTAGACGCCGGTTTGCTCCAACTCGTGGTTCTCCCGGATGGGCGCGTAGAACGCCAGCGGCTCGCTGCCGTAGACCGGGTTGAAGGCATCCAAAGAGGGGAACTCGCCGGAAGACCAGGCAACGTCGTTCTCGCGTTGCTGGTAATCCGCTCCCAACAGCAGGGTGTGCTCCATGAAGCCGTTGGTCAGGCGGGCTTCTAACTGATTATCCACCGTTAAGGCCTGAAGCGACTCCTCGCTGCCGGAGGAGTAGCGGGCCAATGCGTTTTAGGTCGGCGATGCCCAGCCAAAACCATACACCTGATTTAGCGTCACGTCTGAATTGAGATAGCGCAGCAGTTGGCGCGCGGATACGCGGTCGTTAAAGCGGTGCTCAAGGGTATAGCCGAGCATGCGCTGGGTGCGCTTATAGGCGTCGTAATCGGCTTCGCCATCGAAGAAGTTATTGCTTATTTGGCGGCCATTGCGAGCGATCACCGCGCCTTCATAAGGCACGCCGGAGTGGTAGCCGCCTTCTGGCTCATCCTGAAGATACGCTTCGACGGTCAGGCTGGTGGCGTCGGTCATGTCCCAGGTTAGCCGTGGCGCAATGGCGTAGCGCTCCTCTTCGGCTGGGCCAAACTGGGTATCAGCGGCGCTGGCGATGCCGGTGAGGCGAAACGCAACGCGCTGTTCTTCCCCCAGCGGCCCCGTGAGATCAAACGCTGCGCTGCGCTGATCATTATTGCCGACCCTAAAACGCAGTTTGCCGCCCTGCTCAAACTCAGGGCGTTTGCTGTTGAGCGCTACCACGCCGCCCGGTGAGGCGCGGCCATAAAGCACGGATGCAGGGCCGCGCACCACTTCGATGCTGTCTAAAAACCAGGGGTCGATGCGCATGCTGCTATGGGAGTTGGCGTCGCCCATCACCTTCAAGCCATCTAAAAAAGTGTTGCTCAAGCTGCCATCGGATAAGCCCCGCAGCACCAGGTAATCAAACCGGTTGGAAGCCCCTATTTGATTGCTATACACGCCGGGGGTGTAGTCGGCGGCGCGCTGTACGGTACTGACGCCGCGTTGCGACATCTGCGTTTCGGTGATGGTCGAAACGCTCTGTGGGGTTTCGATAGAGGGCGTAGCAACTTTGGTCGCCGCCTGTTGGGCAGTCACAGTGACGGTGGCTAAAGCAGTGCTCGGCTGTGCCGCAGCAGGCGTTGCCAGCGCGATGAGCAGCGCACTGCTCAAGGGGGCAAGTAAAAATAGACGATGGGTGGAGGCCATAAGTGATCCTGGGAGGAAGTGGAATCAGTGTTATTAAGCAATGAGAATTATTGCTTTTTATGGCGCCATAAAGGTATGCGCCGTGCCAAGCCTGCTATGCGCGCTGACATGTTTGTGCACGCGAAAGGACCTCAAGCGCTGGCTATACGCTGGAGCGATTCCACTCGTGAGGGGAAAAACCGAAGTGGCGCTTGAAGGCGCTGGAGAAGTTGCTGGCATGCCGATACCCACAGTGATGGGCCGCCTGCTGCACGCTCTCACCTCGTTGCAGTGCCTCGTACCCCTGCTGTAATCGCACTTGGCGAATATAGTCGAACAGCGTGCAGCCAGCAGGCGCGAAACTTCTGGCGCAGGCTGCTGGGGCTCATAGCGGCTTCTTTGGCTAATGCGGTGAGGCTATAAGGCTCGGCGGGATGCTGAGCAATGCGCGAGTGCAGCGCCGTGAGGCAATGACGATCACGGGTAGAAAGGCGTTTGTGCTCGGGTAGCGCTGTCAGACGCTCGGGCAAACCTAATCCAATTAGCTGCAGTGCTAACCCCTGCCAAACGAGCGCCTGTCGCCAGAGCGAGGGCGGTTGCTCACTAATGGTGCAAAGCGTTTCGCAGAGGGCCTTGGGGAGCTTCCAGCAATGCAAACATGAAGCATCAGGCGGGGTGGGTAGGCCTAAGGGTGCAGTGGCCAAGAACCGCAATATTGACAGTACGAAGGCGTGTTTGAATAGGCTGATGCACCATGAGTGGGTGTCGGGCATCAAAGTGGCTGCATACGCCATCTCCTGCAGAGAGCTGTATCTGCTGCTTGCCCATTTGGAGATGAATAGTGCCTTCCAAGATAACGCTCAAGAACCATGGCACGCTTTGGTAAGACGTGGAGGTATAGCCACGTTCTACCTGCAAATCAGAGAGCGTTAAGTGCACCCCGTGGCGCAGGCTAACGTCATGTACATGACCAGTGGCGACCGGCTGGCGCGGAGAAGAAGGGTCTTCAATGCGGTAGTGAATGCCGAAGCGCTGGCCAAGCTGGGCCAACGAAAAGGGGGTGATTTCAGGCGTTGCTAAGCGTTCCTGCTGAGGCATTGGGGCAGTCGCTATCGTGGGTGGAGCGTAGTGCCTGCGCCGTATTGGTGCTTAACGGCACGCGGGAGGCTGCAGATAAGCGCACGATAGCACTATCACTAGGGTTGTCAATGATAGTGATTCTTGTTCACTGGTATAAGGTTTTGAATTAAGTGCAGGGGAGAGGACGGGAGAGAGTGTGGGAGAGAGGTAGGGGCAAGAAGTGGGGCAGCCGAACCTGCCCCATGCCGTGCAAAACGGCGTACTTACTCAGCGCCGTCAGCGGTTGGCTTAGTTGTGCTGGAAGGTTGCACAGGGGCGGGCGGTACTTCAGCTTCTACAGGCGTGGCGGCGTTGGTGCTAGAGGCCTCTACTGCTGCTTCCAAGCTGGCCACTTGGCGCTCTAGGGCCTCTACCCGCGAGCGGGTGCGTTGCAGCACATCCATCAAAATATCAAAGTCTTCCCGCGATACCAGCTCCACGCGGTCAAACGCGCCGCGTACCACCTGCTGGACACCTTTCTGAATATCTTCCGGGGCTTGCGACGCATTCTGTAAGGGGTCGCCGATCTGCTGGGCTAAGCGGCTAATGCGGTCTTGGGGCGCCATGGCTATCTCCTTACACGATCACGCATAAATGTGAACTGCTTGTGAGTAAGGATACGCAACCCGCCGACGATTCGCATGTGCCGTTTGTTAATTAAGCGCGGTGGGCGTACGTGTACAAATGCATCGAAATGGGGCGACTAGCTTTTTTCAATGTTCTTTTATGGTGCAAAGCAAGTCCGGCACGTAGTAGCTAGCGGTGCTTACTTACCGCCACTTACTTATGTTAATAATTTAAGTTTTTGAATTTAAATAATAAAAAAGTGAGTGGCACGGTATGAGCATTAGTAGGGCAAGCACTAAATTCGGGCGGCCATGCCGCTATCCACCGAGCCAGCAGGGGAGATCCGGGATGAAACTCATCACCGCTATCATCAAGCCATTCAAGCTTGACGACGTTCGTGAAGCACTCGCCGACAACGGCGTTCAAGGGATTACGGTTACCGAAGTAAAAGGCTTTGGCCGTCAAAAGGGGCATACCGAACTCTACCGCGGTGCGGAATACGTGGTCGACTTTCTGCCCAAGGTGAAAGTGGAAGTCGCCGTCGACGATGCGCGCCTGGAGAGCGTGTTGGATACCATCTGTAACGCAGCGAATAGCGGCAAAATCGGCGACGGCAAAGTGTTTGTGACGCCGTTAGAAGATGTGATCCGTATTCGTACCGGTGAGCGCGGTGCCGACGCCGTTTAAGGGCCGACTTTGAGTTGCTGATGACGTTTTAACGTCGCCAAGTATCTCTTCCAAGTACCTTTTCTTAGTACAAACGGGGAACACCTCATGAATGAGTTAGCTGATTTGACCTATGCGCTCGATACGTTCTACTTCTTGATCTGCGGCGTGCTGGTCATGTGGATGGCCGCAGGCTTCGCCATGCTGGAAGCGGGCTTGGTTCGCTCCAAAAACACCGCAGAAATCCTGACTAAAAACATCGCACTGTTTGCGATTGCCTGCACCATGTACTTACTGGTGGGCTACTACATCATGTACTCCAGCACGCAGGCGGCTTCCTGCCGAACCTGGGCTTCTTGATCGGTACTGAAAACAGCGCCGATGCAGTGCTGGCCGGTGGCGACGATGCGCCTTACTACTCCATGCGTTCTGACTTCTTCTTCCAGGTAGTGTTTGTGGCTACCGCGATGTCGATTGTTTCGGGTGCGGTTGCTGAGCGTATGAAGCTGTGGGCGTTTCTGGCCTTTGCCGTGGTGATGACTGCGTTCATCTACCCGGTGTCTGGCTACTGGACCTGGGGCGGCGGCTGGTTGTTTGAAGTGGGCTACTCTGACTACGCGGGTTCCGGCATTGTGCACATGGCCGGTGCGGCTGCAGCGCTTGCCGGTGTGCTGGTACTTGGCCCGCGTAAAGGCAAGTACGGTAAAGATGGCTCTATCCACGCGATTCCCGGTGCCAATATGCCGCTGGCAACGCTGGGTACCTTCATCCTGGGGATGGGCTTGTTCGGCTTCAACGGTGGCTCTGAGCTGAAAATGTCCGATATCGGTTCAGCTAACAACGTTGCGCAAGTGTTCGTGAACACCAACGCAGCGGCTGCTGGTGGTGTCATCGCCGCGCTTATTCTAGCTAAGCTGTGGTTTCCGCAAGGCGGGCCTCACCATGGCCCTGAACGGCGCGCTGGCTGGCCTGGTGGCGATTACCGCCGACCCTCTTTCTCCTTCAGCGCTGGGTGCTGCCATTATTGGCGCAGTAGGTGGCCTGATTTGTTGTCGCTGCTATCGTAACGTTGGACAAACTGAAGCTGGACGATCCGGTTGGTGCGATCTCCGTTCACGGTGTGGTCGGTATCTGGGGTGTGTTGGCAGTACCGCTGAATAATGGCGATGCTTCTTTCGGTGCACAGTTGATCGGTATCGTGGGCATCTTTGGCTGGGTCTTCATCGCAAGCTTAGTGGTATGGCTGGTGCTGAAAGCGGTCATGGGGATCCGCGTTAGCGAGGTAGAAGAGTATGAAGGCGTCGATATCGCTGAGTGCGGTCTGGAAGCCTATCCCGAGTTTAGCGTTAAGAAATAAGCTTGCGCTAATCATGTGAGCTGGCGTGCTCCTTTTGGCCTCCCCACCGTGGGAGGCCTTTTTGTCCTTCACAGGTAGGTTGCACGCTGGTTGTTATTAGCTAGGTACGTACTGGTTTTTTATTCTCTGCCCATGGCGGTGTATGCTTAACCCACTGGGTAACGGGCTTTGCCTATGCGAGCGCCCCGCCAACCTTGATGGGTTATGACAACCGTTCAATAACGCTGTTTTGATAACAGTGGGCCACCAAGCTAGAGGATGTCGCAATGAAATTGATCTCAGCCATTATCAAGCCTTTCAAGCTTGATGACGTACGCGAATCGCTCTCTGATATCGGCGTGCAGGGCATTACGGTAACGGAAGTGAAAGGGTTTGGCCGTCAGAAGGGCCACACGGAGCTCTATCGTGGCGCGGAGTACGTGGTGGATTTCCTACCCAAGGTGAAGCTGGAAGTGGCCGTTGACGACGATATGGCCGAGCAGGTGATCGACGCGATTACCCAGGTCGCCAACACCGGTAAGATCGGTGACGGTAAAATCGTTGTGATACCCCTTGAGCAGGTCATCCGTATTCGTACTGGCGAAACCGGTAAAGACGCGGTTTAACGGTGAAGCGTCAGTAGTGAAGGGTAAGGCGTGAACAGTGAGTTGCGCTGAATAGACAAAGCCCCTGTGGATAGCATCCACAGGGGCTTTGTGCATAAGGCGACGATGATACGGGCTACGATTTTCTATTCACCTGGATTGCCCCTAAAAAAGTAGACACCT